>CAIPDV010000081.1 GCA_903863935.1 uncultured Bacteroidota bacterium
GTTCATATATACTGTACTCAATGAAAATGTATCTGTATAAAAAGGGCGATTATTGGGCAGAAATAATTGAACTCCGTTCAGGGCAAATAAAGAAGAGCTAAAGCCACTTATTATAAAATAGCTTTTTACATCAGGGTCAAGTTCGAATAAATATCCTCCATGCAAAGTACCTGCATACTTCGGATGACGAATTTGCAAGAATACATTTTTGTAATCGTTAGGAACCAAACCGGAATAACTACCAACTACAATAGATTCCACCTGATCTCCCTGATATGCCTCATTCAGATTTATTCCCGATTTATTTTGCACCGTATCAGTTTGAGAAAGCATAAGTTCCGGGGAAGTAGTACATGAAGTAGTATAATATGTCGGCAGGTTTTGATTCATATAACCCACGTTAGTGCGGAATATATTTAACAGCGTATTTGTTGTATTAGGAACTGCATTACATGAACCGCAAGGGTGATTGTACAGGGTGGTACTTCCACATGCTAATTCATCTGCGCATTCGACACAAGAAGGGTCGCAAGTATATTGCAGAGTAAAGGAAACAGAATCGGTGTAACCAACATGTTTACTAGTATCACAAGCCAGAATTAATGGTATATTCATACATGCCAACGGTTGAGTCCATACCGAATGTTCTCTACTCCTTTAGGAGTTTAGAGCGGTATTTTCACTGTAAATTAAAAAGCAGATTGAGATATGTGAAAAGTGACTTAGCCTCTATTATTTTGAGATGCATTGATTTAATTGTCTTGGGACACTCAATAAAAAAAAGAGAACCCATGAGATTCTCTTTTGCACTTTAACTATACCACTTGAAATTAAGTAACTTGCATATCCTTCTTTCGCTTAAACTCATTAGGTTTCGCAACTGTTACCGCTAGCTGGGAAAAAGGCAACGTTGCGTAAAGGTCGTGGCAACTATAATAAAGAGTTAAATAACGCTCAAATCTTGTGTCATCACGAAGGCTTGCTTGATTTGAAGAGGAAGTCTTTTTCCTCTTTTGTAAGCGCATCATAACCCGAACTGGAGATCTTATCAAGAATGGCGTCAATTTTTTTCTGTTTGTCATCCGATGGTTTGGTGTTTGGGCGAAAGCCGCTACCACCTTCTTTTTTAATTTTTGGACCTGGCTTGAACAGTTTTGAAATACTTCCGAATTTTTTGAAAAAATTATTTGCAATCATTGCAAAGTCGGTACCCTGTTTGTACTGAACCATGTAAATAATTCCATACAAGGCACCCCCAATGTGTGCAACCTTTCCTCCGCTGTTCACACTAAAATCGACTATAGAGCTTAATATAAATGATGCCAGCACCACATATTTCAGTTTCACTTCTCCAATTATGAAAAGATAAACTGAATAATTCGGAACCAGCACTGCAATTGCCACCACTACCGCCATTACTCCAGCGGAAGCACCAATCATGGGATAAGGTTGCCTGGTAAAAGAAGAAAAAAGTAAAAATAAAAGTCCTCCTGCTAAACCGCCAAAAAGATAGGTATAGAAAATACGATATCCCCTTACAAAGTCTTCGAAAATGCGGCCGATAAAATAAAGCCAGAACATATTGGAAAATATGTGTCCGAAACTCACATGAACAAACATGCTTGTAATTAATGTCCACGGCCTGTGTAATAGCTTTATGGGGGATGATGGAAGTGCGAAGTAATCATAAAAAGAAGCTTCGCCACCGGGAATATTTACCCAAATGTTGGCTATCAGAAAAACAATAATATTAACAACGATCAACCGGATAAGGGGTGTTGACCTGCTGCCTAATAAATTTTCGTATTCAGTGCGAAGGAATGACATAGCTGGTTTTTAAGTTCTGCGTTGACTGCGCCAATACATAATTAATATAAAGCCAAATACCATTCCGCCTAAGTGAGCATAATGGGCTACATTATCGCCGGTTGAATTTTTAATACCTGAATATAATTCGAATAGACCATATAGGATAACAAAGTATTTAGCTTTTATAGGAATAGCAAAATAAAGGTATAACTCGGTGTTCGGGAATAACATACCGTAGGCAAGCAGTATTCCGAATATAGCACCTGATGCGCCAATTGTGTTGGAATTAGTAATGGCAAACTGGTAAAGCATGTTGAGCGTATTCACCATTCCGTCGTTAGTTGTTGGCGTTGCATATCCATGGATATCTTGAAAATTGTTTGCAATGATAGCTGAGAAGTTGTCAATATTCGGACTTAAATTGAAGGAAGTAATAGCAGTTTGAATGTGGTGAAAGTAAAGATATAAGGATACCTCCTGGGTTATTGCCGCGCCTATACCACAAATAAAATAAAATATGATGAATCGTTTTGCTCCCCAGTAATTTTCAAGTGCGGCTCCAAACATCCATAAAGCAAACATATTTGAGAAAATATGCATGAGGCTGCTGGCATTGTGCAATTGAAAAAAACTGGATGTATCATGAAGGAACATGTATGTTACCAACTGATAAATTTTGAAATTGGAAGCCTGAAAATAATGCAACCCAAGGTAGTTAGTAATGTCAATATGGTTCATCGTCTGAATAGTCAGGGTCGCAATATAGAATACAACATTAGCTATCAGCAGGTTTTTTACTACCGGTGGAAATAAACTAAAAGAAGGACGACGGTAATCATTCATGATAATGCCTTATATCAATTATAAATTAGTATATATTAAAACCATGATTCAATTATTTCAGGAGAAAATTCAATATAAACTTTTTTTCCTTCGGGTGCTATATCGGGAGTGGGGCAATTAAATAGCCGTTCAATTAATCCTTCCCTTTCTTCCACCGATAATAATTTGGTGCAGCGGGCTGCCATCTTTCTGGCGTATCCTTTGGCAAGTAGCGTATTTCCGGGGTTCTTTATTTCAGAATTGGTAGTGTTTTTATAATTTTCAATCACCCCATCTAAAAAATCGGAGGACGCACCTGAGTCAACCCCGGCGGGAACTCCATATACTATGAACGTTTGTTTGCCAAAATCATTGATGTCGAAACCAAGGCATTTTAGTTCCGGCAGCAGATTGGTAATAATAGCCGAATCCTCAGCCGAAACCTGTATGGTTTGAGGGAATAATTCTTTCTGAGATGGCAGGCCTGCTTTGTTTTGCAAGGCCGCATTCGCTTCTTCAAAAAATATCTTTTCCCAGGCCAGTCGTTGGTTTACCATCAATATTTTTTCGTCGGTTGCCAGCACAATATAGTTTTTGCCCCATTGTTCATGCCACTTTAAGGGTACACTCGTTTCCTGAGCTATGATTGGTTCCGGTGATAATACTTCAGGTTGAATGTAGTTTTGCTGACCAGTTCTCCGGGTCTCGTTACGCATGGTTTGGGTAAAACCGGCATTCCGCAAATTAGTTTTTGCTTCTTCGGTAAACGGATTGTAGTTCGGGTTAATTTTTATTTGGGGCTGACGGAGTATATCGGTACTTTTCACAGGTTGAATTTCAAAAGCCTGTTCCATGTTAAAATCCATTGGCGGAATAACATTGTGTTGCCCCAAAGCCCTTTTAACGGCTGCTTTTAATATGGCATATACCATTGATTCATCCTCAAATTTAATTTCTGTTTTAGTAGGGTGTATGTTCACATCTATCTTTCCCGGCTGAATTTCAAAAAATACAAAGTAGGAGGGGAATGATTCCTTTGCCAGCAGTTCTGTGTAAGCTGACTGCAAGGCATGATGCAGGTAATTGTTCTTGATAAACCGTTTGTTTACAAAGAAATATTGCTCACCTCTTGTCTTTTTGGCATATTCCGGTTTACCAATGAATCCGGATATGGAAACAAGGTTGGTATTTTCCACAACGGGAACTATCTTCTGGTCGTATGTATTTCCAAAAAGAGCCATGATCCTATGCTTCAGGCTACCTGCCATAATATGAAAAACCTGTTCATCATTATTGAATAAAGAGAATTCCACTTCCGGATGCGCTAAAGCAATCCGGTGGAACTCCTCCATGATATGACGAAATTCTACCTGGTCTGACTTTAAAAAGGTTTTCCTTGCAGGAACATTAAAGAACAGATTCTTTATGCTTATGGAAGTTCCGGCTTCAGCCTGGCATGGTTCCTGTCGCAGGAATTTGCTATGTTCTATTTCAACAAGAGTACCCATTTCGCTGTCCGGTGTACGGGTTTTAAGTTCAACCGTGGAAATAGCTGCTACAGATGCCAGGGCCTCTCCCCGGAAACCTTTCGTGGTTACCGAAAATATATCGTCGGCAGTAGTAATTTTAGAAGTGGCGTGTTTATCAAAACAAAGTCGCGCATCGGTATCGGACATGCCACATCCGTTATCAATCACCCGGATAAGGGTCTTGCCTGCGTCTTTTATGATCAGTTTTATTTTGGTGGAGCCGGCATCTACTGCGTTCTCCATGAGTTCCTTTACAGCCGAAGCAGGGCGCTGAATAACCTCACCCGCTGCTATCTGGTTTATCACATGGTCCGACAATAATTTTATGACATCTGACATGCCTGGCTTGCTTTTTTACAAAAGTAAGGAATCCCTCGTATATTTGCTTCATAAATCATCGCGTATGAGTTCTTTTATAGACACATTAAAGGCAATAGATACCGATATTCTGGTATTCATTAATAGCAAGAACTCTCCATTCTGGGATGAAGTGATGATAACCATCAGCGGAAAGTTTACCTGGATACCTATGTACCTGCTCTTTGCAGTGTTAATAATACGCGATTACAGAAAGTCTGCCTGGCTAGTAATACTTTTTGGAATTATTGCTGTTGTACTGAGTGATCAGGCAGCTAATCTCATAAAAGACCATGTGATGCGTTACAGGCCTAGCCATAATGGATTATTAACCGGAGCCTTGCATTATTACAGCGACCAAGGCAAAGACCCATACATGGGCGGGCAATATGGTTTTCCCTCCAATCATGCTGCCAATGCGGCTTCAATTGCTACTTATCTAATACTTCTGTTCCGCAACAAATGGGTAACGTTAGGTCTAATGGTATATGTTTTTCTGATATGCTACAGTCGGGTTTATCTGGGTGTCCATTACCCATTCGATGTTTTTTGCGGATGCCTTTTAGGTCTCTTTACCGGCTCACTAGCCCACAAAACGTGTATGCTTTTGCAACGGGGTACTTCAATGACGGATAATTAGGTTTAGTAACTCAATGACTTTGTCATCCTGAGGAACGAAGGATCTGTTTTAAAAACAGATTCCTCACTTCGTCCGGAATGACAATCTCACTGTTAGTGAAAAAGTCATGCTGGGAAATTTTTATAAAACTTCAATATCTGTTCACAAACATGATCCACTTCGTTTAATTTCAAATCGTAGTAGAGTGGAAGCCTTACCAGGCAATCGGAGTAGTGGTCGGAGTTCGGTAATTCCGGACCCTTATATTTATCTTTGTAAAAAGGACTTTTGTGCAAACTCTGATAATGGAAAACAGCCTGTATTTTATGTTTTTTTAAATGTTCTATCAGTTTGCTGCGTTCATCTTTACTTTTGCAAACCAAATAAAACATGTGTCCATTATTGGTAGCATATTCCGGGATGTTGGGCAGCATAATATTTTTCTTGGCCAATTCTTTTAGCTGATCATAATATTGTTCCCAAAGCCGTCTTCTTTTCTTTTGAATTTTATCCAACTCTTCCAGTTGGGCTTTTAAAAAAGCTGCTGTAATATCCGATGGAAGAAAAGATGAACCAACGTCAACCCATTCGTATTTATCGGCTTTGCCTTTAAAGAATGCACGCCTGTTTGTACCTTTTTCCCAGATAATTTCAGCCCTATCGTTAATGCTGGTATCATTCACTGTCAACATGCCGCCCTCTCCGGTAATAATATTCTTTGACTCATGAAACGAGAATGCCCCTACATGTCCTATACTTCCGAGCGCAGACTTTTTATAATACGAGTCAATACACTGGGCCGCATCTTCAATAACCAATAATTTATGCTTTTTGGCAATATTCATTATTGCATCCATGTCGCAGGCAACCCCGGCATAATGAACTACAACTATCGCTTTTGTTTTATTAGTAATAAGGCTTTCGATCTGCTTAATATCCATATTCGGATTTGTTGCAGTGGAATCGGCAAAAGCAATGTTAGCACCTCTGATTACAAAAGGATTTACACTGGAAACAAATGTGAATGAAGGTGCTATCACTTCATCACCTTCTTTTATATTGAAAAGCATAGCCCCCATTTCAAGGGCATCGGTGCAGGAATTGGTAAGCAGTACCTTTTTGAATCCGTAAGCCTTTTCCAGTTGTGCCTGGCACTCTCGGGTGAATAATCCGTCGCCGGAGATCTTCCCGGTTTTTACAGCCCTCTTCATATACATAAGTTCCTTCCCGGTAAGGTGAGGTATATTGAAGTAGATAGGCTTCATGTAAAATACTTAATGTAGCGAAGATAGTTTTTTCTTCGATTCAGCCATGTGATGAATCAAACTTGCCGTAACTTTTTCAAAAGTGAAGTTTTTTATTTTTTCGGCAGAGTTCAATTTCCTTTGCTCTATCGCATCATGCTTGGTTTTGATAACCTCGCTCAAGGTCTTGAAGATTTCCTTTTCATCCGGTTTCCTGATTATCCAGCCATTTTCATTGTTCACCAAAAGTGAAACAGCTCCTACATCGGTGGCTGCAATAGCAAGGCCGCAAGCCATACCTTCCATAATTACATAGGGCATACCTTCGGCATACGACGGGCAAACCAATACATCTGCTTTCGATAAAATATTTTTTATGTCTGTTTCAGAAGAAAGCTGGCCGTGGTAGCGGATTTCCGGTGAATTTATTTTGTGTTCATCCGGAATAGGGCCTATAAAATCAAATGTAAACTTTCCGGAAGGAAGCAACATTTTTAAAGCTCCATGCAGTTCCCTAATGCCTTTGCGAAGTTCGTAACGCCCAACGAAAACAAAATGGGTTTTTCCATCGTCTGCTTGTTTATTCCCGGTAAACCACAATTCATCAATACCTCCGGGGATTTCCCAAATTTGTTCCTTCTTTACGAAGTCTTTCAATAGGGTAGTAAGTTTACCGCCGAATGAAATGGTATAGTTGGCTTTTTTAAGATTAGCTTTCGCTTCCGTGCGAAACATATATTTTGAAACTCCTGCTTTCACCGAAGGGGAATCCTGGAACATTTCCAAACCATGCAAGTGCACAGCTACCGGCGGAAATCCTTTCCGCTGGCGTTTGGCGGGTAAGCCTGATGCACAAAAACCCTGCACAAAAACAAAATCGATTTCCTTAATTACTTTTTTTAACTCATCGGCAAGCTGGCTTGCATACTTGCGCGATTCATAAAAATAATGGAATGGGATATTGGGTATTTTAGGGAACGGAACAACAACTGACTTGATGTGTTTTTTTTCTTCGGCTGAGAAGAACTCCAGTTCATTAATGTCGTGCGAGCTCTGGTTGCAATGAAACAGATAAACCTCATTCCCGCTGTTGACAAGCTGCTTTACTAACTGGTAAGCAAACTTTTGCATTCCGCCAATCACATAAGGATGTACTCCATCAGTAAGGATTGCAATTTTCATTTGTAAAAGGAAAGTAACTTATTATGTATCTCCATTACCAGCGGCATCAAAGGATTTACTTCATCATTAGAAATTACAAAATTGGCAAGCTCTTTTTTTTGCTCATCACTCCATTGGTTTTTTATCCGGTCACGAATGGTAGCTTCATCAATTCCATCCCTTTGCATAACGCGTTGTATGCGTATTTCCTCGGGTGCTGTAACCAATATTGTATAATCAAGCTGCTTGTAAATTCCGGTTTCAAACAAAATAGCAGCTTCATTGATCACATACGAAGTGCTTTGTTCACTCACCCACTCATTGAATTTGCTTCTTACCGCAGGATGTATCACAGCAGTAAGCTCAGCAAGTTTTTCAGGGTTTTTGAAAACTATTTCCGCCATTTTTTTGCGGTCGGGCTTTTGTCCGGTAATTATTGTGTCTCCAAAAATTTCAATAACCTTTTTAATTACGGATGAATCTTCGGCTAATAGATCTCTACCCGCTTCATCGGCATTAAATACAGGTACTTCAAGGCATTGGAATAGTTTGCATACAGTAGATTTACCGCTCCCTATTCCGCCTGTTATTCCGATTTTCAGCATCAGTTTTTGTCTGCGGTTTTAGGTTCGGCGGGCCTGATAAATAATGTATCGGGAGTGATATCAAGAACCTTTACTTCATCGCCAAGTTGTTCCTCAACTTTTTCAGCATGAATTCGATTGGTAAGGGTGTAATAGTATTGATTTTCCCTGTGCCTGAACTGGGAAGCATCCAACTTAATAAATTTGTCGAAGATGCCGAGTTTATAGCCCATAAACCGGTAGCCATTTGTATTTACCTTAATACGCATAGTGTCAGTAGTCGCCAGTTGATTCGCCTGCTTTGGCAAGTGCTGGTACTGGATATAAAACACAAACGACTCGGTGTATTTTTTCGAAAGCATGTTCATTAACCAGAATGCAAACGAAATGAGAAAGCAGATGGAAAAAACAACTATCCTGTAATTGGATTTGCGTTTTCCGTCTGCCTGCTCTTTACGCCTGTGTAGTTTAAGCAGCGATGCCTTCATCGCTCAAGGGTTTATTCAGCTTTATTAAGTGCCATGGAATTCTCCATAGAAACAGCACTTTTTTCGATTTTCATTCTCACGCCGCCTTCAATTTCCATAATGAAGGTTTTGTCTTGCACATCGGCTATCTTGCCATGAATTCCGGCAATGGTAATGATCTTATCGCCTTTCTTCAGTTCCTGCCTGAAAGTGTTTTGTTGTTTCTGTTTTTTCATCTGAGGACGGATCATGAAAAAGTAGAATACTACTATGATAAGAAGAATAGGAAGAAAAGAGATGATTGGGTTTTGTCCCGGTTGCGGAGCCATTAGCAGAATTGATTGTAAAAGCATAGTTTAAGGTTAATTGTTTGAAGGTTGAATGTTTGCGGTTATAGTTAAAACTTTATAAGGAGGCACTGAGTTACTGGAAACGGTGATCTTTTTATCTACCAATCCGGATTTATTACTGCTGTCAAAGGTAACACTTATTGTTCCGGTATCACCGGGATGAATTACACCTTTCGGGAATTCCGGTTTGGTACAGCCGCAACTGGCAGCAGCTCCGGATATAATAAGGTCGCCTTCGCCTGCATTTTTAAAGATGAATGAATGACTTACCTTTTGCCCGGCTATAATAGTTCCGAAATTAAAGAGGGTATCATTAAAAGCGAGTTTAGGCAGTTTGCCGTTCGGCGGGGTTGACGCTGAAGCTTGTATGTTTACAATATTCTGCGACATGGCATTAGGGTCATCTGTTGCCTTACCGTTAGGTGAATTATTGCGACATGAAATAACAAACGAGAATAAGATAAAACTTGCGGCAAGTAAGGATAATCTTCTCATTGGGTTCATAATTGGGTTTGCAAAGTTATAAAAAGTAAGGATAATGCTAATGTGGCAGATTGTGAGTTAATTGTGTGTTTTGTTCTGGTAGGTTTACTTGGTTTGCGGTAAAGTGCAACCCTGCAAAATCAACTATCTTTGATTGTTATTATTTACACATGAGACGGTCGGCACTTATAGTATACTTCACCTTTATAGTATTATTTGGGCGGGGATATGCTCAAAAGTATGCTGTTTCGGTGAGGATAGTTAAAACGATATTACACTCAAAAATTAACGATGCAACATATTATTTAACTAAAAATGCCGACGACACTTTGCCAATACGAAGTATGAACGTGTATTATCATCCATTTGGAAATGGGGAAGATTCATTTTTATGTACTACCGGGTATCTGTATAACACTAGTTTAATAGGGCCGCTGATAGAATACAAGAAAGACCATTCGATAGAACAATCACATTGTTACGCAATTTTATTCAGAGATAAATGGTATGGCTATGGCAGCATGTACAATACTAAGAAAGGCACAAGGGTTATCAGTTATGATTCTATAAGCCATAAATTCAATGACTGGCAACTTCCTTGTGATACGGTAGTTAAAGAAGGTAATTATGAATTTACGCGCGATATCGGCTTTACCGGAATTGAAAATGGGGTAGCAGTAGTTTATAAGGATGATAAAAAAGAGGTGACCAATTTTGGTTTTGGATATAAATATGGTTATCAAAAAACCTACGATTTGTCGGACAATTTGAAGTGGGAAATTTTCTATAAACGGGATAGCAGGGAAGGCCCGAAGAATCTTTATTTCTCTTGCGGCTGGCCCAACAAAGGATGCGGAAAGTTAATGGAATTATATCTATACAAGTATGATGAACTGGAAGGAGAATCGCGCAGTTATTACAGTTCGGGAAGACTTCAGCGAATTAGAAACTATCACAACAATCAGTTAAACGGTCTGGCCCTTTTCTATAATAAGGACAGTGTTATGGTTATTAAGTGCAATTATTTTTATGATAGCCTGGATGGTCATTATGAAAGTTGGTATGACGATGGAGCTAAAATGGAAGAAGGTACTTATGATAAGGGTATAAAAATAAAACGATGGAAAAAGTGGGATGAAACCGGGAAATTAATTTCAAACAAAGTATATGAATTGCCTCCGCCTCCGGTAGAGTACCAAGTCGCTCAGAATGGAATAGACGCTGTAGTGGAAGAAAAAGATAGACGGATAAATATAATGCTAGTAGAAAATCTTCAAACAAATCAAATTCAAAAACTGTATTCCGCATGGATTGCTACCAAAGAGGGCAAACCCCTTTTGAAATTCAAAGAGCCCGTAAGCTTTATCATTAAAATAGGATATCATGGAGATGTGAGCGCACAGGCAAATGAAAGTCTTCCGGAAAAACAAATGGCATCGTTATTCGCTTTTTTCAAAACCTTGCCGGCAAAAGAAATAGTGTCTCAAATAAACGGTATAAATTTTGTGTCGGAAGCAGTGTATGAAGTGCAAGTGGGCAAGAAATAAAACGGTACTGATTATGTTTGCCTTTATTATAGGGCATTTTACCGCTTTTGCGCAAAAGCATAAATTTTTTGTCAGTACCCAAATCAGACAAATTACCCTGAACAGAAATATTGATAATGTGTCCTACAACTTGATAAGTGACAGTTTCCCGCTTTTTCAATTGAGTATAATTTACCCTACTCAAAATAAAGATTCCATTAAGTATTTTAGGGGACATACGTATTGGAATAATTTGATAGGTCCCGGCGTGAATTATTTCAGCGACCATTCCATAAGTGCAAGTAATAATTATGTTGTATTAATGGACCCTTCCCAATACAAGCGCAATCACTTTAATAAAGGTACTCCCATATATGGATTCGATACCTTATCGGATAAAATTATTACCCGGGAACTCCCCGCCGATACTTTAATAAATCAATGGATCACGGAATATACCTATCGTTTGAATTTTAACGGAATAAGAGACGGCCTTTCGGTTGAGAATACCAGATCGGGAAAAATTGTTACAAGTTATGGGTTTGGATACCTTCAGGGGTATAAAAGGTCTTACGATTTAAAAGGAAACCTATTATGGGAAGCATGCTATCATGAAGACAGGGCAAACGGCCCGGAGAATATCTACTATCCTTGTAATGATTCGGCAATAGGTTGTGGTAAATTAAAGCAGAGTTCTTTTTATCATGAAGCAGAACGGGCTGGAGAATGGAAATATTTCAGCAACATAGGAAAGTTGACAAAAACAGAGCAGTATAATGAAAACAAGCTCGATGGCGAGGTTACTACCTATTACGAAAATGGAGGGATTGACTCTATGCGGAATTACAAAAACGGCGAACTTCTGGGGGAGTGTGTAAAGTGGTCACCGGATGGTAAAATAATAGAAGACAAACATTATCTGTATGGTAGTTTATTTGGTAAATACCGTTCCTGGTATACTAACGGAAATAAAAAAGAAGAAGGAGAATATGAGGAAGGTGAAAAAGTAAAATTATGGAAAACATGGAATGAAAAAGGAAAATTGACTTCATCCAGGTATTATAAAAAGCGAAGGGCGCAATGCACTTTACCTGGCGTAAGCATTGATGATGGCGTATACCAAGGTGTTTTTGAACCTGGTTATAATTGGTCGCACGATATGAATGTTTTTAATTTTACCGAAGATGAAATTAGCAGACTTTATGAAAGGTGGATATATAGCAAACCCGGAAAGCCGCTATTGAAATATAAAGGCACTGTAAAGTTCCGTATTAAAATTGATGAGAATGAAAAAATAACATGGGAAATTATCACTGCATTAAATGAAAAGCAAACCCAAGCATTGCAAGAATTTTTAAACTCACTGCCAAATAATAAACGGGCTTCGCAAATAAGCGGATTCAACTTTGCCTCGGAAACTATATATGAGGTGGGATTGGTAAGGGCAGTAAAAAGGCATTTCAGATAAAATTCTCAAATTTTTACAAAACAAGAATTTTTTACAAAATGCATTAATACCATCTGATTAAAACATATTTCCCTTATATTTGTTATTCAACAGATTAAGTTAAAGTAAAACAATATGAGAAGATTGCCACTTTTATTTCTTGCCATTTTATGTAGTGGAACAAGCAAAATCAATGCCCAATACAATGTCCTAATTAGCTTTAATGGAACAAATGGGCAAACACCAAATGGTTCGTTAACTTTATCAGGGAAAACATTATACGGAATGACAGGGTGGGGAGGAATTTATGGGGCAGGAAATATTTTTTCAATTGATACAAATGGAAGTTCATTCAAGGACCTTTATGATTTTAATGGATCAGATGGCCTAACGCCATTTGGTTCTTTAATACTTGAAGGGAATAAATTATTTGGTATGAGCTCCGCTGGGGGCGCATATGGATATGGTAATATTTTCTCAATAAACACTAATGGGAGTGGATTTAGAGATTTACACGATTTTTTCTCTACCGATGGTAATTTTCCCGAAGGATCTCTGATTATTTCAGGTACCACATTATTTGGAATGACTGTAAACGGTGGAACGCATGGTGATGGTAACATTTTTTCAATTGATACTAATGGAACTGGATTTAAAGACCTTTTTGATTTTAATATTGCCAATGGACAAAATCCTAATGGAGACCTAACTTTATCGGGTAACAAATTATTTGGTATGACTTATTATGGTGGCCTTCACAATTATGGACTAGTTTTTTCAATTAATACTAGTGGCACAGGGTATAAAGACCTGCTTGATTTCAATGGGAATAATGGAAAAGGGCCTTACGGTTCATTAATTATTTCTGGTAAAACATTATATGGAATGACGTTCGGTGGCGGGACTTTAGATAGTGGTGATGTATTTTCAATTGATACAAATGGAAGCAGGTACAAAGACATTTTGGATTTCAATACAGCAAACGGTAAAAATCCATATGGTACATTAAGTCTTAAGGGCAAAAGTTTATTTGGCATGACTCAATATGGTGGAACATATAATAATGGCTGTATATTTTCTGTTGATACAAATGGAGTAGGGTTTCATGACTTGTACAATTTTAATACTACAGATGGAGATCAACCTACTGGTTCACTAACCTTTTCTAATAGCACCATGTTTGGAATGACTACTATCGGAGGGACTGGTAATGGAGTTGTTTTTAAGTTTGATACAAGCGTTGCAGCATCAACTAATAATATATTCTCCCCATCCACTGCAATAAATGCTTATCCAAACCCTTCCAATGGTATTTTTACAATTACGCTCAGTCATCCCGCAGATATTGCGGGATTCCAAACAACCGTAGAGGTTTATAATGTAATGGGACAAAAAGTCACAGTTGCGACCCTGAATCAAGCTCAGGGTGACAATCACATTGATATTAATAATCAGCCTAATGGAGTTTACTTTTGCCGTGTTATTTCTCAAAACGCAGGCCTGATAGGGGAAGGGAAGGTGATTATCCAGAAATAGGAAAACGAGATATTAAGTTTTCTGATAATTTGAAAACGGCAATGAACCAGCAATAAACCAGAGGCATTAATTTCCAGTTAACAGAGATTTAATACTCAGAATAAAATAATATTTCCTAAATTTGGGGTTATGAAGCATTACAGACCCCTGCTATATCTGCTTTCTGTCTCTCTTTTTCTTGTGTCCTTTAGTTCTGTTAAACATAAAGAAAAAGTGCTATTGGGACATTGGGCAACCAACCATTATATGGGCTATTACGAAGATGGAGGATCCCTTGGAATAGGTGATACCATTACATTTCAAAAAACCAAATTCAGCGGAAGGCTTTATCATTGGGGTAGTGGATATGTTTCCGGTATTGAATTTAAGCCCGATTCTCAATTTGTGCAATACCGCAATGTAATGTGTTCCGATGAGTCTGACATCCGTATCGGCTATGCCGAAAAGTATGTTTTTCACGATGACAGTATTATTGAAATTAAATCCAGTATCAGGGATTTTCGCTTTAAAATACTCTATGTCGATTCCAAAAAATTAATGGTCAGGATACTGGGAAAATAAAAAGAACCTGATCTTACGGGATCAGGTTCTTTTTAGTCACGACACTTTGATAAACCACTTAAACTTTTTATTCTTTCAACCAACCTTACGGGGTTGGGCTTTTGTTTATGCCTTACGGGGCATTTCGTTCTTGTTTGATGATACAAAGTAAATACGAAATGAAAGGAATAATTATAGAATAAGTCAGAATAAATCATGATTTAAATCACAATTTAACCGCATGTATCGTTGCTAATACCAGGCAACCTAGTTTCGCTTCGTATTGGGCTATTTATATTTCAATTCGATAGAAAACTGAAAAGTATTTAAACAAGGATTACGTTTTCGTTTTGTCTGAGGGTTACCTTCAAACCCGCTACAGTTAACTATTTCAGAAAAACTGGCTGATTGATTTGAAGCCATTCGCCAAAGTATGGTAGCTATGTTAAACCCGCCTTTTCGACAATCAGGATTAGCGCATTTTATGGTCTTTGTAATATCCGCATGAGAATACTTTCGGGTATTCGTTTTTGAACTAATTCCTTTACCCGATTCCACAATAGTAACCTCCAGATTTGAAATATCCGGAAAAGCAATACTGAATGTTTTCTTATCACGCATATAAAGTAACCGCTTTCTGTCTTTGAAAATGGACAGGTAATAATAAGAAAAGATTGATGCGCGGGGTCAATCAAAAAGCATCTTTAAATTAAAAATGCATTAAAATGGTGGAGGTGTTTGTTTCAAGTATTTGGGTTCAAGTTGTATCTCAAAGAATTAAGATCAACCCTTCACTCTTAGTTCTTTACTCTATTAGCCCTCTGCCTGTTTTACCAAGTTTGTTCTGGGCTTTCAGGTCTTTCACTACGGCATCTAAAATTCCATTTATGAAAGTATTGCTCTTCGGTGAGCTATAAATCTTGGATATTTCAATGTATTCGTTCAGGGTAACTTTAACGGGTATGCCGGGGAATTGCAGTATTTCGGTTATAGCCATTTTCATTAACAGCATGTCAATTGCAGCAATACGCTCTGGTTCCCAGTTGGCAATCTTATCTTTTAGTATGGCAGATACATTTACGTCATCAAGTATGGTATGCCTTAACAGGGTTATCATATACTCCTCATCATCGTCAGCTTTATACAATGGCAGCAATTCAATGTCTGCGTCTTCTTCCTTCCAGCTCTTAATTGTTTTTAAAACGCATAAGGTGCCAAGTGTATAATCTCCGGCCCAGTGAATGTTCTTCTCGAAGAGATATTGTTTTACCATCTCATTTTCCGAAACATATTTTTTATAAATGGAATGAATGAACTTCACGCTTTCGGCAAATGAAACCGACTCTGCATTCATATAGGTACTAAACTCAGGCGAGGCCATTATTTCATTGTATATCTTCTTAAAGTCCGAGTCTTCATCAATGGTCCAATTAATAACCCTTTCCTTTTTTAAGCGGGCAAGCAGGGGGGAGCTATCTATTTTACGCAGGATAGGATCATTAATAAAACGTGTGTTCGGGTTCAGGTCTTCCGCAGTAGGAAGCATTTTTTTCTTCCGTTCCTCAAGCGTGCGTTCCGCAATATTGCGGAGTTCTTTTAAAATGAGAATAAGATAGAGGTAGAGGTCATATATTTTATCGACGCTGCTTTTGAGTTCCCTTTCTTTTATAGGCAAGTCAAAGCGGTCATCCCTGTAAAAGGAATAAAGGGCTTGTAGCACTTTGATGCGCAGGTAGCGGCGATTTAACATATTTTAAAAGAACAATTTTTTTAACTATGAACTATAAACTATGAACTATGAATGAAAAACTAATTTGTAAATAGTTCATCGTTCATAGTTCATGGTTGCTTTAATGATTAAGTTTTACTTTTCCGATGGATTCGATACGTTTTTCTGCAATACGGTTAGCTGCCAAATAGGTCGGGATATTTTCCTTAGCAGAAACATGGAAAATTTCCTTTGTAATATGGAATATCTTATCTGCCTGCGACATGGCTCTTTCTTTGCTGTAGTTGCCTGAAAGCTCAGAATAAACATTGATGAGCCCACCGGCATTAATAACAAAGTCCGGAGCATATAGAATTCCTTTTTTCATCAGCATTTCGCCATGTAGTTTTTCATCGGCTAATTGGTTGTTAGCTGCACCTGCAATAACGGAACATTTAAGTTTTTCAATGTTGGCTGTATTTAACGTTGCACCCAAAGCACATGGCGCATAAACATCCACATCCAAATCAAAGATCTTATCCGAATCCACTACTTCAGCCTTCAAACGGGCTGCTACTTCTTTCAGTTTTTCCTGGTTAATATCTGAAATATAAACCTTAGCACCTTCTTCAGTAAGGTGCTTTACTAGGTTTTCTCCAACATTACCTATTCCCTGTACTGCCACTTTTTTACCATTGAGGCTATCGCTTCCCCATCTTTCTTTTGCTGCAGCTTTCATGCCCAACCATACTCCATAGGCAGTAACAGGTGAAGGATCACCACTACCACCCATGTACTTTGGTATACCTGTAACGTGGCGGGTCTCCATACGGATATACTCCATATCATGACTGCTGGAGCCAACATCTTCCGCTGTAATATATTTCCCACCAAGATCATCAATAAAACGCCCGAAACGACGCATTAATGCCTCAGACTTAATATGTTTTGAATCGCCAATAATAACTGCCTTAGCACCACCCAGGTTTAACCCCGCAACCGATGCTTTATAGGTCATACCTCTCGAAAGCCTGAGTACGTCGGTAAGTGCTTCTGATTCATGAGCGTATTTCCAGATGCGGCAACCACCCAAACCCGGACCAAGAACAGTGTTATGTATTGCAATAATGGCTTTGAGCCCTGTACTGTTATCATTACAAAATAAAACTTCTTCATGGTCGAATTTCATCATTTGTCCTGTAACGCTGTCATCCGCCTGTGCGGCAGTTTTTTTAGCCTCTGCTGTCTCAATCATAATTTATAAGATTATTAGGTGAAATATCCTTAATTTTGTGGCTGAACGGAATAGAAATATGCTTTGTTGCGGGCAAAGATATTAAATATAAAACACACTTATAAATGACTTTTGGTAGTTTGATAGAAATAAAAAGAGTTGAAAGCAAAAATAGTATATAAAATGAGTAGGTTTGCCCTGAAATACATGTGGTTAAATATTGTTAAAGAGATTGCTTCGTTCCTCGCAATGACGAACAGAGCGGAAATACGTCATTGCGAACGAAGCAATCTCTCCCAATTGGATGGTTCATTATATAGGAACAGCTCAGAAATTCAATTCTCAACTTTTAGATGAAATCGTTAAAGTATTTAAATAAATATCTCTATAAATATCGCGTTCGATTGCTTTCCGGGCTGCTTTTCGTAGCTCTTTCGGCATGGTTAAAGGTATATTCGGTTGAGTTTTTGGCTGAAAGTATAAATTGGGTTACCAAGAACATTTCCCAATCTCCCGGTTTTATGCCGGCTGCAATTAGCCATATTATGAAACTGGCATTTATTTTTTTCGGACTGACTTTGATAAGTGGCATCTTCCTTTTCTTAACCCGTCAAACCATTATTGTAACTTCCCGGCTTATTGAGTTCGATCTTAAAAATGAAGTTTTTGAACATTACCAGAAATTAGATCTGGCTTTTTATAAGCGCAACAACACGGGCGACCTTATGAACCGCATAAGCGAGGATGTTGGTCAGGTGCGCAACTATTTTGGTCCGGCTATTATGTATACTACCAACACCATTACAATGGTTACATTCACACTTATCTATATGTTTAAGGTAAACATGTCGTATACATTATGGGTGTTTTCTCCATTGCCAATTTTGTATTTGTCGGTTTACTATATAAGCAACTTAATAAATAATCGGAGCACTCAGGTTAAACAAAAGCTTTCCGACCTGTTCTCCAAAGCCCAGGAAAGTTTTTCCGGCATACGGGTTATCAAGTCGTACATGCTTGAAAAAACATTGGTAAAGGATTTCGAAACTGCCTGCCTTGAGTATAAAGAAAAAAATATGTTCCTTGTTAATGCGGAGGCTCTATTCCAGCCATTTATCATGTTTTTAATCGGTATCAGCCTTGTGCTCATTATTTATATCGGTGGAAAGGAAATGCTAGTGGGTAAGGTTTCGAGTGGCGAAGTATTGCAGTTTGTAATTTACGTAAATAATCTAACCATGCCTGTAGCCAGCGTGGGCTGGATTACATCACTGGTGCAAAGAGCCGCAGCATCACAGACACGTATAAATGAATTTTTGCAGACTGAACCTACTATTAAAGGCGACGATAAAAAAGAAGTGAAACTGGAAGGGGAACTGGAATTCTCAAATGTTTCTTTTGTGTATCCTGATACCGGAATAAAAGCGTTGACGGATGTTTCCTTTAAGGTTAAGACGCGGGAATCATTAGGTATTGTTGGTAAAACGGGCAGTGGGAAATCTACGGTTGCGCAACTTATCTGTAGGTTGTATGACCCAACCTCCGGGGCCATTTATGCCGATGGAAACGACCTTAGGAATATTACCCTTTCTTCGTTACGCAGCAAGGTTGGATATGTGCCACAGGAGGTATTCCTGTTTTCGGATACTATTGCAGGAAACATTTCATTTTCAACGGATGGACATGGGGATGACTTGAAAAAGAAAGTAGAGCAAGCCGCTAAAGATGCAGCCATTTATGATAACATAATGGAATTTAATGAAGGCTTTGAAACATACGTAGGGGAGAGGGGTGTAACCCTTTCCGGCGGACAAAAGCAGCGGGTTTCTATAGCCCGTGCTATGCTTAAAGCTCCGAATATTTTGGTGCTTGATGATTGCCTCTCGGCAGTTGATACAAATACAGAACAGGAAATTCTATACAACCTTCAGAAATACATGGATGGCCGTACAACTGTAATTATAAGCCACCGGGTTTCATCTGTTAGAATGTGCGATAATATTTTAGTGCTCGAAAACGGACATGCGGTTGAATATGGCACCCACGATAAACTACTTGCTGCAAACGGCCGCTACCGCGAGATGTTTGAAATGCAGTTGGCGGAAGAGGTAACGGAGTAAGTGCCTTTGTCATCCTGAGGTACGAAGGATCTGATTTTAAAACAGATTCTTCACTTCGTTCAGAATGACAATCTAATTGGGGCAAAATATGGTTCTAAATTATTCACAATTCACTTTTCACTCCCCTATATTCCAATCAAACTATGTATAAACGGATAGTTGCTGGCAAGGAACACCAGGAATAATAAGATTGCTGTCAAGCCGCAAATCCATTCGGCAAGCACTAAGCCAAACAAACCTACACGAAGATTGAAAAATGTAATGGGCAAGCGTGGATCAACGAACACAAGGCAACTGAACCAAAAGCATCTCATAAAATCGCGGAAGCGGTTGAATGATTTATACACCTTTAAGGTATCATAACTGGCCAATGCCGCAGCATCTTTGTTATACATCGAATTCAGGTAATCAATAACTGCTTCGCGGTGCTTAAAATAATAAATTGAGCTGAAGGTTAGTATAACTAACAAAACCCACATCCCGAATCTCCATTCTCCTTTGTACCCTGTTGAAACGGTTGCTTCCAGGAATCCTCCCAATGCCCAGTGGAAAGTACTTGACATAAAATCACCAAACCCATCCGGGTGTGCCATGTGTGCCGAATAATAGCTTCTTGCCCATAGTGCTTTTTCATGTTCATAGCGGGCTTTCAGGGAGGTTACTAATTCATCATTGGTGAATTTTTTAGCTGAATAATCTTTTATAAGGTTATAGTAATTGGTGTTGTCTTCCAGAAAGTCGGTGCTGGAATCAAAATAGTCATGCACCAGCGGATGTATCTTTATTTTCTGAAGGAACACTCCAAGTTTTAGTGCCTCGGGTGAAAAGGTTTTAAAAGCGGCATAAATGATGCCATCATTCCCCGGGAAGGTAATATCTTCCAGTGCCTGCTTGCCTTTAAAATCGGCAGAATACGCAAAACTGCAATCGGTTGCATCAACGCATTTTTCAATGGTAACATCTTCAAAACTGCAATCGGACATATTGGTATTGGCAAGGTCGAGGCACTTTATTTTTGTGTCGCTAACTTTCACATTGTACACAATACGGTCATTGTGGGCAAAGTCCTCAATGCTGTCGTCATCCAGTTCGTATTCTTTGGTGTATTTATTTTCCAGGAAATCGGAATACCAGTCGGTGTAATCATCAAGACGGTAGAAATAATCCGTACCTGAATAAGAAAGCCTGAACTTTTTGGAGATAAAATCCGGAACACTTCTTCCGAATGAGAAAACATCATTTATTTTACATTGTGAAATATTGAAATGAGCCCTGTCGGAGTTGGTGGCAGTAAAAATGTAAGGTCCTGTGAATTTGCAAAAATTGAAATTGAAAAAGCTTTGCCAGTTGCCCAGTTCCGGTGAGCTGTAGAGATAGCACATGCCACTAAACTCGCAGTTGTTAATAAGCGAAGCAGTTTTACTTAGCAGTTGTCCGGCTAATACGAAATCTTTCTTAAAATCGCAGTCAGCAATTTCAATTCCCTCGGTAAAGGTGCAGTTCACCATTATCACATCTTCCTTAAACTCCATCCTCTTTTTTTTGCGCGCATCTTCCTCATAAATGTCGGTCATAGTGTCAGCAACAATGGGTCCGAAAACGCAGTTGTTAAAAACAATTGGCTTGCTGAAGGGAACACTTTCAGTGCTCTTTTTCCTATGCCTTACTGCAGGATGTTTTTGCACTGCTACAGTTTTTTTAGGTGCTTCAACTTTTTGTTTTGCTCCTATTTTATGTTTTGCCGCTTTCTCTGTTTTAACTACCGGTGGAGGCGGAGCGGTAACGGGTTCATCTGAATAAACCTGAACATCGGTAAAATCTTTAAATGAGAGGGTCATATCGGCCATGAAACACTCCCTGATGGTGTCGCCACTACGAAGCCGTTTTACTAATTCTGCCTTATCAGTCAGATATTCCAGCATAATATCTTTCGATGTATCGTAAAGGTTGTAAGTATGAAATGCGATCTTTCCTTCAACTACAGTATATTTATTGTTTGTCCTTAAAGTGTAGTAAAGTTTATTATTGAACCGTGCAATAAGGGTATCGCCCATTTCCCGCGCCTGAAGAATAGCTTTGTTCTTGAGCGATTGCACTTGCAGTTTTGGTACAAAACAGATAAGTACAAGAATTAGTAATCCGAGATATTTTACTTTGCGCATTTTCATATAATTGGGGTTTGAAAGGGACAAATTTAGCAGGATAGAGCGAATATATCCATTTAAAGTCATTAATGTATTTCATGGTGATATTTTTTGGGGAGCATTCAATTCACAGGTAATGTGTTTGCAGCTATATATTATCTTTGTGGCTTATTATATAATTCCATGTCTTTCCATCTCATCCGAAATAGAACCCAGAACATTGCTGTGAAAGGCTTTATGATAAGTGCGGTAGTTTGTGCGGCATTGGCTGTTTTTAAAGTTTTGTTTATTGATCTTACTGCGCCGTTTCTTCTTATCTGGGTAATGGTATGGATAATAGGGGCAAGTATGAATTCCAAATCTTCATCATGAGTTTAAGGATATATGTTTTGGTTGGTTTTGTTTGCCTCAGTTCAATGGCTGGGTTTGCTCAGGTAACGCCTGTTGCAAGAGATACTTCTAAAAAAAGCATTGCTGTTTCTGATACTTCAAAACACGGAGGTATTATTAAAGATACTTCGAAAACAGCCCCTGTAATAGTTATTGCTCCTACACCTCCGGCTCCCGATTCCAATATAAGGGTTGATGCTCCTTCGGTGGTTAGGAACACGATACAAAAAGTGTACGATTACCAACGTTATTCGCATGGTGCTTCTCCGGGTTTCCGCGTGCAAATTGACTTTAGCCAGGACCGGAATGCTGTGAATAAAACCAAAAATGATTTTTCGGGTAAGTACCCCGGAATGTCGTCCTATGTTTCATACAAGCAGCCTTACTTCCGCGTGAGTGTTGGCGATTTCCGGAACAGGCTTGAAGCAGTTCGTTTCCTGAATACCGTGAAAAAGGATTATCCCGCCGCCTTTTTGGTGACCGACAGGATTTCATTACCTCCACTTCAATAATAGAGTATACTGTCATGAAGAAAAGCTCTCTCCCGCTGACAGAAACTACTTCGCATTACGACAACCTCGAAAAGATGAAGGTGCGTGAACTCCTTGCCAGTATTAATAATGAGGATAAATCAGTGCCGATTGCAGTGGAAAAAGTGATACCTGCTATTGAGCGATTAGTAATTAGTATTGTTTCTAAAATGAAAGTTGGAGGCAGGCTGTTTTACATGGGTGCCGGCACCAGCGGAAGGTTGGGAATTGTGGATGCTTCGGAGTGTCCTCCTACTTTTGGTGTTCCGCAGGGGCAGGTTATCGGGCTTATTGCAGGTGGCGATTCTGCCATTCGCAAAGCTGTTGAGTTTGCCGAGGATGATACAAAGCAAGGCTGGAAAGACCTTCAGAAATATAAGATTTCAAAAAAGGATGTGGTTGTAGGCATTGCTGCTTCGGGCACCACTCCCTATGTTATAGGTGCACTGGAACAATGCAGAAAAAACAAGATTCTTACTGGTTCAATATGTTGTTCAAAAAAATCGCCGTTGTCAGTCGTATCTGATAACCCTATAGAGGTGCTTACCGGGCCTGAGTTTGTAACGGGAAGCACACGAATGAAAGCGGGTACGGCTCAAAAATTAGTATTGAATATGATATCTACAAGCGTGATGATACAACTTGGCAGAGTGAAAGGCAACCGGATGGTGGATATGCAATTATCGAACAATAAACTGGTGAAACGCGGCACAAGGATGATGGTAAGCGAACTTGGCATATCTCCTGAAAAAGCGGAAAAATTGTTGTTACAGGAAGGTAGCGTACGTAAAGCTATAATAAATTTTAAAAAAATATAAAATGCTTTCCAAAGCTCAGATAAAATTGGTAAAGTCGCTCCATCTGAAAAAGAACAGGGACCAGATGAACCTGTTTGTTGCAGAAGGAAAAAAGATGGTTGATGAAATGCTCGACTCACCAAGGATTGAAGTAGTGCATGTGTATGGAACAGGAAATTATTTCGGAAACAAACCCTTTACGCTTGTTACCGACGACGAGATGAAAAAGCTAAGTGCATTAACCACTCCTCAAAGTATTCTGGCGGTATGCCGTATACCTGCTGAAGCCAATGGATTGCCGGATTTACAAAAAGAGTTCGTTCTTGTTTTGGATGATATTCGTGACCCGGGGAATTTGGGGGCTATTATACGAATTGCAGATTGGTTCGGTATTCAATACATTTTTTGTACGGCAGAATGTGTAGATGCATATAACCCCAAGGCAGTTCAGGCAAGTATGGGCTCCATAGCCAGGATTAATGTGGATTATAAAAACCTGCGAAATATTTTGCAGGATTGCAGAGATAAAAATATACCTGTTTATGGCGCAAAGCTTGACGGAGCCAATATTCTGAATGAAAACTTATCCTCTACTGGAGTATTAATAATAGGGAATGAATCGAATGGTATCTCCCCGGAATTGGGTAACTATTTAACACATTCCATAAAAATACCTTCCTATCGTATGCCCGGAAAAGACACCGGAGCTGAATCGCTTAATGCTGCTATGGCGACTGCAATTCTTTGCGCTGAGTTTAGAAGAACAGCACTGAAAGGCTGAAATGAAAATGAAACGGTTTCTTAAAATTTTACTTCTGTTGCTCTTCCCTATGGTCGTTTCGGCCCAACTGGATAAGATGAGATTTGGTACTTCTTTGGGTGAAGTTAAAAGGATTTTTCCAGGACTTAAGCCAGATGTTTCAGCTATGAGCTCGATCATTTATACCGATGAAACCCTTGAGTATATTGATGGGCACACTACGTATACGCTTATCAGGGATACAGTATGCACCTATGATTTCCAATCGAAGATAATGAAAGGGCCATGTTATTATTATCCTCATGCCGACTCATCGGAATACAATCATTTGATGAAAGGAACTCTGTCATTATACAATCACTTCACATCCTTATATGGAAGCCCTTCGTTTTTTTACGGGCAACCTATCGGGAAGAAGGATAGTAACGAAGAGAAGGTGACATTTTTTATTGCGAAATGGGTAAAAGGAAATAACTTGTTAAGCATTGAAATATCCCGTCCAGGGCATAATAAACGCTTCGTGATGAATGGACCACCGCCAACACAAGAGGAAATGAAAGAAGGTTGCAATTATGTTTTGGAAGTTATATCCATTGGAACCGGAAAAGAATTCAGTGAAGGACATGACAACGGAATAACCGGAGCACAATTCAAAAAGTTGCACCCTTTGATTGCCTCACAGGTTGTGGAACCTGCAAATTCCTGGATGGCTGAAGATACCCTAACTACTGAAAATGGAACCTGGAGATTTGATTTTGATAATCGAGGAATAACATCTTTGGGGCTTGATATATTTGGAGGGCCTGAATATTCGGACAAAAGCGATGAGGTCTATTTAAAAATGAGAAAACGTGTTTTGGTACTTTTTCAGGAAGCTCAAATATTATATGGAAAGCCGGATTCAACATCTAATACAATGCCTGAAAAGTATAAACAGGAAAACAGAAAACTTTATCACTACACAACCTATTTCAATGCTAAATGGAAATTAAAAGATAAAAAATTATTTATAATATTCGATAAACGGGAAGGCGGCAAGCAATTTGAGCCTGTCTTTCATTTAGAGGCCTATTGCGGGAAGCCGGTGAGTGAAGAGTGATCACATCTTTATAAGTAAATTTACTTTTCCTCCCTCATTATCTGTTTGAGCCGATTTAAAATAATGGTTGTATATTGGCATATCAAAATTAAGTTCAGGTATGTTGTTCAGCGGAATATCTTTGGCATCAAATGCAGTGCGGGTATATTTAGCTTTACCAAGATAATAATCGAAAACTTTTTCATAGTTACTGCCCAATGATTGCCGGAAGGAAATAATATCAGGAGAAGCCGCCGTATCCTCCGGAAGATTGTTGCCCACAAACCCAACTACCACTTTGCTTTTAAGGTAATACATATAGCTTGTTTCTTCATAATTGGTTGCGATAGTCAGGCTTCCGGTAGCAGGGTAGGTTGCCTTTATATACGGAATTGTGTAATCAAGCGGGCCCTTGTATTGATTGGTCATTTCATAAACATGGCCTTCAATGGACGGAAGGTTTTCAAAAAACGTATATCCGAAAAGAACTGCAAATACCCCGGCAAGTATTCCCGTTTGCTGATTCCAGATTGTTTTTGAATTTTTCCTGTAAATGCTTAATAAAACTATAAAATCAATAATAGCTATAATGGCTATTACAGGTTGCATATAAATCAGGTAACGGGTAAACATGGGTGAATCAATATTCGGGGCTGAGAAAAGGAAAACAATAAAAAGCAAGGTCAGGAAATTGGAAGCACTAAATTGTTTGTGATACATGCCCGATGCTTTTTTGAAATTCAGCATAACTCCAAGTCGCATAGCCAATGCGAGCCATAGCAGCTCCAGTTTATAGAAGTACCTCATTTCATTTGAAAAGTGCCACCAATACATAGCCGAATTGAAATGATAGAAATCATCAAGGATTTTTTTCATTTCGAAGGTTTTAAAATAATCGAGCAGATGATGGATGGCGATATAGGAAATGATCAGTGCGATTAACGTAGGAAGTACAGATTTAAAAATATCAACGGGTTTTTTTGTTATTGAATATTGGGTGATACCAATAATAGCTTCTGAAATACCTATGGTCAGGATAAAAATAAAAAACAAGGGAGAAAACATATTGAACATTATCCATAACAATATAGCGAGTGATGCTGAATAAAATATTTTATTGAATGGTATCCTGAATCGGTGCAAAGCATAAAGCGATATTATCAAACAGGAGATGAACAGGGCAGGGGAATAGTACCGGACTTCCCTCAAATGCAATGTGAGTGAAATAGAAATTAATTCCGCCAGTAAAAACAGGAAAGGAAATAAGGTCCGGTAGAATTTATCATCGAATAATTTTGAAATTGCAAATGCCAAAAGGAATAGACCTAACAGACCAATTATTGCAAAGGTAGAACGGTAAATACCTGTTTTGGTATACAGGTCATCTGATAAATTGGCGAGTGTGTAACCTATAGCACCAAAGTAATATTGGCCCCAATTAGCACCACCAATAAAAGCATCATCCTTAGTATTTACTGCAACTCTCGGGGTGCTGCAAAACATATCATTTAACACATTCTTACCATCGTGCACTTTAGGGTATCCAAACTTTACAACTCTTTCCGAGCCCATGGCAGTCATGCTTTCATCGGCCCAAAATAAGGGGTAGGAAATATTTTTGAACACGCTCACCAAAAGAAGCAATCCTATTATATAGGTACATGCCTTTAGCATTCTCACTTTTTTATCCATGTAAGAACAAACGTAATAATTATTTCGGAGAGCATCATCGTCATTACCAAACCCTGTATAAACCTGTTTATTAACATTTTTTAACAACCGCTTTTTTCAATAGAACGTAATTTTGGTGCGCTTTAAAAAAGCAGTCAGATCAACCGATGGAAGTAGTAGTAAAAAATATTAGTAAGCGTTACAAGGGATATAAAGCCGTTGATGGTATCAGTTTTCGCATCAATCAAGGGGAAGTGCTTGGCTTTTTAGGCCCTAACGGAGCAGGCAAGAGCACTACTATGAAAATTATTACTTCCTATATTTCGCCCAGCGAAGGTGATGTGGAAGTGGGTGGTTATTCAGTTACAACGCATCCCGAAGAGGTTAAAAAACTGATCGGTTACCTTCCGGAAAATAATCCGCTTTACCTGGATATGCCTGTAATGGATTACCTGGAGTTTTCTGCAAATTTGCAAGGTGTTCCAAAAGAAAAGATGCATCGGCGGGTGCGCGAAATGCTTATGGTATGCGGTCTTGGAGGCGAGAAACATAAATTGATCGGAGAGCTGTCGAAAGGATTCAGGCAGCGGGTTGGTCTTGCACATGCAATGATTCATGACCCTCAAGTTTTAATTCTGGATGAGCCCACCACTGGTCTCGATCCTAACCAGATCATTGAAATACGCAAGCTTATAAAAGATATAGGTAAACAAAAAACAGTAATTCTTAGTACGCATATTTTGCCGGAAGTGGAAGCAACATGCGACCGGATACTAATCATAAATAAAGGAAAAATTGTGGCCGACGGTACTCCTGAAAATTTGCGCAAACAAGCTAAGGGCAGGGAATTGATTCGTGTAAAAATAGAGGACGGAAAGACTGAAGATATCGCTGTTGCATTACGCGGGCTCTCTTCAATACTAAGTGTGGAAGGAATGCCCGGATCGGAAAGTAATTTCGAAATTCAAGGCGATAAATTTGCTGCACCAAAACGTGAAATATTTAAAATGTGTGTGGAAAAAGGCTGGACCCTCACTGAAATGGTTCCATTTGAAACCAGCCTCGAAGATATTTTCCATGATCTTACGATAAACTAGTGCATGAAGAACCCATCATTAATAATAGCTAAAAAGGAACTGCGGATGTTTTTCGATTCGCTGGTGGCGTATATTTTGCTGTTGGCGTTCCTGGGTTTCAGCGGATTTTTCACTTGGTTTTACGACCATGATGTGTTCTTTGTTAAGCAAGCCAACCTGCAATCCTTCTTCACCATTGCCTACTGGACTTTGTTTTTCTTTATTCCTGCACTTACCATGCGTTCGCTGGCAGAAGAAACCAAAACCGGAACCATTGAACTTTTGCTTACTAAACCAATTACAAACTGGCAGGTATTATGGGGTAAATTTTTAGCCTGCTTTATGCTTATACTTATTGCCCTGCTATGCACATTGCCATATGTTATCACCATATATTTTCTGGGTAAAATAGATTTAGGAGTGGTGGTATGCGGCTATCTGGGTCTGTTGTTTATGAGTGCTGCCTACATAAGCATCGGTATGTTTGCCAGCAGCCTGACAAGCAATCAGGTGGTGGCTTTTCTGGTTTCACTTTTCACGGGCATATTCTTTCAATATCTGTTCGGTGCTGTGGGCTCAGGTTTGCAGGGAAATGGCGGAGAAATATTAAATTACCTGAGTATGCAAAACCATGTGGATGGTATTTCCCGGGGGGTTATCGATAGCAGAGATGTGATCTATTTCGGAAGTATTATTTTACTCGGAATGATAATAGCGGAAGTTTCACTGGCTAAACGTAATGTGTCGGAATAAATATGAATAAGCGTCAGAATTTAACAACCGGTATTTTATTGATGGCAGCCATTGTAGTGGTGGTGAATGTGTTTTCATATTTCTATTTTTTCCGTTTAGACTTAACCCGCGACAGACGTTACACGCTTAGTTCCTCCACAAAAGATATTCTGAGTTCTTTAAAAAAACCGGTGACTGTTACCGCATTTTATTCTGAGAATTCCATTCCGCTCATTACGCGTGCAAAATCTGATTTAAAGGACCTGCTCATTGAATACGCTGCCCGTTCGGGAAATAAAGTTGTATTTAATTTTATCAATCCGAATAAGAGCGACAGCCTTGAGGCAATTGCCCAGAAGAATGGTGTAAATCCGTTTCCGCTGCAGGTGCGCGATAAAGATGAAATGAAAAATGTGAAGGTCTATCTCGGTGCCGTTGTAAAAATGGGCGATAAAACCGAGGTGCTTCCCTTCATCGACCCAGGCAGTTCCCTTGAGTACCTGTTATCAAATGCTATAAAAAAAATATCAATTGATAAGAAGGATCCCATAGGAGTATTAGAGGGTAACGATGAATCAGCTTTGAATGAAATGATGCAGATGGCATCTTCAGTTAATTCACTGCACGCATTGCAGGAAGTGAAGCTCGATGATGCTACGCCCATACCGGCACAATATAAAACTATTGCTATCGTAAATCCGAAAGATTCATTCCGTGCCGGACAATTGAACCAGTTGGATGCCTTTTTGGCCAGAGGCGGCAGGTTGCTGATAGCCTATAACGGACTTGACCCCGATCTGCGCTCAGGCACCGGAAACCTCGACCATATTGGCTTTTCGCAATGGCTGATAGGAAAAGGAATTATGCTGGATAATAAATATTTGGTAGATCATACCTGCGGTTATGTTGGACAAAACCTAAATGGGCAAACAATTCAAATTCCGTTCCCTTACCTGCCAATGATCAATAGCTTTTCCAATCATCCTATATCAAAAGATCTGCACGAGGTTATGCTGCCATTTGCTACCGATATTAAATTTGTTGGCGACAGCACGAAAGAAAAATTCACACCGCTTGCATTTTCCTCTAACTATACCGGTTTAATGACACCACCTGTAAAGTTCGAATTGAATCATAACTGGACACAACGAGAATTTCCTTATTCCGGATTAACAGTTGCTGCAGCAATAACTGGTGTTGGTGGTTCTTCCGATTCACGGATTGTTATTATTGCCAATGGCGATTTTATTGTGAATGGCAGCGGAAAACAGGCAAGAAAAGTGGAGGAGGATAATGTAAACTTGTTCTCTAATTCAATTGACTGGCTCGCCGACAACACCGGGCTCATTGAATTACGCGGCAAGGTGGTAACTTATAATCCAATTAAGGATGTGAGCGATAGGATGAAATTATTTTTGAAATATCTTAACTTTTCACTGCCCATATTGCTTGTTATTTTGTATGGCATTATTCGTATGCAGGTGAAAAAAGTGATTCGTAAAAAACGCATGGAGGAAATTCTATGATCAGGAAATTAGGCAACAAAGGTTTATTGCTCATTTTGGTTTTGGCACTTGCCATATTCGGATTGTTCCGTTACATAAGCAACAAAAGGGGAGAGAATACATTTAAAACAGCTATCATACCGAAGATTGATACGAACAAGCTCGACGGAATGATCATTTTCAGTAAACAGAATAAACAAAAGCCCTATGTGTTTACCCGTAAAGGAAAATATTGGTATGTTATGCAGGGCGACATTGGTTCCCGTGCTGAACCGCGTTCTGCCAGTTATACTGTTTCGCAATTGGAACAGATAAGCCCCGATAGGCTTGGTACCAATGACCCGAAAGATTGGAAAGATTTTAATGTGAATGATTCACTTGGCACCCGTGTGGTTTTGCTTTATGATAAGGATACAGTGTTAGATGTTATTGTTGGCCGGTTCTCCTACATTCCGCAGCAGAAGCAAGCCATAAGCTATATGCGAATTTCGGGGCAAAATGAAGTATATGCCATTCCGGGATTCCTTTCCATGAACCTTGCGAATGAATTCGACAACTGGAGAGACCGAAAGGAAATGCCCGCCGAAGTTACTACCTGGAATAAATTAACTTTTATATATCCTGGCGACAGTGGTTTTGTGATTAAGAAAGACAGTACTAAAAAATGGGTTTTTGGTGACGGCACCTATCCTGATTCGGCTACAGCTGTAAAGGTAATTAGAGAGGTAAGCGAACAGAACTATGGCACATTTGTAAATAAGTTTGACTCCAATGGAAAGACACCTTTGTTTTTTGTAAAGGTGGAAGGAAAAGATTTCAGCCCTGCTATTATTAAAGCTTTCCCTGCAGACACTACCAATGGTTACGTAATTAATTCTTCACTTAATCCCGGCGCATTTTTCAGCGGGAAAAAAGGCGGAATGTTCAATAAATTATTCCCCGGAAAATCTTCTTTCTATAAGCAGGAAGCCAATTCCCCAAAAGCTAAAAAGAAGAAAATATCGGTATCAAAACCTTTTGATATTGTGATAAGCGTCGTAGCATAGTCGTAATGTACGACTTTACCTTTTTTTGACTGCTTTTATTTTTTTTACTATTTGTTTCGCATCTTCATTGGCAAACGGGTTCATTTTTGAAACAGGAACTTTTATCGCGATTTTTTTCTTTGCTGCTGGTAACGCCGGTGTTTCAGAAAGCTCCTCAGGGAATGGCTCTCTTTTAAAATGTTGCTCCATTTGCAGGAATGCTTTATTCAATTTATTAAGTGGCTCGGCTTTATTTACCGGCAGGCGAGCAATACTTGCTTGTTCGGCTAAGGCTTGAATTATGGTTTGGCGAATCCACCAAACAGCGTAAGGCATGAATCGGATTCCCTTAGTAGGGATATAGCGTTGGGCAGCTTTCATAAGCCCCAAATTGCCTTCACTGATCAAGTCGAGAATAGGCAGTCCCTGGTTATAATACTCCTTAGCAATAGATACGACAAACTTCAGGTTTGCCCTTGTAAGCTTTTCAAGTGATTTTTTATCTCCATCCTGAATTTTTTTTGCAAGCACCACTTCTTCCCTAGACGTTAAAGGTTTTTCGCAATAAATTTCTTTCAGGTACTTTTCTAAAGAAGCACTTTCTTTGGTAGCAACCGGGTTTGAAGTTTTCAGGTTTTTCATTTAATTTTCAATCAATATTTATACGAAGATAAATAAAATCCGGTGCCTTTTGCGGTGACCTATAAATATTGAGTAAAGTTGATATTCAACAGATATTCTATCGCAATTTCAATGTTTTATTCCTGAATGGAATAGTAAATCTCAACCATTTCGGGGCTTCGGTGGAACGCAATAAATTATTTTCTCATTTTAGCAAAATATTATGTTTTTTATGTTCAGAATTTGCTAATTTTGAACTACTAACGTAAAAATCCTGCTGGTATGAAAAAAAATATACTCTCAATTTTAGCTATATTGTTATTGGGTTTTCATGTCGGGAATGCGCAAAGTTATACCCAGCTTTTTGATGGGGCCGATACATCAAAGCTTAACTCCATTATCATTCATCTTGATACAAGCAAACAAAATATCTGGCAGATAGGCCGCCCGCATAAGCACTTTTTCGATAGTGCATATTCCCGCCCCAATGTTATAGTTACGGATACTTCACTGGCTTATCCCATAAATAATACGTCAATATTTTCATTTGCAGTCCCAACTTATTTTATTCATTTCTCCATGTATGCCATCCAGTGGGTTCAAAAGCTCGACATGGACAGCGGCCGTGACGGAGGCATAGTTGAATTTTCAATGGATACAGGTAAAACATGGCGCAATGTATTCAGCAGCCAGCCCTATGTTTATAATTTTATAGGGTTCAATTCGGCTAACCAAATGGTGTTGCCTTCCGGAGATACTGCTTTAAGCGGAACTGACAGTACCTGGCGGGATATCTGGTTATGCTTTAATTTGAGTACCATGCCAGTAATTGACAGTCTCCGTATCCGTTTCCGGTTTACCTCCGACTCGGTAAATAATAACCGCGAAGGATGGATGATGGATAATTTTGGTGCTCACATTACGGTTGTTCATCCCGTGCATGAAGTAAACAAAGATGCTTATCTGATGGTTTATCCACGTCTTACAACCGGGCTTGTATATATACGGGCCAAAGATAAAGGACCCGGTTTCAGAATTCAAAGTGCAGAGTTGATTAATGAAGCAGGGCAGGTGGTGCAACAAACCAACCTTGGTCCCGGAGATTCATTTGTAAACATTGCATCGCAACCCAGCGGATGGTATACGCTTAAAGTTAAAACATCTGCAATAACTGAAACCTACAGGATCTGGCTGAAAAAGAATTAAGGTGAAAAGGAGAAATCTTATTTTCGGAAGTGTATTTGCCTTGTGCACGCTGTTAATTTTTTTCAGTTCATTTAAATCCATATACTCCGGCACTCCATACCGGTTTCCATTACTGAATCACTTTCCGGCTATGCCGGAAAATAAGCTGAATCCTGTAACCAACGAAGGTGCAGAACTGGGCCGGTATTTGTTCTATGACCCTATTCTAAGCCATGACAGTACATTTTCCTGTGCCAGTTGCCATAAACAAAGTTATGCATTCAGCGATTCGCCAAACCAATTCAGCAAAGGGTTGCAGGGCGGCCTGATGCAGCGCAATACTCCCGCACTTTTTAACCTTGCCTGGTACCCGTCTTTGTTTTGGGATGGAAGGGCTGCATCTGTAGAACAGCAAATTTTTACTCCCGTTCGACGGCACGATGAAATGGATCTGGATTGGGCAATAGCCGAAAAAAGAATAAGTGCCAGTGCTTTTTATTCCGAAAAATTTAGCGCAGTTTTTGGAGAACGGAAAATTGACAGCACACTTATCTCGATGGCAATTGCACAGTTTGTAAGAACGCTGCTTTCCTATCGAACTAAGTACGACAAAGTATTGACAGGTGATGCCGCGTATACCACCGATGAATACGAAGGATTTGTTCTGGTGAATGACCAGACCAAAGGAAACTGCCTCCATTGCCACACCACCGATGCAGATGCATTGGGAACAATACTCACATATAGCAACAACGGACTTGATTCAGTCTATGATATTAAAAAATACAAAGATCCGGGGCTAGGTGCCATATCGGGCAAGAGCAGTGATTATGGAAAATTCAAAATACCATCGCTAAGAAATGTTGCACTGACTGCCCCATATATGCACGATGGGAGATTTAAAACCTTAAACGAAGTGCTCGATTTTTACAGCAGCGGAGTTCACAACTGTGTTAACATAGATACTAAAATGGCTTTTGTAAACCGTGGCGGACTTCACCTGACAGATTTAGAAAAGCAAAAAATAATTGCTTTTCTGCATTGCCTTACTGATTCGGCTTTTGTAAAGGACCCTGAGTTCGGAAATCCGTTTAAACAGAAAAAGTGACGTGGGTACAACATATTTCAATTGCCGTCTGCTTCAGCTGACGGACAAAGAAAACATAAAAAAATCGGCTTTAGCCTTAAATATAGTTTTCGTTTGAGGCTAAAGCAAAAAGTTTAGTGTAATTTATTCCGTCTGCTGAAGCAGACGGCAATTGAAAACCCGATAACTTTATTTCTGCTCAACTATCAAGTTAACTAATACTCTTTTTTCACCTTAACCCATCGGCATACATTACGAAAACCAGTATAAGCATCCTCTATAGATAAACTGTCATGCGGATATAAGAAATGAGGAATATAGTGTTCATTCCAGGCACCGCCGAAAACAGCATTATTCTCCGCGAGCCATTCCCGCACATTCCCTTCTAAATTCCAAATGGCTTTATGATAGCCTGCGAATACAGGCACTGTTGGATTGTTTTTAAATGTATTTCCATTGCATGGGATAATACTCTCCTGGATAAAAAACCCCTTTTCGTGCGCATCAGCCGAATCGGAAAAATGTACTGCGGCAAGAAATTCATCTTGTGTCGGCAGGCTATATTCCGGATAATATTTAATGGTTGTATCAGGTTTTAGGTCCTGATATTGTCCTGAAAAATATCTTTCAATCGTAAAGCAGGTGTTTCGGTCAGAATGTGAATCCCAATTGAATTTTTTGAGAGATACCAATATATATTCCATTACCCTGTCGCTTCTCCATTTGGAATAATCCCATGCCTGTTTTTGAGAGATGCCCACCACCGGGTAATTTTGATATGCGGGGTGTCTTAAGTAATAATGTGCCAGGGAGTCAAGGCAGGGAGAAGTCTTCCTCCAGACTAGGGTATCGGGAAGAGCACTTTTATACTCTACAGAGGTATCGCCATATACTTTGCATGTCCAGTAAAGATATTCTCTGTAGTTAGTATTGGTGCATTCCGTTTCATCATAGTATAGGTTAGCACCTATCTTAATGGTTCCCGGCGGATTAAATCTTTGGGTGAAAAACTTTTTCCTGGTAAACCTTATTGCCGGGTGACAGGAAAATAATAGAAGTGAAAATAGTATAAATATGAAACTATTCTTCTTTATCCTCAAGATATAAGTTTTTTCCAGATTGTTTTTACCTCTGCACAACTATCTTCCCTTCACACACCAAGGCTCCTTTCTCAGTTAATATCCTATATAGGTAAACTCCATTAGGTTGGTTTAAAGAAATGGTAAAGGTTGAATTTTGAATGTTGGATTGCGAATACACATTTTGTCCAAGTTCATTGTAAATTTGAATGTTTTTCATACCTCCGTCAACATTCCTTAATTCAATTTTAAACTCGCCTTTGCTCGGATTTGGATAAACGGATAGCTGTCCACTGCCCACGGATGACTTATTAATAGCAGTTAAAACTTTAGTGGTATCAAAGCTGTAAACCACCCCAACATGGTTTGTTCCACCTAATGCAGTAGCACCGTAGAAAACCCCACCCACTGTTATCGAACCTTCGGGATTTGCTCCATCAGGGCCTGTGAAATCATATAGGTCTTTGTAGTTGCTTCCATTGGTATCTATTGAAAATATTACACCACTGTCATGCGCTCCGCCAAAGTAAGTTGTGCCATAATATTTACCACCAATAATGGTTGGTGAACCACCCGCATATTCTGGTTGCGCACCATCGGTTCCACTAAAATTATAAAGGCGTTTCGGGTTGTTGCCTGAAGTGTCAACTGAAAACAATATACCCTGACTACCTGTTCCGCCGTATGCAGTAGCTCCGAATAACATACCGTTAGAATAGGTCAATCCGCCGAAAGGTTCGTAACCGCTTGGGGAATTGAAGTTTAACAGGTCTTTAAAGTTAAGGCCTGTAGTATCAACCGAGTATGCTAAGCCAAGGGAATTTGCACCTCCAATTAAAGTAGTTCCATACAATTTTGTTCCAACTAAAATTATGCCAAGCGGATATTCTCCATTTGATACGCCCGCAAAATCCAATAGCTTTTTATAGCCTGTTCCATCGGTATCTATCTTGAAGATGCAACCCAAATTATGTGCTCCACCGTCAGCAATTCCGAAAAATACTCCTCCCGATTGCACCAGTGAGTTGTATGGATTTTTTCCATCCGGACCTGAGAAATCATAGAGGTCGCGGTAGTTGGTACCATCTGTATCGATAGCAAAGATACAGCCACTGTCGTGAGCTGCTCCAGCATTGGCAGAGCCATATAAAACACCGCCGATAATGGTTAATGGGCTGTTTGGTTGTTTGCCATCAGGGCCGGCAAAATCGTGCAGATCTTTATAGTTGGCTCCATTTGTATCTACAGAAAAAATACTTCCGCTGTCGTTCGCTCCGCCAAGATAAGCGGTTCCATATAGTTTGCCACCTGCCAGCGTTAGGGTACCAAATGGCTCTGCACCAACAGGTGCAACAAAATTGTAAAGATCAACATATTGCGCTGCTAAAGGAGTAAGGAGCGATGAACCAAGTGCCAGAACTAAAATAAATGTAAATTTTTTCATGTGTTTTGTGTTTTTATTGGGGAAACAGTATAGAACAAAAGTATAAAAAAATTAATAGGTAGGTAAATAAGCCTCATAAAAAGGGAAACTTATGTGTGTGGCAAATGCGTGACATTTATTATACAAATAGATAAGAGTTTACATTGTGTAACTTAGTGTTTTTGTAACAATTTGAATATCAAATAATAAGGATGTTTTACGCAAATGAAAAAAGTTAAAAGCGTAAAATATGGTAAAATAAAAAGTGCCGTTTTAGTAAGAAGCGTGAGATTGTCATTCAGAGCGCAGTGAAGAATCTGTTTTTAACACAGATCCTTGGATGACAAAGGCACGAGCTGTCTCAAGAGGACAAAGTCATTTACTATTCTTTCCGGCCAAAGAAGCTAAAATTTACTTCGCCATAAGTCCTTTGCTGAATAAAGTTTGGATGCTCAGCAAACGAAGTGCGTTTGGAATGTTCAATAACCAGCCAGCTGTTTTCCTTCAGTAAATTCCTTTCAAAAACAAGTTGCGGAATGATAGGGTAGTGGGGGTAATCGTAAGGTGGGTCGCACAAAATAATATCAAATGGCTGTGTGTGGCTGCGCAGGAATGAGAGTGCATCGCTTTTAACGGCAAACACGTTCTGTAAATTAAAATGCTTTATGTTTTTCCGCACAAAGTTGCAGCACCCATTGCTAATATCAACCGCGGTAACCTGTTTGCAGCCGCGTGATGCCAGTTCGTATGTAAGGCTTCCGGTGCCGCAAAAAAGGTCGAGGGCATCGCATTCCTCCCACAGAAAATGGTTTTGTAAAATATTGAACAAACCTTGCTTTGCCTTGCCTGTTGTGGGACGGATGGGCAAGTATTTTGAAGGAACTGCCCTTCCTTTTAAATCGCCTCCTCCTATATACATAGGTATTGCATATAAAGCGAATAATACCTGTGCGCCGGAATGTTCTCAAGCAGGTTTGAAAATGTAAATCTTTTTGTTTTTTCTGCAATGCGCACATTTTTCAAATACTTCCAGGCCAGATCAAACATTTCCGATTTTTCCATTATTTCACCGTAAAGGAAACAAGGACAGTCTACCGGTTTTAGTTTTAGTTCTTCATACACCCATATCAGGAAATAGGCAAAATCATTCGGAGTGTGATAATAATAGCGGTTGTATAAAAGCAATTTGTCTGATTGCAATGCAACAACGTCCATGTAGTCATTAAAAACAAATACATGCACTTCATTCGTATTGCTGCCCTTGTGCAAGGCCATCAGGTATTCCACAAAAACCGAAGAATGGTGCCTGAATGCAGCCTGCGGATATTTTTCTTTTAGTAAAGAATAGTCAACAGTATCTACTGCGTAAACGCTGTAACAATCGTTGTTTTTAATGAAATCGGCACAGGGTGTTTCACCCAACTTGATCAGGTTCTGCTGTTTCAGGTAATCCATCACCGAACCTGCCGTGTAAAAGCCGGCCGGAATAAGCATGGCACTGTTATGCGTAAATACTACAGAAGAACTGGATGGCCCGTAATTCAGAATTTCTTCCTTCAGGATACTGTCCAGCGAACGCTTCATATCCTTTCCATCTCTTCTGTTATAAGATGCCCAGGCAAGGTACATATTGGTTTCCTTGTTGAGCAGGCAGGCAAATACATTGTTCTCTCTTACTTCAACAGAAAGGTGCAGGTTTTTATCGGCAAGCGAGAATTTATCCCCGGCAAACCGTTCTTCTTCCTTTGCAATCGATATCATTTTAACATTAACCATCCGATAGTAGATAACCCCAAAAATAGTTATAAGTTATGAGTTATAAGTTATAAGTTTTAGAAATTACCAGGCAAAATAAAATGAGGATCATAACTTATAACTTATAACTCATAACCCCTCAATCATCTCTATTAGGATAATTCGTTTATTTTTGCGCCTCTTATAAAGAATGAAAAAAACTTTCATCACCAATCTTATTCTGGTTCTCACGCTTAATCTATCCATTAAGCCTTTTTGGATATTGGGGATAGACCGCACTGTGCAAAACATTGTAGGGAAGACAGAATATGGGGTGTATTCAGCACTGGCAAGCTTAACATTTGTACTTAGCATATTGCTTGATTTGGGCATAACCAATTTCAATAACCGGAACATAGCGCAGAACACGCACCTGCTCAGCAAGCACTTTTCGAGGCTTGTGGTGCTTAAGTTGTTTCTTGCTGTGGTTTTTGTTGTAGTTTGTTTATCTACCGGTTTGCTTATTGGATATGACTACAGACGTATCAAACTTTTGCTTATACTTTGTTTCAGCCAGTTTCTTATTTCATTTGTGCTTTACCTGCGTTCGAATATTTCCGGTATGCACTTATTTAAAACAGACAGCATACTTTCCGCTACCGACCGAATGATTGGCATTGCAATTTGTGCTCCTTTTATCTGGGGGCATTTTATTGCACACAATATTGACATAATGGATTATGTATATATACAGACCGCCGCCTACCTGAGTGTTGCTATAATAGCATTTACCATTGTTGTTCGAAAAGCCGGCTTTATAAAATTTGAGTGGACAAGAACATTCAGCATGATGATATTAAAGAAGAGCTTTCCATTTGCTATTCTTGTAATGCTTATGTCCTTTTATAACCGGATAGACCAAATCATGCTCGAGCGCCTGGTGCATGACAATGGTGCCGAAACCGGGATTTACGTACAGGCTTTCCGTCTGCTGGATGCTACCAATATGATAGCCCTTTTGGCTGCAGGGCTTCTCCTGCCCATTTTTGCACGTATGTTGAAATTAAAAGACTCGGTGGAATCGCTTGTGAAAACCTCTTTTACCCTGCTTTTTGCATTAGCATTGGTGGTTGCCGCCGGATGCTGTTTTTATGCGGAAAATATTATGAAAATGCTCTATGTGGGGGATGTAGCCGAGGCTGCAATGGTTTTCCGCATATTAATGTGCTGTTTTATGGGAACCACTACCCAATACGTTTTTGGCACCTTGCTTACTGCTAACGGGAATCTTAAATACATGAATATTATTGCCGGATTGGGAATGGCTTTCAATATTATTGTGAACTTGATCTTGATTCCTCATTTTCATGCACTTGGTGCTGCTATAACAAGCTTAATGACACAATTGCTGGTGCCTGGGTTGCAAATATTTGTTGCCCAACGGGTTTTCAAGTTTCAGGCGTTGCCAAAAATGTTCCTCACATTACTTATCTTTTTGGCCGGCGTCCTTGGTTTAGCTTACTTCTCAACCCGGTTGAACCTCGATTGGAGAGTTTCATTCGTTTCCTTTGTTGCAGCCTCCGGTATATGGGCACTTGCAACCGGCGTGGTAAACGTAAAATCGTTGCTGAAAACAGTAAAGATTGGATAATTAATTAAATATCTTACTTTTGTCGTCCCCTATATTATTTGGAACGTATTTATGAGTAACGAAAACAGACCACTTTTTTTTGATTCTGGTAACCTGATTACTTTTATTATAAGCAAATGGAAGCAATTGATGATAGTTGCTATTCTGGCCATGATCGGTTCTACCATTGCCGCTTTTATTATCCCTGAAAAATATAAAGCTACGGTTGCACTTTTCCCTACCCAGAACAATAACATGTCGCGTGCCTTTTTATCGGAGCATGCAGATGAATCTAAGGATTTTCTTGCTTTTGGTGAAGATAACAACGCCGAACAAATGCTACAGGTTTTGAAATCAGACGAACTTATGTTTGCGCTGGAGAAAAAATTCAACCTGTATAAATATTATAAAATTGATGATAAATGGGACAAGAACTATTTATTCAAGGGGTATTATAGCGACCTGTTCACCTATGATATTACCCAATACCAATCGATAGAAATTACCGTTTACGATGGCGACCCCAAAAAGGCTTCTGCCATGGCTAATGCTGCGGGAAGTCTAGCCGATTCATTGTTCAGGGCTATCATTAAACAGAGGGCTGTTGCCGCTTACAAGATCGTTCAGGCACAGTACGACTCAGCTGCTGCTGTTGCTAATAAACTGGAAGACTCTATGAGTTTTTTCCGCAATCTTGGAATACTTAACTGGGAATATCAGGTAAAGGAACTGACAGCCGGGTATGCCGATGCCGAAGTAAAAGGCAATGCCGAAGCGGTAAAAACTATTTCTGAAAAATTAAAGGCCTTTGAACAATATGGTAAAGGGTATTGGGTTATTGCTAATGAATTGGAAAATAATTATAAATGGTTTAAACAGGTAAAGCAATCCCTTGGGCAAGCCAAGGTAGATGCTGAACAATCAATCCCGGCTTTTTATGTGGCTGATAACGCATTTCCTGCCGACCGTAAAACATATCCTATCCGTGGTTTGGTAATAGCAGGAGGAACTCTTGCCGCTCTTTTCTTTTCGCTTTTGCTCTTATTAATTTTAAACAGACTAAAAACGATAAAAAAAAAGTAAAAGTGGAGCGATTTGAGAGTATAAACTTTATTCGTTGGATATTTAAACGCTATAAGCCGTTAATTATAGTGGAGATAATTGCTTTTGTACTCTCGCTAGTCTTCTCTTCCCAGTATTTTATGCCTAAGGAATACAAGTCATTTACAACTGTATACCCTTATAATATATCGGAATATTCGCACGAAATTCCATCCGAACAGATGATTGAGTTTCTTAATTCGGTAGATATAAAAAACCAGGTGATCGAAAAGTTTGATTTAGCAAAGCACTATAATATTGTGCGGAATGGAAAACCATACATAGACAAACTGTATGCCGAATACGATCATAATGTGAATGTGCAGCCGACCGAATATGGTGCTGTAACAATTAAAGTATATGATATAAGTGCTGATACTGCTTTCGAAATGGTAAATGGTATCCTGGATGTATTAAATAAAAAGATACACCAGATTCAAAAAGAAAAATCGATGGAAGTGGCCAACATGTTGAAAATGGCCCTGGATAGCAGAAAACACCAGATCGATTCGATGTCGGCTCTTTCAAAAGAATTAAGTACAAAATACGGATTGCTTGAATATGAAAGCCAGACAAGGGAAGTAACCCGGGCTTATTACCAGGCTGCTAAAGGTTCAAAGCAATCAGATGAATTGACACAGCAAATAAAAAACCTGGAGGATCATGGTATCGAATTCAGATCCGTTAATCAACATATCGAATCAGCCCTTCTGGACTATAGCGTCATTGAAGCCAAGTATAATGAGGCTATGAAGGATGCCAATAAAAATTTAACCTACTGGAACCTTGTAAGTGCAGCTTTTAAACCTGATACATACTGTTATCCGCTTCGTACTCTGATAGTGCTTGGAACCTGTTTTGCAGCTTTCGTATTCTCAATAGTAGTAATGAGAAGCCTTGAGAAGTTGAAGCAATAAAATACATTTGCTTTGGTAAGGAAAAAAGAACTGTTGATTTTTTATATTGCAAGCTTACTATTTGTTTGCCTCGACCTGCTTTTTATTTTTCTAAGGATAAACTACATGGCTGCCCTGTTGCCATTGGTTGCCCTTATCTTTTACTGGGCTTTATTTGCACTCGACAAACTGGTGCTTTTTGTGGTTTTCTGTACACCCTTATCCATTAATATTTTTCAGATACCGGGCCTTGGGCTTGGCGATATTGGCGTTGGAATGGCCCTGCCTACCGAACCAATAATGTTCGGTATCATGTTGTTATTTTTCATGCATGTTTCCTATTCCGGCTACGATAAAAATGTATTGAAGCATCCGGTAAGTATTATGATAATCTTAGGCCTGATCTGGATGCTTGTTACCTGCTTTACCAGTACCATGTATTTTGTATCCTTTAAATACCTGCTGGAGCGTTGCTGGGGCGTTGTTACATTTTACTTTTTAGGAATACTGCTGTTTAAAAAACTTAAAAATGTTTATTACTTCCATTGGTTATATATTGGTGCGCTTTCAATAATTATAGTTTATACATTCATTCGTCATAGCCATTTTCATTTCTCCGAAAAAGGGGCACACATTGCGGTGAATCCGTTTTATAATGACCATACAGCATATGGAGCTATGCTGGCCATGTTTATTCCTATACTGGGCGGTTTAAGCCTGATAAAGAGAAATGGGCCAACCGTCCGCATCATTGCTTTTACATTGTTTTTATTCTTTCTTGTGGCACTGGCATTTTCCTTCAGCCGTGCTGCCTGGGTAAGTGTTGTAGTTGCAATAGTACTTTTAATTCTTATGGTATTAAAGGTAAAACTTAAATGGATACTGGCAGGATTTTGTGTGGGCATAGCCATGTTTTTTGCCTATCAAACCCAGATTGTGATGAAATTGCAGCGTAATACTACAGATGTGTCACAAGATTTAGGTAAAGAAATACAATCCATTTCGAACATATCATCCGATGCATCAAACCGCGAACGCTTGAACCGCTGGAGTTGTGCTTTCCGTATGTGGCAGGACAAACCTGTTTTTGGTTTCGGCCCCGGAACCTACATGTTTAAATACGCACCTTACCAGCTTTCGTATATGCGTACCATTATCAGTACTAATGAGGCAAACGGGGGAACTGCCCATAATGAATACCTGGGCCCGCTTGCCGAAGAAGGCGTATTAGGATCCCTTCTGGTTATAGCCATGGCCATGTCGGTCATTACATTGGCTTTCCGCCTTGCCTATAATTTAAAAGACAAGGATATGCGCATACTTGTTATAAGCATACTACTCGGCCTGATTACCTATTTAGTGCATGGCCTCTTTAATAACTTCCTCGATACAGATAAGGCTGCCGTGCCTTTCTGGGGTTTTATCGGTATGCTGGTTGCCATTGATATAATGGCTAAGAGGGAAGATTTCATTGAGAAGGCAAAGCCCGTTATAGCGGGTTAGATTCCTTTCCGGAAATCACACAAATATGTATTGATATTTTTTAATGCCTTTGTTTAGAAGAGCCGCTTATGTTAAACGGTAACATAATATTAAGCGATAGGCGGTATTTATAAACATCATCAAAGCTACCTGTGGAGATACATTTATTGTAGCCTAGCACCACACTGATGAACCCAGCCAAAGTAAGCCCTGCTTCAGGAGTAAAATAGAATTTTTTCATTCTGTCTTCCATAAACCAGGCAATATTGCCGCGCAGACAAATAAATGCAAGTTCAAATTCGGTTGAAAACTCCGGTGCCCATACTTTGTGCTGGAAATTGAAATTAAATTCTGCCCCTAATTTTGAATAGGCAAGCATGGTAAGCCATGGCCGATGGCTTTCGAAGTGTATAGGATAAACATGGCCAAGGTCTAATTGCCCGTAAAATGGCTTTTGAACCGTTGCCGTAACAAATGGTATAATAATAAACTTGTGGCCTTTCACTCTGACATTGCCTCCACCAAAGGCAAATAAGGAATTCAGTAAAAAAAGCGAAATCAATAACCTTTTCATCCTCCAAAATTACACCTATTCCGTACCCACATTATGGGCATCCTTCTTTTTTGTACCAACCTTTTCTATTTTGGTAAAGATGAATGTAATGATAAAACCAACGGCACAACCGACAACCACACAGCCAACACGTTGCAGGGCAACCCTCCAGTTGTTAGCCATTTGTTCCTGGAAAAGAACAATAATAGTGGCAGCCACAGCGGTACGCATACTCGTTTTTAATTTTAAAAGAGTACCCAGTATTGTAGTTATACTTACACCGAGACAAAGAAGAATAATATTTGGAAAAGGAAGAAAATATACCATTAGCCCGATAGCTGAACCCAACAAATTTCCTTCAATACGGAGATAGGCTAATTTCTGGTCGTTCTCCGGGCTTACAACCAGAACCACCGAAATTACACTCCAGAATAATGGATACTGTGGAAAGGCCTCATACAACCAGTAACAAATGGCCGCACCAATTGTGCATTTAACTACATAAAGCCATTCCTGTTTTGATATGGACAAATTCATGGGTAATTTGTTTTTATCAGAAAGAATCAATTCTCAACTTTCAATTCAGTTTTACCCCTGATGGAAAAGCGGCAATTGCGAGCGTTTCAAAATCCGGATGCATAAAAGAGTTACATCATCCAGATATTTCTTCCGGCCTTTGTAGGCTGTAAGTGTACTTGATATCTTATCGTTTATTTGCTTCGATGTTAAACCTGAATTGGTAAGGCTAATGAAGAGATCTCTGAGTTTATCAATGCTGTATTCTTCCTGGTCTTCGTTTTCAAGCTCGGTAATTCCATCGGTATAAGCCAGGAAAGCAGCAGGAGGATTCACCGCAATGATTCCTTCTTTCAAGAAGGGTATTTCAGGCAGCATGCCCAAAGCCGGTCCCCCTGACTTTAACATGTTAACCGTATTATCCATAAATAAAATAGGAGGGTAATGCCCTGCATTTACATAATGCAATGTTTGTGTAAGCCGATTGAATTTCGCTATAAAGAAAGTGATGAAGCTTTCACCGCGGGCGGTATCCATTACATTTTTATTGAGGCGTGTAACCAATTCCGTTAGTGAACTGGTTTGTTCAATTTGTGCATGCAGGCTGGCCTGGAAGTTACTCATCAACAATGCTGCTGCAACACCTTTACCTGAAACATCAGCAATACAAAAAGCAAATTCGGTTTCGTTCAACGGAATAAAGTCATAATAGTCTCCGCTTATTTCATGATAGGGCAGGTAATAAGCGGCTACATCCAGCTCGTCGGTATGCGGTAAAACGGAGGGCACCAAAATTGATTGTATCTCTTTTGCAAGATCCAGTTCATGTTTTAACATGGACTGGTGTATGTGCTCTTTTGCCAGTTTTTTATTTTCAATTGCAACCACCAATATATTGGTGAGAGTTTGAATATAGGGGAGGTGCTTGATGGCAGAACCCGCTCCGGTTAAGCCTTCTCTAAGGTCTCCTATAAAAACATAAGCAAGTGCATCGTCTTTATGATTCACTGGAACCACAATATCCAGATCATATCCTTCGGGCCAGGAGTTTTTATCTACCTGGGTAATTTCTTTTAAATGCGAGTATCCTTTGGCACGCTCAATTGCAAATTCCATGCTATCGGTAGGGATTCCGTAACTCAGTATGCAACGCCAGTAAGAATCATAACTTAGCAACATGAGTCGGCCAATGCTGAGCGTACCTTCAAGTATGGATCGGTAAATACTCAGCAAATCGTCAATAGAGGCATTCAGATTAATAGACTTGGTCAGCTCAAATAAAGCATTCAGTTTTTCCTCGGATATATCCGAAGAATGTTTTTCTGAATCTTTATTTTTTTCCACCATTGATTCCTAATTCCTAATTCTCAGATTCCTAATTGTGTAAGACTCCATGCTTCCGGTTTATTACTGAACATCACTTTTGTTTTTGCCCAGGTATCTTTAAACAGGTCTGACGAGCGATAGTTCTCCAGATCTTGTTCCGATTTCCATCTGCTATACGTAAAAAATAAATTTTCGTTATCAGCAGTCTGAAGAAGGTCTACACCCAAACATCCGTCAAAATTGGCTATTTTATCGCGGGTAACATTGAACAATTCAAGGAAAGTATTAACCTTCTCTTGTTGAAACTCCATCTTTACTATACGTATCAACATTGGTTATAAGTTATGAGTTATAAGTTATGCCCATTAACCCTTGACTCAAATTCGAAATTAACTTATAACTCATAACTTATAACTAGCCTACGCTTTCACTTGCGACCTGATAATATTAAGTGCACCGCCTGCCTTAAACCATTCTATCTGGTTGTCGTTATAGCTGTGGTTTAATTTTATCGAATCTGTTGTTCCGTCAGCGTGGTTTAAAACCATTGTCAACTGAACTCCCGGAGTGAAGGTGGTTAAGCCATTAATTTCAATGTTGTCATCCTCGCGAATTTTATCGTAATCTGATTTATCGGCAAATGTAACAGCCAGCATACCTTGTTTCTTCAAGTTGGTTTCGTGGATACGGGCGAATGATTTTACTAATATTACACGCACCCCGAGGAAACGAGGCTCCATGGCAGCATGTTCGCGGGAACTGCCTTCGCCATAGTTTTCATCACCTACAACTACAGTGCTTATATGTGCCGCCTTATAAGCCCTTTGCACATTCGGAACGGAATCATATTCGCCTGTAAGGGAGTTCTTAACTGAATCGGTTTTACCATTGAAAATATTGAGTGCACCAATAAGCATGTTATTCGAAATATTATCAAGGTGTCCACGGAACTTGAGCCATGGGCCAGCCATAGAGATATGGTCTGTTGTACATTTGCCTTTTACTTTAATGAGTAAACGCAAGTTCTTCAAATCAATTCCTTCCCAGGCTGAAAACGGATCGAGTAGTTGCAAGCGTTGTGAATCGGGTGATACCAAAACCTGAACGGTGCTTCCATCTTTTGCCGGTTCCTGGTAGCCTCTGTCCTTTACATCAAATCCTTTCGATGGTAATTCTTCTCCTTTCGGTTCAGGCAATCTTACTGATTCACCTTTATCGTTGGTGAGTGAATCCGTTAGCGGATTAAAAGTCAAATCGCCTGCAATAGCAAGCGCAGTAACTATTTCGGGTGAGGAAACAAAAGCATGGGTATTGGGGTTACCATCATTCCTCTTGGCAAAGTTGCGGTTGAATGAGGTAATAATAGAGTTCTTCTTTTCAGGGTTGTTGGTATGGCGCGCCCATTGTCCGATACAAGGACCACAAGCATTTGCCAATACTACGCCACCCATCTTTTCGAACCATGTAAGGTAGCCATCGCGTTCAACGGTGTAACGTACCTGTTCCGAGCCGGGGGTAACTGTATATTCCGATTTGGCTTTCAAGCCGTTTTCAACTGCAAACTTGGCTAAGGATGATGCTCTGCCAATATCTTCATAAGAAGAGTTGGTGCAGGAACCAATCAGTCCAACTTCCAGTTCTGCAGGCCAGCCGTTATCCTTAACTGCTTGTGCAAATTTAGAGATAGGCCAGGCAAGATCCGGTGTATAAGGGCCATTAACATAAGGTTCCAGTTCATCCAGATTGATTTCAATAACCTGATCGAAGTATTTTTCAGGAGAAGCGTAGGCTTCTTTATCTCCGGTTAAATGTTCGGCAACAGCATCTGCCATGGCAGCTAAATCAGCACGGTCAGTCGATTTCAGATAATCAGACATCTTCTTATCATACGTAAAGATAGATGTTGTAGCCCCGATTTCCGCACCCATGTTACAAATTGTTCCTTTACCAGTGCAGGAGATAGATTCAGCACCCGGGCCGAAATATTCTACAATACGGTCAGTTCCACCTTTTACGGTAAGTATTCCGGCTACTTTTAAAATCACATCTTTAGCAGAAGTCCAACCGCTCATCTTTCCGGTGAGTTTTACCCCAATCAATTGCGGGAATTTTAACTCCCAAGGTAATCCTGCCATTACGTCGCAGGCATCGGCACCGCCAACCCCAATGGCAATCATGCCAAGTCCTCCGGCATTAGGTGTGTGGGAGTCAGTTCCAATCATCATCCCTCCGGGAAATGCATAGTTTTCCAGTATTACCTGGTGGATGATACCTGCACCCGGTTTCCAGAAACCGATTCCATATTTATTGGATACAGAGGCCAGAAAATCATATACTTCTTTGTTCTTTTTATTAGCAGTATCCAAATCCGCTTTAGCACCCATATCAGCCTGGATAAGGTGGTCGCAATGCACCGTGCTCGGCACAGCTACTTTGCTGCGTCCGGCTTGCATAAATTGCAACAACGCCATTTGAGCGGTCGCATCCTGCATACCAACACGGTCCGGTTGAAAATCAACGTAATCAACCCCGCGCTTGCAAGGGCCGGGAGGCAAATTGCCCGATAAGTGAGAATATAATATTTTTTCGGTAAAAGTCATAGGCCTGCCAAGCAATTTGCGAGCAGATGCAATGCGTTCGGGTAGGTTTTCATAAACCTTCTTAATCATATCAATATCGTATGCCATTGGGTTGTGAGTTTTATGGCGACAAAGGTAAGAAAAAAGGCAGAGATAGGAACTATAAACTATGAGATATGAACTGAAAAACCTAGTTTGTTTATAGTTTATAGTTCATAGTTTATAGTTTGATAAAATGAATTATATTATTTGTTATCTTTGATTTGGTTTTCAGGTGAGTTTGGAGGAAAATCCCATAAAATATATTCCATGAAAAAAAAATTACTGGTGTCGGTTTTAGCCCTTGCTTTTACACTCCTCACGAATGTGTGTGAAGCACAGTACAGTGTCTTATTCAACTTCAATAGCACCTATGGGGAATATCCATGGGGTTCATTAATACAATCCGGAAATAAGTTGTACGGGATGACAAACAGTGGAGGGTCATTATCTGCTAACGGAACTGTTTTTTCAATGAATACAAATGGCTCAGGGTATAAAGTACTCGAGAATTTAAATGATCTTATTGGTGATGAGCCGTATGGATCATTAATCCTTTCGGGTAATAGGTTGTTCGGAATTACTTATTACGGCGGTGCCAATGGATATGGAAATATTTTTTCTATTGATACAAATGGCAACGGTTATAAAGACTTGCATGATTTTAATACATCCGAATATATTTATGGTTCACTGACACTTTCGGGCAGAAGATTATTCGGAATGGATTATCATGGATTTATATTTTCGCTGGATTCCAATGGCAGTGGATTCAGGCATATTTTAAATTTTACAGGACCGAATGGTGCTGGACCTTTAGGAGATTTAACTCTTTCAAGTTCTGGCCGTGTATTATATGGAATGACAGGGGCAGGAGGAGCCTTTAACAACGGCTGAATTTTTTCTATTGATACGGCTGGAAACAGCTATAAAAAAATACTGGATTTTACCGGAGCAAATGGGAGCGATCCGAAAGGGGATGTACTTCTTCTTCAGAACAAATTATATGGCATGACGTATTCGGGCGGGGCGAATGACAGTGGTTGCATTTTTTCTATTGATACAAACGGCAACGGCTACAAAAAACTAGTTGATTTTTCTAAACGAACCGGTTATTGGCCAAATGCTTCTTTATGTATGTTCGACAGTGTATTGTTAGGTATGACCGAATTCGGCGGAGCGTTGGGGTATGGTGTCATCTTTTCTGTTGATACGAGTGGCAGTGGATACAATGACATGCATGATTTCGACAGGGTTTATGGGGGGCTACCTACCGGTTCGCTAATCGTTTCGGGAAAAATGCTTTACGGTATGACCGAGTACTACGGCCAGCATAGCCGCGGAGTGGCATTCCGATATTATACAAATTGTAATTTAATTACCTCGGCAAATGTAGTTTCCATGCCGCTTTGCAACGGAAACAATACCGGTTCAGCCATTGCAAATCCTAGTGGAGGAACTTTACCATACACTTTTTTATGGTCGCCATCCGGAGGCCTAAAGGGACTTTGAATAGTGCTATTCAAAGCCCCCGATGGTGTGTATTACTACATTATAAAATCTACCTGCGGACAAAATACCGATGATAAGAAAGGGTTTGTGCAGTTGATAAGGTAAAAGAACTATAAATTTAATGAAAGATCACTCCAGTCAATCCCAAATTGGGAATCTTTATTGTTATATTTTTCCAATAACTTTTTAAATCTATCTGTATCTTTATATGGTTTATATGCTTTGTCTTCCAATAGTTCTTGCACATTACAACCAAATATTAACGCTAATTCAATAGTTCTGTAAAATTCGTCATGATTATCTTTATCTGAATTAATTTCAGCTAATGTCGAGTAAGCATAGCCACTCCTTGGATTTAACTCAAGCGCCTTATATACATTCTTAAAAGCAAGTTCATATTTTTTTTTCTTCCTATAGGAAACAGCAAGCCAATTATAGGCAGTAGAATTATCTGGGTCTATTTCTAATACTTTTTCGCTATATAGTATTGTATTATCATAGTTTCCCAGTTCGTCAGATATTGCTGATAGTCCAAGATACGAGTATCTGTCATTAGGATTAATTTCTAATGCTTTTTCGAAATCGCTTGATGCTAAAATAAATTTTTTTTGCATACTATAAGTAAATCCCCTATTATAGTATAAATCATAATTTGTATTGTTTAATGTAATCCCGTAGTTGAAATTTGATAAAGCATTCTCATAATCCCCTTTATTATAGTATGCCTCACCTATTTTCAAATAAAAATTATCATTATCAGGTTGAAGAGAGATAGCTCTATGTAATAATTCAATTTTATCATTTGGACTTATTCTTTCCTCGGCTGTTTGAGCAAGTAATTCGGCCTCCTTAATAATATTAAATTTTTCTATTTCCTCAGGACCTAAAATGCCTAGTGTAAGTTTATTAAATAGTAGAAGATAATCTTCAGCAATAGGTATTTTTTTCTCTTTCCCAAAACCAATTTTTAGTGATTCCTTTACTTCAAGTTCCCTATCTGAATGGATAAGTAATATTTCATCCTCTTTTTTGAAATTTATTTTTCTCCGTGCATCTTCAACAATCTTTGTTTCTCTAGTTTTTTCAATAGGTTTCTCGGGATAAGGAATGCGGCTCAATACAAAAATAATTTCAGGCGTTTTATCAAAGAAATTATTTTCAGGGTTAGAAATGCTTTTAATAATATCACGGGCTCCAAATAGGTTTTCATCATTATTTGCCGCAACAATTACTATTTTATCTGCATAAAGTGACATGGTGATGCCCGATATTTCGGAGATTCCTGTCCGTGAGTCAACTAATAAGAAATCAGGATCCAATTCCTTGTAGATTTTTTCTTTTAGGTCAAGAAAAAATGGGACTCCTTCACTCTCTTCTTTGTAGAACAGATCATTCCAACTTATGGCAGATAGTTTTTTCCAATACTCGGGGCTTGATGTATTTCCGGCAGGAATAAAATGAATATCCGGATTTTTTGAGCTTGTTTTAAAAGTATGAACGCAATCCAATATAGTCTTTGGAACCTCTTTGGTTACTACAAAATCGTGGATATAATCTACTATTCCCCTTTTAAATTCAAACGATTTTAATTGTTGTTGAAATTTAAAATGCAAGCCGGGAGCTTCTAAATCAAAATCAATCATGCAAACCTTCTTGTTGAACTCCGAGAGCCATTTGGCGACGTTTGCCATTGCAAGTGTTCGTCCAACTCCGCCTTTGTAAGAATAAAATGTTATGGTTCGCATTATACTGTAAGTAGCTGTTCGCGGTTAACTATCTTCCTTCGGCCTTGCATCATTTGCTTGTATTGGGCAATTGGAATATTGAATTTATCCTGCCATTTTTTTGCGAGTATCTCACCCTTTTTTAATTCTAATTTCTGAATGAATACCTTAATTTTATCAAGATGCGGAGATTCTTCATCATCATGCAAGACGTTAGATTTCGGTAAATACTCTGGAGGTATTTCATCTACGTTTAATTGCCGGATGTTGTGGTAATTCAACTGGCCGTCAATATCCACGGAATATATGTTATCAGTATAACAAGTGGTTATTAATTGATAATGTGAAAGATTTCCGTTCAGATAATGATTTAGCTGATCCAAGGTGATTCTGAAAATCAACCAGCGGTTATATCTAGTATCTTTATCAGACCAGTCATACAAATACAAATCTCCACGTTCATTTGAGAACAAAGAGAGCAATGGGCCTTCGTAATTAACAAGGTCTCCGACTTTAAAAAAAGTTTTGAAAGGATTGATTTCCAGTAATGTGCCAGGTAATTCTTTCATGGGTTTAATTTTTCAATACGGACAATTTTATTATAAAAATCAGTTCCAATATATTCAAAAAAAGTGAAATGGCCTCTGTTTGACGGTTCTGTTCCCTTACCGTCATTCATATCAATCATAATTTCTGAAACGCAATTTGGGAATTCAGGATTCCTGTCATGTAACTTTGTTAAAGCCTTTTTTGCTTTCTCAAGTTCATTAAACAGTGACAACGCATAGCCAATGCACTTCTTTTCTTCTTCGGCAAAAGTGGAGTCATTTATTCGTTCGGGGGCAATTAATAAAACCGGCTTGAAGTTATCGGGGTGAGATGGGTCTTCAAATGTAAACCGGAAAGCATTCACATTTATCTCATTACAAGGAGCAGGAGGGCAGTCATTAAACTGAGCTATCTCTGTAGAGTACTTGTAGGTTTTAGCCATATTCAGTAGGCAAATATAATCATAAATTATAAAATTGTTCTTTAGTAGCCATAATTAAACAAATTAAGCCTAATATATCAGAGAGTTAATTGGGTGTCTATTTTTCCTTACATTTGATTTATTATTTTAAAATCATTAACGCCAATAATTGCCCCATGAAAAAATTACGTGTATTTATACTCTTCACTCTTAGCTCTTCACTCTTCACTCTGTGCTCCGCACAGACCGGCAAGTGGTCGGCTGTAAAAAATGTGGCACCGCATTATCACAACGGTGGCCTGGTTTTACTTACCGATGGAACTGTTTTATGCCATACTACTGATGGTGGTGGAAACGGCACCGGCTGGGACAGGCTTACACCCGATGCGCATGGCAGCTATGCAAATGGAACATGGTCGTCAATAAAAAATATGGTGAATGACCGTTTATATTTTTCTTCGCAGGTTTTGCAGAGTGGTAAAGTATATGTGGCCGGTGGCGAATATGGTGCAGGTGGCACCAATGGCGAAGTATACGACCCTAAAACCGATACCTGGACCATGTGCGATACCATTCCCGCTGGATGGAATATGTATGACGGAAATTCCGAAATCCTATACGACGGAACCGTGCTTGAGGGCCCACAGGTGGGTTCTTACTACGCATATAATAACCTGATATGGGATCCGAAAACAAACCAATATAGCATAGGAGCAAACAGTATTTATGACCACGATGAAGCCAGCTGGCTTAAGTTAAGAGACAGCAGTATTTTATTTGTCGGCATAGGCACACAGTATTCCAACCGATATATTCCACAAACAAAAACCTGGGTGCTGGATGATACTTTGCCGGGCATGCTCTATGATCCGTATGGATATGAAGCGGGCGGTTCTTTCCTGATGCCCGATGGAAGAGCAATCTTTTTCGGAGCGACAAATTACAATGCATTTTATACGCCGTCGGGAAATAATAAGCCCGGCAAATGGACCTCTGCTGCCAGTTTCCCCGATATCAACGGAGAGCCCAGCGGCCAACCGGACGGCTGCTCTGCCATGATGGTGAATGGACATATTTTGCTTGCCGTTTCTCCGGTTGGCGATTCTACCGGCGAATTTAAATACCCATGTTATTTTCTGGAATATAATTGCGCTACGGGAGTTTTTACCAGGGTGACCGATACGATACCCGGTGTTGGTTATGATTCAATACAATCGTGCAGCTACCAGGTAAATATGATAGATCTGCCCGACGGAACCGTTCTTGTTTCGAATTATCAGCATGGTTACTCCAACCAATATTGGATATATACCCCCGGCAGTGGCCCTATCCCGCAAGGCAAGCCGACTATCAACCGCATTCTTCCTGATGCCTGCCCGAGTTATAAAATTACTGGTAAATTATTTAATGGTATTTCGGAAGGGGCCAGCTATGGCGACGATTGGCAGATGGAAACCAACTATCCCATTGTGCGCCTGACCGACGGCACAAACGTATACTATACCACCACCAGCGACTGGAACCGCGTTGGCGCGGTCCGCACCGACAGCCTTGAAGATACTGCTGTGTTTACATTGCCTGCGGGACTTCCGGCAGGGACGTATTCGTTGGTGGTTGTAGCAAATGGTTTTGCTTCAAACCCGGTTTTGTTTACAACGTTAAGCGCATCCGTATCTGCCGGCAATGTTGATTGCATGGGCGGAACAGGCGTGGCTACTGCCTTTGCAAATGGCGGACTTTCTCCGTTTACCTACCTCTGGAATCCGGGAGGAAGTACGAAAGCTACGGCTACAGGGCTTAGCGCGGGAACATATACGCTTACTGTTACCGATAATAACGGTTGCGTTGTAAATGAAAATATCACCATAACACAACCTGCATCTGCCCTTGCAGCCACCATAAATGCTGTAAGTACCAGCGGGCCCGCAGCCTGCGATGGCTCTGCACAGGCTATTCCTACAGGTGGCACAGCCCCATATACATATCGCTGGACCACAGGAGGACAATCTACCGATACAATCAACAATCAATGTGCAGGAAACTACTGCTGCATTGTAACCGATAACCATGGCTGCACACAAACAGTCTGTGCCAATATTGTTACGGCAATATCTGATTTGAAAAATTCATCAAATGAGATACTAATTTATCCCAACCCTAATAATGGTTCCTTTGTATTAGGAATTACGAATTATGAATCAGGAATGAAATATCAAGTCGAGATTTATAATGTACTTGGTGAGAAAGTGTATTCGCAATACACAGTTCATAGTTCATCGTTCATCGTTGACTTGCAAAGCAAGTCTAATGGCCTCTATTTCTACCGCGTTCTAAAACGGGATGGCAACCTTCTCGGTGAAGGAAAGATTATAATTCAGAAATAGGAAAAGTACCCAGATAGGAAACTGATATGCTCTCCCCCTATGGGGAGAGTGTAGAGTGGGACAGGGCGGAGAAATTAATTCTTTAATCTGTCAAGACAATTTCCTTTTCATTACATTTGGTTTTTTTAAGTAAGAATCCATCACTGTAATCTTTTGTGTTTGTTATGAAAAAAATATTTATTCACTCACTTTTCACTTTTACCTTTTCACTACTCACTGTTTTGTGCTCCGCACAAACAGGTACCTGGACAGCCGTTCACGATACTGCTCCGCATTACAATCTTGGTGGATGCCTCCTGATGGTTGATGGATCTGTCATTTGCCATAACGACCAGGGCGATGCCTACGGAAGTGGCTGGGACAGGCTTACACCCGATGCCAGTGGCAGTTATGTTAATGGAAAATGGGATACCATTCCATCCATGAAATACGGTCGTTTGTTTTTTTCGACACAGGTTTTGCCCAATGGCAATGTGTATGTTGCAGGTGGCGAGTATGGCGCGGGCGACACGGCCGGAGAGGTTTATAATTTTGCAACCCAAACATGGAAACCATGCGGTGGAATTCCGGCAGGCTGGAATATTTATGATGGAAACTCCGAACTATTATACAACGGCAATGTGCTGGAGGGCCCGCAGATAGGTAATTTCCCATCGTATGATTGTTTATTGTACAACCCAACCACTAACGCATATTCGGTTGCACCAACCGCATTTTATAATCACGATGAAGCTTCGTGGCTTAAGTTGCGCGACAGCAGTGTTCTCTTTGTAGGCATAGGTTCCAGAAATTCAAACCGCTATATTCCAAAATATAATAAATGGGTGGACGATGGAATTGTTCCAGGTGATCTGTATGATCCATTCGGATATGAAGCCGGTCCCGCTTTTTTACTTCCCAATGGAAAAGCCTTGTTCACGGGTGCTACAGGCTTTAATGCGCTTTACACACCATCCGGTGATACAACGCCGGGTACCTGGTCAGTAGCCGATAGTTTTCCAATTATCAACGGGCATCGCATGGGTACTCCGGATGCTTCGGGGGCTATGATGGTGAATGGGCATATTCTGCTTTCTGTTTCTCCTATCGGTGTGTCGAATAACGAATTTCTCGCACCTGCATATTTTGTAGAATACGATTACACCACGGATAAATTCACACAGGTAACAAGCATCATTCCGGGATATAATACCGACTCCATCCCATGGATTGGCGCATTCCAAACTCAAATGCTCGATCTGCCGGACGGGAATATTCTTGTTTCGGTAAGCCAAACCTATCAGTCAAAACAATATTATATATATACTCCGGGCAGTGCTCCAATCCCGCAAGGGAAGCCAACAATCGACAATCTGACCAATATAGCCTGTAATAAATACCGCATCACCGGAAAATTATTCAACGGCATTTCCGAAGGTGCAGGTTTTGGCGACGACTGGCAGATGGCTACTGACTATCCTGTTGTACGCCTCACCGATGGCATAAATACATACTATGCCACTACTACCAATTGGAACCGTATTGGAGCGGTAATGACCGACAGCCTCGAAGACACAGCCTACTTCGTAATGCCATCCCTTCCCGGCGGAACTTATTCCGTAGTTGTAACTGCAAATGGATTTGCATCAAACCCTGTGTTACTAAATACTTTCGGAGTTTCCATAACATCACACACAGATCTTGGCTCTTGCAACACCGGCACCGGAAGTGCTACAGCACTGGCTGCCGACGGGGTTGCGCCGTATACCTATTTATGGAGCCCAAGCGGAGGTACTAACGCCTCCGCATCTAACCTTAGCGGTGGAACCTACACTATTACAGTTACCGATAATACAGGTTGTTCGGTTACCGCTTCTGTGGTGATTTCTCAAGCCGCACCACTTACTGTTTATCCAACTGTATCGTATGTTAATTGCAATGGAGGCAGCGATGGAAGCGTGAAAGCATGGGTGAACGGCGGAACACAACCCTATACTTATTTGTGGAATCCGGGAGGAAACACCAACGCTTTTATGAGCGGTTTGAGTGCCGGAATTTATACTGTAAATGTTGCGGATTCTTGCGGTAATACTGCGAGCACGTCGGTTGAAGTTAAGCAGCCCGATCCGCTTGCAATTGCAATAGATTCCGTTATTCCTGTTTCTTGCCATGGTAATTACGATGGTAAAATATTAACCAATACAACAGGCGGAACACAACCCTATACCTATTCCTGGACAGGTGGTGCAGGAAATAAGGACAGTGCATCTGTACTCAGCGTAGGCACATATACTATAACTGTTTCCGATGCCTGCGGTAAATCGGCAACTGCACAGGCTACTATCACGCAGCCAAATGCAATTGTAAATACCACCATTGTATTCAATGAAATTCCCGGACAGGGATGCGACGGTGAAGCGGTTATTATTCCCAGTGGAGGAACACCTCCTTACACCTACTTCTGGATTGGCGGAGGACAAACAACCGACACTATTAAAAACCATTGTGCGGGAAGTTTTTGCTGTAAGGTAACCGATAACCATGGTTGTGTTCAGGTAACTTGTGTTGATATAATCTCCGATGTACAAAGCATTTCATCAGGCACCGATGAGATTACGGTCTACCCGAATCCTAACAATGGAACATTTACAGTTTCATCCGCCTTGGCGGACCAAACAATGGAAATTTATAATGTACTTGGCGAAAAAGTATACTCCCAATTCTTAATTCCTAATTCTCAATTCCTAATTAATTTAAGCCAACCTAACGGAATTTATTTCTATCGTGTTTATAAAACCGGCGGAGCTATTCTTGGGCAAGGGAAAATTATTATTCAGAAATAAAGTTTTCACGTCATTGCGAGGCTTTGCGAAGCCTGTCCGAACGGTTCATCCGGGCGGGCAATCTTACCCAGTGAGATTGTCATCCTGACGAAGGAAGGATCTGTTTTTGGGTTATTAAAGTAATTCCCTTGAAATTATATCTCCATTGGGAGGCCATTCCATTATTTCTTCATTCAGAAAATTCCATTCCGGATTTGAAGAATTAATTAATTCCTCTTTCTTTTTTCTGTTCCATCCTTTAATTTGTTTTTCTCGTTTTATAGCAAGGTCAGCGTATTGTGTTTTCTCAAAATAAAGCAAATAATGACAATGGTATTTTCCGGTAAATGTTTTGTGAGAACCCTTATTCATATAGTGTTCAGCTATTCTTTGAGGCAAATTATTAGTAACACCCACATAAAGCACCTCTTTTGTAACATTCGTAAGAATATAAATAAAAAATTGAATAGTACTCATAAAACAAAAATACAAAAAAGAGTTTCCGCAATATCAAAAACAGATCCTTCCTTCGTCAGGATGACAAAGTCATGGAGGGTAAGATTGTCAGGATGACAAAGTCATGGAGGGTAAGATTGTCAGGATGACAAAGTCATGGAAGGTAGGATTGTCAGGATGACAAAGTCATGGAAGGTAGGATTGTCAGGATGACAAAGTCACGGAAGATAGGATTGTCAGGATGACAAAGTCAGAGACGGTAAAATTATCAGGATGACAAAGTAATTTTGTATTGGACCCAGTGAGATTGTCATCCTGACGAAGGAAGGATCTGTTTTAATACAAATTCTTCGCTGCGCTCTGAATGGCAATATCACATTGGATGGTAATCCACTAACATTTATTTGTTCATTTCTGCTTCAGTCATTGACTTTCGTCAAAAGTCAATGACTTTTTTAATTAGTGCTTTTTGCCAAACTAATTTTGTGTTTACAAACTTAATAAAAAGTTAAAAACGTAAAATAAAGTAAAATATGAGCAAGAGCACATTTATGCAAACCTTTGCAAAAAAGGAGGCCATGATCAAGGCCCTGCAGGCTAATTACGGGCGCATTTCAAAAGCGGCCGATACGGCGCAGATAACCCGCCAGACCCACTACAACTGGTATAAAGAAGATGAGGAATACCGCCGGAGAGTGGACAACATTAAGTACGAAGCTTTTGATGCCTTCGGCGATCTGGTGTTTGATGTGGTGATCAAAAAACTGAATGAAGGAAACACCGCCGTTGTAAACCGATGCTTCCAAACCATGTTCGGCCGCTGGCCGGAACACATGGAAATGACAAATCCTTACAAAGCCGTTATTGTGGCAAAATATAACTACGTAGACAAACCCGAAGATGAGAGATTGTAAACTGGATATGAGTTGGGCTTACCACAACGGGGCCGAATGGGATAAACGCTACCTTTTCCTGTATGGTGGTGCCGGTAGCGGCAAATCGCAATTTGCCGCACGTAAAATTTTATACAGGCTAATGAATGAAAGAGGACACCGCTTCCTGATTGCCCGCAAAGAAAAGATACGTGTGCGCGATAGCATGTATACACTGCTGAAAGACATCATCCAGGGCTATGGCATAACAGAGGCGTTTGAATTCAAAGAGGAGAGCATGAAAATTATTTGTAAGCAAAACGGTAACGAAATAATTTCGGTAGGATTAAAGAACAGCGAGAAAATAAAATCGATAAATGGCATAACCGGGGTATGGATAGAAGAAGCGTTTGAGCTGGATAAACGGGATTTTGACCAGCTTAACCTGCGCCTGCGAGGGGAAACGGCCAACTACAAACAAATTATCTGCACCTTCAATCCGATGGATGTTAACCATTGGCTGAAATCGTTTATTGACAGCCGGCCCGAGAATATGCTATGTATGCAAACCACCTTTCGCGATAACGCCTTTATCGACAAGGAATACATGGATGAGTTGATCAAACAATTCAGGCAAAATGAAAATTATAACCGTATATATGTAAAAGGCGAGTGGGGCAGGGCCTACACGGGAGGCGAGTTCTACCACGGTTTTTCCTGGAGCAAACATGTCATCCCCTCTTTGCCGGGCGAAGAAAATTATGGCATTTACAATCCCAAACTTCCGCTGCATATTACCTTCGATTTTAATGTAAACCCTTATGTAACTTGCTGTGTATGGCAGATCGGCGAAAACAGCCTGAACGAGTTAAAGCGTGCCGTGCAGATCGATGAGATATGTCTGGCGCATCCGAGGAATTCCACAAAAGAGGTATGCGCCGAATTCCGCAGGAAGTATTTTAATGAGAAAGGCCACCGGGCAGGGCTTTATGTTTATGGCGACCCTTCGGGTAAACATGAAGACACACGAAGTGAAAAAGGCTATAATGATTTCACCATCATAAAAAATGAATTGCAGGAAATGCATCCCGGCATGAGGGTGCCTGCTAAAGCGCCTAACGTAAAAAGCCGGGGCGATTTTATAAACTCAATTCTAAGCAGTGAGTATGAAAATATTTCAATATCCATACATGAATCGTGCAGGCTCAGCATCGAGGATCTCAGTTACCTGAAGCAGGATGTGAATGGAAATAAGCTGAAGGAAAAAGCGAAAGATGAAAAAACAGGTATGGACTATGAAAAGTATGGCCACACCAGCGATAGTGCCGATTATTTTCTCACATCGGTATTTGCTTCTGAGTTCAACTATTTCATAAACGGTAAATCAATATTCAAACCTGTTTATGGCAAAAGGGAAAGCAACAATGTGTGGTAAGAAAACTTTCAGCGCAACCGGTATTTACTTTCTCGGATGAAAACGAAGAATAGCGTCCCGCAAATATTCCCGGTCTATATGGGTGTAAATTTCGGTGGTTGTAATACTTGAATGGCCCAGCATTTCCTGCACTGCGCGAAGGTCGGCACCGCCTTCCACAAGGTGTGTAGCAAAGGAGTGGCGGAATGTATGCGGGCTTATTTTTTTATGCAGTCCGGCTTTCATTTTCAATTGCTGAAGTATGATGAAAACCATTTCGCGGCTCATGCCTTTGCCGCGCCTGTTAAGGAATACAATATCCTCCGAATCTTTTTGAATTGGTATATGAGGGCGAATTTCTTCGAGATAAATTTTTATGTATTTGGCCGCAGATGCGCCAAGCGGAACCAGGCGTTGTTTATTACCTTTACCAATTACGCGCACAAATTCTTCCTCAAAATAAATATCGGAAATTTTAAGCGTTACCAGTTCGGTAACACGGAGTCCGCAACAGTAAAGGGTTTCGAGCATGGCCTTATTGCGCTGCCCTTCCAGGCTGCTCAGGTCTATAGCATTAACAAGCATGTCAATCTCTTCAATGCTCAATACTTCGGGCAGCTTTTGCGGAAGGCGGGGCAATTCAAGCAGGTCGGCGGGGCTTTGCTTAATGGCATCTTCCATCAACAGGTATTTATAAAAAGCGCGTATACCCGATATCATTCGGGCCTGGCTCCTGGGGCCTATTCCCAGCTCAATAATAAAACCCAGAAATTCCTGCAACTGATGAAAGGTTACATTCTCGGGGTTTACGGTTATTTTCTTTGTTTCAAAAAATTGCTGCAGGTTGGCTATATCGTGAAGATAGGCTTCAATGCTGTTCTCCGACAGGGATTTCTCAAGCCGCAGATATCCTTTGAAACCTTTTATGGAAGAATGCCAGTCCATGTTCAGGAAAAATCGGTAGGATTTAAATCAGAAAAATACCGTTTATGCTGAATGAAATATTTTTTTACAATGCTGCGCTTATACACGCAGGTGGCGGGTTTCAGGTTATGGGTCTTCAACGCTTTTCGTTTCCTGAGTGTTTTTGGAATACTAAGGTAAAAGTGCCAGTGACCGCGCAAAATAGCCAGTGTATCCTTACTATCGCCCATAAGCAGGTAGCGGAAAGCGGCAATACCATCCAGCACCATACGTACAAAAATTTTCCATGCAAGTGTACCGCTTGGGTGGTTCTTGCAAAGGATAATAAGATTATTACGGAAATTCAAATAGGTTTTAAAAGGGTTGGATTTGGGAAGCATACCTCCTCCGTAGTGCATCACTTCGGAGGTTGGGCAGTACATCACTTTATGGCCAAGCAGTTTCATTCTCCAGCACAGGTCAATTTCTTCCTGGTGGGAAAAAAGGTCTTCATCAAAGCCGCCAAGGGTATGGTACAAATCCGCACGGATAAAGAGACACGCGCCTGTAGCCCAAAAAATTTCTGTTACCGAATCATATTGTTTTTCGTCTTTTTCAATCGTATCAAAAATACGGCCTCTGCAAAATGGGTAGCCGTAAACATCAATGAAACCGCCGGCTGCGCCGGCGTACTCAAAATATCCGGGGTTCGTGAAAGATTTTATTTTTGGCTGCACGGCACCTACCGATTTATCGGCATCCATAAGTTTAATAATGGGCTCAATCCAGTCAGGAGTTACTTCCACATCCGAGTTAAGCAAAATATAATACTCTGCTTTTATCTTGCAAAGCGAAGCATTGTATCCATAAGCAAATCCACCGTTCTTAGGATTGATAATAATTTTAACATCCGGAAAAGATGATTGCAGATAAGCTACCGAATCATCTGTTGATGCGTTATCGGCAACATACACATTCGCCATTCCTGCAGAACAGGCACACACCTTTGGCAAAAATTGTTCAAGAAATTTTTTCCCGTTCCAGTTTAAAATTATTACCGCTACCCGGCCTGCTTCTTCCACCTGTTAATGCTGTATTTTTTTTAATGGGGATCGTTAAATTCATCATTCACATTTTCACCCATTTCATCCTGAATTTTAGAAATGTCAATATTGCTTGGTGTTCCAAGCCTGCTGTAAAGCATGATCTGCCAACTCGAGTTTTGTGTTTCGCCAATGGCGGTAGAATGAAGAAGTGTATAGTTATTTGTTACAAGGTCATGGTCATAAAAAATAAATTTCATATCGGTCTGCCCGTCCGGAAGTTTGTAATAGTGCCATATCTCATAAGGGTATGTAGAAGGGTTGTGCTTGGAAACAATGCGGTGATTGGGAGGCCCGTATTGAAGATAAACTCTTCCACGGTCGGTTCTGTAACCTTTCACACCGGGTACGCTGAAGGAGTGGTTCACTTGCATAACACTTGCCAGGTATTTTTGCCACGCATCAAACGGGTGCAATGTATCGCGGGATGCCCAGAAGAAGTAAAAGAACCGCTTGAGTTCATCGGTTGGCATTTGCCGTATACTGTCACCATCGGTTATCTCTTTTTCGCTGAAATTAGCCCTGGGCCCGAGGCATTTGATCGATTCAATGAGTGTGTCGCGGTTGGCAAAATAAGGTGCAAATCCGCCAGGGATGCGGGCAGGACCTACACCTGGATTATTTCTTGTGAAACCGAATTTACGTTTAGTAAGCATGTGATTATTTTTATCAATAACAGAAATAAGCAGGCTGTAGTTTCCGGATGGAAGGTTTTGTATGGGTATTTCGGCCATGAACGGAATTACGGTATCGGCAGGCATTACAACATTACCGGTGAAATTTTCGGAATATTCCAGAAAATAATTTCCTTCATCTTCGATAGAATATTTTATAAGCACTTTTTGATTAGGGCCTGTAGTTTTTATTGTATTATATATCTCGCAATAAAAGCCTATTTTATTAAGTTGGGAAGGATAATTGCGAAACACATAGGGAATCATTTCGTAACCGTTTTTATTGTAAGGGCTATTTTTATCGGATTCCTTATAGGAGGAAATAAATTCAGCATCAGAAATAGCTGTGGAATCTGCAGCGTAGCCGGTGTGTACGGGCTGTTTGCCCGAAACCATTGCGTGGTCAGGGTCGTTGGGGTCATTAATCGTAAATACCAGGGTGTAGTTGCCTCTATCAATCCAGAACCTGTGAACGTCCATAAAATCGGGCTTTGTATTGGTATCGTTCAATTCAGCACTAACAAGGTTAAAGTTGGAAGAACTCACCACTTTATCCCCATCTTTAAAAGTTATAGTAATGTGAGCCTTGGCAGTAAATTTATTGTTGGCATTCTTCACATATTTCATCGAATTGCCAGCAACCGAAAGGTATGTTTCAAAATAGTTTTGTCCGGCAGAAGTTGTAAATGCAGCATAGGTAAGACATGCTGTCGGGTTTCCTGCATAAGACGTAATGGAACAGCAGGAAACTAAAAGGAAAAATAATATCTTGAGATAGGTACGCATTGTAACAAGACAAAGTTAAGAAAAAAGTTGATAGTGATGAGTAATAAGCAAATCAGCAATTATTAAAGGATAGAGCGATATTGTAAGAGGCATGTAAGAGATATTTATAATTTTGCAACAAAATAATGACATGAAAAAGATTGTAATGATAACAGGGGCGACAGCAGGTTTCGGAGAGGCCACAGCTCATGAGTTTGCGAAGAACGGATATGATCTGATAATTACGGGAAGAAGGGTTGACCGTCTGAATGCCTTGTCTGAGACTCTTGCCAGGAGTTATGGTGCGGAAGTATTCATTTTAAACTTCGATGTACGAAACAATACGCAGACTCAGAAAAGTATTTATAATTTGCCTGCCAAATGGCAGAACATTGATGTATTGGTGAACAACGCAGGCCTTGCCAGTGGCTTCGGCCCGGTGCAGGATGGCAATATTGAAGACTGGGACAAGATGATAGATACCAACGTGAAAGGATTGCTATATGTAACGAGGTGTGTAGCACCTATGATGATAAAAAATAAAAAAGGGCATATCATCAATATCGGCTCTACTGCCGGGAAAGAGGCTTACCTGAACGGTAACGTTTACTGTGCCACCAAATTTGCTGTGGACGCACTTACCAAATCCATGCGGATAGATATGTTGCCTCACGGGATAAGGGTTACAAGCGTTTGCCCCGGCATGGCGGAAACAGAGTTCTCGCTGGTGCGTTTTCATGGAGATTCGGACAAAGCAAAGAATGTGTATAAAGGCCTGGAACCCTTATCTGCAAAGGATATTGCGGATGTAATTTATTTTGTGGCTTCTCGCCCCGCTAATGTAAATATTGCCGATATTGTGGTTACCCCGCTTGCACAGGCTAATACCTCGAATATCTTAAGGAAAGAATAATAAAAATAAGCCTCATAGCTCTACCAAAACAACCATATAAATATCATGAAATATCTTGCTCCCCTTTTTGCATGTCTGGTTTTAATTTCCTGTTCGCATCCCAAAAAAGTCAATAAGAATGACCTAGAAACCCTACACTATAAAGGCAAAGTAAAAGCTGTTGCATATAATGTATACAAGGCAATAGAGAAGGACGGAAAAATTGAAAAAGGTACTGTTGTGAATAAGCTTCAAACCAATTGCAACCAGGACGGGTATTTTGTGGAGCAATCAACCTTTAAAGGAGATAAATTGTATTACCGTATCATTCACAGATACGATTCCACTAACACATTGATAGAGCAGATCCGTGTGCAGCAGGCCGTTGTGTATATGTCGCAAGGCAATACCAGGCCCGATAGTATGTCGGAAAGCCATGTAACCTATTCCTATTTAAGAGATAAGAATGGAAATAAAATAGAAACTAAAGTAATGCATGATGGTAAGCAACAATACAGAGACGAAAATAAATTCGATTTGCGGGGTAACATTATTGAATTGAACGAATATATACCCTGGGATACATTGCAACGGAGGGAAGTTTGCAAGTATGATGACAAAGATAACATGATAGAAAAAAGAGGATATCTACCCAATGGAAAAATGATTTTTAAATATACATTTCAGTACAATGCATCCGGAAATATGACTGAGATGGATTCTTACAAAGCAGACAGCACCCTTGAATTGAAGGAAGAAATGAAGTATGACGATAAAGGAAATAAAATTTCTGATACCCGGGTAATGGCCGATGGAATTAAAAACTTCGATTGGAGATTTGAATTTAAGGAGTTTGATAAGGAAGGCAACTGGATTAAAGAAATATCCTATAGGGATAATAAGCCGGAGGCAATAACTGAGCGACTGTTAGAGTATTATAAATGATGAGATGTTTGTAACCCTGATGAAGAGAGATAGCCAGTTTAGCCATTCAAAAAATTTCAGTACTATTGTATTACAAAACACAACCTTTCATGAAAAAGAAATTACTTGTTTTATCAATCCTATTTTCCCTATTCTCAATACTAAGTGTTAAGGGGAATATTTATACAGTTACGAGTACTGTAAATGGAACTACCAGCGATGGAGTATCGCTTCGCTGGGCAATAACACAAGCAAATGCCAATCCGGGGGTTGATACTATTAAGTTTAATATTACAGGCCGTGCACCACATACCATTACCATTACTTCTACGCTTCCGTATATTACAGGTGCCAATGGTAACGGGACAGTTATTGACGGAAGTTCGCAACCGGCTAATGGTTTTTCGGGTGTAAGCCCTAAAATAATTATCGACGGAGGAGGCACTACGAACACGGCCTTGTATTTCAATGCATCTAACTGCAGTGTTTTCGGGCTCGTTGTAACGCATTTAAATGGAGCTGGCGTAGAGTTTGTAAGTGCACCAAACTTTGTGTTTGGCGCACCCAACAAGGGCAATGTAATTAATAATGTTGCAAATTTTGGAGTGGGTTTATCAATTACAGGTTGTGTTGGAGGAACTATTCAAGGGAATAAGATTGGTACAGATACAACCGGGACAATATCTTCTTCCGTTTACACCGGAATTTCTATGGATGCATCTACCCATGATATTATGGTGGGCGGTGGTGGAGCTGGTCAAGGCAATCTTATCTCAGGGCAGACTGGCCCCAACAGTTGCAATATTATTATGCAAGCTTCACGGATTACCATACAGGGAAATATTATCGGTCCGGCAATAAACCTGAATCGCCTGAAAGGCTCTAATGTTAGTGATGGAATTTATTTGTTGGGTGCAGACTCCTGCATCATTGGCGGAGCAGTTGCTGGACAAGGAAATATTATTGCCTATAATATTGATACAACTTCCACCATTGGTGCGGGTATTCAAAATCAGGGCACACATGCTGACCTGATAAGCCGTAACAGTATTTATTGCAATGGCAACTGGGGCGGGCTTGAATCTATTGCCGGAAATAATAGTTACCCCATACCAGTTATTACATCTGCATATACCAATGTTATAAATGGTACCGCTCCCTCAAAAGCAATTGTGGAAGTATTCTATAATCAAAGCGGATGTACTACTATTATTTACGGTTGCAGCGGCGAAACATACCTTGGAACCGCATACGCTGACGTTGCAGGTAATTGGAATTTAGCCGGAACATTTACGGGCGGGCTTGATGTTACTGCAACAGCAACTGATTCGGTTCACAACACATCGGCATTTGCGAATTGTACTCAGGTTTCTGTAACAACCAATATTAATGAATTATCTTATAATAATAAATTCAATATTTACCCTAATCCAGTTTCTTCATTTACAAATTTAGAAGTGAATGACAATCTCCTGTTGCAAGGCTGCGAATTCAGGCTGTACGATGTTTTTGGTCGTGAAGCAATGAAAATGACTGTTAGCCAAAATACTACAATTATTAACAGAAATAAATTAGCGAACGGAGTTTATTTTTATCAGATCATCAGCAATGGCAGTATTGCCGGAAGCGGGAAGCTCGTGGTGGAGTAAATTTTTTGTAACCAAATGACTTTGTCATCCTGACGAAGGAAGTATCTGTTTTAAATCAGATTCTTCGCTGTGCTCAGAATGACAAATTCATATTCTTATTAAGATAAGTACTTTAGATATCTTTCCTTCGTCAGGATGACAAATTCATACCTGCAATAAACTTTGTATCTTGCGCCATATATGAACAGCACCGCATCCCTCACTGCCGAAAAACGCAAACACGCACACCCTATTGTTTTTATGTTTCTTATGTTGCCATTTGGTATCACAAGTGGATATGCCACGGTTACCCTTGCTTATTTGTTCAAGCAAATAGGTGTTAAAATGGAGGACATTGCCATCCTGGGAATCGCTGCTACTGTATTGGGAATAGTCAAATTTTTATGGGCTCCACTGGTCGACGGCTTTCTGACATTAAAAAAATGGGCATTATTTTCGGGACTTTTCACCGCCGTTGGCATGTTTGCAATGGGAGTCCTGCCCATAAAGGAATCCAGCCTTATCCCGTTAGTGGGTATAATACTTGTTGGTAATATTGGTGTATCATTTTTAGGAACTGCTGTTGGCGGACTTGCCGCACATGATGTTCCCGAAGAATTGAAAGGAAGAGCCAGCGGTTATTATAATGCAGGCAACCTCGGTGGAATGGGCCTTGGTGGAGGCGCGGGGCTATGGCTGGCTGAACAAACACACAGCAATATGATAGCGGCAGGAATACTTGCTATAGTTTGCGCGCTTTGTTCCTTCGGGCTCTTTTTTATTCATGAAAAGCCATCTACAATTCAGCATACAGAAGTTGGCAAAACCTTAAAACACCTCTTCAGTGATATCTGGGGCACTCTGGGAACAAGAATGGGCATACTTGCTCTGGTTTTGTGTTTTCTGCCATTGGGTACCGGAGCATTACAAAACTTATGGGCAGGCGCAGCAGCAAGTTGGAACGCTAGTTCAACCACAGTAGAATTTGTAACCGGAATTTTTGCAGGACTTATCACTGCAGGCGGATGTTTGCTTGGCGGCTGGATTTGCGACCGTGTTGATCGTAAAATGGCATACATCGCTTTCGGACTTATGCAGGCTTTATGTGCTGTAGCTATGGCTTATTTTCCTCATACCGAAAACATGTTTATAATCTGGACTTCCCTTTATGCATTTGCACTTGGCTTATCCTACGCGGCTTTCAGCGCATTTGTATTTGAGGTAATTGGTCGTGGCGCAGCCGGAACAAAGTATACTGTTTATGCCTCGTTATCTAATCTTCCTATAGTTTATATGACTGCAATTGAAGGCTTCGTATTCGACAGCAAAGGTAAAAACGAGATTTTTCATGGAGCAAAAGGTATGTTAAATATCGAAGCTTTATTTGCTATTGTCGGAATAATTATATTTTTAGCTTTACTCCGATATGCACGGGTGCCGAAGACAATTGCGAATTAGTAATTACAGATTTCCGAATCACCTCTATATTACTAATTCTTAATTACTAATTCCTAATTAAATTATCTCCCCTCTTTTTCCTAACTGAATTACGTCCATGTTTTTTATATCTCCGGCATCAAGCTGAAAGCGCACCATAGTTCTTACAGAATGGAGTCCATGTTTGCCGGCTGCTCCCGGATTGATATGGAGCAGGTTTAAATTTTTATCGAAAATAACTTTTAAAATGTGGGAGTGCCCGCAAATAAAAATATCGGGTTTTGTTTCTTGTAATAATCTTTTTAAGGTTGGATTATAATTCGGAGGATAGCCACCAATGTGGGTTATCCATATCTTTTTCTTTTCGCACTCAAAAATCTGGTTCTCGGGGCAAATGCTGCGTACTTCGCGACCGTCGATATTACCATAAACGGCTTTAACAGGTTTTATTTTTGCCAGTGTGTCGTAAACGGTTACGCTGCCAATATCTCCGGCATGCCATATTTCATCAGCCTCGGAGGCGTGTTTGCAAATAGCTTCATCAATATAGCCGTGTGTGTCGGAAAGAAGGAGTATCTTACGCATGCTAAAAATGCAATGCTACTCGGAAATCAATCCGTAAGGATTTCCCCTTCTCTTATTTGAGGCAGTAGATTTCATCACAGTCACCTTAAAATAGATTTGTTGCAAAGGGGAGGAGGCAAAAACGTAGTTAATGGTAAACGAGTTGAGCATATAGTTATAGGTAATCTGATCGCCGGTAGTCAGGAAATTACTGTAGGGTGCGGGATACCATGTTGAAGTGTTTGCCAGTGAGGTAGTAATTGCAACAGAAACAATATCGGAATCGGTGGCAGTAATGTTAGGTTCAGTAACCGTATAATAATAGTACCCCACACCGGCGTTCCATCCGGCAGCAGGAACAGAATCTATCATGGAAGAAATATTGGTGATGCCGGTTGGTCCGGCGGGCCCTGTATTACCTGTGCTACCCTGGTTTCCCTGTGGGCCCTGCGGACCCTGCGGACCAATTGGGCCTTGTTTGGTGCAACTAACTAAAAATACTATTGAAACAATAAACAGGAAACGTGCTTTCATGAGGATATTTTTTTAAATAATGAGGTGTAAATGTAGGACTTTTAGAGATTCTGAGAATTGGTGTTGATATGTTGATAATAAGTTAAGCATAGTTACTATTTCTCAATGGCACACATATGCCACGGATAAACACAGATTGAACCCATGAAAATCGGTCAAATCCGTGTTATCGGTGTGCCAATTGCATTTCATTCTTAACTCATCATTCTTAACTCATCATTGCCATTCCCCCTTCATCCCGAAAAAAACTATATTTTTGCTGACTGAAATCAAAAAACACGAAATAAGATGTCGTACTCAAAAACCACTGAACTGCTTGGAAAAGATGCAGATAGTCTGCTAAACCATACCTGTAAAACAGTATCGAAGGATATGATTCATGCCCCCGGGCCTGACTTTATTGACCGTACCTTTGCTTTGAGTAATCGTAATCCGCAGGTATTAAGGAGCTTGGCTGGTATTTATAACCACGGACGTTTAGCGGATACTGGTTACGTTTCTATCCTTCCGGTAGATCAGGGCATAGAACACAGTGCCGGTGCTTCTTTCGCTCCAAACCCTATTTATTTCGATCCTGAAAATATTGTTAAACTGGCTATCGAAGGCGGTTGTAATGCGGTTGCTTCCACATACGGGGTATTGGCTTCTGTATCACGCAAGTATGCCCATAAAATACCTTTTATAGTAAAGATAAACCACAGCGAAATGCTTACCTATCCGAATAAGTTCGACCAGATAATGTATGGAACCGTGGAAAGTGCCTGGGAAATGGGTGCTGCTGCAGTAGGTGCTACCATATACTTTGGTAGTGATGAGGCTACCCGCCAGATTCAGGAAGTTTCAGAAGCATTTGAACTGGCTCACCAGTTGGGTATGGCAACCATATTATGGTGCTACCTTCGTAACAACGGGTTCAAGAAAGATGGGGTTGACTACCACGCTGCGGCTGACTTAACCGGACAAGCAAACCATTTGGGTGTGACTATTCAGGCAGATATTATCAAACAAAAACTGCCTACCAACAATGGCGGTTATAATGCTATTAAGTTTGGAAAGACCAGTCCGCTGGTATACGAAAAGCTCACCACCGATCACCCAATAGACCTTGCCCGTTATCAGGTAGCCAATTGCTATATGGGCCGGATAGGTTTAATTAACTCAGGCGGAGAAAGTAAAGGTGCATCGGATTTGGCAGAAGCAGTAACAACAGCGGTAATTAACAAGCGTGCAGGTGGCTGCGGACTTATAAGCGGAAGAAAAGCGTTTCAGAAACCAATGAAAGACGGAATTGCACTTTTGAATTCGATTCAAGATGTGTATCTTGAAAGAGAAATAACGATCGCATGACGAGAATTAGCAATTAGTAATTAAAACGGAGAATGTAATACGGGATAAGAGTTATGCGTTTGCGATACGAATTGTAAATTTGTATAGATATCTTACTGAGAAGAAAAATGAATATGTATTATCAAAGCAAGTATTAAGAAGCGGAACATTAATAGGGGCTAAACATAGAAGAAGGAATAGGAGGGCAATCGGAAAAGGAGTTTTACGCCAAACTGAATATTGCATACAAGGAAGCTCGTGAAACAAAGTATTGGTTGAGGATTTTAAGAGATACAAAGTATATATCAGAAAGGGAAGCAAAAGCAATAATTAATGATTGTGATGAAATACTGAAAATTATCACAGCAATTATTAATACAATGAAAAAAAGATTAAATTCATAAAGTGATTACTAATTACTAATTATTAATTACTAATTAAAAAAGACATGGCTGATAGCTGGTTTCAACGGATAAAAGAGGGGATAACAACTTCAACACGGGAGAAGAAAGAAACTCCTGAGGGGTTGTGGTATAAATGCCCTTCGTGTAAAAAGATCATTCCTTCGGAAGAACATGTGGCAAATGCATTTGTTTGTCCGAGTTGCGATTACCATGAGAGGATTGGTTCCATAGAATATTTTTACCTCCTGTTCGACGACAATAAATTTTTGGAGCTAAGCACAGAGATAATGCCTACCGACCCTTTGCATTTTGTGGATACCAAGAATTACAAAGAACGCCTGAAAGCCACACAAGGCAGCACAGGCCTGAATGATGCCATCCGCACAGCCGTGGGGCCTATGAATGGCAAAGGTGTTGTTATAGCCTGCATGGATTTTAAATTTATTGGCGGTTCGATGGGTTCGGTAGTGGGTGAAAAAATTGCACGTGCCATTGATTATTGCATCGAAAACAAATTACCATTTGTACTCATCTCCAAATCGGGTGGGGCACGGATGATGGAGGCGGCCTTCTCGCTTATGCAGATGGCCAAGACCTCAGCCAAGCTTACACTTTTAGCCGATGCCAAACTACCTTTCATATCACTGTTAACTGACCCTACTACAGGAGGGGTTACCGCTTCTTACGCCATGCTTGGCGATTTTAATATTGCTGAACCGGGTGCGCTTATTGGGTTTGCAGGTCCACGTGTAGTGAAAGAAACCATAAAGAAAGACCTTCCGAAAGGATTTCAAACCTCAGAGTTTTTGCTTGAACACGGCTTCCTTGATGCTATTGTGAATCGCAAAGAGATGAAAAACAAACTCAGCCATTTGTTTAGCATGCTTATGCAGGGCAAACAGGAAGAGGTTTCTTGAGTGTAATTACGAATTAAAAATTACGAATTACGAATCGCTATTATTAATATAGTTCGTCATTGCGAGGCTTTGCGAAGCAATCTCACTGCCATGCCTTTGTAATCCTCATGAAGGAAGGATCTCTGCCAATACGTCATTGCGAGGAACGAAGTAATCTTACCACAATGAAATAAATTCTGGACAGGCAAGTTCGGTATATGGGACTGCCGAGAGTTAAAGCAAAAATGTAAAATTAATTTACCACCTTAAATTAGTGAAATAACCATTTTTTAAGGTATCAACACCTCCATTCAGTGTTGGAGATTGTTCCTCGGCTGCATACCAAAAGGTTCCAGAAAGTAAATGATTAATAGTATCCAATTTGGTAAGAGTTACAATACCTGTATGGATGCTGTCGGTTGAAAAATTATAGGAATAAGGAGGGTTATTAACGTTATATTCATAATATTTTCCCGTGTTTATATTTGAAAGTACATATATACCGGTATTTTTAGCGTAAAACTTTATAGTAAAACTATAAATCCAGTACCCAGATCTACCAGGATAGTAATCACAGTATATCACAAAACAATCGGAACTATGAGTTAAAGAGTAATAGCCACCTTGATCGGGAATACTTATACCATCGTAACCAATTAAGTTATAGAGAATAGGAAGAGTGGGTGCGTTGATTGTTGTTACTGCCGGGTACACCACCTTCTTATCACACCCGCCAAACACCATTCCAAAAAATATCAATATCCAAAACAGTTTTTTCATATATCAAAGAGAAGTCTAAAATTTATAACCCAGGCCGGCGGTAAAATTAAAAATGGCAATTACGAGGCTATTCCCATAGTACTCGCCAGATTTAAAAATGCTTCCATTATTCATGTCTGTAAGTTCATAATCGCCTCCGGTACCATAGTTTGAATTTTGGAATTCCATTAATCCCCGTAAAAAAATGTGATGTGTAATTTTGATATCTAAATGCATTCCCAATTGAAAATCGAAATTTTTTTGTGATGGAGAATTTGTATTCAAAAAATAATAAGTGGTGGAAGTAATAGTTCCATATTGATAAGTATTGTATGTTGCAATGCCATGCATGGCAGGTATCTGAGTAATAAAACTCCCTATCATTATGCTAAAGCCAAATCCAAACCTTCTGCTTTCCCAATTTTTGCCAATCCCAAAAAGTAGGGCATAATTGTTGTATTTATATGATCCAATTACATTTACATTCGTAATAGGCATAAAAACGGGATCAGAAGCACCAGCCCATCCATTCCGAGTACCAAGAAACAAGGAAGCGGGTTTATTTATATATCCGTTAGCATCAATTCCATTTTGAATACGTGAAAATTCTCCCGTTATTTCCCAGCCTTTATAAAGTATCAACCCTGTTGTTACAGAATAAATTGACCCTCCTGTTGCATACCCAACATCATTAAAGCTCCAGTTTCCAGCATCATTCTGGTTGGCAAAAGAATTATCGCCATAACCATAAGGAAAGGGATAACTTGCTCCAACGGAAATAAGAATATACGGATGCATCTGTTTTAAAAACTCATGGCCCCAAGGGGTCGTATTATCATATGTTTTCGGCTGATCAACTGAATAAACCCCGTTTTCATATTTAATGTAGTTAATTCTTGATCTTTCAACTGTCCAGATGGTATCACTGGGCGGGACTTTATAACTTATCTCTCTCCCCACTTCAATAATTTGAACTGCCCTTTTAAAACCGTCTTTATAGAATAGTGTATCGTGTGTTTGCGCGAATGAAGAATGGAAAATGAAAAGTCCCGCCGCCGCTAAAAGAAAAGAGCTCCGGCGGGCAAAGGAAAAATAGAGAAAGAGTTTTTTCATTTTGATGTTTTAAAATTTATAGCCCAATCCTCCGGTAAAATTAAAAATTGCAATATCAAGGCTCTTTCCATAGTATCCACCGGATTTAAAAATACTTCCGGTATTCATATCCATCAATTGATATGAACCATCTGCATTGTAACTTGAATTTTGAAATTCCATTAACCCGCGTAAAAAAAAGTGAGGTGATAATTTAATATCTAAGTGCATACTGAGTTCAAAGTCAAAATTAGTTTGTGCTGATGAATTTGTGTTCAGGTAATAATTGGTTGAGGAAATAATACGGTCATATTGGTCGTAAGTATTGTAAGTTGCAATTCCTTGCATGGCTGGGATATTGGTAATAAATGCACCAGCCATCAAACTAATGCCAAATACAAGCTCCTTTCCTTCCCAGTTTTTACTTACGCCATATAAAATAGAATAATTGTTATAGTAATCTGTTCCACTCGCATTCACGTTGCTTATTGGCATAAAAGTGGGTGAGCCTGCACTGGATTGTGGATTACGGGTTCCAATTACCATAGCGGCTGTGTAATTCATGAATCCGCTTACATCTAACCCATTTTGAATAGTATTGAACATTACAGACATTTCCCAGCCGTGGTATAGTACAACCCCCGCAGTTAATGAAAATACATGCCCGTTTTGGGCATACCCTGCATCGTTTAAAGTTACGTTCCCTGTTGCATCATCTACTATAATATAGGAGTTACTTCCATAGCCGTTAAGGGAAGGGGTACATGCACCTGCTGAAACAAGAATGTATGGATGCACATCTTTAATAAAATCACTATCATCCTGCTTCGTATCTGAAATTGTTTTGGGTTTATCAAAGCTATAAATCGCCCCATTGGCATATTTTATGTAATTTATTTTATCTTTCGAAACCTGCCATTGCGATGCATCCGGCGGAACCGTATAGGTTATCTGCTTACCAACATATAGAATTTTCACGGCTCTTTTAAAGCCATCTTTATAAAAGAGTGAATCAAGCGTTTGGCTGAATGAAGAATGAAAAATGAAGAGTCCTGCCGCCACTAAAAGAAAAGAGCTCCTGCAGGTAAAGGAAAAAAAGAGAAGGAGTTTTTTCATTTAACGAATAAATTTGAACTCAAATATAATAGATTTTCAAATACATAACTCAGATTCTTCACTGTGCTCATCCCGATAGTTATCGGAATGGCAATACATGTACTTTATGAAAAACTTATGCCCATTCACCAAAGATCTCCATCCATTTGGCAAATGCAATCAGTTTGAAGATGCGGCCGTCGTCGGGCTTGTTGGGCTGGTTGAAAAGGTGTTCGTAATCTCTCACTATTTTTTTTGTGTTGAGGAATTCAGCAAGTGTCGGGTTTTCAAAAATAGGTTTTACCTCGTTGCGGATTTCCGCGATCCATTGACGGTTGGGTGTAACATAACCTTTCTTGTCTTGCCTGTCCAGTATGGTATTTGGGGTTAGGCCACGCAGCGATTTACGCATGAGTGATTTCAATTCTCCATTCACAATTTTTACCGATGAAGGCAACGAAAAAACATACTCAATTAAATTAATATCATCGGAAAAAGGTGTGCGCGATTCTACCGAATGCCACATGGAGCAACGGTCTTCGCACTTGAGATAGGTTTTTAAAAGTGTATTGTTGAAATCCTTATTCAGAGCCTCATTCAGGGTAGGATAATCTTTTTCTTTCCGAACACCTTCAGCATTTCTTTTCAGAAAATCGTTGTTCAGATATTTTAATTCCGGATGAATTCGTTGCCTGAATTTTACCTGTTGCATAGGCCCCATGCCCGATAAATAAGCATTGGCAACCATGTGTGTAAAATAGCGTTTCAATTGTCCGGTTGTTCGCAATTGTTTAAAAAATTCGCCCGGCCCTTGCTGCTTCAGTACTCCCTGCAGATAGGGTAAATAATAACTTCCATAACCACCGAAAAGCTCGTCACCGCCCTGTCCGTCGAGTGCGACTTTAATATTATGTTCTTTTATCAATCGCATCACCCTGAACTGTGCATAAGTGCTGGTACTCCAAATAGGAATGTCCTGGCAATATATGAGATTGTGCAGGTCGCTCAGTAGTTCTTTCGAAGTAGGATAAGTGTAGTGCGCTTCCGATTCAGTTTTGTCCGATGCGATCTTAGCCCAGGGTGTTTCATCAATCTTTTTATCATGAAAAGAAGTGGTGAATGTATTGAGTCCTTTGCCTGTAAGTCTGTAAATTGCAGCAACAATTGATGAGCTGTCTAACCCGCCACTGAGGCAGGATGCAACCTCAACATCCGAACGCAAGCGCAGCCTTACCGATTCGATAAAAAGTGTCTGTATTTTTTCGGTTGCATGCTTTAAATTAAAATCAGCATCGGAATACTTATGGGAGTAGGGTAGTGTGTAATATTTCCATTTTTTCAGTTCACCTGTTTGTAAATTCAGGGTAAGGGAATGAGCCGGAAATAATTCAATGATGTCTTTGAACATGCCTTCTTCTTCCTGTTCCATGGCGGAAAAAAGCCAATAATCGAACACGGCTTTTTCGTTGGGTGCAAAGTCAACAATGCCGCATTGCAGCAATGCTTTTTGTTCTGAAGCAAAAGCAAAAAGAGTTTCGTCTTTATAATAGTAAAATGGTTTCACCCCAAATCGGTCGCGGCTGGCGAATACTTGTTTTTTATTTTTATCGTAAATAACAAATGCCCACATACCATTGAAACGGTTAACACACTCATAGCCCCATTCGGCATAGGCGGCAAGTATTACTTCCGTGTCGGTTGCCGTGTGGAATGTATGCCCAAGGCCTGATAATTCTTCGCGAAGTTCAATGTAGTTATATATTTCACCGTTGTAAGTTATCCAAAGCGTTTTTGAAATGTTGCATAGCGGTTGATGCCCTGCAGGAGTTATATCAATAATACTTAACCGGCGGTGGGCCAATATTGCCTGCACATCGTGCCTGGGTTCAATTGCCTGTATGGGTTTATGCAGTATATGAGAATGAATTATTGATTGCGGAGTATCGTTTCCAAAAACAGGAATTTCATCCTCTTCACGGATAAGCAGAAATCCTTCCCCATCAGGCCCTCGATGACGGATAGCGTCATTCATTAGCCTTGCTGCATCTGCAAGTTCAACTTTTTCTTTGGTGAATGATACTATTCCGGCAATCCCGCACATTTCATTTTTGTTTTAATACTTCGCTGTACATCTGCATAAATTTATTGGCAATTGAATCTTCACTAACCCTATCTAATATGGAGTTACGAATAGTTGACGAATCGTATTTATCTCTTTCTTTCACCATCTTTTCCATGGCTTCAGCCAATTGATTTTCATTCTCAATATCAACCAGCAGGCCATTTTGTTCTGTAATGAATTCTTCCGGTCCTCCACAGCGGGAGGATATTACCGGTATGCCACAACACATGGCTTCAAGCAGAATAATAGCCTGTGTTTCCACATCGCTGAATAATACAAAAGCATTGGCGTGTTGAAGCATTTTCACGAGCTCGGTTTTTGATGTTGTTCCTGTAAAACTAACTGCATTTTCAATACCGAGTGACTTTGCAAGCTCCGATAATTTTTCGGTAACCTCCCCCGTATCTACAACCATTTTAAGCGTTGCAGATTGGTTTTTTGCATGGAATTTGGCAAATGAACGAATTATGCCGGATACATTTTTACGCTGCTGCTCCTCAAATGAAACATGTATGAATTCAAATTTATTTTCTTTGGGAATATTATTTTCAGCAGGTTTGAAAGCATTTGTGTCAACTACATTCGGAATGATATAATACGTATTCCTTAAATTTGCATTCAGCATCATTTGTTTAAGTGAATCAGAGACAACAGCCATTGCTGATGCGCGCTTTACAGCCATCTCCGACAGGAATTTCAGCCTGAAACCCTTGTATCTACCATCTCGTGGAAAATAGCCCGACCAGTGTTCCAGAATAACGAACGGTATTTTCCATTTCTTGCTCAACCTTGCTGCAACAACAGAGACCGGATACACTACATTCGACTGTATAATGTCTGGCCTGCCTTGCTGGTTTAAATAAATAGTAATCCCCTTTTTCCAGGCTGATAAATACCTTGAAAGTCTAATAAATCCAGATATGAGAGGGATATTAATTTTAGTGCGTTTAAAAAAGACTGTAACGGTAAATACTCCATTAAGTGTATTTATTTCGCACCCTGCTTCCTCCGAAGACGTAATAAAAACAGTAGATACATTGCAATGCTGAGCCACAAGTTCGGCATGGCGCTGAACAAAGATGCCGTGAAGTGGCCTGTATTTGGTGGGATACCATGAGGAGACAAATAAAACTTTTAAATTTTGGTTTTTTGATTCTGAATTTTGAATGGACGGATCAGCAGGTAAATTCAAAACCAGCTTATAAATATCCGTAAACTGTTTGGAGATGGCTTCCGGGCTAACTTTATCAAGAACCATATTGCGTATTTCAGCAGGGTTGTAGTTTGCTGAATTTTGAAATAGCACTTCCATGGCTTCGTATAACTGGTCTTCATTTTTAGCGTCAACAAGTATTCCATTTTTTTGGTTGATATAATCAGGCACATCGCCAACCCGTGTTCCAATAACAGGAAGACCGCAAGCGAAAGACTCCAGCATAACACAAGGCAAATTTTCATAATTACTGAAAAGCAAAAAAGCATCAGCCTTTTGAAATGCGGCTGCAAGGGCCGACCCTGTTGTTTTTCCTTGCAAATACACACCATCATTTTCAGAAAAGGGTTCCTTGATTTTTTTCAGAAATTCCGGTACTTCCTCGTCCCATATTATTGTAAATTTAGATTGTAGATGCTTTGTATGAAAGCGTTTAAACGCCCTTATCATACCTGTTATATTCTTATGTTCATCATCAAGCGAGGACACATGTATAAAACTAAAATCTGTATTAGAACGTAAGGGCTTTTGCGTGAAAATGGCGGGGTTTACTACGTTTGGGATGGGGAAGTATTTATTTTTCAAACCAAGTGCCGGCATTGTACGGCTAAGTTTAGCCGAATCGGTTATTACGGCACCAGCATGAGCCACTGAAATTTTTGAAATAAATTTTTTCCAGAAACCCCTGTAACGTCCGTCTTCAGGAAAGTAACCTGTCCAGTGTTCAGTAATTACATAGGGTACACCCCAAAGGTATTTCAGGCAGGTGGCAATGATTGTTACGGGGTAAACAATATTGGAGTTTATCAGGTCGGGTTTCCCCTTTTTCTTTTTATAAAGGAGCAGTAACTTTCTCCAAAGAAGCAGGTAGCGTGCAAGCTTTACAAGCGGGCTTAGTAGCGGTATTTTAAATGACGGGGTTTTGTAATAACCACGCAGGGTATAGATTCCGTCCTCATCCAATTCTTCAATAGAACTGCTTATGTCGGAACAAATAAATATTACCGATACATTACAATCAAGGGTATTGGCGGCCGCATGACGTTTTACAAATATTCCATTTAGCGGCTTTACACGGCTGGGATACCAGGAAGAAATGAATAATATGTTGAGTTTTTTGCCCTCCATAACTGCAAAATAAAACTAAATAGTTAATTGTAAATGGTTAATTGTTAGTGGTAAACGAATTCCATTTAGCATTAAGCATTTACACTTACATCACAAGGCGGGTTATAGTTTAAGCCAATGGCTTAAATCGCGGTTCATGAGTTTGGCCAGTTTTTCAATATCATCTTTGTAAATATTGATAAGGCGAAGTTTTAACTCATCGGTAAGCGGGTTGCGTGGCTGGTATTTGGTGTTCAAATTCCAGAGTTTGTCAATCACCCATTCCCTGCGTTTGGAGTGATGCGGGAAAATAAAGCGTCCGAGTGCTTTTATAAATGGGGGAGGAGCAAGCAAAAAATTCAGGTAGCCCTTGCTGCGGGGGCTTTTATTGGCATTAATAACTTCAAATGACTCAGGCAAAATTTCATCCACGTCAAGGAATTTCAGCACTTTGGCATATTCCAGTTCGGTGTTGAATTTAAAATCTTCGAAGAAAATAATGTGAAGCTGGTTATCCGGAAAAACTGCCTTGAACCGCATTATTTGTTCATAATAGTTGGCTGCGGTACTGTAAAACAATGATTCCAGCGGACATTTATGATAAGGAGGAATCATATTTCCTGAACGTCGTTCCGTTTCAGCATTCAGGGCTTGTTCAAAATTTTCAATAGGTTCATCTCCATTAAAAACGAGCTGGCTGTGCAGCGAATAAACCATTTGCACCGGGTTGCGGAGCATCATAATAATTTTAGCATTCGGATTGAAAGCCTTAATTTCTTCTGCCGCTTTGGCGGATAGCATGTGGTAGATAAATCCATCGCCTATTGCCTTCTGGTTGGTCGCATCGGTATAATAGGAGAGGTAAATGCTTTCGCGCAAATGAGGCGTGCGGAGTGTGAGGTCGGGGCTGAAAAAGCATATTTCTTTTTTGGGGAGATATACCTGTGGATGTTTCTTTAAATAATCATAAAGCGAGGTGGTTCCTGATTTTGGAGCACCTGCAATAAAAAAATTCGGTTTTAACATAGGGGATGTGTCAAGATGGATTTTTTCACAAGTGTAATGATTACTCCGCAAAGTTCTGATAAATATTTCAGTTACAGTATTAGTTAATGTAAAATAAAAGGAGTTCCTGATTTATCTCTGCATTCATAAACCGAATCATGACCTTATCCCCTGATGTGGAACAGGAAAGTTAAAATCCGGCTCCTTAAAAAATCCGGTTAAAGAAATTATTGCAAAAAAATAATCTGAATAATGGAGGAGACGCCCGGAAAAAAGGCTTTCCGGCTGCCAATACCAAAAAAGCTTTATTTTGCAGGCAATAACACCGAATGTTAAATAACCTGATTGCACCAGTACTTCGCCCCTTTATTAAAAATGAAGAGGACCTTAATAGATTGGCTACCGTTATTATTCCTACTTTTATAGTAAGGTCAGGATATTTTATTATTTCATTTTTAATTGCCATAGTACTTACCCGTTCATTAGGCCCGAGCCGCTATGGAGTATTTTCACTTACCGGAACCATTATTTTTTCATTGATGAATTTTTCATCCTATGGTTTTGAGGTTATAGCTTTAAGGTTTACCTCATCCTATCTTTCAAAAGGTGAGAAAGGTTTATGGAAAGGCATGTATAACTGGTCGTCGAAGCTGCTAATTATCATCAGCACTGCTGTGGCGGCGGGGGCGGTACTATTCATATGGGTTTTTGTGTATCTGTTTCACATTTTACCTAAAACCGATTATACGCTTCCGGTATTGGTTACCTGCTCCGTTATTCCCATTTACGCCCTCATGAATTTTTATGCCAACCTGCTCAGGGGCCAGGGAAAATCACTTGTTTCATTTTTGCCCGATAACATTGTGAAGCCTTTATTCCTGCTGGTAATGCTTGTTATTTTGCGGCTAACAATAAAGCACCTCAGTCTGCATATTGCCATAGGGCTGAATATTGTATCTTTCGGAGTAGCTTTTGTATTTATTTTTCTTCTATTCCGGAGGGTGAATAACCTGAACCAAGTGCAGGCAATTTACGACAAGCCCAAATGGAGGCGTTTTGTAACCTCACTTTTTATTCTAACCCTGGTAAGCAGCCTGAGTAATAAGCTGGATAGCATTTTACTAGGAGCCATAAAAGATTCGGCCCAGGTGGGTATTTATTCCGCTGCCGATAAGTATGCCAGTTCGCTACTGTTTTTTATGTATGTAATGAATATGATCATAGCACCTTCACTAGCCAGTTTGAACACTCCGGAAAATAAAGATAAATTGCAGAAAATGATAACCCGCACTATCCGTTGGGTCATGCTTTTTACGCTGCCCGTGTTTATCGGCATTATTATTTTCAGCGGGCAGATCATGCATATTTCGGGCTCGCAGTTTGAGCCCGGACAAACCGCTCTTATAATAATTGGTTGCGGAATATTAATAGATATTGCCTTTGGCCCGGTAGGCAATTTTGCCCTGATGACGGGAAATGAAAAATACAATACCATTTATATGGCAATTAGTATATTGATTAATATTGCCCTTAATCTGATGCTTACACCCCGTATGGGTTTTGTTGGTACTGCTATTGCAACCGCCAGTTGCACCATATTCTGGAATGCTGCAATGTTTATTACTATCATGAGGAAAACGGGCATCAGAACATGGATTTTCGGATAAAAAATGAAGAAAGGATTGAACAAAGGATATGTTGGGTTTATTGCTGAAATAAAGCAAAACATCATCCATAGCCGGTACCAGGCTGCAAGGCTTGCCAACAGGGAACAATTATTGCTTTACCTGCAAATAGGAAAACTCCTTTCAGAAAAAATAAAGGCGGAAAAATGGGGAGCAAAAGTATTGCAACAGATAGCTGATGACCTGCAAAATGAGCTCCCGGGATTGAGGGGATTTTCGGAAAGAAGCATGAAAAAGATGATTCAATTTTCGGAAGAATACCTGGATATTCTAATTGGGCCGTCAGTAACGGCCCAATTAAAAAATGCATTTAGGCCGTCGGTAACGGCCCAATCAAAAAAAGCAATCAGGCAGCCAGCAATTGCCCAAATCAAGGCAGTAGGTAATGGTTTGGCAATCAAAGAGAAAGAGTTAAAAGATTTTTTTAGTATTAGCTTTACGCATCATATATATATGCTATCAAAATGCAAGCATAAAGAAGAGCGTTTGTTTTATATTCAAAAAGCGGCGGCTGAAATGTGGAGTGTATCAACTCTGGAGCATCAGATAAGTGCGAAGTTATATAAGCACCAGGGCCGGTTGCCGAATAATTTTAAAGCTGTTTTGCCCGGTGCCATGAGTACGGCTGCGCTTGCTGCATTTAAAGATGAATACCTGTTCGATTTCATGTCGTTGGAAGAGGATGTTGACGAACGTGTTTTTGAAGAGAAGGCGGTGGCGGGAATCCGGAAATTTATAATGACATTGGGTAAAGGTTTTTCTTTCATTGGCAATCAGTACAAACTGGATGTAGGCGGGAAAGAATACTTTATCGATCTTTTATTTTATAACCGTATTTTGCAATGCCTTGTTGTGTTTGAACTAAAGCGTGGAAAATTTAAACCGGAATATGCGGGCAAATTGAATTTTTATTTAAATGTTCTTGATGATAGCGTAAAATTGCAACATGAAAAACCCAGCATAGGGATCATATTATGCAAGGAAAAGAATAATGTTGAAGTGGAATATTCATTCAGGAGTATAAACAAAGCAATGGGTGTGGCTACATATAAATTGAGTACACAAGTGCCAAAGGAAATGAAAGGGATTCTGCCTGATGCGGATAAACTAAGAAAACTAATTTAAGAACATGAAAAAAATATTGGTAACAGGAGGAGCAGGATACATTGGATCACATACCATTGTGGAGATAATGGAAAGGAATGCCGGAGAAGTAATTTCGGCCGATAATTATTCCAACTCAACACCTAAAACGTTTGAGCGCATAAAGACCATTACTGAAAAGGCACTAAAGAATTACAACATTGATCTGTGTGATGCCAGTGCGGTAAAACAAATGTTTGAAGAAAATGAAGGCATTGACGGAATCATCCATTTTGCAGCTTTTAAATTTGTGGGTGAGTCGGTTGAAAATCCTTTGCTTTATTATCATAATAACCTGGAATCGCTGGTGAATATTTTGCGGGCTGTGAAAGAGTTTAAAGTCCCCAACTTTATATTTTCTTCCTCCTGCTCGGTATATGGTAATATAGGCAAACTCCCGGTTAATGAATCAACAGCCCTGGGTGCGGTATCGCCATATGGATACTCTAAACAAGTGGGTGAAAGAATAGTGCAGGATTTTGCCGCTTCCACTGCTTCGGTAAAAGCAGTTTTGTTAAGATATTTCAACCCCACAGGAGCCCATGTATCTGGAAAGATAGGAGAGGAGCCCTTGCAGAAACCTACCAACCTGGTGCCTGTTATTACCCAAACTGCCATTGGGAAAATAAAAGAAATTGTGGTGCATGGAAATAATTATAACACACGCGACGGAACCTGTATAAGGGATTATATTCATGTAACCGACATAGCCCGTGCACATACCGATGCCCTTGCCTGGCTTGAAAAAAACAAAGATTCGCCGGCTTGTTCAATATTTAACCTTGGCAGTGGCAACGGAGTAAGTGTTATGGAAATGATTAATGCATTCGAAAAGGTTAGTGGCAAAAAATTAAACTACCGCATTGGCCCAAAAAGAGATGGTGATGTGGAAGCCATATATTCTGATAATACGCTGGTAAAAAACACACTGGGCTGGAACCCTCAGTTCACACTGGAGGATATGATGCTTTCGGCTTGGAAATGGGAACTTAACATGAAGGAAGGAGCCTGAGTACAAACTTCAGACTCCCTTGGTTTTTATTTTACTTCGGCTTCCTTTAACGAGAAGGGTGGGCGGAAAATGAAAGGTTGTGTGTTAAACTTCTACAAGGGCCGCCAATGAATTTGTAACCTCAATATTGTTGTATATTCCTTTTACACCTTTACTGCATTGCACGGTTGACACGATAACCATTTTTTGATACAGGAAAGGAACCGTACCGGATAAAGTGACGTAACCACGCTTCACGCTAATATTGATGTTTTCGAGCGGGGCCCGGGAATACCAGGTTAAGGTCCGAAAGATGGTGGCTTTAATCTCTGCATCGTAAAATGCTCGGTTCTCCATGCTTAAAATTGTTCCTTCTTCATGGGAGAGCTCAAGGTTCATAAAGTTTCCATTTGTTTCCATCAGTGCGTTGTTTTTTGCGATTAAAGATTGATTTGTTACGATGGCAAAATAACAGTTTCGCTTTCAGTATATTTATGACATAACTGATATGGAAAAGATGATTTTTGTCAACATAAAAGGATATAAAGGTCTTTAATATAGGCGGTGTTAAACCCATGCGCGGTAGATCCTACTAAGACTTTAACCATAATGCATTGACTTTGTGGTATTGTATTAATAGTAAAGCTATATACGGCCAAATTAAATCAGGTGCTACAAAAAAATCGCCTCATTATACTTTAGCTGAATAAGAAAGAATGAAAGAATGTTTAAAGGCCCCGTGGGGCAACTGTGATCTTATTGACTATTTCTTTAACTCCGTTTACTTTGATAACTATTGAAGCGATAACCATTTTTTGATATACCCAGGTTACTTTTCCGCTCAGGCAAACGAGCCCTTTTTCTACCTGTATGGAAATATTTTCCAACTGAGAATTAGAATACCATTTCAGTTTATTCAATATGGACTTTTTTAGTTCAGTATCGTCAATAATAGTGGAAACTTGGGTATCGTCTTCATTAAAGACAGCCAGTCCGGAATTGAGTATGATATTATTTGGTTTTAAAGGGGATTCCATACAGTGATATTTTACATATACAAATTAACTATCTATTGCAGGTAATAAATATGATGGGATACGTATTAAATGATGAGAATAATCAATTTTTTAAGTAGGGGTAGGATAGTTTGCAGATGACCAATACGTTATTGATAATTCCTTTTACCCCTCGTAAATTCTTAACCATATCAGCTATCACAAATTTCTGGTACATCCAGGGTACACTTCCTCTAAGTTCAACATATCCTAAATTAACCTCAATGGTGATATCTTCAATTGGTACATGTGCATACCATATAAGGCAACTCAGAACCGATGATTTAATTGTTTCATCATCAATGGGTGCTTCGTCCTTATAACTATAAAAGTCTTCAATTTCACTCATTACAGGTTCATTATAATAATACGCGCTTCCTTTATCGTTCATGGTAATTTTAACTAGTAAGAATAACTGATTTTTTGAAATGCAAAGTAACAAC
>CAIPDV010000082.1 GCA_903863935.1 uncultured Bacteroidota bacterium
AAGGAGGTTGTATTATCAAAATTTAAAATTGAGCCAGAATAAAAAATTTAACCTACATTTGAATTAACAAGAAACACTATCTAAGCATAAGTACAATTTAGTTTGAAGACATACAATTCGACCACATATAGGTGTATGGTTGAACTCCACCATATACCGAATCGAAAATTGTTCCGGTAGGATTGGTACAGGAAGAGTTGGTGGTAGTTACTTTACTGGCTAATGCAGGTGGCTGGGTGATGGCTAATATGGCATTATTAGATGAATGATTATTATCAGTAATCGTTACTGTATAAGTTCCGGCCGTCAAGCCGGAAGCTCTAGCATTTGTTCCACCCGATGGATGCCAACTATAAGTATAAGGTTGGATACCAAAAGATGCATTGGCAATAGCACTCCCATCATTGCCTCCGAAACAAGTGACATTTCGTGACGCCGATGCATTTGCAGCAATATAGTTAGTGTCCTGCCTAATTATCAATAATTTGTTATTCGAGCCTCCTGTTAGTAGAAATCTTCCCGGAGATGTGAGTGCTTTAATATCATTGCAAAAATTTAATGCAGTATCCGGAGTATAAACATATTTGTAAGTTACATTACTATTGGTGTTGTATTCTCTCACAATAATTGCACCCGTTGAATCATTTTCACATAATATATTACCGCCATTGTAGCAAACGGCATTGCAGGCCGGAAGCACAAAACTCCCAATAGAATCACCTTTATAATCTACAATAAGATAGTAATTAAGTGTTGAATTCGGAACTGAATAATGCAATAAAGCAGTAGTATCTGTAGCTTTTGAAATGGAAATTGGTAATAAATCAGTTGTATCGTTAAAGAGAACAAATTTCTTAAAGCCAATTGAATTTCCATTCAAGTCAGTTACTTCTAACGCTAATTGATATTTATGAGTGGAGGCATCAATAGTATCAGAAAGGGTAAGAAAATTCTTCTTCACTTCAGCAATATTAAAGAGATTATAGGTGGCATTAACGATTGGGGAATATACAAGGGCATTGTAATTATGTTGAAGTAACAAATTGCCATTCAAATCATATTTTTTATACATAACCTGACCGGAAATCATTCCTGAAACTACAATGTCAGAGTCTGAACTGATAATGGAATTAAAAATTTGGTCTGTATCTGTTGGTCCAAAGCTATTATTCCAAACTCTTCTTCCATTGGTATCATATTTAGAAATGAAGGTAGGTGTATACCAATGATAAGGGAAGCCAATTGGCCGCCACCAAACGGTACATGTTAAAAAAAGGCCCTTATCAAAAACATTATGAAGATTAAATCCAGTTATTGATGAATATTTTGCCACATAAAATTCATTCAACGTATCCATTTTTAGAGTGTCGCCTGAAAAAATAAGATCTTGATGATTCGGATTGCCCATATTATTATACCCCCAATGATAATAAAATACATATCCATTATCTGTGGCTGTTAAATTATCATACCCCCAATATTGATACTCTGGGTAACTTTTATCGGTATAAATAACTTTTCCGGTGCTATCAACTAACCTAGTAAAAGCTCCGGTATTGCCAGTACCCAACACCGCAGTTCGCTTATTTGCAACAGAAAGAATATTTAATCCAAATGAATTTGCACCTAAATCAGTGTATGTCTTCACAAAACTCTGCCCATCTCCATCCCCCCATATAACACAGAAAAACAATATAAGCCCCAAAATGTATTTCTTAATCCTCATGGCGTTGATTTTGAAGGAGTAAATATAAGAATTTTTTTAACCGAAAATGAATAATATTTGCCAAGCTTATCTCATAACTTATCTCATGACGATAAATGTCATGATGGTGACCAAAGCGTCATACATCTTATATCTCCCTATTGGAAATCCTGGTACATGAGATACTTCTTGCGTATCTTCATAAAGTCATTAATTCCTGCATCCCAGGAGCGATGTATCTCTTCGTCGGAAGCACCGTTCTCAATCTGCTTTTGCAGTGTATTATTACCAACCAGTTCTTTAAAATAAGCATTGAAGAAGTTAGCTTTATCGGGGTAATCCTTATAGGCGGCTTTTATCCAGAAGAGGTATAGCTTCTGATAGTTCTTGATCATAATACTGCCAAAATCACTCAGGTCATAACCATAGCATTTTTCTCCTTCAAAGGGTGGGTGTTGAGCACCAGGCTTGCTTTCGGGGGTAAAAGTGTATGGAGCTGTTTTTAATAAAGGGTTGCCTATTATTTCAAAGGGCTTGTCGGTTCCGCGTCCAACACTTATTACCGTTCCTTCAAACAAAGCCAGGCTGGGGTATAGAAATATAGACGAGTTATTTGGTAGGTTTGGTGAGGGCTTTACAGGAACATCGTAATAGTTCTTATGGTTCCAGCCAGTAACAGGAATGCATGTAAGGTTGCATTGTACTCCATTGGCGAGCCACTTTTCACCGTTCAGCATTTTGGCATATTCACCGGGAGTCATACCATAAACAATAGGCACGGCATCCATACCAGAAAAGGATTTATACTCCGGCTGTAGGATAGGGCCGTCAACATAATACCCATTTGGATCAGGGCGGTCAAGCACCACAAGCTGTTTATTGTTTTCGGCGCATGCTTCCATAACCAAATGCAGGGTAGAGATATAGGTAAAGAACCTTACACCTACGTCCTGAATGTCATATATCACAACATCAACACCTGCCAAATCTTCTGAAGTTGGTTTGTTGTGTTTTCCGTAAAGTGAAATAATATGTATGGATGAATTCGGGATTTTTGCATTTTTTATGGTTGCGCCTGCATCTTCACTTCCATAAAAGCCATGTTCGGGGGCAAATATCTTTACCACTTTAATTCCGAGGCTAACAAGGGTATCTACCAAAAGTTTCTTATTGACCAACGAGGTTTGATTAGCAACTACAGCTACGTTTTTACCTGATAATAAGGATAAATAGGCCTCAGTGTGTTCGGCGCCAACTTTAACTTCATTCGAAGTAACTGTAGTAAAATCGGACTTGGCAGTTATTTGTGCCCGAAGGGAGCCAAAGAAAAGAACTAAGGAAAAGGTAAGTAGTTGGACAGTAATTTTAAGGAAGGTATATCTTTGCATTCGTTAAGGCTTTTTATCCGCCATAGCGGACAAAAATAAAGAAAACAAAGTAAGTACACGAGGTTTTGGAAAAAGGAAATTTAAAAGGGATGTTTGTAAGTGGTAATATACCGGCTGGTGCCGAGTATAAAGCTGCGCTGCATGACGTTTTAAAAGCATTCCCCTATTTTCAGTTGGCACAGGTTCTGTTTGCAAAGCAAATGTACGATACGCACGAACCTGAAGCCTCGAGCCGGATTAAGCTGGCTTCTGTGTATGCACCTGACAGGAAAGCTATGTATCAATTGTTTAAAAAACCTGTTGAGAATGCTGATGAACCAAGTAAACCAGCAACCACAACTGTTAAAACTGAAAAAGGCGAGGTTAAGTACAACTTTGTTTACAGTAGTACTACCGTGGAAAATATTGAAGTTAGCCATACTGTTGCAAGTAAGGAAGAGGTAATAGAATCACTATCCGAAACATTCATTCAGCAAGAAGCAGAAACAAAACCTCCGGTAAAAATTCCTGCAAAGGAACCTGAAACTTCTAATCCTAAAGTTGAGGAAAAGTTAACAGAGATACCAAAAATACAGCCTTTTATATCAGTTTCGCCTTCCCTTGAAAAGAATGCACCGGTAGAAGAAAAGCCAGTGGAAGTTAAAAAGGAAACAATGGCTTCGGAACCTGTAAAGAAGCCATATACGCCGCCAAATATTGACAAAAAGAAGGCCCAAATTATTAAAACAGAAGAGCCTGCAATTGTTAAACCATTAGTGAGTATCAATCCTACCCATGTTCCTGATAGGAAGGGGGAGAAGAAAGAGGAAAAAGTGATTACAGCAGCGAAACCTGTAACACCTCCAAAATTGGAGGAGAAGAAACCAATTGAGGTTAAAAAGCCCGAACAAGTCAAGGCTATTACTCCAATAAAACCAGCTAATCCACCAATTCTAACTAAGCCTCCCGTTATTGAACGAAAACCACTTGAAAAGAAACCTGAACAAGTAGATGCTTCAGGTAGAAAACCGTATACAAAGCCAACTATTGTTTGGAAGCGATCCCTTTATGCAAATAAGCCTCCAATAAAGAAGACCGACCCGCTAAAACCTACTCTAATAATAGAAAAGCCTGTAATAGAAAAGAAACCTGTTGCTCCGGTTGTTGAAGAAAAGAAACTTGAACAACCAATAGTACAAGTTCCAATAGTGGAAACTCCTATAGTAGAACAGGTGGTAGTTGCTCCTATTATTGAAGAAACAAAAGTAGAACAACCAATTGTAACAACCCCAGTTATTGAAAAGATTGAAGTTGCACCAATAGTTGAAGAAACGAAAATTGAAGAGCCTGTAATTGAACCTGTGGTTTCTGAAAGACCAGTGGTAGAAAAAATTGAAGTGGCTCCGGTAGTTGAGGAGGTGATAGCGGAAGAGCTGATAGTTGAAATACCTCAATTAGTCGAGGAAAAAATTGAAGAGAAGAAAAAGGAACCGGAAGAGATAGGCATAGTTGAAGCCGTGGCCCAGGCTATTGAAACACCAAAAACGGAAGAAATTGAAGCCGTTTCGGTTGATTCTGTAGTGGAAGAACGAAAAGTAGAGATTGAACCAATAGTTGATGGTAACCTTAAGTATAGCTTCAATTCCTGGTTAAAGGTATTACCTGAAATCAGTGCTGACACGAAGGAAGAGATTAAGCCTGTAAGTCAGGAGCAAAAACTTGATATTATTGAGAAGTTCTTAAAGAAGGAATCCTCAATTTCCCGTCCAAAAGCGGAGTTCTTTTCACCTGTAAAGGCTGCTCAAAAGAGTATTACCGATGACGATACCATTGTGAGTGAGACGCTAGCCAATATTTACTATGTTCAGGGCAATTACCCAAAGGCTTTGAAGGCGTATCAAACACTTTTGGTCCAGTTTCCGGAAAAAAAGAATATATTTGCGCCCCGCATTAAAGAAATAAAGGTTTTAATTCGGGAAAATACTAAACCTGGAACTAAGTAAATAATAGAACAATGGGCGAAATTTTATTAGACATTTTGATTATTGCAGCATGTATATTGCTGATATTGGTAGTGTTAATTCAAGACTCAAAAGGCGGAGGCTTAACTTCTTCTTTTGGTTCTTCAAACCAGATTTTGGGTGTTCGCAGAACAACTGATTTTCTTGAAAAAGCTACCTGGAGTTTTGCAGTTGGTGTAATTGTACTTTGCTTGGCTAGTGCATATGTTGGCGGAGGTTCTTCTTCGGCAGGAAGCAGTTCTATATCCAAACAACAAGCCGATAATACTGCTCTGCCTAACCAACCTGCTCAAGGTGGTAATAATGGCGGAACCACTGGTAAGCCATAAAAAAGCTTTTTACCTCTAAGTGATCCCTTAGCTACACCTAGGTGTAGGTTAAATTGACTATTGATTACTGAAAACCGACACCGGCTTCACTTGTGCAGTTCCATGAAACAAATATTCATGCCTTGTATTAACTCTTGAGCAGAGATAACGTGTCCTAATCTTTTTTACTTTTAAATACGTGTGGTCATCTTCGGCAATGAATTGCGATTGCAATGGCAGTTCATCCAAAAATATGCGTCCGTCGTTATTTTCGTCATATTTGCGCAGGGTCTTGAATAAGGTTTTATCGGAACAAACTGTAGCTGCCGGGTTATGTAAATAATCCTTCAGTGAAGAGATAACATCGGCCGGAAAAATCTTGTCGTGCAGAAATGGTTGTAACAACAAACGGTATTCACTCTTCCATTCTTTACCGTGCGATTGAATGGCATCTCCATATTTTTTCCACGCACTTAAATGTGCAATTTCATGAACTAAGGTATTCAGAAAAGCATATTTATTTAAATCATGATTGATGGTGATCTGATGATTCAATCCCCTTACAGGAGGGCGATAGTCACCATACTTGGTGGTGCGTGCCCGTTTTATTTTTAGTTTAAAATCGTAGGTGAATACCCACTCCGCAATGGTGGGAACAGCATCCGAAGGAATGTATTTACTTAAAATTGCTTTGTTGCGTTCTAACTGATCCATGCTGCAAAATTAAGCCATAGGTAAGTAATCCACCATGGTTCAGTGATTAAAGATTTATGAAAAGTTATGAAGAATTAAAATACCTCTTCCAGAACAAGATGAGATTTCAGAGGTGCCATACTGGCATGTATTTCGAAATATTTCAGAAGCCCGTGTAATATATTTTTGCGTAATGACGATGGGATTTCTCCTTCATGGAATGAAGTTATTGGAAGAATGGAAAGCGTATTAATACATTCGCTTTCCGCCGGGAACAGAAAGGATGGATGCATAGGTGACTTGGCCTGGTAAACGCCTTCTTCAAGATTCAGAAATGGGGTTTCTTTTGTAAAACTATTTTTAGGAAGCAATCCGAAATGATTGGAAAGATTCAGCATAAAAATAATGTGAAAGTTAGAGCATCTTTCTTCAGTCTGGTCTAATATTATAATTGAATCATGAATAAAATCGAACAGTGATTCATCAGTTGCTGAATCTTTAATGCAGTGTGTAAGTAGCTCAGCAATAAAAATGGCAATGGAACTCTTTTCAATATTTCTGCTGATTGCTGTGGGGAAAAAGGAAATATTCATTTCCTTAAGTGTTGCAAGCTGTTTGGTTTCCCGTTGGTCAATCACCGCTTTAATAATGGTAAGCGGTTGTAATCCGGAAGACCTTATACCGGAAGATTTACCACGAAGTGAACTTATCCAGCATGATACCAAACCCGATTCGCGGGTGAAAAGTTTTACAATTGCATTATTATCCTTATGAGGAATTAACTGGAGTACAATTGCCTCAACTGAGTGAAACATCGGGTTAGTTTTCTAACAATAATTTAGTGACCAAATTTTGCGTTCCATCGGGGCTGGTGCAAAAAACAAGGTATACGCCTGTCTTAACTCTGTCGCCGTTAAAATTAGTTCCGTACCAGATGGCTTGCCCGCCCTGAGCTACTGTATGATAAACTAATTCACCGCTTACGGTTGCAATTTTAATATCTGAATTTGTTACTAAGTTTTTTATGGCAATAGCTCCGGTATAGCCATGCGGTACAGGGTCCGGATAAGCATATACTTTACCAAATGAAGTTCCTCCTTCAGTAGCCGTTCCACGATATGAAACTAGCCCCTGATCGGTTCCGAAAAATACTTCTCCGCTTACCTGATCAATAGTAATGGTTTGAATATTATCTGAAAGCAGAGGACTATTTTCGGCAGTGAAATTGAGTATCTGTTGAGTTCCATCAGCCGACATCAGGAAGGCTCCTCCACCGAGTGTTCCGATCCATTTGCGGTTCGCACCATCAACTGCAATTGAAGTGGTATATTGATTTTGCATCAGGTATTGAGTATAGCCTGTTTGTTGCACATATACATTTTGGGCATCCCAATCGCCTGCATTATCAAATACATTATCGGGAGAATAGAATACAACTACCTGGGCGCTGGTTCCAACCCAAATAGCTCCATTCTGGTCCTGAGTAAGGCATGAAATTGATTTGCTTGGTAAGCCTCCATGATGGGCAGCATCAGTAATAAATACGGAATTGTTTAAATTAGGCTGTTCGAAAGTTCCGTTATCCTGATAGGCTAATATTCCGGTACCTGAGAATATCACCCATTTAGCACCAGATTGGGTTATGAGTATCTTGCTTGCAACAGTTGCTGAAGGGGCAATACCTCCAAAGTTGAGTGCCTGCCATTTTCCATCTGTGTGGCGTCTAACAGAAAGGTAATCGGAGTACACGCTGGAATTGCTGGCCCACAGGTTTCCGCTTGTATCAAATGCTGTGCCTCCAATACGTACAATTCGCCCGTAGTAAGGATAAAGATCCTGAAGCGAACTATTCGTAGGATTAAAGACATTGATAATTGCATTATTATTGTATTCAATAAGTCCCTGACCCCAGCTACCAGCCGCCATATGGGAAGGATTATTAGGATCAATGGCGATGCAGTTCAAATCATTTATAGTGTCAGGCTGGGCATCGTCTAGCAGCCTTGTCCAGGTTCCGTCGTTATAAGCTGAGATACCTATGCTCCTTTTATATAACGGAGTGAAGGAACCATCATATCCACCGGGTGCAATATAAAAGGTAGAACCGGAAGCCTTCATGTCAAAAATGGAATTGGAAAAAGGCCCCGGAGGATAAAAACTCTGACCTGTATTATTATTTGCCGTTTCAACTAACCCATAATTTCCATCTGCAATCCATAGGTTCATAGAATTATCAAGTATTGCATCTTTCTGGGCAGTGTTGTTAGAAAATCCGTATCCAATAACACGTAATACCATATCGTTTGAGGCATTAAGCACAGATGCATTGAAATTACCGCAGTAGGTTACGAATGGAGCACCGTTCGACGTAGTGCTTTCAAGGGAGTAAAAATTATCCTTAGTTCCTACTGTGTCATTATGTGAATCCACACAGAGCGACCATTTACCTGGAGAATGAACGTAGATTGTGTCAGAATCATATGCATTATTTGTAAGGTGTTTTGCGAAACATGCATACATTTTGTTTCCGGAAGTTACTACGCCATTATATACGCCTTTGGGTAAAATTGTATCCGGAACAACTGTCCAATCCTGAAAATCACTCAGGTTAGGATCATTTTTAGAAGCATAATACATACCTTTTGCGGTAGCGGCATATATGGTATCGTTATAAATGGTTGTTGCATAAATATTCAGTACACTGGCTGATGGTCCTATATAATACAGGCCAATAATGATATCCTGGCTCAGATCAATAACCATTAAACCCTGACCGCAGGATATGTAAGCATAATTCTTATCGAAATAAACATTATTGATTGTTTTACTTCCTTGCACCGAACTGTTCTTCAGGTCTGGAATATTAACCACCTGGTTATTGGCAAACAGGTCAATATTCCCATTGGAATAACCAATAACTAGGGTATTGTCATATGTATTATAACGTGCTACAGAACAACCAATATCAGAAAGTCCGGTAACCTTATTAAAACGCTGGAGCGAATTATCGGAAGGGTTAAATGAAAACACACCCGAAGCACAACAGCAATAGAACTTGCCACCACCCTGACAAACGGTTATACCCTGCTGATATGATAGATAATCACTCCAATGACCAAGTGGCAGATCCTGACTAATGCAATTAGAAGCCGTTAATAAAAGGGCAGTACAAAAGCCTATGAGTTTTGTTTTCATGAATAGGTTAGAATTACAAAGATAGATAACTGTCTGGAATAATATTTATTGCATGTTTGGCAGCCCATAAAAATGTAAAGTTAAATTTGTACTCTTGCTTTTCCGATTGTTTTAATAAAGTATGGTATTCAGCAGCATTGTTTTTTTAATTTATTTCCTGCCTGTCTTTATTATTGTTTATAGTCTTGTTCCAAGGCAATATAAGAATGCAGTAATCTTGTTAGGCAGTATTCTGTTTTATAGCTGGGGTGCGCCTAAATTCATTTTCGTTATTCTGGGAACTACATTTCTCGATTTTTATCTGGTGCGATGGATGGATAAAATGGAAAAACGATTCAACCGCAGGTTGATATTGTATTTGTCTATTTCTATGAACCTCGGACTTCTTTTCTATTTTAAGTACACCGGTTTTTTTATTGAAAATGTGAATGCGGTTTTAAGCACTCTGTTTCATGTGAAGGAAATCGGGTTCACGAAATTGATTTTGCCACTTGGTATCTCCTTTTATACATTTGAAACAATAACCTACGTGGTTGATGTTTACCGAAAGGAAAACAAACCATTGGAAAATGTCTGGGATTATCAGCTTTATATATTGTTGTTTCCAAAGCTTATTGCCGGCCCAATTGTAAAGTATCATGATATAGTTGACCAACTGCGTGACCGTTCAGCCAATGATACCATTGATGACAAGCTGACGGGCTTTTATCGTTTTATTATCGGGCTCTCTAAAAAAGTATTGATAGCAAATCAAATCGGGCATCAGGCCGATGTTATTCTTACCTCCGATTTCCATACATTGAATTCCGGAACTGCATGGATTGGAATATTAGCCTATACTTTCCAGATCTATTTTGATTTCTCGGGCTATTCCGACATGGCAATAGGTCTTGGTCGGATGATGGGATTTAAGTTTAATGAGAACTTCGATAATCCATACATTTCGCAAAGCATAACTGAATATTGGAGACGTTGGCATATATCGCTTACCACCTGGTTCAGGGATTATGTGTTTTATCCGCTTTCAATTTCCTTGAATAAAAATAAGGGTAGCGGAGCAATAAAATTATACATCAATTTATTTATCGTATTTCTGCTGAGTGGTTTATGGCATGGGGCATCATGGAACTATGTCTTTTGGGGGGCATGGCATGGCACGTTCCTCATTATCGAGCGAAGTTTTCTGATGCGGGCATTTTCAAGCGCAGGGAAGCTTTTTCGTACACTCTTTACATTCTTCATCGTTGTAATCGGATTTGTGTTTTTCCGGATAGAAAAACTCCCCGAAGCATTTGCTTTTATTCGCAGGTTGTTTGCATTTGATTTTACCAATGCAAGCATTCAGCCCGATAAAGAATTTTATATATTCTTTTACATAGCCATATTTTTCTCCTTCTTTGTTTATTTTAAAAAGGCGCAGCAGATACAGGACGCAGTTTTTGCCTTCAATACTTCGATTTCATCGAATTTTGTACGAACTGTTCTTTCTGCATTACTACTTATTTTGTCTGTAAGTTTTATTACTGCTTCAGGGTTTAATCCATTTATCTATTTCCGATTTTGATTATCATGAAGGATATAGTAAAGAAAATATTTTTTGGAGGATTGCTGGCATTGCTGGTAATTCCTATGATAAATTCATACGTGCGATTTATTCCTCTGAAACCATTGAGCGGCGTAATTGAATCGAGCCCCGATACGGTGTTAAATGCCAACAGTTGGTTTTCGGGCCGCTACCAAATTAAAAAAGATGATTTTGTAAAAGATTCTTTCGGATGCCGGAATCTCTTTATCCGCATCCATAACCAACTTATTTATTCACTCGCTGATAAGCAAACCGTGAATGATGTAATAATTGGTAAAGATGGCTACAGCTTTAGTCTAGGCCAGGCTCAAACCTATTCAGGAGAAATTTTCCCTGGGGTTAAGAATATGGTTGATCAGGTGGATAAATTAAAATATATTCAAGATACCTTGGCCAAATTGAATAAAACATTGGTAGTTGTTTTTGCAGGCGGAACAGTTATTTTCTACCCTGAATTTCTCCCGGATAAATACAAAAATCCGGATAACGTAAATGCGTATACATGTTACGCAGCCTTATTCAAATACAGCGGGGTTAACCTTCTTGATTTTAATAAATACTTTGATGAACAGAAATCGAAATCGCCGTATAAATTCTTTACATATAACAGCTTGCACTGGACAAAATACGCTTCGTGCCTCGCAGGAGATTCATTATTGAGTTTTATTGAACGTTATGGAAATTACAAATTGAACCATTCTCATTGGGATAGTTTGGTTTTATCGGAAGCAGACGGAACTGAAATTGAAAACGAAGAAGACATGAACCTGTTGTTTAAATTGAAGCGCGATAAATTGGCGCATCCTAAGTTAAGTTTCAAACCTGATACCGGGGCAAACAGGCCTTCCGTGTTGTTTGTGGGCGATAGTTATTTCTGGGGACTTAAACGAGTATATAATATCTGGAATGCTTTCTCAGATGCTAAGTTCATTTACTATTACAAAAAGGTATATACCAAAGGTTCTGACGAAACAAAAAGTGTTGTAAGGTTGAATCTGCAAGATGAAATAAAGAAAAATAATGTATTTGTAATTGTATGTTCTGAAGGGAATTATCCATCGCTCGGATGGGGCTTTATTGATGATATGTATGGAGTATTTCATGGTAAAGCTCCCCTATATCCTGAATATCATAAGAAAGTTGACGAGATAAAAAATGGAATTAAGAATGATCCAAAATGGCTTATCAATGTAGAAAAGAATGCCAAGGAAAAAGGAATATCAGTCGATTCAGCAATGACCCTGGAAGCTACATGGATCATTGAACATTAATACGGTAAGGCGTAATTATCTCTATATTTGTCTTTATAACTCAGCAGACCGATGAATTTTATACTTTTTGATGAACAGGTAACTCACAAAAGGCTTCTGCCATTTACCTTTACCCGTCCAATATCCGAGATTAGGATTGGGATTATGACAATAAGGGAAAAGTGGGAGAAGATCTCCGGGCAGAAAATGACTGTTATTACTGAAGATTACCTGGCGGTGAAGTACCCTATGTCATTCTCGAAAAAAGAAGATAATATCTGGATAAACGGGAGCGTTCTGCCAACTCCAGAGCTTTTCAAAAATATTAAGGCATTAAAAAAGAATGAAGACCTGAAATCGGAAGATACACTGATAGCTGTTAACAGTGGAAGTTCCAAACTTGAAAATTTTGTTGGAAAGACTAAAGGAAAGGAATGGAACGGAGATCCGATTTTAAAGATAAACAACATGTGGGATATTTTCTCACTGAACGGAAAAGCACTTGAACTAGATTATAAATTGCTTACGAAAGGGAGAAAATCTGCCGGGGTTTCCAAGACCAACATATTGATTGGCAAAAATATTTTCATTGAAAAAGGAGCAAAATTGGAGTGTGTTGTTTTGAATGCTTCTGATGGCCCTATCTATATTGGTAAGGATTCCGAAGTAATGGAAGGCTCTGTGATACGTGGGCCATTTGCATTGTGTGAGGGTTCTACCATTAAAATGGGGGCAAAAATATACGGACCTACCACGATTGGGCCACACAGTAAGGTAGGAGGGGAGGTGAGTAACTCTGTTATTTTTGGTTATTCCAATAAAGGTCATGACGGGTTCCTAGGTAACTCGGTAATTGGTGAGTGGTGTAATCTTGGAGCTGATACCAATACATCAAATTTGAAAAACAATTATTCTGTTGTTAGCGTGTACGATCAAGCGTCGCAAAAAATGGTTTCAACAGGCTTAACTTTTTGTGGCTTAATGATGGGTGACCATTCTAAATGCAGTATTAACACAATGTTTAACACAGGCACTGTAGTAGGAGTATGTACAAATATTTTTGGTGGTGATTTCCCGCCAAAGTTTGTTCCTTCCTTCAGTTGGGGTGGGGCAGGAGGTTTTACAAAGTATGAGTTGGAAAAAGCATTTGAAACCGCAGGCCGTGTATTTGAAAGACGACACAAGGAATTTGATAATATAGAAAAGAATATTCTGAAAGAAGTTTTTTCAATGATCAATAGCAAAGATTAAAACCCCAGCCATTTCTTTTTTTTCTTCGTCTTGTCATTAAACCCATATGGGCAATGGCGGCAACCATTCTGGCAGCAATAACCTCGTCGTAGATGAAATTTTTCGGTATAAACCCTGTACCCTTCTTCCGTTAGGTAAAAGTCTTCTTCATCGGAGTTAACCGTTTTTTTTTCGGGTTGATTTTTTTCCTCTTCTTCTGACAACTTACGATGTAACTACACGTTTAATATTAACATTCTTATTTCTTAGATCCAAGCCGCCCTCCATTATTGATTTTAGGTTTGTAAGGTAAAATGTCCAACCGTTCTGACAACCCAGATGAAGGCGTATTTTTGAAATTTCGTCAGTCGGTATTTTTGCCTGGATAAGTTCCATTATTGTTCGGCCTTCTTCTAACTTGCATTTTATAGAAACCTCACAGTCCCCGGCAAAAGTAAACTTGAAATGATCTTTACCGTTCAGGTCGAGAACTTTGCCTTTTTCCTGGGTTTTATCGTCATATCCATGCCATCTCCATAAATAAGTATCTCCGGGTTGAACTTTCGCACTTTCATCCCTTAGTTTTCCATCAGGAGTAGTGAAAAGAGCTTTTCTCAGAAACCAGCTTTCCAGATTTGCAGGGGTGGCCCAGGCATTGTAAACAGCAATTGGAGTAGCCCTGATATCCACTTTAAGGGAAAACTTCGACCAATCGTAGTGGCTCATAGGCAGTAAGTATTTTGAAAAGTGGCGTCCTTTAGCATAAATTTTTGTAGAACAATCAACGAATCACAAAGGTAATTGTATTTTGCCCATAAAAATTTTAATTTTTTCTTGCATATTCGAAAATATATGTAGCTTTGTACCGCAAAGTACTTTTAAATATACGTTATGAATAATGAAAATGAACAATTAGAAGCGTTGAGTGAGATACGTTCCATGATGGAGCGATCTTCCCGATTTATATCATTAAGTGGCTTGTCCGGTGTTGCAGCTGGCGTGTTTGCATTAGCAGGTGCAGCTTTAGTGTATAACCACCTGCATCTTGGTATTACTTCGGCCTGGGATTACAATGAGGTGATCAATATGACAAACGCGGAATTCAGTAATTTTTTCTTTTTTCTTATGGTAACTGCCACCGGGGTTTTGCTTGCATCGTTAGCCGCGGGTATTTTTTTTACCGTTAGAAAAGCAAAGGTTGCACGTTTGAAAGTTTGGGATGCTACAGCAAAGCGATTAGTGATAAATATGTTTATTCCATTGGTGGCAGGAGGCTTATTTTGCCTTTCATTATTAATGCATCATATTATTGGTGTGGTGCCGCCAGCCGTTTTAATATTTTATGGGCTTGCTTGTGTAAATGCAAGTAAGTATACCCTGCACGATGTTCGATACCTTGGGCTAATTGAAATTGTACTCGGTTTAATTGGTTTGGTTTTTATGGAATACAGCTTATTGCTTTGGGCAATTGGTTTCGGAGTGCTTCATATTATTTATGGAATTGTTATGTATTACAAGTATGAAAGACTTGATTGAAGACTTAAATAAAGCATTCGAAAGCCGTATCAGGTTGGGCATTATGTCTATTCTGATGGTGAATGATTGGGTTGATTTTGCGAGTCTAAAAGAAATGCTTGACATTACAGACGGTAACCTTGCCAGTCATATTCAGTCGTTAGATAAACTTGGTTTTATTGAAGTGAAGAAGCAGTTTGTCGGAAATAAACCCAATACCTCTTATACTGCCACTAAAGCCGGACGGAAAGCATTCAATGAGCATCTGGATGGACTTGAGCAATTGCTTAAGAACAGAAAGTGATTTTTTTTATCTTCTAACTTTGAAACACAAAGTACTTTTAAATAAAATGCAATGGAAAATAAGACACCAAACCAATTGAAAGCCGAAATCGAGCAACTTATTGTACTATTTATGATAGGTCTTGCATTAAGCGGTATCACAGCATTTCCGCTGGTAACGGAGATTTCATTTCTGCATAATAGAATCGCACCCTACTCTCCCTCATTTGTTCAGTGCTGGATCAGTAAAGTATATACCGGAATAATAGCAACTGACAATTCATATCCATTCATTGCTTATGGTACCGATTGGCTTGCTTTCGCTCACCTGATACTTGCTGTTTTATTTATTGGCCCCTATAAAGACCCCGTAAAAAATATATGGGTTATTCAATTTGGAAGAATTGCCTGTTTCCTCATTTTACCGCTCGCATTCATATGCGGAACTATAAGAGGAATCCCTTTCTGGTGGCAGCTTATAGATTGTTCCTTCGGGGTAGGGGGATATATCTTGCTTACATGGATCCATAAAAATATTCAAAAACTTGAATCGATACTAATTTATAATAATCTTTAAAACTTAACATCATGAAACGAAACGATTGGCTCTTATTAACCGCTGTAGCATTCTACAGTTTTCTCTTCTACCGGCAGTCACCGGGAATAAATTTTGTGCTATTTAACCTGGTTCTTTTAAGTTGCTTGGGTATAAAATATAAACGATCAGCGATAAGCAAACGGTGGCTATTTGTTGCCCTTGGATGCCTGGCTTCAGCACTATGCGTGGGCTATTATGGCAATTTGCTTTCCGTAATTGCAAATGTTATTTCATTGAGCATACTTTCTTCAATTAGCATTAATCGGAATTCTTCAGTAGTAGTTTCTCTTATTTCTTCTGTAAGCGCATATTTCGCATCCCCGGTAAACCTTGTTTTAGACTGGATGGAGAGAAGTGCTGCACAAAAACCGGAACAGTCCGGTTATTGGAAAAAAATAATACTGATTGGAATTCCGTTAATCGTCACCATCGTGTTTTTCTTTTTGTACAGGGCTTCCAATCCACTGTTTGATAAATTGGCAGAGAATATTAATCTCAATTTTATTTCCATTAATTGGCTAGTATTTACATTCATCGGAATGCTTTTATTGTATGGTTTCTTTTTTCAACATAGGATTGAAACCCTTGCCAGATGGGATGGAAAGCCTGGTGTGCTCGAAAATAACGATTTCAAAACGATGAAATTATTTGGCAGAGAATTAAACCTGACCGATGAAAAATTTTCAGGAATGGTTTTGTTTGTCCTGCTAAATCTGCTTGTGCTAATTGTGAATTTGGGCGATATAAATTATTTATTAATAACTCATAAATTACCGGCTGGAGTAACCGATTCTCAATTTGTTCACCAAGGGGTTGATGCGCTGATCGTATCTATAATAATTGCGATTGCTATTGTCCTGTTTTATTTTCGCGGAGGATTGAACTTTTTTGAAAAAAACAAAAGCATAAAAATACTTGCATGCATTTGGATATTGCAAAATGCTTTTATGATTTATTCTACTTCTTGCAGAAATATTTTATATATATCAGAGTGGGGTTTAACATTTAAACGTATTGGTGTTTATGTATATCTGCTACTTGCCCTGACCGGCCTTCTTACTACATTCATAAAAATTATTAAAGCTAAAAGCAATAGTTTTCTTTTCAGGGTGAATGGATGGTTTTTCTATTTTTTTCTGATTGTTTTATCTTTTCCAAGCTGGGACAGGATTGTTACGAACTATAATATTAAGAATAATAAAACGGATTATCCGCTTTATATGTTCAGTTTATCCGATTCAAATATTCCGGACTTGCTCCCGCTTTACAGTGCCTCACTTATGAGGAAAGATACTTCTAAAAACAAATATGCGAAATGGGAAATTGAAAAAGAATTCTCCACTAAACTATATTACTTCATGTGTGAACATGATACGCTCGATTGGAGGTCATGGTACTGCGATAATTCACGCGTGTTCAGTGATATTACAACAAGAGAATTTATTGATTCAATAACGGAATTGGATTTGAGTGGTACAACAAATATAACTTTAAGTCATCTGGCAGTTTACCAAAATGTAAGGCGATTGAATTTGTCGGAGACTGGTATTAATAAGTTGGCAGATATTACAAGTTTCAAAAATCTAACTGAGCTTAATCTAAGTAGCAACCATGAGGAGGATATCAGCCCCGTTTTTCAATTAGTGAACCTTAAAAAACTTGACCTGTCTTATGCCAAAGCAAAGAAGTTATCCGGGATAGAACAATTACAAAAACTGGAGGATCTTGATTTATATGATGTTCCTGTTGAAGATTTATCGCCGCTTTCAAAATTACCAAACTTGATGTCACTCTGCATTCGAATATTTGATGGACAGGATTTGGTAAAAGTGGAAGACCTGAAGAACCTAAGAAAATTAGATATTTCATTCGGATACAATGGCAGTTTAAAGGGTATTGAAAAACTTCAAACATTGGAAGAAGTTGAAATAGGAGGAAGTTACCTAACAGATTATTCTCTCCTCTATAAATTGCCTCATCTGAAATCATTGGTTATCCGCAATGGGATCAGTGATTCATTTATTGCTGAACTACAACGAAACATGCCGGATACTAAAATCGTGAAATCATAATTTGCTAAAAACTAAATTTATGAAACCAAGCAATTTTAAAATATTTTTTAACGGGTATGTAAGGGCAGTATTATACAGTCTCATTTGTTTCTATTCAATATTTATTCTTTCATTAGGGATGCTTAATTGGTTCGTTTTTGTCTATATAATATTTGGCGTTGTTGCATCAATTCTACATTTTCTATTTGTTTTAGGGCTTTACATTGTAGCGTTTCCCGTGATAACAACTTTTGACATTAATGGAAAAGGAATTCCTTTCAGGGCACAGATGAATAGATATACGCCCATAATTGCAGTTCCATTTGCAATTCTTTTCGGGTTATTATGGATGACTGATTCACTGAATAAATACATAGCATTTGTGTCATTCGATATTCTATTTACCTGCTATATTAGTTTGTACTTCTATATAAAAAATAATGTAAAAATTTATGAATCATCTCAGAACTAAAATAATTTGGCTTACAGTTTTCAGTATTGCAATGGGCTTCCTGGAAGCGGCTGTGGTGGTGTATTTGCGCAAAATGTATTATCCCAATGGGTTTCATTTTCCACTTACTGTTGTTGAGCCAGACATCGGTCTCACTGAATTTTTACGCGAAGCCGCTACCATCATCATGTTGTTGGCAATTGGTATTTTGACCGGAAAAAATACTTCACAAAAATTCGGGATATTTATTTTTTGTTTTGCTATTTGGGATATCTTTTATTATGTATTTCTGAAGGCACTTATCGGTTGGCCTGAATCACTGTTTACATGGGATATTTTATTTCTCATTCCTGTTCCCTGGGTTGGGCCGGTGCTGGCTCCATGCCTCGTTTCACTCACAATGATTGTACTTACATCAGCCGTAATTTATTTTCAGGAAAGGGGCGTTGATGTCCATATAAAAACAAGAGAATGGACACTTCTTATTGCAGGAGCTTTGGTCGTAATACTTTCTTTTATTCAGGACTACTTGAGGTATTGCAATATAAACCACAGAGGAGTGGCCTTGCCCGGCAAAGATGCTCTCTTTGCCGAAATAAAAACCTATGTACCACTTAGTTTCAACTGGTATGTTTTTATAGTCGGGGAAGTGTTGATAATAGCGGCTATTGTTTTATTTATTAAACGGGCAAAGGCAAAACAGAAGCAAAGTTTGTGAGGTTATAATTTTCATGTTGCTTCATTTTCTATTTTTACAATTGAAATGAGAGCAACATTCGTACTCTTTTTACTTTGTGTAGCAACTACCATCTTAGTCTGGAAACAGCCAGCAGTAGTGGATTATGTTAGTTTCAGTTCGGATAATTTAGCCGAAGGTAAAATTTGGACCCTTGTCACTTCACTCTTTGTTCATGGTTCTATTTGGCATTTGCTGGGCAACATGCTTGCCTTGCTCGTTTTTGGTTTGCCTCTGGAAAAGCTGGTTGGCTCCGGTAAACTATACCTAACCTTTTTCCTGGGTGGAATCGGTAGTTTGCTTATCGGACGGATGTATTATCCTGCGCATGAATACTTAATTGGTGCCTCCGGTGCCATTTGTACAATGATTGCCGTGCTAATTTTATTCGACCCCTGGCGGGTTTCATTTATACTAACGCTATTGCCAATGCCCCTTGGCGCAGCCGGAATAGTTTACTTGCTTATTAATGTGTACCTGGCGGGAAGAGCACATTTCCAGCCAACGGAGAGCATTACAAAGATCGCGTACGAAATTCACGTTATTGGTTTTGGAATTGGTATTATTCTGGGTGCATTCTGGAGCCCGAAATGGATCAGAAATCTGTTTATTTCTATCTTGCTTTTTGTTCTTACCTGTGTGTTTTATTATTACTTTTTCAGACTCATTCATGTCGCTTAAATTTTCAGGATCTGTTTTTCTGAATGAAATTCTTGTGGAAAAGCAGACAAAATAACAAGGAAAATAACAATGAAACATCAACGGAATAACAACGAAATAACAATAAAATAACAACGAATTATCAATGAAATAACAATGAGCCTGAAATTTTAAAATATTGATATTGTGATTGTTGAGTTGTAATTCATTGTTAATTAAAAAAAATAACAATAGAAAAACCAAAACAAATATCCCAGAATTTACACGTGAAAAAGTCATTTTATTTTCCATGCAACAAAGATACTGTATGAAAAAGTGCTTTGATAAAAAGTCATTAGACATCTTTCCTAAATAAATGTTGATTTTTAAAATTAACTAATCGAGCAACGACATTCCAGGCCAGACCATAATTCTTGTGTTTGCCTCTGTAGATGTGTTTAACAATGCGGAATATTTTGCATTCACGAAT
>CAIPDV010000083.1 GCA_903863935.1 uncultured Bacteroidota bacterium
ATAGTTTTTTTTGTCAAAAAAAGCAACTATCACAATACTACCGTAAATCCTTTTACTGATTTATTCAACAGCTTAATGTTATTTAGGAAAGATGTCTAATGACTTTTTAAGAAAGCACTTTTTCATACAGTATCTTTGTTTCATGAATAAAAATATGGAAACAAAGAGAACATTTTTAAATGCATTAATTACAATACATCTCCCTGTTTTCCTGTTATTAACAGGGGTGTTTTTTTATAATTAGCTCATATTCAATACATGAAAAAAAAGCGCACTCCCTGTTATTCCCCTGTATTTTCGCTGTTACTGCTCCTGTTAATTCCCTGTTATTTTGTTTGCTGCTTTAATTTTAAAAACGCAACTTTATGAACACATTTATGGAATTTATTATAACTTATTTATTTGCAGATCAAGTACTTGAATGTTTTTTTCAGTAAACAGGATGGAACAGGGAATTTTTGTAATATATTTGCAAAAACTCAAATAATCCCCCCGGAAAATCAACCTCCAACCATATAGATGAGACAACTAAAAATTACTAAATCCATTACGAACCGCGAAAGTGCTTCGTTAGACAAGTATTTACAGGAAATCGGCCGTGAAGAGCTTATTACTGCGGAAGAAGAAGTAAAGTTAGCTCAGGAAATTCAAAAGAATGACAAGGATTCTGAAAAAGCTTTAGAAAAGCTTACCCGGGCCAACCTTCGTTTTGTGGTATCGGTTGCAAAGCAATACCAAAACCAGGGGCTGAGTTTACCCGATTTAATTAATGAAGGTAATTTAGGGCTTATTAAAGCTGCCAAGCGTTTTGACCACACCCGCGGTTTTAAATTTATCTCGTATGCAGTGTGGTGGATCCGTCAGTCTATCCTTCAGGCGTTGGCCGAACAATCGCGTATTGTACGTCTGCCTTTGAACCAGGTTGGTTCATTAAACAAATTGAATAAAACCTTCTCCCGTTTGGAACAGCAGTTTGAAAGAGAACCTCTTCCTGAGGAGCTCTCTGAAATACTGGAGTTGCCAATGGATAAGGTAAAAGATACCATGCAACTCTCCGGCAAACACGTATCGGTTGATGCGCCATTTGCTAATGGAGACGATAACAACAGCCTGCTCGACGTATTGGTGAACCACGATTCACCGCGTGCCGACAGCATGCTTATTAAAGAATCACTGAAAAGGGAAATAGAACGTTCACTTTCTACCTTAAATGAAAGAGAAAAAGAAGTGGTAAAACTCTTCTTTGGCCTTGATGTTCCACACCCTTTAACACTGGAAGAAATCGGAGCTAAGTTTGCTCTTACCCGCGAACGTGTAAGACAAATTAAGGAAAAAGCAATTCGCAGGCTTCGCCATACTTCCCGCAGCAAATTACTAAAGGCTTATTTGGGATAACAAGATAACATCTTGTTGTCATGTGTTGAACCCCGACCCAAAAGGTCGGGGTTGTTTTTTGGTCGGAGCCCGACAGGCAATAATTTAGTCATCTCTTTATAAAATGTCTCAAGATTTTAAAAATGAGGGTGTTCGGTATGATATAATTTATATATTTGTGCTAAAATCAAAAAGCTTTTACAATGAAAATAAGGCATGTTTGTCTGGCTATTGCACTATTTTGTTCTTTAATCTCTTTCGGTCAAAGCCAATTGTTTTATGAAAGCTTTGAAACCGGGGGAGGCACCTTTACCTTAAATGGAGTAGGGCCCGGTACCAATTCCGGTACCAATGAATGGATAGTTAACAACACCTATACAGGTGGCGGCATTTATCCAAATACAATAAATGAGGATAGTACCTATGGAGGCACTATTGCCTATGCGCCTTTTGGGCATTACCTGCATATTTACGACGTGCCTTCAACACATACCAACGATAACTATAACCCCGCGAATGCCTCTGACCGGTTTGCTTATTTAACAAATGGCATCTGCACAAAGCATTTAAAAAGCATCAATTTGAACTTCTTTTACCTGTGTCAGGGCTCCGGAACTGCCTACGGACAGGTTTATTACAGCATTAATGGCGGAGCATGGACACAGACGGGCAGTGCGCAATACAATAACAAACACAAATGGCAATATACCACCATTACAGATCCCGCCTTCAGTAACGTTGACAATCTCCGGTTTGGTTTTCGCTGGCAAAATAATGCTGGTTCGGGCAAGGATACCTCGGCTTTTGGAATTGATGATATGAGCATCTTCGGAACATACGATAGTGTTCCCAATCCTATTAAATGTACATGGACTAATTTGGGTGTGGATAGTTGCCTGGGGAATAATGATTATGTTTTCTTGCAGTATCAACTTTCCGATACGCTATGCGATGCCATTTGGGATATGGAAATGTCGGATGGTAATGGGAATTTTCCCGGGCCTTATACATGGTATCAAACCATTGGTAGGTCTTATAGTAATGACATCATAGGCTATTGGTATTTAACATTCCCTCCTAATTTTTCTACGGTTGGAGGCTGCTACAAGTTTAAAATGGTAAGAACTACATACCCTTATTTAAGTTTTGAGGATTCAGTGTGCTTTCCATTTGACACCTGCGGTGGAAGTGTTACAGCTCATCAGCCTGTGGTAACAATGGATACCAACCCCGTTTGTGCCGGTAGTGTTATTGATGTTCCATTCAATTCATCGGGCACCTATACTATTAGTAATGTGTACTACGCTGAATTAATTGACTCCATTGGAAACAGTGCGATAATAGATACCCTTGGTAGTTTAGTGAGCAACTTGGCATATCCATCCACACCAACTGGCAGCGTACCCGGAATGATACCATTAACAGTTCCTGCAGGATGTAAGTACTATGTTAGGGTAATTTCTACCACCGGAGGAAGAATACCAAGCATGTGGGGGCCATTTTGCATACAGCATTGCGATATACTGAGTAACTCGCAACAGAGTATACAGGCATGCCTTGGCCGTTGCAGCAAGGATCCGAACGGCTTTAGCGATACATTAAATTATACTATTCACCAGTTTGATAACAGGTCAAAGTATTCATCGGCTAATAAATTTAAAGTCCAACTTTTAAGTTTCACCAATTTAACAGCAGTAAATACAGGTGGTTTGGGACTTATTATTGATACCCTATCGGGAAAAATAAGACTACATGTACCTTGCGATGATAGCTTAAACATAATGGGAATACCGCCGGGAGTATACTATATACGAGTAATTGCAACTAACTCCAACTTCCCCGACAGTTCATTGGGAAGCCTGGTTCATTTAACAATCGGTGAACCAGCCGACAGCCTCTTTCTTACTGTTTTGCCTGCAGGTAGTACGTTCTGTCTTGGAAGCACCGTTACCTTTTATACGAATCCGGATCATGAATATTCACCTTATTACTCAACCTATACTTGGTGGTTAGGACAAAACAACGTTACCCAGCCCTTTGCCGGATGGAGTGGTGGAACCCTTGCACTATATGCAACTACTGCCGGAGAATTCCAAATTACGGTGCAGGAAAATAGTTATGGTTGCCTGGGCCCTAAAGTTTCCATGCCTGACTCTATGTATATAATGGGACATGCCAAAGTAAACATTACAATACCTTCTACAGCATGCCTTGGTGATACTATTTTGGCCTCCGTACCTTATGTACCCTATTGTATTTATAATTGGCATGTATACGGAAAATCGACCATGATTCCGTCGGGGAATAAAGTGAAAATTGTTTTTGATTCCCTGGGAACTTTTAAAGTGAGTTTGCAAGGCTTGGATAGCTGTTTTGAGGATAGCGCATACAAAATGGTACATGTAACCGTTTGTGCTGGAATCCAAAACATAAACAATACATTAAACGTTTCCGTTTATCCTAATCCTTCCAATGGCCGGTTCAACTTTAATTTCACAGGAGTTATTACTGAGGGCTTAAAACTGGAGGTTTACAATATGATGGGTCAGGTAGTAAAAACAGAAGAAGTAACTAGCTCTTCCAGGATTCTTGACTTAAGTGAAAACCCCAATGGAATATACTACTATCGAGTTATTGAAAACGATGGAAGCGAACTCAAGTCAGGAAAATTAATTATAGGGCATTAAGAAAAGAAAGGAGGATTAATTCAAGCTTTGGTTTGTGACAGCCATTCAGTCCGGGTCATTTCAAACTTCACCTCGCCACTTAGCAATATGCCGATCTTCCTCCAGCCCGTTAGCGTATAAAAATGCTCCGCTCTTGTATTTTGAGCGGTACTAAGCCAAACGTAATCTTGCATGGAAAAATACCAATGGAGCATAAGGGCTTGCAACTGCTTACCGACTCCTTTATTCTCGAATTGAGGATCAACAAAGAGTGCCCAAATGTTTTTGTCTTTTAAATCGGCTATTGCAAACCCGACAATCTCATTATCTATTTCACAAACCCAGCCTTTGCCGCGAATGGTAAGGTATTCTACACAGTCGGCATCTGTGACCAACGCAGGGTTCGACAACCTATTCTCATGAACCGAATGCCTCACAATTTGAATTTGTGGAATATCCTGAATAGTAGCTTCCCTGAAATACATTACCTACGGGTATTTCTGTTCTTTATTAATATATTAAGCCCAACCGCAACAATGCCAGTTGCCAGAGCGGCATACAGAAATATTTTTGGAATTTCGAGGTGAAATGCTTCGGATACTAACATTAAGCCAACTGCAATTATAAAACACAATGCAAGGGTTTTAACAGCAGGATGTTTTTCGATAAACTTACTTGTATATCCGGCAAGGAATATCATAAAAACCATGCCTATCCCAACAGCCAGTGCCATAATAACAAGGTTTGGATTAAGACCTATTGCCGTAAAAATGGAGTCGAAAGAGAATAAAATATCGACCATTACGATTTGAAAGATTATGGAATTATACGATTTATGTTTCTTGTCTTTTTCATCTTTATGATGGCTTTTTCTTTTCAAATGTTCCGCTATTTCCTTTATCGTATTAAAGGTTAAGTAAGAACCGCCGATTAAATAAAGGACATCCCTTATAGTAACCTGAAATGTAGATACAGTAAATAGGGTAGTGGTAATGTGTGAAAGCCAGACAAGACAAAAGAGCATAATTATCCGCATTACAAAAGCGAGTGAAAGGCCAGTTACACGGGCTTTAAACCTTTTACCTTCGGGAAGCTTTATTACTAAGAGCGAAATAAAAATGATATTATCTACACCCAAAACAAGTTCAAGCAAAGCCAGTGTTAATAGACTAACCAACCCATTAAGCGAAAAGAGTGCATGCAAATCTGCCTGAAAATTCATTTATAATTTACGGTTTTTTAAAAACTAAGATAGATGATTCCGTTGGATTGAGAATAAATCTAATCCCCAAACAGGAAATCTAATTCTTTGAGCTTTCTTCCTGCAACAGCAGGTTAATGTCAATAACCATTTTACCAACCTCAGTGGAATCAGTACCGCTGTATATTCCACGAATGTGGCCTTTAGTATCAACCAGAGCCATGTTTTGCGTATGCACAAAATTGCCGCCTGCACTGTCTTCTACGGCTGCATAATATGATTTGCGTGCCAGGTTGTAAATCTCATTTTTATCTCCCGTAAGGAAATACCATTGATAGGGTACTGCATCGTGTGCTTTAGCATACTCGAGTAAAACAGGTACGGAATCTCTTCTGGGATCAACAGTATAGGAGACAAACTTAATGTTGTTGTTGCCTTTGAATTTTTTGGTGGCATCTTCTAACAGACTATTCATTCTTTTGCATATACCCGGGCAGGTTGCAAAAAAGAAGTTGGCTATAAAAACCTTATGCTTAAAGGTGTCCAGGGTTACGGTTTGGCCGAATTGGTCGGTGAGTTTAAAGTCCAATACTTTATGATATATCGTATCCACCTTATATTTTCCATCCACTTTTGTCGAATCAAGAGTTGGAATACCAATATATGGTAAGGTTCTTAGAGGTGCTTTGCTGGTGTAACGCATAAAAGCAATACCTATGGCAGTAATAGCCAAAGCAAGCAGTACAATGTTTATGGTTAATGTTTTTCCGGAAGTAGCCATGTGAAATCAATAATTTGATAATGCAAAGATAAATAATGCATACGACACCCAACCTTTGATATATATCATGCGTAATGGTGTTAGAAATCAGCAATAAATAAGATACTTAATAACTGAATAATTTAAACAGCTAAATCATGAAATCAAACCATAACAGAATATTTGCATTAATTGCATTGTTTACCGGAGGTGTTTTTATGGCATGCCATAAGGATACAACTACCAATCCAGCCACAACCATAGGTACAACACAAACCATGACAATGCAGGCATTTTTTCAGCAATATGGGGTGCAAGTACAGAGTTTTACTATTAACGCAAGTGCTGGAGGAACAATAACAGGATCGCAAGGTACCAAGTTCATTTTCCAGCCAAACTCTTTCAGAACCGCTTCCAACCTAACTGTTACCGGAACAGTAAATATTCAGGTGAAAGAAATTTACAGTGCCGCAGATATGATATTATCCAATATGCCAACTCTTTCTAGTTTTGGTCCATTGGTTTCAGGCGGAGAGTATTATTTAAGTGCAACCCAGGGTTCTAATAATTTGAAACTTGCCCCTGGAATGAAGTACACGGCCATTATGAATTCTTCCGACAGTGCTTATAATATGGGTGTTTATAATTTGAGTAAAGACTCTTCCTGGAGAAATATATGGATGCATAATAACGATAGTAGCAATTATGTGGTTCCCGACACTACCATTTACCCTTATTCGGTCTTACAATGCGATTCACTTGGCTGGGAGAATTGCGATGCCTATTATCCGGGGCCGTATTATACCGATTCGGCAAGTTTAATAAGTTGTCCGAATATCAATAATGTTTGTGTGTTTGTTTACATTAATGGGCATCATTCCATGGACCCATGTTACTGGTATGGGTCAAAATTATGCTGTGGCTGGATTCCAGCCGGTACTCCATTCACTATGGTGGGGATATGCATTGATAAAAGCAACAAATTATATTCAGCTTTCTCAACCTTTACAAATCCCGGAAGCAATCAAACGGTTAATTTAACCTTTAGTGCTACAACTGAATCTGCTTTTAATACTCAGTTACAGGCATTGCATTAGAAAGTAAACAATTCGATTTTGAAGCCCCGCAAAATTGCGGGGCTTTTATTTTGGGATAGCTTTGGCTTCAATCTATTATTTAATAATTTTTCCATTATCTTTACCAAAAAAGAGTGATGGTAAAGCCCCAATTCCTTACCCTGTCAGCAATTTTAATTTTTTCCGGTTTGTCTTTATGTAGCAGAGCCCAATCAGTTGATTATGCTGCTTTAGCCGAACAAAACCGAACAAATGACCGGAATAGATTAGAGCAAAACCCTGCTGATACCATGGCTGGAATAGGAGCCCGATTAGCTATGGACCAACGTTCACAAGAGGGCGAAGTGATGGAAGTATTTCAGGAAATGGGTGCAGATATTGCCGGCATGTTACCTGGAGATCGTATTGTGGAGGTAAATGGTGAAAATTGCATGGGTGCCAGCTTAATGCATCTTGTGCACATACTACGAGGGCCCTTAGACAGCCGTATTTTAATCAGGATTCACAGGGCGACAGATGATAAGGATTATATGATGAATGTTGTGAGAAAAGCCATGCCAGTTGAGGTACCACCGGCTAATAGTTCAACTCCGGCTCTTGGCCCTAAAAGTAATTTCTGTATAAACTTTGAAAAACTGCTTGATGCATCACTCAATAACTTTAGTTACATCATGGATTCTTTAACAACCAATGATAATGATGAATCGTATTATTTAAGTAAAGTAAAATTCGGAGGGGCTTATGAACAAGGTATTTATCGTGATAATGATACTATCCCTTTTTATTACCAGTGGCAATCCCCTAATTATAAAGATTCAGCTTTTACTATAACGCGATTCGACAACTTATTGAAAAGGATCCTTGGGTGCTTAACTAATAATGTTTGCACAAATTGTATTCAGGTCACACATGATGACTTTGGCGTTTTTAATCAACACACTGTAGAAATTCACTTTACAGATCTGAATAGTGCCTATACTGAGGACATGAAAAACACTTTCATAAGCGTAAGATGGAAAGTTAGTACGCAATATCATATCGGTTATGCGGCTTTTCAAGTGCTGCATATTAGTAAGAAGTAATATTTCGTTCATGCGAATTTCATCTTGCAAAGCCATTTTGCTTGGTAGATGAAACACATTTCTTTTACTGCACTTATTTTCTTTGCCTTTTCCTTAATGGCATCATTGCAAGCCCAAGCATTAAAGGACTTATAACCCTTGGTAGTTGGGCTCCTTCAATGCCAATAGATGCTTTAAATAATTCAGACACGCTGACAATGGAGAAAAAGTCTGGTCAAAACCAAGGTTGGCTGCAGTTTGAACAAGATAGTGTAATACGTCAATGCCAGGCCCAACATCATTGCATAAGCGAAAGTAAAAACAGTCATAAAATGATGCTCGATTATCACTGGTATAGTAGGGGGAAGTGGTTTATGGATGGCGGGAGTTTGAAAATGATTCTTCAGGAGAAAATCTTAATCTTTAAGGTTGTCAACTGCACAACAACTCAAGTAAAGTTGAAAGTTATTGGGGTTAATACCCATTAACTTTTACTGATTTTCCTTTTAGGAAGTATTGCCGCAAACAGGAACGAAAACAAAATTACAAGTATTACTCCCAATGGATTGTACCATAGGAAAGATACCTTGGATGCAGATATGGCCGATGTATATCCGAAATAAGAAACAATCTTGTCAGAGAAAAATAGCAGGACTATGATGGTCTCCGATAGTATTGCCGCAGGAAAAATGGCTCTTCCTTTAATAGATTTGAAAAAGAAAGCCACAATAAATACACCAAGTATTGTTCCATAGAATATAGACCCCAATTCGTTTACAGCCTGAATCAGGTTATCCAGGTGGGCTGCAGTTATGGCAAACAAAATGGTTATTCCTCCCCAAATTACTGTGGCAACTTTACTTGCATTTACATAATGCTTTTCACTTCCGTTTTTATGGATAGACCGCTTGTAATAATCAACTACAGTTGTTGAGGCCAGAGAACTTATCTGCCCTGCGGTTGATGACATGGCTGCGCAAAACATTACCGCTAATAATAATCCAATTAGCCCTACCGGCATGTGGTTTAAAACAAAAGAAAGGAATACATAATCCGTGTCCCTGGTTTCTATATCAGGTGCATTTTTATGGATAATTCTCTTCACATCTGCACGGATGGCCGTATCCTGCTGTTCATACTTTTTCAGGGTGTCCATTGCTGCAACTTCATTCGGCGTATTTTCAGTATGAAGAAGAGCCATAGCAGCTTTTGTGCGGTTCACTTCAATTGCATTATGCTGCTTTTCTTTATCAGCAAGTTGCTGCCTTACATCTGATGATAAGGCTGCCTTTTCAATCACTTTGTTATTGAAGAAAACGGGGGAGGAGTTAAACATGAAAAATACGTATGTCATTACCCCGATAAAAAGGATAAAAAATTGCATGGGTATTTTCACAATCCCGTTAAAGAATAGGCCCATTTTACTTTCGTTGACTGACGTGCCTCCGAGATACCGTGAAACCTGGGATTGGTCTGTACCGAAATAAGAGAGTGAAAGGAAAAATCCACCAAGTAATCCAGTCCAGATATTATAGCGTTCACTCAATGAAAAATTCGTGGTAACTACTTTCATTTTGCCCATCTTTCCTGCAAGGTGAACCGCATTTTTCAGTGATACCCCTGCCGGAAGAAATTTAATAAGCATTACCAAAGCAATTGCCATTCCTGAAAGGATTACCATCATTTGGAGCATCTGGGTTTGACTAACAGCTTTTTCACCTCCGACATAGATGTATAGTATTACTGCAACACCTATGCATACACAAAGCAGATTAAGATTCCAGCCAAGAATGGTGGAAAGAATAATAGCAGGTGCATAAAGTGTTAACCCAACTCCCAAGCCACGTGAAATAAGGAAGAGCAAGGCTATAAATTGCCGAGTACGAAGATTAAAACGTCCTTCAAGATATTCATAAGCAGTATAGACATTCAGTTTGTAAAATATGGGTATAAACACTGCCGAAATTACAATCATGGCTATAGGTAACCCGAAATAGATTTGCAAAAACCCCATACCTGACTCGTATGCCTGTCCCGGTGCCGACATGAACGTTATTGCACTTGCCTGTGTGGCCATTATTGATAAGCAAATTGCCCACCATTTTTTCTCTCCACTACTACGCAGGTAGCCATCCAAATCCTTTTGTCCACGGGTTTTTATTGCCCCGTAAATGATGATAAAACCAAGGGTTACTAATAATACTATCAGGTCGAGCGGACGCATGCTGATTAGCTTAAATGAATACTAATGAACCAATACAAGGCAATCTGCGCCACCAGCCATACTGCAAGGGTGATGTAGTATGGCCTCCATTTTTTATTGGAGATTATTTCATCAGTGCTTTTCAAGCTCGACAAGGTTAGCCATTAAACGATAGGCTCCCACAACTCCGGCAGGCAACTCACGGAAAAAGGAAAGGCCTGTATAAACAAAGTTTCCTTTGCCGTATTGAGTCACAAGCAATGCACCTTTTAATGGTGCTTCTCCGGCATCATTCATTTCCAATATTGGGACATAGTGGGCAGTATCCCATTTATCCGGATAGTACAAACCCCGCTCCTGTACCCAGCCTTCAAAGTCCTTTTGGGTTATTTTATTTGGAGTATTCAAAACCGGATTATCGGTATTCAGGAATGTTATTTTGCAATCTTCTTCTGTCGTGCGCACATTGGCAGGATGTAAGAAATAAGGCCCAATGCTGTCAGTTACTAAACGGAAATTGTTGTTGTATTGAACGATGTAATTACCGCCATTCTTTACATACTCCATCAGTTTGGCATTATCATATTTAAGCCTGTCAATGGTGTTGTAAGCACGTACTCCGGCAATAATGCAATCATATTTACTCAGATTAATTGTCGCAATTTGAGAAGGAGAAATCATCTCCACTTTGTACCCAATCTGCTCCAGCGAAGCAGGTATATCATCACCTGCACCGTTTATATATCCGATCAGTTTGGGATGAGTAACAATATCCATCCTTACTACTTTTATTTTGCTTTTAGGCAATAATAATTGCTCTGGAATGTGGTCGTAGTTTATGTCTTCAAAGGAACGATTGTAGCTTGCAGTATCTTTATTAAATTCTGCACTTAAGTCTAAATAGGAACTATTTGTTTTACAATTTGGCTTCACCAAGATCGAAAAGGTCTGTTCACTACCGTTACCTTTTAAAAATAGTTTTTGATGAAAATAGTATTCAGAATCTGTAACACCAGTTGATTCCCTAAGTGCATATCCATCATAATTCTTCCCACCATCATTAGAAAGTTCCCATTTACCGGAAGTTATGCCAGAGATTTCTGCGCTATCTTTCTTAAACGATTTAACTTTAATAATTAATTCTTTCGGTTTATCATTTGCAAACACCAACAACTTCTCCTGCGGAATCACCACCGCCGGCGGCACTATCCTTGCAAGCGAATACATTTCACCTTTTACAGGGTCGGTATTTTTATAAAAAACAGGAATGTCTTTTTCAAAGGTTATTGGGTAGATGGTGCTAAGCGGAGGGCCTCCCATAGTATAGGAAAGGTGAACATACACCTGATGCGGGTTTTGAGGAAGTCCGCGCATCTGTTGGTCATCAACTTTATACATTCCAACAGTAGGGTCATTCTCTAACCAATATGGGCCGGTAATATTGGTGTTTTCCGGAATAAATCCATTTAGGGTAAGAGTCTTAATCTCGTTCGGGTTAAAATGCATAGCCCGATTTGTATTTCCCACTTGCTTTCCATCTATCATCAGGGTTGCAATAACAGCAAGCTTCACTTGTTTTGGGCAGATTAGTCCAAGGGTTACATTAATACTGTCATTTACGGAAACATATTGTTTTGAACTGAGTGCTTCAAAATACAATCCGGTACATTGAGTTATTATTTCCTGAAGTTCAGCTAGCTTGGAAGTTACAAGATAATTAGCAGTGTCTTGCAAGAGTAATCTGTAAACCTTCTCCAGGCTATTAATGGCTGTTGACGGGTCTTGTGCCGAGAAATTCTTTTCAGCATCTTCAATCATTGCAGGGACATCTTCACAACCTTTAATCCGGTTCCAATCCCAGTCAGCTACGCTGAAAATGTCCTTACCCACCGGCTTTTCCCCTTTCAGGTAAACATAATAATCTAAAATGTCGCCTCTTTTTGCAGGAACTCCAAAGCCTTGTGACTTATGCATGGTACGGCTTTCCGCAGCCATTTCACCGATTGATTTACCGAGCAAGGGCATATAAATCCCAATGTTGGTTTGGTAAAGCCCCGAGGTATCAAACTTATTGTCTTGAAAAAAGAAATAGGAAGTGTTCCAGAAAATGGATTTGGCTTGCCAGGTATCTACATACTTTAATTGCTCAGGAAACTTTTTTGGATTTGCAGCATCATCAAAGGCTTCCTGAGCCAGAATGGCCGAAGCCTGATGATGCCCATGGGTCTTGGTATAAGTAGGAGAGAAGCGGGTGATAATTATATCCGGTTTAAATTGCCGTATCTTCCAAACAATGTCCGATAGAACCTGCAAACTATCCCACATGTGAAAGGTTTCTTTAGCAGTTTTTGAAAACCCGAAATCATTGGCACGGCTGAAAAATTGCTGCCCGCCGTCTACCGAGCGAGCCATTAACAACTCTTGAGTTCTGATAACACCAAGTTCTTCCCTTACCTCAGGGCCAATCAAATCCTGGCCGCCATCGCCACGCGTAAGCGACATATATGCCACATCAACCCCTTTTACATTTGCTAAATATGCAATCAGTTGTGTGTTTTCATCATCTGGATGAGCCGCAATATAAAGCACCCTTCCTACATGTTTTAGTTTTTGTATCTCATGCAGGATGCGTGATGAATTCCACGTTTTATCCGGGACTTTTTGGGCGGAGGCAAAGATGGACGAACAGAGAATAAATAAAAAGGTAATTAGCTTAATTCTTTTAAAGCTATCGTCATTGCGAGGCTTTGCGAAGCAATCTCTTATTCTAAAGGGATTAATTATATCGAATCGCGTTTTTAATAGAGATTGCTTCGTTCCTCGCAATGACGAATTGTCTCTCTGATTATCCTTAATAAAAGCCCAAACGTCTTTGGGAAGCTCAGAGAAGCAATCTTTACCATAATTGTACATCTTCATATAAATCTCTCCAACTCGGATTAAAAGAAGTTATTAATTCATTTTTTGTTTTTCTGGAACCTGCTTTTATTTGTTTTTCTCTTGCAATGGCAACCTCAATTCTGTGAAATCCTTCGTAAAAGACTAGTTTATAGGTCTTATAGTTTGAAGTAAATGAATCAGGATGCACATCATTTTATGCTCATAAACTCGTTTCTTTAAGTCAGAAGTAACTCCAGTATAAAGAACTGAATGTATCTTATTTGTCATAATATAAACTGCACCGCCTCTTTTCATTTGTTAATAGAGATTGCTTCGTTCCTCGCAATGACGAATAATTCTTACTTCTTCTTTCCACCAGATGCGGTACCGCAATCAGCAATCAATTTTGCGATCTTGTCACGGTAGTTGTTCTGGTAATTCTCATCATTCACTTTATCTCCTAATGTTTTGGCTTCGGTAGCATATTTAAGGGCATCTTTATTGTTGCCTTGCATATGCAATATTCTGGCGTAGGTGTAACAATTGGAATATTGTTCCTTCATGTTTACCGACATCATAGCCCAAGCTTGTGCTTTTTTAATATCCAGGTTATTGTCGAGATAGTAGTTAGCTGCTCTAGCGTACGTGCTCCAGGTTCCATTAGCATAATCATCAATGCTCTTTAAAACAATTCCTCTGGTATCAGCCATAATGTCAAAACTAACTTTCACTTTTTCCCAGCATAGGCATATAGTTGCGGTACTGTCGGAGTTTGCTTCAATCATAAATGTCATTCTTTCTTTCATGTCGCATGTTTGAGAAGAGACATTAAAACGTGCAACATCCAATGATTTCTTATAACTATAAACACCCCATTGGTCAGCATCCGAATTCAGGATTATTGTCCAACTCATTTTACCCGGAATTGTTGCAAGTGCATATCTGCCTTTTTTTACTTTTTGTCCGCCAACAGTTACATCGGTATTGAAAGTAATGTCGGTTATTTTATTTGCTCCTGTGCGCCATACGGAATCGTAGGGTACCAAGGCTCCCCAAATTTGGCGGCCTTTTACGCCGGGAGATGAATAGTTGATGTCTACTTTGGTTAAACCAAAGGTTTGGCTAACGCTAGCCGCCGGGCTTGCTGCCGGATAGGTAGGGTTTTGAGAGTATACCGAAAAGCTTGTTAAGCTTATAATTGTTCCCAGAAGTAATGATTTCATGTTTTTCATAGAGTTGTTTTTAATAATTCAAAGGTAAATATAATTGAGAACTTGATGCAGACTTCAATTTAACTAGGTTGGATTTTCTCACGTGACCATTAATCTTTATCTTAGTTCCCTAAATTTAACAACCAATACAATGGGAAAGAAAATTATAGGAATTGATGGGTTAACCGCAAGAGATATCGATTTTGAAGTTCAGGGAGGAGCTAAATTTGTAACCTACATGTATTGTGTTTCAATACTAGTACTCTCATTTAAACGTTATTCCGATATCTATTTTGTTAAGCCCGGAGACAAGACCCTTAAACATAGCCTGCCCTTTACATTAATAGCATTGGTTTTTGGATGGTGGGGAATTCCCTGGGGGCCAATCTGGACAATTATGGCAATTGGAACCAACGTTTCAGGTGGCAAGGACGTTACTAATGAAGTAAGAGTACAATTAAAATAATTCAAATAATGAAATCAAGCATTTTATTCATTCTTCTTTTTGTATTCAACGTTTCAATTGCACAGCAAATAGAGAAACTCACCGATGGCAAATTTATGTATTGCCTTACGTTAGAAAAGCTAGCAGCACCACATTATAGAACGTTTGCCAATGAACCACCCTCAAACTCGACTAAAAAGAAAACGCCCCGTCTGGGCTTTACAGTTGGCACTGTGAAATCCATAACTATTTACCCTATAAATGATACAACCAAGAAACAAGTTATAATTCCGGATAAAAATGAATCAGCCTGGCCATGGACAGATGCCAACAAGGAAGAAAAATTCATATTGGAAGACATGAATTTCGATGGGAATAATGATTTCAGGTTTTTAAGCAGCTCCGATAATTTTATCTATTGCTGTTACGTTTATCAGCCGTCAACTGGGCAATTTGTGAAAGATACTGTGTTAAATAAATTAGTGGGAGCTCAGTTTGACCAGAACCAAAAACTAATTTATGAAAACTGGCAGGGGCTGACCAATAAAGGAACTGAAACCTTTAAATATATTGACGGTAAACTTACCCTTATAGAAGAAGAGGAAACCCGCGATGACATTTCTAAAAAGACCACCACCGTTACATTGAAAAAATTGGTGGATGGAAAAATGAAGGTGGTAAGCCAGGTCGTTAGCCCACACGAAAATTAATTCCCGCTAAGCATTTTCTTCACCATTTCCGAAATGGCTTTCCCTTCTGCTTTTCCGGCCAATTGTTTGGTAGCAACTCCCATTACTTTTCCCATATCTGCCATAGAAGAAGCACCAACAGTTGTCATAATTTCTTTTACCGCTGCCTGAAGTTCTTCCGGGCTCATTTGTTTAGGTAAAAAGCTTTCAATTACACCAGCCTGAAAAAGTTCTGCTTCGGCCAGTTCAGGCCTGTTTTGCGAGGTATATATCTCAGCAGTTTCTTTGCGTTGTTTCACCATTTTCAGCATGGCTTTATTCTCGGCTTCTTCACTACTGCCTTTTTCCGATGATTTCAGTAATAATATTTCCGCTTTTATAGCGCGCAAAGCTTCCAGCCGTTTGCTATCCTTAGCCAACATGGCTGTTTTAATTTCTCCGTTTATTTTTTCTTCGAGGTTCATCTTATTTAGTTATGAGTTATAAGTTATGAGTTATAATTAAGTAGTTACTTCCGCAAATTTGAAAATAATTCATAACTTATAACTCATAACTATTACAGTGGGTCTTTCAAAAACTTAATGGCTTCTTTTGGGTTAGGGGAGGAGAACACGGTATTTCCGGCAACCAAAATATCTGCTCCTGCGCGAATAAGCGGAAGCGCATTATCCAAATCAACACCTCCGTCAATTTCAATTTTCGCTTTGGAACTACTTTCTATAATGAGTTGTTTTAATCGCAAAACCTTATCAAATGTATGGTTAATGAACTTTTGACCTCCAAAACCTGGGTTCACTGACATAACCAAAACCACATCAATATCCTGAATAATATCTTCCAGAACATTTACGGGAGTGTGTGGGTTAATAGCTACGCTGGCTTTCATTCCATGGTGCTTAATGGTTTGAATGGTACGGTGTAAATTGCGGCAAACTTCGTAATGAACAGAAAGGCAACCGGCCCCGGCTTTTTTGAAGTCTTCGATGTATTTATCAGGGTCAATAATCATTAAGTGTACATCCAGAAGTTTTGTTGCATGCTTCTGTAATGCTTTCATTACCGGAAATCCAAATGAAATATTAGGCACGAAAACTCCGTCCATTACATCCACATGAAACCAATCAGCTTCGCTGCTGTTTATCATGTCAATAGCCGATTTCAGGTCGCTGAAGTCAGCCGATAAAATGGATGGGGCGAGCATTGCTGGCATAAGGTTTGTTTAAATCGTGAGTTACAAAAGTAGTGAATTTAGGGGAGAATAGCCTCTTAGTTTTATAAACACCAAAATGAAAATATTCTAATTTGATTAGTTTGGTATATTTGTCATTACAAATCACTTAGCTATTCTTTTATGAGGCGATTATGCATCAAGGTTTTATTCCTATTCAGTATTCTCACCTTGCCGTACAATGCATTTTCGCAATGGAAAAGTAAAATAAAGTTCACTACTGAGCCTGATAATTCAATTCTTACAAAAAGGAAATTTTGGATTTCCGGAGCGTATGAATATAAGTTGTTTAATTTCCACGCACTTCACCATTCTTTTCCCCTAATCGGTCATACAGATTATAACATTGGAGACCCTTCGGTTGGTTATCTTACTTTTCCCCTTGATATTGGGTATACTTATTACTATTTAAAAACATTAAAAAATGAAGCTCTTTATAGTTCAATTTTGAGTGGTGTTCTTGTTGGAAGGGGCCTTTCAAATAAATCTGATCACCCTATAGTTCGCCCATTCATTTCCGCGGGAATGGTGTATGCTTATTCTGTTTTGTTTGGTGGCACTAATAACATTAATGTAAACTATTATATTGGTAACTGGATGGCACGTTTTCAGCTTATGCTGGAATATCCTAAAGGACAATATGCAGTTGATAAGACAAAATCTTATCAAGGTTATAGAACTTTTGCATTTATTGCAGGATATGATTTACCTATAGTAAAAACGCACCTGTTCAATACGGATGCTTATGGCGCAAACCTATATCCGAACATGAATTCGGACGGATTCTATATTGGATTATGTGAAAACATACACTATTTTAAGAAGTAAAATACATTTATCGAAATAGTATTTTTGCCGATGAAAACTAACAGATGAAAATTAAGCACTTTCTAGTACCCATCTTTCTTGTTGCTTTAACAATTGTATTTGCATTTGTCAATTGCTCCTTAAACAAAGGCAATTCATCTTACTCAAGGTTCGAAATTAAGCCATCGCAAACAGACAGTTCCATTTCTATTGCAAATGATCCGCATTTAGTGCTCTATAACCCAAAAACAAATCAAGGTAAGTTGATGGTCTATTTGCCTGGTACAGGAGGTATTGCAGCTAAAGGCCCCGAAGACTATTTTAATACAGTTGTTGAGCAAGGTTACAAACTAATTTCTCTTTCCTATAATGATGAAATTTCGGTAGCCGAAATATGCAGCGGTCATAATCTGAGAGTGGATTCGAATTGTGCAGAAGAATTTCACTGGCGCAGGATATATGGGGAAGGCCCATTTTCAAAGATAGATGATCAGGCTCAGGATGCCATAATACCGCGATTGATAAAACTGCTGGAATATTTAATGAAAACAGATAAAAAAGGAAATTGGAAGTATTATATAAAAGATGGTAAATTACGGTGGAGGGATATTGCATTCTCTGGTCAATCGCAGGGCGGTGGTATGGCTGAATTTATTGCCAAACACCAATCAGTATATAGAATCATTTCTTTCTCTGGTGGATGGGATTGGTCATTGCATGGCAGAATTGCCAATTGGTACTCGTCCGGAAATGCAACACCTGCTGAAGTCTGGTATAGCACTTACAATGTGAAAGAAACCAATGGAAATGTGCTGTTAAAACAATATAAGTCCATTGGAATACCAAGCGGACATATATATGCCTTTGATCTTCCCGTTTCGAAAGATAGAACCCCACATACCGATGGTATAAGAAATACGGCTTACAAAGCAAAATGGATAGAGATGCTGGGTCGGGGGAATTAGGCTATTTTAATAGGTTGGAGTTGCATTACCATTTGTAGTTATAACAAACTTATCTATATCAATTTCGCCTTTAAGTGAGTTTATTTTTATAATATTCTCATCCCTGTAATCATAAGCCATACTGAGAGGAATTTTTAGCCACTTCCAATCATCTGTTTTAGTCAGATCTTTTTTCTCGAATATTCCAAGGTTAAAATGATTTGATATTTCCACCGAGATCTTTCCATTTCCTTTATATCTGATCCATAGAAATCTATCCGTATTAATTGAATCTCTATTTGTGAAATAATAGAAGTATGATTTATCACTTTGCAAGTGAACATAGGAAACATAGTTCTTATAATCATCTTCATTTCCATCGTGCGTTGTGAAAATATCTGTTGCTCCAACTCCAGAGTCTGCAACCTCAGCTTCAAAACAATAGTCTTTACTCCATCTCTGTGGATGCTTGTTTTCGTGCCATTTGTCAAGTTGGTAAAATATGCTGCGGTTATCGGGTGTTTTTTCATACACATAAACACTGCCTTGCCTGCGAATTTCAAACGAAAGTGAATGTCCATTAATAGTTATTGTTACATATTTACTTTCCGGAATTTCGCTCGAATCATTTGAAAAAGGTTGATAGGTGCCGGCAATTACATATTTTTCTCCGCTGTTTAATTTGCGGGCAGTAATCAGCACATGGTTATCATCATCCGGGTAACTGATTATTGGGTTGTGGGCTTCATCAAAAAGCACATTACCATTTTTCAGTACATCTTCAAAGCGGCTTGTAATTGCCTGTGCATAAGCCGGCATGGCGGCCTGCCAAACATAGTCGGATGGATTACTGAAAGGAGCATTTAAATTAAAATATCCTACATAATAAAACTCAGCACCAGCAACCGAAAGGCACTTTAAAAGACCCAACCATTGTCCTGGTGAGATATTTTCTTCATATTTATTTGACCACCCGGCAGAAACAAATGGACTGAATAGATAATCTCCGTCTTTAATTTCATTTTTCCGGCCTGTTTCAATCCATTTCCAGCCATGCCAGGCACCTTGCCAGTCTTTCCAGTTTTTTGGCCAGCGCGGATAAAAATCGGGTGTTGAATAATAAGTTCCATTAACAGGGGTCATGGCTTTCTTCATAATTGCCCATTTGAACCTGTCAATTGGACCTCCCTCAATAGTATAAAAACTGAAAAAGGTATGATTCAGTTCAGGCACACCTTTCAGAAAGGCTGATGAATACGTATTGCGCATGTCCAGTTTTCGTATAGCAATGAAATCTTCCCAGGAATCTATTTTCAAGGAGTCTTTCATTTTCACCATTAATGGATCATTTGCAATAGTCCGTATCCTATATGCCCCCGGTGCTTCCTCACCATTTTCATTTATGCGGTTTATCGGGCGTTTAAGGTATGCCTGCATTTTCCTGAAGGTAAAAGCTTTAGCATCCCCGTCAATCTTTATTAACGAATCGGGGAAGTTAAAATTTATTTCCCTTGCATTCTTCCCGTAAAAATCAAAAGTTACGTATAAGGTCGAGTCGAGATTCTTCTTTCCAATTTCGGGTTTCCGGTCTTTAACTCCCATCCCGATTGGTTTTAAACTCTGCCAGTAGGTTATCACATCATATGATATGTTAGGGTATTTATTCGCCAGGCGTATCATTTCAGGGCAAGCGGTATCACTCATTTGATTTCCATCAATAGTTCCATTTACCATTGAACTGACTATTCCGTAATTCCAGTTTTTAGCTAATTCTTCAACCAGTAAAACCGAATTGGTTGTGTATTCTTTCTTTTTTAGCTTTTGCCCCATGCCTCCCATATAGTGAGGATCCATCCAATCAAATAGCCTTATTAAATGATTGCCTGGCAGATATCTTGGAGGTGGGTAATTTATTAATTGGGAAAGCGCAGGTGCCTCATTATCCGGGTAGCCAGGAGGATATTGAAGAATCTCAGGATGTATCCCTTTATTCTGGCAACTGCTAAAAGTAGTTACACTTAAAGCTAAACCCATGATTATGAATTGACAAACCTTGTTCACACAGCAAATTTACAAGAAAATCAATTCTAATCTTTATTCGGGATATAAGGCGCAGATTATGCTATAATTGCAGTATTCTTGCTTTGATATAAAAATTTGTAGTACATTTGCCGCCGGGTCAAGCCCTATCTACGCCGAATTGTAAAGGAAAATTAGTATAAAAATAGAGTCAGCTTTATTAAAAAAACAACCCCTGTTTGGTATATTTAATTGCCAGTATTAATTAATTTAATAAAACAAAGTTCGAATGATCATAAATATTAAAAGGATCCTGGTTCCTACCGATTTTTCAGAAACAAGCAACTTTGCTATTGAAAAAGCATGCCGAATAGCATCTTTATTCAATGCTGAATTATATGTTATTCATGTTTTGGAAGGCTCACCGTATAAGTTGGTGAAGTCAGATGAAAACCCAAAAGAAAAGATTGTAATGCAGAAGTATGTTATGGATAAGCTTGCCTTGTTAGCTTCCTCCATAAGCGAAAAATTTCACATTACTGTAAATACTTTATTGGGAGAGAACAGGGTGGTGGAAGTTATTGATGATGCCATTAAAGACAACAAAATTGACCTTATTGTTATGGGCACCAAAGGTGCCAGCGGCATAAAAGAAGTATTGATAGGCAGCAATGCCCAAAAAATAGTTAATGGTGCCGTATGCCCTGTTATTACTATTAAAAATGCACCATCTAAACTTGATTTCAGTAATATTGTTTTGCCACTTGAAAGTTGGAACAATTCACTTGAAAAACTTGATTATGTTTCTTCCTTCGCAACTAACTACAAATCTGAAGTACATTTGTTAGGAATTATCGAATCTAGGAAAAGGGCCGATATGAGAAAGGTATTAACCCTTTTAAACAATGCGGAAAGCTATTTGAAGGTTCATAATATTCCATGCGCAAGAAAGATTATTGCCAGTCAGAATTTGGCCAAAGAAACACTGGAGTATGCAAATGCTATTAAGGCAAACCTGATAATGGTTCTATCGGAACGTGAGTCACGCTTAGGAAGCGTTCTGCCGGATGCATTTGCAAAACATATCATCAATCATTCCGAAATTCCGGTTATGAGTATTAAACCGGCCATGTACCATTCGGATAGTGTTTCATTCCACAAAGAACCAGTACATCGCAGCCAGCATTCCAATATTAACAGATAATCCTGTTAGTTTAACTTTACATATTGGAGAATTGCCCGCTTGAAACATTAACCGTTCCGCCACCGGCTGTAGGGCTTGTTTCGGTTGCAGTAAAATAAAATGTTCCGTTATAAAGTCCGCCCGAACTTCCTGCTGTAACAACCGCCTGACCTATACTGCTTGCACTGGTGCTGTATTTAGTGCCAAAATTATCGCTCACCATCGCATAGTATCCGGTAGAAGGATCTCCCAGAGTATATGTACCTCCGGAACCTGAAAGCCGCATGAAAAGCTGAATTGTATATGAACTGCCACTTCCCTGCATGGTTATAAGCCCGCTATTATTACTGAAACTTGCACTGAAGGATATGGAGCCGGAGCCATTAACACTCGCACTCATGGCAGATGATGGGGTTGTGCTATTGCCTTTATTACAGGAGACTAACCAACCGCACATTAATAAAACAGTGAGTAACTTAATTGTTTTCATTAAATATAATTATACACAGCAAAGTTAAGGAAAATAGGGGAGTTGCAGACAAATCACCTTTTCCGGGTATTAGGGATAAAATATAGTTACTCTTAAAACCTGAAATAATTGGTACATTGCATTAGAATTTGAAAAGGTGAGAAAGCTGTTTTTTTTCATATTGATTATTGCCATATGTTCAATACGATCTATTGGGCAAACACCTAATAATAAAAACACCCAACAGGTCAATTCTGGTAATTCGGTAAATCGTGATAAGGCTAAAAAACTTAATCGTGTTTGGCCAACTGATTATGTAAATGACTATGAAAATGTTTTTACCGAGAAAGAAACCGCCGGGCTTGATTCCCTAATAGTAGCCATAGAGAAGGAATCTACTATTGAAATAGGGGTTGTAACGATAGATTCGTTATTTGTGAAAATATGGGATTCAACTTACCATCAAAAACTATCTTTCGATTCACTTACATTACATATTGCCCAACGATGGGGAGTTGGTAAAAAAGGCAAAGACAATGGCATACTTATCGGGTTTTCAAAATCCATGCGAAGAATTAGAATCCAGAATGGCTTCGGAATTGAAAAGATTATCTCAAATGATGAAACAAAAACAATACTTGACGAAAAGATATTGACTCAATTCAAGAAAGGCAATTATTACGAAGGTGTGAAAGATGGTATTCTTGCACTTTATAAAAAACTTTACCCCACAAGCGTTATCCATTAGACTATATGGGTTAGGAATAAAAAATCCTTAATAAAATAGAATCAAACAGTTGTTAAGCCTAATTTTCTATTGGATTCTCCGGAAATTGAATATTATGGAACTGGTCTTTAAACTTGAGTACCACAGTATTCTTTTTTTCAACATTTAATGCTCCGTCAAAAAACATATGTAAAGGAGTTCTTGCTGTCTTAAAATAAGAGGCAATAACAATATACCTTTCCAAACGTGTCTCAGGAGCCTTTCCATTAATAGTTGCATTGCCTTCTGAAATTACAGATAAGGCTTCATTTATGAGTGCCAGGTCAACACCGCGGACAGTATTCCTGATTTTTTTGGGAAGATCATCCAAAAACTCTTTTCTGGCTGGTTGATTAGCTGAACTTGTAATATTAGGACGGTTGTGAATAGTAGGCTTCATGTAAATTGGAATTAAAAAAATTGGGCTTTTTGCTTATTCACGCAATATAGTATTAATTAACGGATATCCCAGTATTATTTGACAGTTTAGGGCACTTTGTTGAACAAATAAATCTGCATTTATAAATTTAGATATGCGTTTCCTAAAAAAAGCAACAGCTTAGAAGCACATATCAATCTAATAATGTGTAAATTACAATGACTTTCGGAAATAAAAAATTAAGAGTAATGTTATCGGTCACTAAAATAAGTGTATCTTTGCAAACCTAAAAAATATTGCGGGGTAGAGCAGAGGTAGCTCGTTGGGCTCATAACCCAAAAGTCGTTGGTTCGAATCCAGCCCCCGCTACTTAGAAAAGGTGGTTAAATGACCACCTTTTTTGTTTAAACTATTCTGAATCAATAAAATAATAGATAAAGAACACGAATGCCAAGCTCCCTGTTCATGCGCCGGAATTATAGCTTACTTTTGCAGTCCTAATGAATAAAGAATCACATAAATCCGGATGGGTAAGTGTAGTGGGTAGTCCTAATGTAGGTAAATCGACCCTTGTTAATGCATTGATAGGAGAGAAACTTTCTATTGTATCGAATAAGCCACAGACAACCCGACACCGTATTACAGCCATTGCCAATGGCGAAGATTATCAGATGGTATTTTCGGATACTCCAGGCGTATTAAGGCCTAGCTATAAAATGCAGGAGGCTATGATGAAAAGGGTAGGGGAAGCACTTGAAGATGCGGATGTGATTATGGCTGTTACCGATGTAGGGGAGAAATATTTCGAGCATGGCTTATTCGAAAAGCTGAAAAGAACCAAGGTTCCGGTAATTGTTGTGTTGAATAAACTCGACCTGGGTGAACAGGATATAATTGCTAAAAAACTCACGTTACTTAAAGAACAGGTTAATCCAACTGCAATTATTGGAGTTTCGGCATTACATAATTTCAATATTAAAGAGTTAAAGGACCTTTTGATCAGTCATTTGCCGCAAGGCGAACCCTATTACCCAAAGGAACAGATTTCCGATTTGCCTGAGAAATTCTTTGTATCCGAAATTTTGCGTGAAAAGATATTGATGTATTACCAACAGGAAATACCTTATTCAGTAGAGGTAGTTACCACCGACTTTATTGAAACTGAAAAAATCACACGCATTCGTTGTGAAATATTTGTAAACAGGCATACCCAAAAGGCCATAATTATTGGTAAAGCCGGTTCCGCCTTGAAAAGAACTGCCACTGCGGCCCGCCTTGATCTTGAAAAATGGTTGGATGCAAAAGTATTTTTAGAAGTGGATGTGAAGGTGAAAAAGGATTGGCGGGATAATGATATGCACTTAAAGAATTTCGGATACTTATAATAATTAGGAATTAGGAATTAGGAATTAGTAATGAAATACGAATGATTCCTAATTCGTAATTCCTAATTCCTAATTAAAAAGAAAATGTCAAGAATAGCAGCAATAGTAGGAAGGCCTAATGTAGGTAAATCGACCTTGTTTAACAGGTTAACGGAAAGCCGTGAAGCGATTGAAGACCCGACAAGTGGAGTAACCCGCGACCGCCACTATGGCCGTGTGGAATGGAATGGCGAAAACTTTACTCTGATTGATACCGGTGGATATGTGCACGGAAGCGAAGATGTATTTGAAGCCAGTATACGCAAACAGGTACAGCTGGCTATTGATGAAGCCGACCTGATTATATTTGTTTTGGATGCAGTTGAAGGAATTACAGGTGCCGATGAAATGGTTGCAGACATGCTTCGCAAATCAAAGCAAGTGTTGAAAAACAAAAAGATATTGGTTGCCGGCAATAAGGCCGACACGCACGAACGTGCGCATATGACCTCGGAGTTTTATTCCCTTGGGTTAGGTGAAGTTTACCCCGTTTCTGCTGTCAGTGGAGGTGGAACAGGAGAATTACTGGATGAGATCATTACCATCTTCAAAACTGAAAAGGACGAACATCCTCCTGAAGGATTACCCCGTATTGCTATTGTAGGCAGGCCTAATGTTGGCAAATCATCCTTTATAAATGCCCTGACAGGTGAGGAAAGAACCATAGTTACTGATATTGCAGGGACTACCCGCGATGCAATTGACTTACGTTTTACAAAATTCGGGTACGATATATTATTGGTTGACACAGCCGGGCTTCGTAAAAAGAGCAAGGAGAAAGAGGATGTGGAGTTCTATTCCGTTTTGCGCAGTGTAAGGGCTATTGAACGTGCTGATATATGTATTTTGATTCTCGATGCTGTTCAGGGTTTTGAAGCCCAGGACATGGCTATTTTCAGCCTTGCGGTTAATAACCATAAAGGAGTAGTTATTGTGGTAAACAAATGGGATCTGGTTGAAAAAACCAATCAGACCACCGGATATTTTACCGATTTTATTCAGTTGAAACTAGCCCCATTTAGTGATGTGCCAATTGTATTTACATCGGTGCATGAAAAGCAAAGGGTACTTAAGGTACTTGAAACTGCAATGCAGGTTTATAAAAACCGAAGCCAAAAAATACCTACTTCTAAATTAAATGATGTGATGCTTCCTATTATAGAAAGTAATCCACCGCCTGCTATAAAATCAAGGTATATTAAAATGAAGTACCTAACCCAATTACCTACGCCATTCCCCGCTATTGCGGTGTTCTGCAGCCATCCGCAATATGTGCAGGAATCGTACAAGCGTTTTCTGGAAAATCAGATGCGTGAAAAGTTTAATTTGACGGGAACACCAATTGAGATATTCTTCCGCCAGAAATAACGTTTGATTTTTTTGCTTTTTATTTAACGGGGTAAGCCTACCTGCCTTTTGCACTGTCCGCGTTTAAAATAAAACGTATAGGAATTGTAAACCTTGTTCTTACTGGTTTTTTATCCTGTTTCCCCGGCACCCATTTGGGCATTGTTCTAATAACTTTCACGGCTTCCGAATCAAGCATCGCGTCAACTCCCCGTACAACCTTTACAGTGCTTACTTCTCCAGACTTTTCTACAATAAAACTGATATATGTTGTGCCATGTATTCCTTTCTTCTGAGCCTCGTCGGGATAATTTATGTTTTTAGAAAGATATCCTGAAACATCATTGAAATGTGGCATGGTACTTGGATTATAATAAACATCATTACTATCAATATGCGATTTTGGAGGCATTACAAGTACACCAACTGTAGCAGTTGGGTTAATACGCTTTATTTGCAATGTTATTTCCTTGTCAAATGGCAATTTATCAATGGTATATTTAACTTCACTCGATTGACCGGAATTATTTTCAAGTTTTAGAGTAATATCTCTGTTAATATTTTCAGGCACATATATTTTAAAAAATCCTTTAACATCGGTATATGCGTAAAGTCCAAACCATTTAATTGTAATTTTTATAGAATCCATCGGATTCTTATCTAAATCTACCACACGCCCGGTAATGTAATTCGTATCTTTCTCCGGCGTTGTATTCACCTTCTCTGTTCCGCTTGAAAGATGCAGGGAAACCTCTTTGCCGGAATTGCCCGGGTTATGGCTATTGCATGCAACCAATGAAGTGGCAAGTATGGTACCGAATAAAAGCTTTTGCAGAAATGAGGAATTTTCAGGATTATAATGAATTAATTCTCTGTTAAGCTGGTGGTTACTGAACTTACCACAAATGGTACCGTTATAACTTGAAACATAATCCAGCAACTGCGAGTCAGTGAATTGAGTAAAATCCGTAAGTGCTTTATTGCATTTTAAACATTGCCTGGTATTTCCTATCAATTTCATTTTATCCCAATCTTCTGAGCATGGTTGCGGAATAGCCAGAATAATGCTTTTACGTTTCTTCATTAAGGTCTGATTAGTAAATAAAAAACGATGATATAGAACATTTATTGCAAAAGTTACAGACAGACCGAGAAAGATAGCCGTGGAATGGACATAAGTACGTCTGTTATTATTAGGCTAATCATTAAAATTAGTTAAAAATCAAATAATAACCCAACCTTTTGGTGCAATCAATCGTTATAGCTATTAACAAGGGTTTAAAAACAGATTCCAATAAAAAGTTTTGTTCCCCATTAAATCTGATGTATGAATAACTTAAAGATTTTTTACAGCCGTAGCGGATCGAATACTATCATTCATATTCCTACTTCACTAAAAAGAGAAAAGGCTGAATTGGCTATATTCGATATTTTAGGACATCAGGTTGCCATCGTTTCTGTACGTAAAGACAATACTGCTGTTATCGAAAGCGACACCGTTTGTAATGGAACTTACTTCTACCGCATTTTTAAAATGGGCAAACTTTTAGATTGCGGTAAGCTGGCAGTTGAATAGCTGCATTTAGAGTTCATTACCATCCATTCCATAATTTTTAAGGCAATACTATAGTAAAGTGAAACCTTCTTACAAAAGGTTAGTAATTTATTGCAGACCCAACGTTTGTTGTTTTCACTGCGTTTATTTACCTGAACAAGTAAATAACCAAATTTAATTTAACCCTATGAAAACAAAATTACATTATACGTATAAGCTTCTTCTTGTTGTTTGTTCCCTTACACCTGCAATCCTTAAAGCGCAATGGAGTGCCCCTGTGGATATTTCCCCGAGTGCAATTTCAGCAGGGTTAAATGAGAGTATGGGTACATGCATCGGAGTAAGTGGAGATACTGTTCATGTGGTTTATGCCGACAAGCATAGCACTAAAAATGTAATTGTTTATTATACACGTTCTATTGATACCGGCCTCACATGGAGTAATCCGGTTGCAATTACTAGCCCTACTGGATATATTTATAATCCGGCAATAGCCGTAAATGGAAGAAATGTGCATGTTGTTTGGAGAGTAATTGACACGGTTACAAACAAACGTACCTCATGGTACAAACATTCGATTGATGGCGGCAATACTTGGGGGCCTAATGTTTTTCTTGACTCAACCGCCGATTGGCCTGCAGTAACTGTTTCCGGTGCAAATGTTTATATGGCAAATGATGTTGTAACGTCTATCTCTCCATTTAACTCAGAAATATTTTTCATGCGTTCCACAGATAACGGTTTAACATGGAGTCCACGTAAGCAACTCACTTTTGCTCTTGGCCGTTCTGAAGATGAAGCAATCTTTGCACAGGGTTCTCACGTTCACATGTCATGGAATGACAATAGAAGTGGACAGTTCCAGATATTATACAAAGAATCGAAAGACTATGGAGTTACCTGGGATTCGGATGTGGTAGTAATGCCCAAGACCGATTACGGTACTATGGTCTATAATGATGGAGCACATACTGATGTAATCGCCACCGGACATCCTACCAGCAATCATTACCAAGTATTATTAGTACAATCTGCTGATACAGGAGCTACATGGGCTTCGGATATGGATTTAACTAATAACGATACTGCCGATTCTTATTACTATCCGGATATGGTTCGTAATGATTCCGATTTACATGTTGTGTTTGGCTCCAGTATTGGTGCGGAATATTTACACTCCGGCAATGGAGGTAAAACCTGGGATCCACCCTTTAAATTTACAGGAGGTTCAACCTTTGTAGCCTATACGGGATGCACTTTACATATCATTTGCATTAATGCTCCACATATATATTACCTGCGTAATCCAACAGGAAATGCAGGCCATTGTACTAGTTTAAGTTCAATTAATACCTTAGAAGTTATGAATACAGTGAAAATTTCCCCCAATCCGTTTACAACTCAAACCACTATTGAGTTTGAAACTAACCAAAAATTGGATAATACAAAACTGGCTATTTTTGATGTATTAGGGCATGAGGTAACAACTGCAAACTTTGATAATGATAATAAAGTAAAGCTTAGCAGGGAGAATATGAGTACAGGTGTATACTTTTATCGGATATTCCAGAAAGACAAGTTGGTGGCTTGCGGTAAATTGGCGGTGGAGTAATTAGTAATTTTTGGTGTAACCCTAAGCGATCATGCTGAACTTGTTTCAGCTTACGGTTACATGAGATTCATTAACCCCGCCATCAGGGTGCAAATCATGTTCCTTGTAAAATGTACCTAATAGTTGACCGGGAGTTTGGTCGGGGGATATTTTAGTTGCTGAATCCATTTGGTCATGATGAACTTACCGTGAAAATTATGTTTTAGAAAGAATAAAAAGTCCAATAATTATTAAAATTACAATACAACCGAAAATGATGGCTATTCTTTTTATTCGTTTTGATTTTGGTACTGTTGGCAGAAATGAATCTATCAATCCAGTAAAGGCAATAGCTCCAAGAAGAAGAAAACTTCCCCAAAAAATTAAGATTGTTTCAATTTGACTATCCATAGTGTAAATCTAAAAAGCTTTACGCTATCTTGAATTTTCAATAACTACTTCACAAACCCAATATCCATGCTCAATTTGAGGTTCATGGCTTCTTCCCGGGCTTTGGCTGCAAAATCCTTTTCGTTTCCTGCGTATATAATGCTTCTGGATGCATTTATTAAAAGTCTCCCTTCCTTGGTTGCACCGGCTTTAATTACTTCTTCCATATCTCCGCCTTGTGAGCCAACTCCCGGCACAAGCAGAAAGTGATTAGGTATTATTTTACGTATGCCGGTTAAAGCTTCGGCTTTGGTAGCACCAACTACATACATCGTGTTTTCTTTATTTCCCCAATCTTTCGATGTATCTAAAACATGCTCGTAGAGGGCTTTTCCATCCTTCATCTTTTGCAGTTGAAAGTCTTTGGCACCTTCGTTGGAAGTTAATCCAAGCAGTATTGACCACTTACCTTTATGCTCTAAATATGGTGTAACAGAATCCTTGCCCATATATGGCGAGAGGGTTATTGCATGTACATCCAAATCTTCAAAAAATGCTTTGGCATACATGGCAGAAGTATTTCCAATATCTCCGCGTTTTGCGTCAGCTATTATCAGAATATCTTTCGGTATAAGTTCAATTGTTTGACGAAGGATATCCCAGCCTTTGGCCCCCATGGCTTCGTAAAAGGCAATATTGAGTTTATATGCCACACAAAGGTCGTGCGTTGATTCAATTATTTGTCTGTTAAAACTTAAAACTGCAACAGGTGTCTTTGCAAAGTGGGTTGGCAGTTTGTTTATATCGGTATCAAGCCCAACACAAAGAAAAGTTTTTTTCTTTTTGATCTGGGCATCTATTTCTTTTAGGGAAAGTACTCTGGTCATTAAACTGCAGTTGAATAGCCTTCTTGAAGGCGTTGTGCATTTTCAGCTAATTGAAGTGCATCCAGCACGTCCTGAATATCACCTTCCATAAAGGTTGGCAGGTTGTGGGCTGTAAAACCAATCCTATGGTCGGTAATACGGCTTTGAGGGAAGTTATATGTCCTGATTTTCTCTGAACGGTCACCACCTGAAACCAACGTTTTACGTTTGGCAGCATTGGCACTGTTGCGTTTTTCCATCTGCATTTCATACATACGGGTACGCAGTACAGTCATAGCCTTATCCATGTTTTTTATCTGTGAACGCTCATCCTGGCATTGTACCACCAATCCGGTTGGGATGTGTGTAATACGTACGGCTGACTTGGTTGTATTTACCGATTGTCCGCCTTTACCTCCTGAACAGAACGTATCTTTTCGTAAATCAGTTTCTCTAATTTCAACATCCAGTTCATCAGCCTCCGGCATAACAATTATAGTAGCAGCGGAAGTATGCACACGTCCCTGGGTTTCAGTAGCAGGAACCCTTTGCACACGGTGTACACCCGATTCATATTTCAAGGTGCCATAAACCCGCTCGCCATGAATTTCAAATACAACCTCTTTATAGCCACCCATGGTGCCTTCCGAGTGGTCGAGCAATTCGGTTTTCCAGCCTTTGGTCTCGCAATAACGCAGATACATATTAAATAACTCGCCTGCAAAAAGTGAAGCTTCATCACCACCGGTTCCGGCACGGATTTCCACAACTACATCCTTATCATCTTCAGGGTCTTTCGGAACTAACATGATACGGATTTCCTCATCCAGTTTATCAAGTTTGGGCTGAAGTTCTTCCATTTCCGCCTTTGCCATTTCCTTAATCTCCTCATCCTTTTCCTTATACATCATGTCTTTGGCATTCTGTATATTAGAGGTAAGATTTCGGTATTCAATATAGGCATTGTGGACCTTGGTCAACTCTTTGTATTCCTTATTGAGCTTGGCAAACTTCTTGATATCCGACAAAGCATCGGGTTCCGAAAGCTGCCTTTCTATCTCAATATAACGTTCTTCTATGGCTTCTAATTTATCTAACATGGCGCAAAGATAGGCAAAAACAGACAATTATTGTGGGTATGAGCTATGACGTATGAACGAGTTATTAACGCTAGTTGAATAATGATTTATATTTGTTGAAGATAAAAAAGTATGAAAAGGGTCCTGATTTTATTTTTAACAATCCTAGTTGGCTGTAATAATAATATGAAGAAAGGTGTCGATGTTAAAGCAGAAGCAAAAAATCAAACAGTAAACGGGTTGAAAGAAGGAATTTGGCTACAGTTTATTGATAATGCACAACAAACCACAAGCGATACAAATGCCCCGTTTTTCTATATCCATGATTATAAAAATGGTAAGCTGAACGGTAAAATTAAGGGTTATTATAAAAATGGAAAATTATGGGATGTGTTTACGTTTGTTGATGGGAGAAAGCAAGGTGAGGAAAAAGGATATTTCGAATCAGGAGTATTGCGTTGTGAATTATACTACGTTAATGGTAAACTTGAAGGAATTCAAAAAACCTATTATGAAACAGGAATATTACACACAGAAGAACCAATGCAAGATGGTTTACCAAATGGAATACAGAGAAGCTATTATACTAATGGAAAACTATATAAAGAAACTCCTTATGTCAGCGGTAAAATAGACGGGACCGAAACAACTTATAATGGAGATGGCAGTAAGTGGATGGAAGCAACCTATCAGAAGGGAGAAAGAATAGGAGGGAAATTGTATGACCAAAATGGAGATGAAGTTAAATAATAGCCAGCCGGGTATCGGCCAAATATGGCGTTTTTTTGACTTTCTCACAATGCAGGATAAACTTGCTTAATTAGGTTTGCAATAAATATAAAACAAACAATAAATAAAATTAATCTAGTGGTTTTTTTCGTCTTTAATTGAAAGGCAATAAAAAACGAGAGTATTGCTCCGAACAAGCTCATTCCAATCACGCCATGAGCAAAGATTATTATTTTTCCATGAAATGTGTCATCAATAAAAAAGGAATTTCTAATAATTTGGAAAATACTTTCAGAGGTAAAGCATATTAAAAAACCAATGAAAGTCAGCTTGGAAATAGTTATGTCGGGCTGACGTTTTAAAAGATTTTTATGGGAGAAGATTAACGTTGTTAAGATGATCCCACATAATAGAATTCCTGTTATTCTAATTCGTGAATGAAAAAAATCAACAGGTAAATTTATCGGAGATTGGTGAAAAAGGAACTCAATAAATAAGGCAACCAGCAAAATCAAACTATATTTTAGCCAAATATCTTTCATTCATTTTATTGCCCTTCCGGCTTGAACCTAATAAACAAACGTCCCTTTCTCGCTTGAAATAGTTAGCTTTTTACCGCTATTGCTTTTTACTCTGCCAATCACTTTGGCGGCAATGTTATACTTGGCTGCAACATCAATAATATGCTTGGCAGCATCGGGGTTAACATAGAGTTCAATTCGGTGGCCCATGTTGAAAACACGGTACATTTCGGAGAAGTCGACTCCTGAATTTTGTTGTATCAATTGGAATACGGGTGGCACTTCAAAAAGGTTGTCTTTAATGATGTGTAGGTTGTCTACAAAGTGAAGCACCTTAGTTTGGCCACCGCCGGTGCAATGTATCACTCCGTGAATATGATTTCTGTAGCCCCTCAAAATTTCCGTCATCACCGGAAAGTAAGTGCGGGTAGGGGATAGGAGCAACTTGCCGACATTGGTGCTATACTTTTTGCCATTCCAGCTTATTTCCATTCTATCAGTCAGCTTGCTTTTACCGGCATACACCAACTCATCGGGTATTAACGGATTGTATGATTCGGTGTATTTCGTGTAATAATGTTCCAATGCGTCATGCCTTGCAGATGTGAGTCCATTGCTTGCAATACCACTGTTATAGGTTTCCTCGTAGGTAGCCTGTCCGAATGATGCCAAACCAACAATCACATCACCGGCGGTAATCTTATCGTTCGAAATAACGGCATTCCGTCTTAAACGGCACACAATAGATGAGTCAACAATTATAGTTCTTACAAGGTCACCTACGTCAGCAGTTTCACCACCTGTGGAAATAATATTCACACCGTACTTTCTAAGTTTATCTAAAAACTCTTCGGTGCCATTAATAATGCCGGAAATAACTTCACCCGGAATAAGTTGTTTATTGCGGCCGATAGAGGAGGAGAGCAGCATATTATCTACCGCACCGGCACAAAGCAGGTCGTCGGTATTCATTACTATTGAATCCTGAGCTATCCCGGCCCAAACGGAATCATCCCCGGTTTCTTTCCAATAAAGATAGGCAAGTGAACTTTTAGTACCTGCACCATCTGCATGCATTATTAAACAATGGTCATTATCCCCTGAAAGGTAATCGGGGATAACCTTACAGAAAGCTTTCGGATATAGTCCTTTATCTAATTTCGAAATGGCTTTATGAACATCTTCTTTACCGGATGAAACTCCGCGTTTATTGTATAAAGTATTCTCGCTCAAGATAGTTATAAGTTATAAGTTATAAGTTATGACCGTTAACACTTTCGAGTCAATTCGGAAATAACTCATAACTCATAACTTATAACTGCTTTGTTAGTTATTCTTTGGTTTTGTTGCAGCACCTTTTGGAGCAGGAGGTGGGGTTGTAGCCTTTGGTGCCGAAGGAGCAGGAGTCTGCTTGTTAGGTGTGGCAGGTGTCTGATTCTTAACTGGAGGCACCGGGGTTCTTTCTTCTTCAGGAACCGGAGCAGCTTCAGTTGTATCTTGTTGAATAACCTGGCCTTCAACCTTCATTTGTTGACCCGCTTTCATTTTCAAGCTATCTTCTTTGGTCATGATCTTACCTTTTGGAACAAAATCCCAACGTAAAATTTCAAACTCAGTACGACGGTTTATGTGATATAAAGAATCTCTTTTCTTTTTATCCTTTTCCTTCATGATCTGAGGGGTTAGTATTTTCAACCTGGTGAAGCCCCAGCCTTTAGGAGTCATACGTGCTGAATCAACACCTTGGGAGATAAGATAATCAACACAAGATTTTGCACGGGCCCTGGAAAGAATCATATTATGATTATAATCTCCCTGTTGGTCAGTATGTGCATCCAATTGAATTGCAAGGGTCGGGTTATTGTTTAACAACCTTACCAGGAAGTTCAATGAATCTTTTGAATCAGGGTTCAGGGTAGCTTTATCTAAATCATAAACCACTTCAGGGAAACGAATACCTACATTTACTTTTGGTTTTAGTAATTGGAAGTCATGAACAAAGGTTTCCGATTCGGTTTTAGCAACTGTAGTTTCATTTGCTTTTTCATCGCTGGCTAAGTAGTGCAGTTCGGTTGCTCCTGCAGATAGGATATATGAACTGTTGATCTTAACATAACGGTCGTTTGCTCCAAGTGTACCAAACATATAATGACCTCCTGTATCGGTTTTTTGTGATACATCTGAACCATCAGAACCAACCATTCTAACGGTTGCTCCCGGTATTCCTCTGTGGGTATCCTGATCATACACGGTACCTTCAATAACAAATAGGATAGGAGGCAGGTAGAATGAATAGATATCATCACCACCACGGCCACCGGCACGGTTTGATGTAAGATAGCCTCTGTCTTTGGTGCCTTCGAATACAATTCCGAAGTCATCACCTTCCGAGTTAAGCGGTGAACCAAGGTTGGTAGGGTTACCCCATTTGTTATCGCCTAATTTAGCAGCCTTGAAAATATCCAGTCCGCCCATACCCGGTAATCCGGTAGATGAGAAATAAAGTGAACCATCAGCATGGATATAAGGAAATTCTTCCTCACCAGCAGTATTTATTTCAGGACCAAGATTTACCGGCTCACTCCAGGTTTTAGTCTTTTTAACATAGGTACTCATCCACAAATCATGTCCGCCTTTTCCGCCTTGAAGGTCAGAAGAGAAAATAATTGTTTGCTGGTCAGCAGAAATTGCAGGATGTCCGTATGTAACTGTATCAATCTGGAAGTTCAGCTTAACCGGATCGGTCCAGTTATTACCTCTGCGGTCGGTAGAAAATATTTTGCATCTTTCTCCCTTGTTCTTAACTACTGAGCAACGTGTAAAGTACATTGTTCTGAAGGTTTTGTCGAAAATAGAGGAACCTTCGTTGTCAGGAGTATTTACAGGAGCAGGTAATGGGAGCGGAGCACTGAATTTACCATTCTTATCTAACTTGGTAATAAAGATATCTGAAAAGTTCTGGCCAATACCCGGATCAGAACGGTCGCCGGTAACACCTTGACGGGTAGATGTAAATATGATCTCATCCATTCTTCTGTCGGAATAAGCCGGAGAAAAATCAGCGAACTTCGTATTTAACTGGGCCATATTGGTTACCACATAACGGGTAGGTGCATTCTTTAATTGTTGCGCTAACTGGCAAGATTTTACGCCATTTGGACCTCTTGGATCGGAAGGAACCTTAGCAGAATACTGCTGATAAGTGGTAACGGCATCATCATATTTACCTTGCATCATTTGTGCATCGGCAAGATGAAGGATAGCAGACGCATCGTCATAATTAGCTTTTACAGCTTTACCATACCACTGTTCTTCCTGCTTAACATCTAATATCATACGGTAGCATTCAGCCACCTGAAAAGTAATACGGGCTTTCTCTTCTTTCTTAATACCACCAGCAAGAGCCTTTTTATAGATCTCAATTGCGTTGTAGTATTCTTTGTTTTGAAAAGCCTTATCACCAGCCTTAATGAATGCCTTCTGGGCAGTTGCAGTTAAGGTGATGAATGATAATAATGCAAAACAGTAAAATGTAGATTTTAATCTTCTCATAAGGTATTAGCGTTTGATTTTTCGGCTGCTAATATATAAAGAAATTAGTAACCAAGCCTAAATTGAAAATAATTTTTATTTTATAAATAGCAACTCCCGGTATTTTGGAAATGGCCAGATAGTATCGTCAATAACGAGTTCCAGCTTGTCTGCATGGTAGCGTATTTCGTCAAAACAAGGTTTCACATTTTCGCAATATGCAAAGGCTTTGGCTGTGGCTTCTTCAATTTTATTGGCTTTTTTCCGTTCCTCAATCATCTGTTCGGTTTTGTTTCGGATGATTGAAACACGGTCACTGATTTCCTTAATCATGGATAATTGTGAATCGGCAATATCCTCATACCGGCCTCCATCATGTGTGTTTTCGGTGCCTCCCGCAAATGTATGTGAAGGGGTAAAGATCTCTTTAATGCCTTTTACATTTGTAATTAGCATGTTCTGATATTTAAGTGCTGTTGGAATGATCTGTGTCAGGGCCATATCAGCCATAATACGCGATTCGATCTGAATCTTTTTGGTGTAAATTTCCGCCTGTATCTCATGGCGGGCTTCCTGTTCTCGTTTATTAAATATACCCTGTTTTTCAAACAGGTTGATGGCTTTTTCAGTTACAAATGCTTCAAGAGCTTCTGGGGTGGTTTGAACATTAGGTAACCCGCGTCTTTCTGCTTCTTTCACCCATTCTTTACTATAGTTGTTACCTTCAAAACGGATGTTTGCTGATTCAGTAATATAAACGCGCAGGGTTTGAATGATTGCATCTTCAACTGAAGTTCCTTTCTTTACTAATGCATCAACTGTTGCTTTGAACTGTGTTAGCTGCTCAGCTACAATTGTATTAAGAACCAACATAGACTGGGCACAGTTAGCTGATGAACCCACAGCACGGAACTCAAACTTATTACCTGTAAAAGCAAAAGGTGAAGTACGGTTACGGTCAGTATTATCAAGTGTTAATTCAGGAATATGGCCGATATCAAGCTTAATTGATTTCTTTCCGGCTGACTTTTCAACTTTTACTTTCTTTTCAAAGTTATCAAGCACCTTGGTTAATTGCTGGCCAATGAATACGGAGATAATGGCTGGTGGTGCTTCATTCGCGCCAAGTCTGTGTTCATTTCCGGCTGATGCAATACTTGCCCTTAATATATCTGAATAGTCGTGAACAGCTTTAATAGTATTAACAAAGAAGGTAAGGAACTGTAGATTTGAATCAGGGGTTTTGCCGGGGCTTAACAGGTTTACACCTGTGTCGGTTGCCATACTCCAGTTATTGTGTTTACCTGAACCATTCACTCCGGCAAATGGTTTTTCATAGAATAAAGCTCTTAAATGATGACGCCGTGCTATCTTATCCATCAAATCCATAAGGAGTTGATTATGGTCGACAGCAATATTTACTTCTTCGAAGATAGGGGCTACTTCATATTGGTTAGGAGCTACTTCGTTATGCCTGGTCTTTAAAGGAATGCCCAGTTTATAGGATTCGGTTTCAAAATCACGCATATATTCATTTACCCTTTCAGGGATAGATCCGAAATAATGATCTTCCAATTGTTGGCCTTTGGCAGGATTAGCTCCGAATAAAGCTCTTCCGGCATGAACCAGATCAGGTCGCACATTAAAAAGGGCTTCATCAACCAGAAAATATTCCTGTTCCCATCCAAGTGTTGCAATCACCTTCTTAACATTCGGGTCGAAGTAATTACATACCGGAATAGCCGCTTTATTGAGTGCATTTAAAGCTTTAAGTAAAGGGGTCTTATAATCCAGAGCCTCACCAGTATATGAAATATAAATTGTAGGTATGCAAAGAGTCTTTCCAAAGATGAATGCCGGGGAGGATGGATCCCATCCGGTGTAGCCGCGTGCCTCAAAAGTACTACGAATTCCTCCGCTTGGGAAACTCGAAGCATCCGGTTCCTGCTGAACCAATTGTCCGCCTCCGAATTTTTCCATTGCTTTACCTTCCGGAGAAACATCCAGGAACACATCATGCTTTTCCGCAGTAGCACCTGTTAATGGCTGAAACCAGTGAGTATAGTGAGTAACCCCATTTTCCAATGCCCAGCTCTTCATGGCTATAGCCACTTCATCGGCTGTTGCACGGTCAATTGCAACATTGTTGTCAATGGCTGCTTTTAAAGTCTTTAAAACACCATCGGAAAGGTATTTCGACATTACATCGTGACTGAATACATTCACGCCGAAAAAATCGGATACTTTATTGGAAGGCAGTTCCACATTAATGGGTTGCCTCGAAATGGCTTCTTGTAAGGCTTTAAAGCGGATTGAGCTCATGGATTTTTTAATTAAAAATTAGGAATTAATAATTAGGAATATGTTGGGAATTCTGGGACATCTGAAATCGTGCGCAAATTTATGGAATTTACACCGGAATTCATGGTTCAAAGTTGTAAGATTTTATTAACAGTTTAAAAAATTGACCCGGGCCAATTTTTTTAACAGATTTTGTATCTTAGCCTCCCTTAATAAAACCTAAAAACGCCTGATATAAATTCCTCTGTTTTTTTAAAACCGCGCCATTTTTTAAATCTCGCCATTTTGTTTTTAGTCCTTGCTTTTCTGTCCAATTGTACCTCAACACATAATAATTCAATATCTTTTGGGAAAAGAAAGTACACAAAAGGACATTTTTCAGACCCGGTTGCAAAACTAAAAATGAAGTACACGAATGATAAACAAAAGCAGAGTGTATCAACTGAAGCGAAAAGCGAAAAAATAAAAAATGAACTTGCAGGGAAGAAAACTAGAAAATGATAGCTTTTCAAGCAATTCAATTGGGTCAGGTTATGGCGATAGTAGTTCGACAAAATCAGGTATTCTTTTACTGCTGGCCATTACTTGTTTGTTATTAGCCCTGGTAATGTATTGCCTTGTACTGGTGGCAGATATAGCAGGAGGCACGGGCTTGGGCTGCCTTTTAGTAGGAGCAACCATCATCCTTGGAGTTCTTGGCTTGATATTCCTGATTATGTGGCTTGTTTCGCTTAAACATCGATTTTACGGTTTAAATCATATTCAAAGGCCAGTGGGGCAGAAACTAGTTAAACCATGGTAGCATATGGCTGAAATCCTAATTTTTAAGGTTTTATAATTACATATCATATAATTTGTACATTAGCCGCATAATTTCCTATTAACCACTTGCTATGAACAACGATTATTTCACCAGACTGAAACGCATTTTTTCACTCCTTATCTTACTTTGCAGCCGTTTCCATGCTTACCTATTGCACTTCGAATGGGGGAAGGCTGGCATCTTCGTTTAATAAAAGACATTATACCAAAGGGCATTTCTCCGATCCTGTTGGAAAGGTGAATACTACTTATAAAAACTATAAAAAACCTGCAATTGCATCAACCACTCCTAAACAGGAAAGCACTACACCTAATGAAAAGGCGCAGTCAGCTTCTTCAGGGAACAATACTTCAGAAGGAGTTCAAAACAATAGCAACAGCACAAACACTAAACAGGCAACCGCTACTACCGTTAATGATAATAACAATGCCCCTGTAACAGGAGATAATAATGCTTCTGCCGAAGAAAACGCATCTGCTTCAAACCCGGCAGTAGATTATACAGGCCATGGCGACCGAATGGCTGGGCCTCCAAATAATGCCAACGGACTTTTACTAGGGTGGATACTGTAAATCTTCAGCATAAAGTGGACTAAAAATAGTTAAAAATAAGATAGTGTTTCCAAAAACTATTAACTTTAAATAATTATGGAAACAAAGAGTAAACAAACATCCGAGAACTTCATTAAAGAAGTAAGAAGAAAGACAC
>CAIPDV010000084.1 GCA_903863935.1 uncultured Bacteroidota bacterium
AAGGAGGTTGTATTATCAAAATTTAAAATTGAGCCAGAATAAAAAATTTAACCTACATTTGAATTAACAAGAAACACTATCTAAGCATAAGTACAATTTAGTTTGAAGACATACAATTCCCAACTCAAAACTTTTCTATTAACCGATGTGGATGTTAAAACATATCTTTCAAACAGCGATGAAAAAATACAGGAAAAAGAAAAGCTGTTGAAAGGTGTATCGGAAAAAGTAAATATTATACGCAAGAGAAAGAATGTTTTGGTTAATCTGAGAATGGACGGAGAACTTTCCAAAGAAAGTTTCATGGAAGAATTCAAGCCACTTGAAGAAAGATTAATCCAGTTACAGGACACTGTCCCCGAACTTCAAGCTGAGGTAGACTTCCTTAAAATACAGATAGCATCATCCGATGTAGTTCTTAAAGAAGCCAAAGACTTATATGACAGGTGGCCTTCCCTGTCATACGAAAACAAACGTAACATTGTAGAGACAATTACGGACAAAATCGTGGTCGGCAAAGAGGACGTAAGCCTCTCACTCTCATATCTTCCATCCTTCCCTCAAAATCCGGTAAAAAGTCCACACGGCGATTAGGTCGTGGTTTGGTAGACCAAGAGAATTTGGCTTTAGCCTAATATTATTCTTTTCGGCTAAAGCCAAAACATTGTATTTATTTATCCGCGACCTAAAGGTCGTGGCAACTATACAAGGAACTTATACTACTCCTTTTCTAACGTAAAGTCCTGCTGCATGGTAAAAGTACCTAGCGGAGAATCGGGTAATTTAATTGGCTTCGATGTAGACTTATATCCTTTGGAAGAGATCTTAATTTTATATTTTGTATTAGCCTTTAGGGTAATGAAATATACACCTTCTGCACTGGTATTTAACGTTGCAATATTCGCACCGGCACTGTCGGTAATAACAATCTTAGCTTCTTCTATTGCTTCGCCTTTTGAACTTGAAACTTTACCACGAAGAATTGAAAATCCTTTTGGTTTTGAAGTATTGTTATCAGTTGCCAAAACAGAATAGTTCGTAAGGTCGGCAATATAGATATCTCTCTTACCCTGTCCGCCTTTGCGGTCGCTTGCAAAATAAGCGGTACGTGCATCTCCGGTTATGGTAAAACATTTTTCATTGTTAACAGTATTGATAGGGTAACCAAGATTAACCGGTGTAGTCCATTTACCACTGTCGTTCATAGAGGTTTTAAAAATATCGTACCCGCCCATGGAGTTATGCCCGTCTGAACTGAAGAATAAAGTACGTCCGTCAGGAGCCATGAATGGAGCTCCTTCATCAAAATCGCTGTTTACCACAGGGCCCAGATTTTCAGGTGTGCCCCATTCGGTTCTGCTTACTTTATCAGCCTTGTAAATATCGGCCCTGCCGAAACCACCCGGTCTTTCACTTACAAAATAAAGTGCGTTGCCATCCGGAGACAAACATGCTCCATCCTCATAATAGGAAGTGTTTATAGGTTTTCCGAGTGCAATAGGTGCTCCCCATTTACCTTTCTTCGATCTTTTTGACTCATAAAGATCTCCGCCTAACGATTTCCCGGTCGCACTGTTTTTATACAGGAAAATATAATTCCCATCCGGAGAAATGCTTGTGCAGGAAGTATGGGCATAGGCTTCATTCACATCGCCATCAATAGGGTAAGACATGCCCCAATCATTTTTGGTACTGTCCCAGCGGCACATATATACATTATCAAATACCATGGACGGATCTTTGGATGGCTTCATCTTGCCCACCAGCAACGGACGAATAGAAGTGAAAATAAGGGTTGAACCATCGGCAGTGATGGAAGGGCTTTTATCATCATATTCTGAATTGATGGCTTCACCTCCATTTTTAATTTTCACATTTACAGGATGTGCTTCAAGTTCTTTTCCCAACACACATTCTTTTATCAGATGGTCAATTTCATCGTCTTTTAGCTTTTTAGGGTCGTCGTTATGCGCCCTTTTATGCCATAAAAATTCAGCCTGCGCTTTGTCAAGCATGTCCAGTTGTTGGTAAACCTGGCCAAGCACCAGATGAAGGTCTTCATTGGCGTTGCTATCCGCTTTTTCAGATTTCTCAAGGTATTCCTGTGACATTTCAATTTCCTGGAGCATATAATGGCATTGCCCGATGTGGAAAAGGATAGATCCATTATCCGGTTCAGTATTATTGGCTTCTGTATATAATTTCAAGGCTTTTGTATAATCGCCAGAATAATATGCCTGATTGGCATTGAACATTTTAAGCTTTACACCCGCATCATCAATTACCGATGTTTTTTGGGAAAAAAGAAAACCGTTGACAAACAACAACCCGGTAATTATACCCCATTTCTTCATAGATTTCGATTTAAAAAACCAAATATACCTCTATTTATATTTTGAGAAACCTTTACTTATATAAAAAGCCCTTTGGTTTGTTTATACACACTGATAATCAACACACTGATTTACCATTTTTTCATTCCACAACCTCCAGCAACGTACGAAAAGCCGTGAATTTATCTTTAAACATGTCGAGTGCTTCCTTTTGAAGTCGGGGGGCATGTTTCTCTCTATACTCATTATATTCAATCAGGCTGTTGCAGGAATATTGAATAGAATAGGTAGCACCTTCATCGTCCACTTCGAGAAGGCGGCAAATACGATATCCGTTAAAAAGGCCGGTACTCAGAACTGCCGGAATATGTTCCTGCTGCATCCATTTCAGCCAAGCGTGGTGGCTTGCATCATCCACATTTATAGTTACATTGTATATTATCATTTCAGAATTTTTTTACGAATATAAAGGTCTATTAGTTTCGGGACTGCATAATTTTCAAGGTCATTAATTTTTATCCAAAAGCTATCGGCCGGAAGTTCCATTTTTCCGTTTACTATTTCAAGCAAATAGAACCTTGCGAATAATTTTTGATGGCTCAGCAGATGAACATACTCTTCCGATACATCTTTTAATACAGGATTTCTCAAAAGAACGACCTCATTCCATTTTTTATCTTTCAGGAACTTGGCTTGTGTAATTGGTCTATCTGTTTCCACTACCGGGAAATCATGCAACCCATGCCAGATATCTTTTGATTTGCGAAGGCGAATTAAAATGCTGTCCTTTTGAACTATTACAATATAATTCAAATACCGGTTCCTTACTTTTGTTTTGCCTTGTTTAACAGGGAAGTCGAGCATATTCTTATGAAGAAAAGCATAGCAGGCTTGCTGAACCGGGCAACTTTCGCATTGCGGATTGGAGGGCAAACAAACCATTGCACCAAGCTCCATAACCGCCTGGTTGTATGTTCCCGGATTTTTTGCAGGCAATAATTCGACTGCCAGTTCATTCATTTGCTTTTTCCCATTTGTGGAATCAATAGCAGTTGTAATGCCAAACAGTCGCGAATAAACACGCATCACATTTCCATCTACAGCCGGATAATTCAGGTTGAATGCAATGGATGCTATTGCACCCGCTGTGTAATCCCCCACTCCCTTTAATGCCCTTATTGATTCAAATTTAGCAGGGAACTTACCCTCATACTCCTTTACAATGGTATGTGCAGCAGCATGAAGATTCCTGGCACGGGAATAATAACCAAGACCCTGCCAGAGTTTTAAAACATCCTGTTCCGAAGCAGCAGCAAGATCTGATACCGTGGGATAGTTTTTTATGAACCGAAGGTAGTATTCCCAACCCTGGTTGACTCGGGTTTGCTGCAAAATAACCTCCGAAAGCCATATTTTATAAGGGTCTTTAATGTTGCGCCAGGGTAAGTCACGCTTATTGGCTTCATACCAGTTCAATAAATTTTGCCTCCAGTCATTCACCACCCTGATTTGTTAATTTTTCCAAAAATACGCCTATTGGTTAAAACTTGGTTAATCTATCTGCTTTACCAAGTATCAAACATTGTAATTTAGTACCTTTGAATTTAATACTTAAACAAGACTCGTGAAAAAACTGCTCATTCCGTTTACTTTTTGCTTGCTTGCATTAGCTGTTTCTGCTCAACAGGCGGAAAACACCGATACAAAAGCCAATGCCATTCTTAAATCGTTAAGCACTAAAACAAAAACCTATAAAACCATTACCGGTGAATTTACATTCACCCAATATGGTAAAGACAAAAAGCCCGGAGAATCGCAAAATGGTAAGCTGCTGTTAAAGGGAGCAAAGTATAAACTGGACATAAAAAACCAAACCACTTGGTGCGATAGTATTACAAAATGGACATTCATTAAAGATGCCAATCAGGTTCAGATAAATTCAGTTGACACAAGTGATGAAAAAGGAGGTTTATCTCCTTCAACTATTTTTAAATTTTATGAAAAAGGCTTCAAAAGCCATTTTGTGGATGAAGAAAAAATAAATGGCCTGCTTTGCCAATGTGTTGAACTATACCCTAAACATCCGGAAAAGGCAAAATACCATACCATTAAACTATTTATAGATAAGGTGAAGAACCAGATCTCTCAAATCAGTATTCTGATGAAAGATGGAACCACCCAGATTATTACCATTGATAAATTCACTCCCAACGCTCCTATGCCTAACTCAACATTCATCTTCGATGCGAAGAACTTTCCGGGTGTTGAGATCGAGGATCTGAGATAAAGTTAATGTCCCAGAACAGTTTCGACTGTATTTCCCTGCGAAAGTATTTTGTGCACAGGGCAAACATTAGCTATTTGTTTTAATCGGTCAAACTGTTCATCATTTAAAGGCCCTTTTATATGCAGTGTTCTTTTGAACGTGTTTTTTCCGGCTGCATCCGTTTCTTTTTCCACTTCCACTACCATTGAATCAATATGCCAATGTTTGCGGTTGGCATACATTTTCATGGTTGCTGTAGTGCACGATGCAAGCGCAATGCATAAATATTCGGTTGGTGCCGGGCCGGTATCTTTTCCGCCATTATCAATAATTTCATCCACAATTAATTTGTGGTTCCTTACTTCGGCTGTCATCCCGAAATCAACGGGACCTAGTGTAACTGTTGCTTTTGGCATATTTTTAGTTTTTTCAAAGTTATATGATTTCTTAATTATGAGTTATTTATAATATTATAAACCATTTTCCAGTTATATCTTTAATTTTGTAAGATGCTGAAAAGAATTGCAGCCATACCTTTAATTACAATTATTCTCATCAGCCTGTTTCTGAAGATGGCCTTCTTCCTCTACATTGCGCCATGGCAAACAAAAGTAGAAAAGGAAAAGATAGTAATAAGCGATTCATGGGGCTACGAGCAGATGGCTGAAAATTTATTAAAATACAAAGCCTACTGTCCGCCGGCCGATACCTTCCATATCGAAAACTATTCCGACTATCAACTAACCGGATATGCTTTTCTTCATTACGATACGTTCCGCACTCCGGCCTATCCTACCTTTATGGCGACTATATATTTCCTTGCCGGGATAAAACCATACCTCGTTATCTTTTTCCAGATATTGCTAAGCCTGGTATCCGTATTTTATGTTTATAAAATATGCTTGCTTATTTTCAATAATTTTGAATTTGCTAAATTATCTACACTCATTTTCGCCTTGGATATTCATTCGGCTTATGTAGCAAACCAATTACTCACCGATACCCTATTTGTTCTCTTCTTTCTGGCATCAACTTTTTACTTTTTAAAAGCCATTGAAACCGGAAAGCTTTTTTATATTGTTGCGTGCGCCTACTTTATGGGCGTTGCCTGCCTCACTAGGCCAGTTGTACTTTTCTATCCATCTATTGCAATTGTACTGCTTTTGGCAATAAAACAAAGCATCGGCTGGAAATTCAAAGCTTCAATCATATACCTGTTAATATTCCTCGGGATAGCCGGAACCTGGTCTTACAGAAACTACGAACAATACGGCCATTTTAAAATGACCACAGAAGATGGTAGCGGACTATTGATGTATTATGCGGCTTATGCCGATGCCCGTATCTCGCACCGCAATATAGATACGGTTAGAGTGCAATACCAGAAAGAAGCTAACGTGCATGGATTCAAAAACGAAAAAGATATTTTTAAGCAATCTGATATTTACAAAACGATTGCAGTTGATTATATAAAAAAGAACAAAGTTGCCTATGTCAAAACCCATTTGCTTGGCGGAATAAATATGTTCTTCGCAATTGGTAATGTGGGAATGGCAAAAGTGCTGGATTGGGACGATGACAAACAGCAGGAATCGTTCGCAGAAATAAGCACAAAAAGGGTTTTAGGGAATTTTACAAACCATAAAAGGGAAACAGTACTGGGTATTTTTATCATCCTCATAATGGCCCTGCAATACATAGGGGCTTTGATTGGCTGTATTACATTATTCAAAAACAAAAAATATTTTTTCCTCGTTTTATTTCTATTAACAGCTGGTTACTTCACTGTGATAACAGGTGTAGTAGGAACTTACCGATATAAACTTGTAGTTGTTCCGTTTATCTGTATAGCGGCCGGATACGGTTATACCCATCTGAGAAAAAAGAAAGAGTTGCCTACCCGCAACGAAGCGTTACCACGGTAATTTCAGGCCATATGCCTACCCTGCCCGGGAATCCTAAGAAACCTAATCCACGGTTTACATATAGATACCGGTTATTTTCCTCGTACAATCCTCCCCAACGCTTATAACGAAACTGAATAGGAGAAAATTTAATGCCGGGTACTTCAATACCAAACTGCATACCATGGGTGTGGCCGGCAAAGGTTATATGTATATGTTCATTCGGATGGTACATTACCTGTTCTTCCCAGTGTGATGGGTCGTGAGACAATAATATCTTGAACGAATCCAGCTTGGTGCCTGCAAGGGCTTTGTTTAAGTCGCCATATTTACTGAATCCGCCTTTACCCCAATTCTCCAAACCAATCAGATCAATGGTTGCTCCATTTCTTTCCAGCTTCAGGTTTTCATTACGCATAAGGCGGAAGCCAAGCTGCTTATGAATGTTTATGAGTTTTTCAAAATTTGCTTTTTTCTGATCAACGCTATACCAGCGGGTATAATCGCCATAATCGTGATTCCCGAAAATGGAATAAACACCCATTGGTGCTTTCAATTCTTTGAAAACATCTACCCAAGGATCCATTTCATCGGAATTATTATTGACCAGATCTCCGGTAAAAAATATCACATCCGACTTCTGGTCATTAGCCAGCTTAACTGCATGTTTCACGGGTTCAGGGTTATCAAAACTACCGGAATGGATATCAGACAACTGGGTTATAGTAAAGCCGTCAAATTCTTTTGGCAGATCTTTAAAAACAACTTCCGCTTTATGAATCTTAAAATTGTATTTCCCTTTTGAAACTCCGTACAAAATCGAAAGAAACGGAACCCCGGCAACAAGTGTGGCAAACTGGCTTACAAATTTTCTTCTCGACTGAAAAAGCTCAATTGGTGCTTGGGTTGTAGCCACCATTTTATATATACCTACTCCCATTGCCCTCAGCAATCTGAACACATCTTCGCCCAGCAGAAAAACACCGAATATTATCTTGGGCAGATAAAGCAAAACAAAGGCTCCGGCGACAAATTCAAATATGAATGGGGTGCGCTTTGCAAAAAAAGTAAAAGAAAAAGCGGCGTAAATAGCGCAGAGTAAAAAAGCAATATTAACTGACCAGTAAGCCCATGCAGCCGTTCGCTTAATGGGAAAGGACGAGGTGGAGAAAATAGTTTTAACACCTTTAAATACGTAGAAGTCTATGAGGAATAGAACAATAAAAAATATAGTAATACCTAAAACTGCTCTTCCGTCGAACGCCATGCTTTTTCCCATTTGTTGATAGACGTACAAAGGTCCGAAAAACTTTAATGATACACAACCCAGAGTTTTCTTGTATTTTTGCAAAATTCCCTGAATTGCCTTTAAGTTTTTATGAAATACCTGCCAAAAACCAAATATGATTCCATCACGCTCGGCACTATTGTTGGGCTTGTTGCACCGTTATTAGTATTTATTATTTATTATCTGATAGCATACCATGGTATGCGTTTACAGTCTTTTTTTAACTATTTGCATAACGGCGAAATATTTATACCCATAATAAGTCTGTGTGCCACAATAAACCTGCTTTTGTTTTTTATCTGTATTTGGACCGACCGAGATAAATCGGCGAGGGGCGTGCTTCAGGCAACTTTTATATATGCCATCTACGTTTGCATAATGAAACTGATATAAACATGAGGTATTATATCATAGCCGGTGAGGCATCCGGAGATCTTCATGCATCAAACCTGGTAAAAAATATTAAGTTAAATGATCCTGTTGCGGAAATAAGGGGCTGGGGTGGTGACCTGATGGAACAACAGGGAGTTACCCTTGTAAAGCATTACCGAGATCTGGCTTTTATGGGTTTTGCCGAGGTTATTCAACACCTGCCGGAAATATTCAGGAACATTAAGTTTTGCAAAAGCGATATTCTTTCCTATAAACCTGATGTTTTGATATTGGTGGATTATCCGGGTTTCAATTTACGGATTGCCAAGTTTGCCAAAAAAGCAGGATTTAAAATCGTATACTACGTTTCACCACAAGTGTGGGCATGGAAATCATCAAGGGTGCATCTGATTAAAGAGGTGGTAGATAAAATGCTTGTAATCCTTCCTTTTGAAAAAGATTTTTACACAAAATATAATTATGAGGTAGACTTTGTAGGGCATCCGTTGCTTGATGTGATCAGCCAATCCCCTTACTCATCGCTTCAGGATTTTCTAAATAAAAACAACCTGCCCGATAAACCGATCGTTGCAATGCTACCCGGCAGCCGCCACCAGGAAATACAGAATATGCTGCCCGTGATGTGCGAAACTGCTGAAAAGTTCCCGAATTATCAATTTATAATTGCCGGTGCACCTTCGGCCCATAAAGAATGGTATGAAGGTTTTCTGAAAGATGAGAACATTCGAATCATAAACGATAGAACGTATGAATTGCTATCCCATTCGGTAGCGGCAATGGTAACCTCCGGAACAGCTACTATGGAGACGGCATTATGGGGAGTTCCGGAAGTTATTTGCTACAGGGCCAAAGGAGTTACAGGCACTATATCCTATCATCTTGCAAAAAAGCTGATTGGGAAAAAACTCAAGTTTATTGGTTTGGTAAACCTTATAATGGAACGGGAAGTGGTGAAGGAACTTATTCAGCATGAACTTACAGTGGAAAACCTGGCCGCTGAATTGAAAAAATTGATCGGGGATAAAGCTTACCGTGAAAAAATAATAAGTGATTACAAACTGATAAATGAAAAATTGGGAGGCCCGGGAGCATCTGCCAGAGCGGCAAAAGTGATCTCAGATTTTTTGAATAAAACACTTCCTGCCGCCTGATGAGAAAACTTGTATTGTTCCTTTGTATTTTGCTACCAATATCTGCATTACCAATTAATATCAGTGTCCGCATATACTCCACAGACTATGTGAAGACGGTTATCATTGCTCCTAAAACAGGAAAATATCTTTTGCTGGGTGATGGTAAATCCATTGACTCGGTTACCGATGCAAGTGTTTATGAAATTAAGGTAGAGAATAATTTACTCAGCATAAAAACGCTTAACCGGGCACTTGGTAAATACACTTCCATACGATTAAAAGAATTGACTACCGATTGCGGCTTTAATATCAAACCGGTATCTGAGAAATCTACCCGGTTATATAATGATGATATAGTATTAACAAGCTTGAACGGATATTTGAAAATGCTGAACATTGTTCAGTTTGAGCATTACCTTGCCGGGGTTGTGGAATGTGAAGCAGGGCAACGCCGTCCGCTGGAATTTTACAAAGCGCAAGCCGTTATTTGCCGCACGTATGCGCTGAATAATATTGCACGTCACCTAGGCGAGGATTATGAATTATGCGATATTGTGCATTGCCAGGTATACCGCGGCACTGCCGATGTGCCTGAAATTTTGCAAGCTGTTGAATCTACTAAAGGGTTGGTTATTGTTGATAATGCAAGGCATTTGATAAATGCTGCGTATCACTCTAATTGCGGAGGATTTACAGTAAATTCCGAAGATGTGTGGAGCACATCACTACCCTATTTGCGGGCAGTGAGAGATACCTTTTGCCTGAACCAGTTGCATGCAACATGGGAAAAGCATTTTAGTGTAAACGATTGGATGAACTACCTCGAAAAAAAGGAAGGCTCATTGAAAAAAACCGATACCCGTGGTGAGGCCTACTGGGATTCGATACCCGGCCAGAAAAAGGTATTCTATTATGATAATGGGTATTTAATTCCGCTAAAAGAAATGCGCATTGAACTTGGGCTGCACTCCACCTTTTTTACCATGGAAAAGAAAGGCGAAGAGATCATTTTGAGGGGCCGCGGAAATGGCCATCGTGTGGGCTTTTGCCAGGAAGGGGCCATACACATGGCTCAGCGCGGATATGGCTATTTGCAGCTTTTACATTTTTATTATTCCGGCATTCAATTAATTGATTCTTCCACCCTGCCAATCGCACCTGTTTCTAATTAACTTTGTGCTATGCGCTTTTCGCTTAGCCAAATACCGCTTGTAAGATTACTGGTTCCATTTGCCATCGGTATTATTGCCGAATTCTATTTCCCTCACCATTTTTTATTTTACTACACCGGGATATTTTCATTCCTGCTTATTTTTATTTGGTATTGGCAGGAAAAAAATCAAAATGCTGAGTATTCACTCCGCTGGGTGAATGGGTTCCTGGTTACCATTTTTCTTATCTCTTCGGGGTATTGCATTACCCTGCTTCATACTCCATCTGAAAAAACAGATTACATAAGTAATATTGGGCTGGGTGGGCAAGACAGCATGGTAGTTACCCTGGTTTCCATTCCACAGGAAAAGCAAAAAACCTACAAAGCAACGGGTGAGATTAAAGGCATCATGAAAAATGGCCACCTGACTAAAACGTCGGGTAAAGCTTTATTTTATTTTCAAAAAGATTCTCTTGCTGAAAAACTAAATTATGGAGATGAACTGGTTGTAATCTCTCAGTTGAATGAAGTTAGTCCGCCTTCAAACCCGGATGAGTTTAATTACAAACAATTTCTGCAAAACCACGGAATCAACTACGAATGCTATGTTTCAGCACATAATTATTCGCTCACTGGTTTAAGAGGAAGCCGTTTTTTAATGCGTTACGCCAACAACAGCCGCAAAAAACTATCGAAGTTATTGAAGGAAAAAATCGGAGGAAATGAAGCAGAAGTGGCATCTGCTATATTGCTTGGCTACCGCGAAGACCTGTCGCGCAATGTTGCGCAAAGCTTTGTCGATAGCGGTGTTGTGCATGTTATCTGCGTTGCAGGATTGCATGTGGGAATTATTTTCCTCCTTCTGAGTTATATTATTGTTTTTCCCTCAAGGTTTAAATATGGTAAAGTAGCCAGTGTTGTAATTATACTTATTCTGCTTTGGCTTTATGCGCTCTTCACTGGCCTTGCAACACCTGTACTAAGGGCCACCATTATGTTCAGTTTCTTAACAATAGGCAATAGTCTTCGGAAATACACAAACACTTTTAATACCCTTGCTGCATCGGCCTTTTTAATTTTATTATTTGACCCTTTTTCGCTTGCTGACAGTGGTTTTCAGCTCTCCTATATTTCTGTTCTTGGCATACTGGTAATTTATAAACCGCTCTTATCTTTTTTCAATCCATCGCAATTTATTCTTCGGAAAATATGGGAACTGGCCAGCGTTTCAATTGCTGCACAAGTGGCTGTGCTTCCACTGTCATTATTCTATTTTCACCAGTTTCCTAATTATTTTATTTTCACAAACATTCTGGTTGTTCCCCTGCTTGCAGTTATTATTTTTTCGGGGATATTTTATTTTCTCGTTTCCGGAATACCTGTAATTTCTACCTGTGCAGGATGGCTACTGCAAAAGCTGCTCCTCCTTATGAATTCAATAGTTTCAGGAGCTTCGCACCTGCCCTTTTCAGTATCTAAAGGAATCAGTATATCCGCGTATGAACCGATCCTATTATATACATGTATAATCTTGATTATCGTATTTTTTTCTTCAAAGAAATATTATTTGCTTGTATCAGGTTTATCCATTTTTATAATGATTCTTTCAATTCACGCAGCAAAAAAATTTACAACGCGGAACCAGCAACTTTTCACAATTTATGATATCCATGGAAAGACAGCCGTATCGTTCATTTCAGGGAGACATTGCATAATGCCATTTGCAAAAATCGATTCGAATGATTTCAATCTTCACATACAATACAACCAATGGAAGCTAGGTGTAAATGATAATTCAAATACCGTTTACCTAACTGATACAACCTTACTCTCAGGCAGGCTACTGCTCAAAAATCAATTTGTTCAATTCAATAAGGAAAGGTTTGCATTCATCCGTAAAAACTCCGATTTAACAAACGGAGCATTTAAACCCAACCTGCATGGCATCATTATTTCAGAAGGCTATACCCTTGATATAGCCGGGCTGAAGAGTGCCTTCAACTTTGATATTGTTATCTTTGATTCTTCGGTCCCGGTCTATAAACTTAAAAGATGGGAAGAAGAATGTAAAAAACTCAATTTGAATTTTTACAGCGTGAGCAGCAAAGGGGCTTATATTGAAAAACTATCAACTTAACTATAGCGTATGGATAAACAGGAATTAGCAGAAAAGGTTGTAGATACCATGTTCACAAATGATCCGTTCAGCCAGTGGCTGGGGATAGAGCGTATTAAAGTTGGTCCCGGAATTTGTGTTTTACAAATGAAAATACGGAAGGAAATGCTGAATGGCTTTTCGATTGCTCATGGCGGAATTGCCTATTGCCTGGCTGATAGTGCGCTTGCTTTTGCATCCAATTCACACGGTAGAAAAAGTTTATCCGTTGAAACTTCCATTTCCCATACCGTTTCTATTCATGAGGGCGATACTATTATAGCAACTGCCGAGGAGGTTAATCTTACCAACAAAATTGGCATTTATTATATAACTGTAACCATGGAAGGCAATACCATAGCACTCTTCAGAGGCACGGTTTACCGCACCTCTAAAGAGTGGTTCTGATTCGTACTTTAGTTTTGTGCGTGCAATGCCACTCTGTTACCCTCGGTATCAACAAAGTAAGCCATGTAGCCAATTTCAGGGCTGATCTGCATTTTAGGCATTATCATTTTGCCGCCCGCTGTTTCAATTTTACCAATAACAGCATCGATGCTTGGGTTGGCGTTGAGGTAAATTACTGAGCCATTCATTCCGGGTGTATGATACTGACTTTGCGCCAGTGCTCCTGAAGCCTTTCCATTTCCCATTTCCATAGGGAAACCTGTCATTTTCATTCCCATCATTTCAGGCATCACATCCATCTTGATATCGAAAATAGTTTCATAAAATTTCTGTGCCCTGGTAATATCGGTTGCTGGTATTTCAAACCAGTTAAGGGCGTTTGTTGTCTTGTCCATTGTAAGTTTTTTTAAAGGGTTTTTATTTTTTTTAACTATTACAAATGTAGCATATTATTCCAGGTACTATATTACCTGCAGATTAAGATTAACATCATATATTAAAATGAATTAAAATACTCTTTTATCTTTTATTTAAAAATTAAATTCAACAAAAAAGGATAATGAGGTAAATTTTTATGTAGTTTTGCGAAGGTTTTGAAAAGAACCATCGTCAAAGATTAAAACGCCTATAGAAACGCAATGTTGTAGCCCTATATCATTGCATGAGTTAATTGTTAAAGATTTGTGATATAAATGTATATGCACGTAGGCGGGGGTGGCCGTTCAGGGGGAGGCGCCTCCGCTGAAATGCATTTTTTTTGCATTAAGCATCTTATATTCAATAAAGATCCCGTTCTTATTATTCCGATTGGTTTCCCTCAGGATGCGGCAGCAATTCCTCCTTACAATGTTTACATATAAAGTTTGCTTTTTCAGAACATTCTGAACAAAATGTAAACTCATAACTGCAAACATACGTGTCGAATGGAAAATTTAACTCCTTACCGCATTCATCGCAATTATTGTTTTTTTCGTATGCCATTTTACTTTAGCTTGTTTATAAATAGCTAAGCCACCATTTTTCAGGGTGCGCCGCTTTATATTTACCATACCATTTGCAGGGCAAATATAACGCCGCTACAATACCAAACCAAATCAGATAGACCGTCCATAAGTGAAAAGTACCTACTAACCCCATGGGGTTGGAACCATTTGGCTTATCAAAAATAAAGGCCAAAATATGGATAAGGTATATATGAATAATATAATAGAACATGGGCACTTTACCAATGGTTACCATAATGTTGGTGAACCAATTTTGTACCCCTTCGAAAAAGTACAGGAACATGATAGCAGGACCCAGTGTCATAAGGGCAAACAGCAATGAAACAGGATATTTGTTGCAGTTTATGAATGACAATACGGTATATCGGGGTGCAATCTGATGTTCCCACGGATGTGGGTCACCGTACAAGTTTATATATCTTAAAACAATGAACAAAATAATAGATAACGAGCCGATTAATAATAAAATATTTTTTCTCTTTTGGGCCTCTGTTTCCGGACTGAATAGTTTACCAAAAGCATAGCCCACACATATCAACCCTAAATAGGGCAAAATCGGATAAAATATATACAACCCATAGTGCTCGTTGAATGGCATGTATCCCTGAACATGAAATACCATCCAAATGTTGTTAATCAGGCTGCCCTTTGTGAATTGCAGTCCATCAGCCAGATTATGAAGAAATACAATCAACAAGCCTGTTATAAGTATTGCCGCATAAGGCAACCTTATCATTAAAGAAAGGAAAACCATGCTTATTCCGATGGCCCATATAACCATTAGGATAGGTGCATGTATATTGAGTGAGAAGAACCAACCGAAAGCGATTATAGTTAATTCAAGAAATATGAGCCACAAACCCCTTGTAAGTAGAAATTTGCTCAATTCGTTTTTAGTATGTTTTAATCCGTATAAGTAAGCTGAAATACCTGTAAGAAATATAAATGTAGGGGCGCAAAAATGGGTTATCCAGCGGGTAAGGAACAGGTCTACCGGAGAATAGAGCAAGTCGAGGGGGTTATGTTTGAAAGCATCAAAATGAAAGAAATCCCGAATATGGTCCAAAGCCATAACAATCATTACCAGGCCTCTCAGGGCATCAATAGATTGTATACGCAATTTCATTCTAAATGGGGTTGTTGCAGTCAAAACTACATATTTTATGATTAAAGTTAAACCATTGTCTATAAATTATATCCAAATTATGCGTATTTTTGTAAATCTTACGCCATAAGAGAGTTTTATTGATTGTTTTAACTATCGAATTAATATTTCAAAAACCATGAAAAAAGCATACTTTTTTTTATTACCAGTTAGCCTATTTATCAGCACGATAATAAGTGCCCAATCTGGATACATCAACACTATTGCCGGAAATGGAATTGCCGGATTTGCCGGCGACGGACAACCGGCCACCAATGCTAAAATTGATACTATGGGCTTTACAGCGGTTGATGATTCGGGTAATGTTTATATAGCTGATGCCCAGAATAACCGTATCCGGAAAGTGTATGCAAAAACCGGTATTATGGCAACCATTGCCGGTACAGGAACGCCAGGCTGGACTGGTGATTATGGCCTGGCAGTTAATGCAGAGATCTATTATCCATTTGGGATTTGTGTAGATAAAAACTATAATGTTTATTTCACCGATAATGGAAATGGGATTGTGCGTAAAATTGTTCAGGCAACTGGTACAATTTACACTATTGCAGGAACAGGCAATGGAGGAAATACCGGAAACGGAGGCAAAGCGGATACCGCCACTTTTGATGACCCAACAGGGATTACCGTGGATGCCGCAGGCAATGTTTATGTTGCTGATGATATCGGGTCTTGCGTACGCAAGATTAACGCTTCAGACAGTGTTATCAACCTTTACGCCGGTAATAATATTCATGGATATAACGGAGACGGAGGCCAGGCTACTGCTGCCGAACTGAATAATCCGCTGGGTATCGCAATGGACAAGAGTGGAAACTTATATATTGTAGAATGGAAAGAATTTACCGTAAGAAAAGTTGACGATTCAGGAGTTATTAACGAATTTGCAGGCATACCCGGTAATAACAACTACACAACTGCAAGCGGCCCAAATGCTACAACTATTCCGCTTGGAGAACCTACAGGCGTGTGTGCAGACAAATATGGAAATGTTTATATAGCCGATCCCGGAAATGGCATTGTTCGTCAGATAAACGGAACCAATGGGTATGATTACGTTACCGCGGGAAGTGCTGATATCGGTTTCAGTGGTGACGGTGGACCAGCAGTTGATGCAGAGTTGAACTATCCTTTTACAGTTAGTGTTGATACTAACTTCAACATTTATATTGGCGACCTTCTTAATTTCCGCATCCGTAAAGAGAATGGAGGCCCTACCGCAGTGCCTGAAGTATCTGCCAACGGAAACTTTGCCATCTATCCGAACCCCGCAAGCTCTTCTTTGAATATCCGGTTTTCTGGAACTTATTCAAATGGGAATAATACCATAGAAATTGAAGACATCACAGGCAGAACTGTATCAACCTATGAAAAGAATGTGAAACCTAATTCCACCTTTAATGCTGATATTTCTGGTATGGCAAACGGAATGTATTTTATCAAAATATCGAATGCTACGTCCTACTCTGTTTTAAAGTTCATTAAAGAATAAGGAAAGGCTCGCAGAGACGCTAAATCGCAAAGAAAATTATTCATACCCGTTGAGTTATACTTAACGGGTATTTTTATTTAGCTTTTTCCCCCAAACCCCTAAAGGGGCTTTAGATTCATTAAGTTACATTCAAACTATCCGCTATTAAAGCCCCTTTAGGGGTTTGGGGTAAAAAACTTAGGATATTTTCTATCTACCCTTTATCAAACCGCTCGTAGCAATTATCTCCACCATTGCATTATATAGTTTATCCAGGTCATCCTGCGAATTAAACGCATTGATAGAATAACGCATATACACCGTATCGGCCTGGCGCATTACAGGGATTTCAATTTTATATTTATCAAATAATATTTTCTGAATTTTTTCCGGTTCGGTAGTATTTATTTTTATACTGCACATTTGCCCCAGAAACTCATCACCGATTGGGCAAAGCGGTTGGGTTCCCATTAAATCACAAAACCGTTGATAGTTTTTGTGAGCAATTGCCCGGCAAGATGCGGCAACTGCCGGCCAGTCATTTTCCTTTAAGAATTCTATCACTTTCGGCATGGTTACAAAAGCGGAGAAGTCTCTTGTTCCTTGTGCCTGATGATAATCTATAAATTGGGAATCGGAAGGCATAGCAGCCTTATAGCCCCAACTAATAACCAAGGGGTCGAACAAATATTGGAGTTCTCTTTTCACATATAAAAAAGAACAACCTTTGGGGGCGCACATCCATTTGTGGCATGCACCAATATAAATATCAGCTTGTATTTGTTGCAGGTCTAACGGAATATGCCCGGGTACGTGGGCCCCATCTACTATTGTCATTAATCCTTTCGATTTAGCAATTTCACAAATCTCCTTTACAGGAAAAATTAAAGCTGTAGAACTGGTGATCTGGCTAATAAAAACAGCTTTGGTTTTATCCGTCAATCCATTAAAAAAATCTTCAATAAATTTTTCTTTCGATACAAGTGGAAGTGATATTTCCTGCCGCACATATTTTGCTCCTGCGTTAGTACAATAGTACTTCCAGGTTCGGTCACAAGCTCCATATTCTATATTCGTGCTGAGGATTTCATCACCCGCATTCAGTTTAAAATTTTTGGCAATTATGTTCACTGCATACGAGGGGTTGGTAGTGTATACCAAATCATCTGCTTTGCAATTAAGATACTCAGCCAGTGCATGGCGAGCCTTTTTTAAATATTCAATTCCGTTTATAGCAATAAACTGCACAGGCTCCCATTCCAGTTCGCGCTGGTATTTCTGATATTCTTCAAAAACAGGTTTAGGACATGCTCCGAAAGAACCAAAATTCAAATAAGTAATTTCAGGATTGAGAAGGAATTGGGATTTTAAATTTATGTTTGTCATAGTGCGCCAAAATTAGGGAAATAATTTCAACTTGGGCGTGCCCCCATGCTCCGCAAGGGGTCGGGCTATACGCTACAAATCCTCGCGAGGCTGCGGGCTTTCCACTTCAATCCCTCACGCAAACTACCTCACCAAAGCCACATTCCCATGCTTCTCTACACTTGTGCCATCAAGCATGGTGGCTTTAACATACCACAAATATGTACCCGGATTTGCAGGCAACCCTTTGTACATTCCATCCCAACCATAATCGAGATTTTGTGATTCAAAAATCCGATGACCCCAACGGTCAAATACATTAAAATCCATTGAAGCAATGCAAGGACCTCGGACATAAAGCCTGTCGTTATGGCCATCTTGGTTTGGGGAAAATGCATCGGGGACAAATACATCGCCGCACGTAACTTCAATAGTAACGGTGCGAGATGCAGTGCAGCCGCTGTCACTGGTAATTGTTAATGTATAAATGGTAGTATATCCAGGCTTGGCTATAGGATTCGGGCATATATCACAACTTAATCCAATATTTGGAGACCATTGATAACTCTGACCTCCTGAGGAAATAAGTTGTACACTTCCACCATAAGTAATAAGGCTGTCACAACAAACATTACTATTCGGGGCAGGATTTACAATAACCTTTCCACTATCAATTACAGCACAATTTCCGTTAGAAATTGAAACAGTATAAGTAGTATTAGAAATCGGATTTACTGTTATTGTAGAAGTTGTATCCCCTGTATTCCATAAGTAAATTGAACCGCCAGAGGCGGTAATAGTGGCGGATTGATTTGGGCAAAGATATTGTTCATCTGATATTGAGGGAATAGGATAAGGAAACACCTGAACACTTACACTATCATTTACGGAACACAGCCCATTGGAAATTGAGACTGTATATGTAGTATTTGAAACTGGATTAACAATAATACTTGAGTTAGTATCTCCATTACTCCATTTGTAATTGATACCCCCTGATGCAATAATAGTATCCGTTTTACCAAAACAAATTTTATTGTTATAAGTAAATAAAGGCGTTGGAACAGGATTTACATTTATTCTGATAGATGACATACCTGAACAATTACCATTTCCAATAAACACAGAATATGTTGTTGAAACAATAGGGCTGACAACCGTAGAATCATTTGTTGAACCATCACTCCAGATATATCCTACACTTCCGCTTGCGTAGAGAACCGTATTTTGACCGGGACAAATGGTTGTATATGTAGCTGAAATAATTATCGGAATTGTACATGTATCACACGTCCATTTAGCTAAAATAGGCCAGGGATCCCCATCTCCTGTAACAATATATTTTCCAAAACTATAAGTACCCGGTCCGATAACATTTCCTAATACACAAACATTCGGTGCAACTTTATCCGCGGCCATGAAATAGGTATTATACGCAGCATTATTCACTTCTCCACACACAGTTTTTCCGCTTGTATCCATTTTTACTGTATAGTAATTAAATATATATCCGGGAGCTTCATATAACATTCCACCAATAAAGCAAGTGTCAAATTCGCTTATAAAACCACTCCAATAGATATGCCCCCATTTATCAGAAGATACATCTAAGCCCTCGGTAGAACCAGTATGCGATACCCGGGTTACATTTTTAGCCCAAATTACATCGCTATTGGGATTATATTTTACAAGAAACGCACCGCCTGAAATCAAACTATCCCGTCCAAACATTACCGTATCCGAGGATGTACCGCTTAAATAAATGTTATTATATATGTCGCAAGTTAAGGTAGCGTCTCTCCATCCTGTGCTTCCTCCTCCAAGGATTTTGCTGCCGGCAGCCCATTGTATATTCCCATTTGAATCATATTTGGCGATAAACGTATTTGCATATGCGGTCCGGCCAACAGGTAAAAGAAAAGTTCCAAAAACTCCAGTCCCTTGCATAGTGCCTGCTATATATACATTGTCTGAACTGTCAGTAGTTACAGACTCTGAAAATATACCGTTAGTCACACTACCGGTAGCAGTACCACTATTCGCCCACAAAATGTTGCCGCTTGAATCGTATTTAACAACAAATGCGTTGTTGTAAGCATATGAAATGCCGGGCAAATAAAAGAGTCCGAATGAAACATTATTTGAATAATAGCCAGTGACAATTATATTGCCGGCCTTGTCAATTGTTATAGCATCACCCGCATTCTCATTTTCAGTAGGGTCGCAGCTTCTCATCCATAAAACATGGCCGTTTGGATCAAACTTTGCAACGAACGTATTGGAAATATAATTCGTTTTAACTGATAATGAGCCGAAGGTCAATGTATCCGTGTAAAAACCTGTGACATAAATTTCTCCTGTTGCATTTGCAGCAACAGCACATATTGCTCCCCATGCATTCGAATATCCGGTTATAGCCCAAATTACATTCCCGGTGGATGAATAATTTACCATATAAGGAGTCCTTACTGACGGATTCGCTGAACTTATGGTTTTGCTTCCAAAAGTCATAGAACCGTCAATCTCCCCAACTTCCAAAACATTCCCTAAAGGGGACGTTGCAATTCCTAAAGGGGCTGCCCCTGTACTATTTGTTCCTTGACCTGGTTCAGCCCACAACCACTGCTGTCCACACAAATTTTCCCCACCCAAAACCAACAGAAAAAATAAGCAACAGAATATTCTTATGAATTTCATTAATTATGAATCTGTTACAAATATAACGAAAACTTTAATACGGTAAAATCCACTAATTCGGTCCCACTACTTAGTGGATTTTGGTTATTGCTAGCAATGATTTTTCACTTTTTACTTTCAACTTTTCACTTTTCTCTCATTCCGGTCATTAGACATCTTTCCTAAATAAATGTTGATTTTTAAAATTAACTAATCGAGCAACGACATTCCAGGCCAGACCATAATTCTTGTGTTTGCCTCTGTAGATGTGTTTAACAATGCGGAATATTTTGCATTCACGAATGA
>CAIPDV010000085.1 GCA_903863935.1 uncultured Bacteroidota bacterium
AAGTTAATATCCCCGGGAAGGTTTTAAATACCAATTCACTTTTCCCATCCACTATTACAGTACATCGTACCGTAGTGGTATTGTTATTAAGGTTGGCATTGGCAACTACATGAGTAGTATCTTGTGCATGCAAAGCGCATGCGGATAAAATTGAGAGAATTAAAAATGTCTTTTTCATAGTTATGGTATTATTATCCAGTTTACGTTATCAAGAGTTATTATTTTCAACATCGGCTGTACCCCTGTTCCGGTGCTTACTATTACAATTGAACTTTGATTATCTATTGTTTCGGTCGAGAATGGATTAATCGTAAGCGTGTTTGTGCTTGTTACATTCGGTGCTTTTATTATTACTGGCATCCCTGTATTTACAATAGAGGGGTCGGGCATGGTTACGGTAATAGATGCTGTATTTGTAAGTACTATGATAATATTTTTAGTAAAAGCAAGTGGTAAAATTGTATATGTAGTTCCTGACTGCTGGTTTAATGTATAAACTGGCGAATACGGAGCGTTCCACACTGGGCTTGTTCCTGCACCCTGAGAAGTTAATACATATCCGCTTGTTCCTGCATCGCCATTCATTGTAAAATCCCCTGTAAATACATTTGAAGTTATAGCCCCGTTTCCAAATACCATCTGATTATCGGCTGTTATTGTAGAACCCGCACCCAACCCCGTACTATTAGTATGGTCGGCATCTGCACCCGCACTATATCCTATAAACGTACAATTATTTGAATTTGCCGTACCATTACCCGTATAAGCACCATCATAAGTATTCGCATATCCATTAACATTAGGCTGCCCTGCATTAGCCCCATTAGCTACATTGTAATATCCATTAACATTAGAGTACAGAGCATTCCATCCTACCGCTGCATTAGCCCCGCCATAATCACTAGGATTACTATACAGAGCATTAGCACCTATTCCTACGCTTTGGTTATCGTGAAAAGTATTATCTGAATACCCTGAATTAACCCCAAAATAAACACTTCCATTATCAATATTTCCACATGGATGTTCTGCATCTAAACCAAATCCTATTCCACTTGTAGGGTCATCGGTTGCTCCTATCCATTGTACCATCGCTTGTGGGTCATACGTGGTTCCTGCGTTTCCTGTAAGGGACCATGAATTTGAACCAATATGAGTGGCATTCCTTATGCTATCAGCCATAATAAGCATAACATTCTGAGTACTCTGGGCTGTGAAATTGCCCGGGTAAACATTATTTATTATGGAAGTATCTAGAGTTTGCGCCTTGGCAAGTACCGAAAGAAACGAAAAAAGAATTAAAAGTTTGGTTTTCATATTACAAATGTAGTTTTGATTGTTATATATTTTACTTGTTACTTTATTTTTTTAAAACATTTTTATAAACTACTAGCCCTATACTTCATTCCCTTGCCGCCTGTGGCAATAATATCTCCCGTTGCCGCACCTTGCGCCTGTAATATTAAATGGAGATTGGTATTGAAGTTATAAGTCGATGATGTGCCTCTGTAAAAAGTAGGTGCGCTTCCGCTTTCGGTGTATTCAATATCATATAAAATAGTTTGATGCACAAAGTCAGTAATTACTATCGTCCCCTTTAACTTACATATCTTATTCTGAGAAGGGCTTACAGTTACTAAAGCGGTATTATAAAACACCAAATTAACCGTTTTACTATTCGCATTATTAGCTGAATTGAACCAATATTCAAACTCTAAATAATCGCCATTCTTAACGATGGATTGGGCTAATAGAGTTTCAGTATAAAGATTCGTTATTGTAGTTCCTGAATTCTGCCTTTGCTGGTATTCGCAAAACCAATGGCAAAAATGTGCCACCAAACCCCGATAGTCCCATACTTGCGGATTTACAGGGTTGTTGTATGCTGTAAAGCTGTTCAACTCCTGCAAAAGCCTTATTTGCCCGTTATTGTTACCATCGAAATCAGCATCAATCTCTATTAAGTTCTGCCTGAATTTATCAAGCATAGAACCATACTTAATAAAAGCATTCGGGCGTAAAGTTCCACCTAAAGGAATTACAGCGTAGTTAAAATCATCCGTTACCCAACTTACTACGGCGGTATTTTGTAAAGACTGATCCGCTAAAATATCTCCCGTTTTGAAATTATTTATATCGCCATTAACGGAAGCCCCTTTCTGGGTTGAATTACTGATATTTATTGCATCGTTATCGGTTAAAACATCATGCGAATAAAACATAACATATCCTAGTGTTCCTTGGTAATAAGTCGTTACGTCAGTGGGAGAAGCAGCCCCTATAAAAAAAGCACCGGCACCATATAGTATGGTAGTATAAACTGCCGAAACAGGAGTGTCAGGGTTCCCATCGGTATAAATATTGAGATTTAATTTATCCGAAGTACATATTATTGAATGATAACCACCATCGCAAACATTAACCGAAGATGTCATTGAATAAGTACCCGCATTGGTAACAAGGGTGAAAACTACAAATCCGGAAGAGTTTATTACAATAGAAAATCCACCTTTTTTTACTAGCACATAAGTACCCGAAGGTGGTGCCGCACATTTGATTCTTAAAACCCAACTTACTACATAAATTCCTCCGGGGTCTACTAAGGTAGTTGATTCAAGGTGAGAATGCCCCGAAGCACCCATAATAACATCATATCCATCTGAATTAACCGATGACATCGCTATCCCTACTGCCGAGTTTAAATTATATCCGCTCTTCCAATCTAAAAAACTAGTCGGAACTCCGGAACCAGAATACTCATTAAAGATATATGCAGCTACTAAACTCATCCGGGGTATGAACTTATGGTCGTTACACTTGAAACCGTAGCTATTTTAGCTGATATTGTAGTACTCGGAACTGACATAATAGATACTATTGGAACGGTAGTTGTTTGAGTGGTATTTGTTGTGGCGATATTCGTATTTCCACCGCCTAAATTAGCAATTATTATAGATGTGGTATAAGCATCTATCTGTTCCATATTTATAGTAGCCATCCGGGCTTTCAAATCAAAAGTACAACCTGTTTGAAGATAAATAACCCCATCGGTATCTTCGATATTATTTAAAAACTGGGTATCTCCTATGATTTTAGCGGTCATGCTATTTCTATAAGTATCTACTATCGGGAGAATGTCTTTACAAACCAAATCCGCAAACCTTTGACCCGTATCGCTGAGCCCTCGATGGCGCCATGTGGTTGTTTCATTCCCATTACTTAAACGGAACGCTCCGGGATAACTCGGTGACACTTGGTCCCCATAAATAGCTTTAATGGTTAATTCGCTCCATCTTGTGTCATTATCCGGAGCCGAGTAGAAAGTTTTTAAAGCTACTGCGGTAGTATAATTGTCTTTATATTGAATATCCGAAGCAATCACTGCAAAATCATGAAGGTTGAAAGTACATTTACCTCTATTTACAAATCCTTCTTTAGCATCAAAATAAGCAGGATAAACCTGTAAGTCGAATTCCACAACATCAGGGCTTGTTATTGTCGTTCCCGTGAACGGTATGTTCTGTTGTACATTGTAAATCACAGGTAAATCGAAGTAAAAAGTAGGGTTCCCATTACATCGGCCAAGTTGAGCCATCAAAGCCGCAGGTGTCATTTTGGTTAATCCACTGCTACCTACAAAATATCCTGCATCGTTACATTTCTGAAACCACACATCATCAATAACACACCATGCCTGAGTACTTACGGACCATCCAGCCGTTGAAAGTGAATTGCCCGTTAAATAATTCCATCCACCTCCGGAACTTCTTAAAGCCAAGTGAATAAAAGGATAAAAGTTAAATGTAGGACTGTGTAAAATTTGGTTCATGTCCGTGTTCAGCTGAGTAGGCGTTACTCTTGTAGCGTAGTTTGGATAAACTCTTATTTTAGTGTAATACTGAAAATTTACTTGTAAACTTCCTGAATTACCATTCATATAAACCGAAGGTAGTGTAATAGAATCCCCTGTCCTTCTTACCGCATGAATCCACATTTGAGAATTCACATTACTGCCCGGGCCTTTGGCTGCAAGTAAAGCATTATACCCTGATCCTAAAATAGAACTCATAGCGTTAGCTGAATTCTGCCCGAAAGAGAATCCTGTTTGATAACGTGCATCATTACTCCAAGGATTTATAACTTCAAGGCCCTGTGTTCCGCCTGCGGCTATTAATTTACTTGTCCTATCCCAAAGGGCTGGCATATTGCCAACCCAAATATCCAAAGGATTGGTTTCAAAAAAAGCATTAGGCACTAATTCAAGATTATTAAAAGAAGTCGTGTCAAGGCCATAACTTATAGATGGATTCTTAATTGTAACCGAATCCTCGGAACTATCCACAATTCTAGGCATAGAATTATTGTCTATCGAAAGAAGTATATTTGACAGACCCCTGCTTATTCCGGAAAAGGTATTCGAAGTTTCAAAAGCACCAGTTAATGTATAGTCGAAAGTAAATAAAGTTGAGCCCGATGTCCTTTCAACTACGCGTTCAATAAACCACGTCCCTTCACATTGGTATATCCGGCAAGTGAGTGATGTCATTAAAGTAGAAAGTAATTTATTACAATTTATACCATGCATCAATCCGTCATCACCTTGCTCGGTGAACGCTAAATCATCAAGATATAATTGTTCTAATAAGCCTCTGGCATCGGACATAGTATCTTCTCTTACATTAATGGCCTCGGTTAATTTAAGATTGTAGGGTAGGAAACTGAATGTGTTATTTATAATTTGTACTGTTTGTTCAAGTTGAGCCATCAAAGCACCTGAATTCTCGTATCTATGCCACTGTAACTCTCCAAGGCCATCATTAAATCGTAATCTGCAGGAATAAGGAGCCGATGCATGGCCTTGCGTGTAGCTGTCGGTAGTTATAACTCCATACCAAAAATCACCTCCATTCTTTGTTACTTTCACATAATAACTCAAAGGGGCGGCTGTTTTAAACTCATCGAACATTCCTAAAGTAGTTCCATAAAGCTCTACAGTTGCTTCCGAAGCCATTATGCCAGCCATTAAAGCCTGTTTTTTATAGCTTATTGAAATAGGTTTGGCGGTGGCCGTTAAATCTATTACCGAGCCAGAATAGCTTTTTTTGTAAATATCAATTACATACGAGTTATAAGATAGAGAACCTTTTATCTCATCATTGAAAAGTAGCTGATATTTTAAGCCGTAACTCATTTATATGTATATTTGAATCATGAAAACACTATTTTTTGTACTCTGCATCACATTTTTCACGAATGCATATAGCCAGGATTCGGTTAAATACTGTGAACTGATCGGAATACCAAGAAGTGGTTTAGTAGTGAATGAAAAATACAACCTTATTCTTAATGCGTATTCCGACAATAAAAGCACTAAGCTATCTTTCGAATACCCGATAGACGCACTTAATGCACTTGGTAAGCAAGGATGGGTTTTAGTATCTGTTTTTTCGGTTTCCATTGGTGCTGGCTTAGAGGCTCATCATTATATTTTACTGTCCAAGTGTAAATGAATTATTAGTATCTAATCGGTCAAGCATAGCCACTAAAGTATCTCCTTTTATTTGAAAACTATAATTGCCGCCTCCTCCGCCCATCATTCCTTTTAATTTATCCAAAGGAGCGATTACTTCCGGATTATGGGCGGCACCTGCATACTCTCCTACATTTACAAAAGCCGAAGAAGAAACAATACCACCGGAAGCCATTTTTATAGCACCTATCGCACCTCCTGCCGCACTCATTAGCGTACCACCTATAATCTCCCCGATACCATTAGATTCTGTTTCTTCCCCTAAAGGGTTCAATCCACCTGAGGCCGCAATCATAGCCGCTCCTGCCGCTTCATCAGTAAGCCCCATTTTTATCAGTGCCTTACCTTTTTCAGTAATAAATTGCCCTATTGCTGAAACTATTTGATTCAATAAGGCAGCAAGAACTTCGTGTATATTGCTTTTTCCCTGCGCCACATTAGATAACGAAGCCCCTATTTGAGCGGCTGAACTACTAACCTTTGCAGCCGTAGCCTCAAAAGCTGCTGTTTGTTCTTTTGTAGATTGAGTTGTATCATCAATAGATTTTTTTAATTCAGCTTGTTTTTGAACTAATACATCCCAAGCAGCCCCCATATTTGTACCCGCATCAATATCAGCCCTCATAGCAGATTGAACATCATTTAACTGTTCTTGCAAAGCAAATAATTTACTATTACCAAAGGCATCCATTGCATCCTGTGCGTGTTTTGCGGACAATGCAATTAAATTTAAAGCCGCTATTAAAGAATCATCTTTTGCGGTTTGATTTGCATCAGCTCCTCCGCCTGTTGTGTCGTTACCAAAAACATCAGTCTTGCCTATACCTGTTGGAGAATTGGCGGCTTGCATCGCTTTTTGATTCTGCGTAGCAATCATTTCGAATTTTACCATTGATAAGGCCTCCGCAAGGTCAGTAAATTGCTTTGTGTTTTCTTTGCCTTTATCAAATAACTGCTGCATGGATTTGGTTATCTCCTCCAATTCCTTTTTTAATGCAGTCATGTGGGTTTCACCAAAAGACACCATGTGCGCCTGTGCCTCTTTGGTAATCTCGGAAAGGGATTTTATCTTGTCGGTGATGTCTTTAGGCTGCTTGCCTCCAGTTTCTTTATCTAATCCAGACTTCTCAGGTGCAAACCCTTTAGGAAGTGTCATCGAGAAATCGTTATTATCTGCACCGAAAGCATCACCGAAAGCCGCCTTCGTTAATGATACTTGCAAATCATCTGCCGCCTTCTTACCTTTTTTTAATTTATCTATTAATTCGTTAAATGCCTTTACTTCCATCCCGCGGTCGCCAATAGAATTCATTTTTATTTCGGCTGCATTGAATTCTCCCATCTGACCACTGGCATTAGCTAACGCCTCTGCCGTGTCTTCAAGATCCGGAATGAGCCTCGTAGCTGCAAATCCATTTTTCAGCTTCTCCCACCACGTTAAGTGTTCGCCAATCTTCTCATTGGCCATTTCCATTTGGTTATCGAATTCCTTTTGCTGATTATTAACAGTACCAAGCTGGGAGGATGCATAGCCTTGTATCTTGGTTAGATTTTGCATTAATTGGGTGTAGTTACCCATTTGCGTACCTGTATCCTTAAACTCGGCACCTATGCTTCGTAACCCCCTTGTATGGCCCTCAATAGCCATTATGGCGGTCTTGGTAGCAGTAGGTAAGTCCTCTCCAGTAGCAGTTGCCAAATCAAATATATGCGGAATCAGAGATTTGATTTCCTCTGTCGTTAATCCAAATATTTTTAACTGAGCCTCCGCACCCTCTAATTGCTTGGCGGAATAAAGGTTATTCAGGGAGTTGGATAACTTTTCAGTCCATTCAACCATACCAGTGAAAGTAGCATCACTGGCACCGCCGACCCTTTCAATAGCGAAGCGCAAATTTTCAGTCGCTGTCTGTGCGTCAGCAAAATCCTGTAGGCACTCTGTACCGAACTCTTTTACCTTGCTTATAAGTTCAACAAGCCCTAAACCAGTACCTACCTTTTCGGCAAACTTTAAAACGGATTCATGTAGTTTATCGAAAGCATCTTCCGCCTCTTTAGGTGCTTGCTTCCCCTTTTTACCAAAATCCTCAATCTTAATAGCTAAATTGTCAATAGTTGCAGACAATTTAGCTATGCCTCTTTCAAAGTCCGATGTGTCGGCTCCTATATCTGCTTTTAAACTAAAATCACTCATGATACTTTTCTTAAAAATTCATTTGCAGATAATTTCACGTTCCTTTTATTCTTATATGTAGCTGAAATCCTATATCGGTCATCAAGATTAGGAATAACATTTACAATTTTAATATCATGCGGAAGTGGTATAAGTTCTGAACCTCTGACTGATTTCTTAGCCCCCATAGCCGTATTATAAGCCGCTGCTATAAGTTCTCTTGTCCTTCGCCATTCTTCCTCTTCCCGCCATTGATACCCTTCTATCCATGCCTCCCATTCAAGCAAGGTCATATCCCATAGTTCGGTGTAACTTATTCCACACTGCGAACTACGGGACAATAACCATTCCCAGGTTAATTCTGCACTGCCTCCTTTGGAGAGGCTTGGTCGTTTTTTGCAAGTCCCTCATTCAACATTCCTGTGAAAGTGGTAATAAGTTCCTGAAGTCGGTTAAAATCCCAACCATCAATCTCATTTTTTACCTCTTCCATAGTGAAGTCAGGAGTTGTTTTAGCCTTTTGACAAGCTCCAACCATACCAGCATATAAAAGGGTTTGCACCGCATCTACATCAAGTTTTTGAATATTGGAAGAGAATTGCATTAAAGAACAACCCATCTCTTTGCAGTAAATTTTTACCCCCCCGATAGTCAGGGATACTTCATAATCCTTACCATTAAATTTAATTGTCATAATTAAATAGTGATTTGGGTTAATGCTCCGGTTCCAGTGAATTGAGCGGTGTATGTTACAGCCTCACCTTGCTTGGCTGAAAGTTCACATTTGGTAACATAAGCCACACCCCAGAATTGTTGGTCACCATCTACCGCTCCTGTTTTAATGGTGAAATAAACAGTTACTTTGGTTTTTGAAAGTAAAGCAGCCGCTACATCAGCACAACCATGGTATCCGGTTGAAGGATGGAAGTCTACAAGGTTGTCAGTATCCATGGTCCATTTTGCATTACCAGCTATGATTTCTTCCCATCCGAGAGAATCTTTAGTGGTCGCTTTAGCACCTGTTACATCCATTGTTATTTTGCTATTAGTAGCAAAAGCTACTTCTTCTGGTCCTGAACCATTATCCATAGCGATAATAAGGTTATCACCGTTAAAGGCGGCTTTCTTTTTTAACTTCGGGTATGTTTTAGCAATTGCCCGTAATTGTTCGAATGAGATTTTTGTCTTTTTCATTTTTAATAATTGAATTGTTGAATTATATGTGAGAATCTGAGAATCCGAAAGAAATAAACACCATCTGAACCTTCCTGCCGTTCATTTTTAGTGAACTCATTTACATTACTTATTAATGTAAAATTTGGAAGTAAAGCCGAGGCTAAAGGATATTGGCGTTTCGTGATTCCTACTATTTTAGGAAGAATTTGATTTACGATATCATCAATATCAGAATTGCCTCCATAGTTAGCAGGGTATTTCATAGCTACTTGAATAGTAACCGTTGCCCGGCCACCGAAGGTGTCTTTTGTGAACTGTTCTACAAAAGTAGTATCTACTGTAAAAATATACGGGTATGTGGCTCCCGCTGGCACTTGGTCGTAAAATGGAATAGAACCACCGGCCGGCATGCTTAAATTATTCAACGTATCATAATACGCTTTTCTTAAAGATTTATTAATGTCAAGCATTGAGTGCCGCCGTTAGTTCATTTAAAAATATTGGCCTTACTTCTTCTACTGCTGGATTAAAAAAAGGCTTGGCATGATTTCCCGGGTGATGTACTCTGCGGACGAATATTACCTTCCCATCAATTTCAAATCGCAAACATTTGCCGTTCTTCGGGGTAATTTCATGGGCTGCGGTTCCATACTCTACATCGGGGGCGTAAATAACATCTGTTCCGGCCACATACGTAAAAGCCGACCCCTCAACACGGAAACTTTTAACCAAAGTACCCGTGATTACAGAGTGATTATTTGCAAGGTTTTTCTTGGCATATTCATTGACTGCAAAGGCTGCATCAGCACAAGCCAAGGAAACATTCTCTTTTGCCTGCTTAGAGTAATTCTCTAAATTAGCAATGAATTTATCCATGTCAGGAAACGATATGGAGATACCTTTACCCATTACTTTCAATAGCTTTAATAATTAAGTTATAGCTTAAAAGGTCTGGTTGCTCCGCGCTTACTATTTTCAGTGTACGGGTAACCCCAAAGGCATCTACTTCTATTTTGTAATTCTCAACTGGTGGAGTGTAACGCAAACTCATAGCATTTAACTGAATGGTATAATAGGTCCCGTTGTACTCTTGCCCTTGTGCAAATAACTTTCCATTTTGAGTAATTTCAATATCAGCCCATTTAACAGTTCCGCCATCCCATGCAATAGTATTACCGCCACTTCCATTCGGAGCGGTTGTGCCTGTATATACTGTTATTTTACGGGAATAGTTAGGCATTAGATAGTTACATTTTTATAAGGTTGTAATAATCTTTTAGCATCTTCCGGAAGTTCTTTTACATCTAAAATACCTTGCCTTGAAACTCCCATAGCATTACCTTTAGGAGAAAAATAAGCACTGTAAACTGTCTTTAAAATTGCTTCTTGTATTCCTGACGGCACTCCGTTATGCATACTATCCTGAGTGTACTGGGTGTCGAATCCACAAGTAACATCTATCCTTACATTGAATCTCCAAAGGTCATCGCCTAAAGAGAATCCTGGAGGAAGGTTGTAAGTAGTTGCGGTAAGAATAACAAAAGCATCACCGCCTTTATTAAGAATATAATAATCTGAGTTTTCAACCAAAGCAATTACCTCATTCAGATATATAAGTTTGAAATTATTTACCGCCTGAATAGGGGGGAAGGGAATCTCAAATCTTTTATCAATTTTATCGTAATAAACCTGCCATACTTGGTTTATGAATTTACGATTGCAATAATGCTCACAACGCTCCCTTGCGCTCTGAATCATTAAAGCAATGAGAGTATCATCATCGGAATAATCTACCCTTAAATAGCTTTTTACAAGCGATAAGGATAATTCCACTGCCGGAGGTGTAAGTAATATAGGTCTGCCTGCTAAAGCCATTTTATTTTATTTGTAGCGGGTGAAGGATTCGAACCTACGACTTGTAGATTATGAGTCTACCGATCTACCCACTGATCTAACCCGCAATTTATTACTGTACGCACTGCCAATAAGGACTCTTCCAGATAAAAATAGCTAGCTGAGCCCCTAAAGTGTCAGTCATTAAAGCCTTTGGAATGGTTTTAAACTTATGGTAGAATTTATGATTTGAATAAATAACTACCGTTTGCCCCATTACAGGTGAAGCAGGAAGAGTAAATGTATCAGTTATAGCTTTGTTAGCTGCTAAACTCACCTGATGATAGTCTTTAAAATACCCGCCAACGATTATCTGATTAGTTACTGATTCATTTACGGAATCCGCATAAAACTGCCCGTAAGAACTGAATGATTGAACATTCGAGTTAGGGGTTGTTACCACCAAAGTCTGAGCATTGGAACTAAAGACTGTGCCTATTAAGGCGAATAAAAATATTAGCTTTTTCATGTTTTTTAAATCCCCATTCCGAGGACGTTTTGATTGAATTGTTTATTGAACTTTTTTACACAGCCTCTTGTGTAGTTTTCTTTTTTTTGAGGCTCTAATTTATTAAGTGATACCGATGTCAAATGATGTACTTGAATATCGGATTTCAATTCATTTAGTCCTTTTTCTTTTATCTGTTCTGAAGTAACATTGTCGGCACACCAAAACTCAAAAGATTCATCCAGCTTACCTAATTTATGATAAGCCTCACGGGTAATAACAAAGCAGAATCCGCTTATTATCGTGGGATGGATAAATCCGTGTTGCGTTTTTACACTTATAACATCAGCCTTGGTAGCATGTTGCAAAGCCGCTATTTTACCTACAAAAGACGAAGGAAATATCACATCGTTGTTTGTAAAGCAAATCAGGGCCGCATTACCGTACTTCGAACCTTTGTTTAAGCATGCATTGTAATTGAATGGTTCGGGTTGAGGAATACTATCTGCTTTCGAATAGCCTCTTTCAGCCTTTTCCACTACAATCACATTGGCATTTAAACCTTCAATACTATCTATTGCCTGTTGGGTCATGTTCGCCATCACTGGCTGTCTTCCATCACTTACCATAATAACGTCCATCTTAACTAACGGTTCACTTACCCTTTTCACTAAATTATTAGCTGGTGAAAGGTGCCATGTATCGCTTGTCTTAGATGAAAAATTATAATAGTAAAGTATCTTCGGAATAATAACCTCAGTACGTAAAAGGGTGCGATTGCGCAACCTCATAGCATATTCAGTATCTTCCGAAAATGATGATTCAGGGAACCCCGCTTTTAATGCAAGTTCACGCTTTACAGGATTCAGGTGATTAACCATTCTCTCTCTCCGTCCTTTATCATCAATATTTAAATTGAGATTGGCCCGTCCGAAATATACATGGCTTTTAACGCCTGTTTCCGCATTCGTGTATTTACATTCGAAACATATACAGTCAGGTGATGTTTTCATGGATTCCATAATAGAAGAAACATAATCTGGAGCAATGGAATCATCCGAATCAACACCATTAACATAGTCTCCTTTTGCCATTTTCAGGCAGTAATTACGCTTCACTCCCACATGGGGGCCTCCATCAATAAATCGTTCGGTTTCATATACAAGAATCTCTATCGCATTGCCATAAGGCTTCATTTGCCTCATTAATTCTGCGTAAAGATTATCAAACTTCTCCTTTCTATTCGGAGTTGTAGGTATGTAAATAGTCCACCTTGGATTCATACAGATAAAAATAAGCAGCCTTACGGGGCTGCTATTTAGGATTAGGAACCGCTTATGATAGCTTGGTTGAAGTTACCATAGATTAACGCTGTTGGGCGGTAAGTGGCAAGGCCAAGCCTTTCTTCTACCATCACAGTTATATAACCTTTGATAAAGTTATCCACGTGCTGATTGGAGAAGGTGATTTCAATTTCATCACGGAAGAATAAGGTAGCTGCTTGCTCCATGTCTCCTACGAAGAAATATCCTTGGTTTATTGCTGTATTCTTTACAACCCTTGCACCATTGATATAAAACTCACCTGGATTTCCGGTAATCATTTGAGGGAATTGGTAAACACCAGAGCCAGAGCTTTGTGTTAATGCAATAGCTTCAAAATCCACAGGATTCAGGATGATGATATTCGGCACGTAGTAAGCTACAGTGGCTTGGGTTACGGCTGCAAAAAGAATATCATAGTAGTTTGGCGGATTGGTCGGTGTTCTGCCAGGGATTACTCCATTAGCATAAGCCGAAGCTACTAATGTCATACCGTTCTGATTTGGAGGTGTACCGTTACCGTAAAGCAAAGCAGTATCTTCAAACATCATCAACCTTCCTACACCACGGGTACGGATATAGTTTTCAGTTACTGGAGTATCTGCTAACATTTCCTTCGCTACAGTAAAGTAGGTATTGATTTTCTGAACGATCATTTGTTGAGCGGTCAGCGTGAAGTCTGATTGAGTTGCAGCTGCACCTTGGGCTGTACTTGCACTTCCATCGGTAAAGGCTGTTTCCTGAGTATAGTTAATCAAGTTTGAATCGGTAGGGCTTTGATTAATAAACTCACGGATATGCACTGGACGGAGTGGAGGAGCGAAGAAACCCGGTAAACGGTCAGGAGCAATTACAAACTGACCTGAGAAGTTTGCGCTTTCAGTCATGTTTGAAGCCTTTTGAGAGTATGCTTTATTGAAATAAGTGTTGTATTCACCAACGCTCATCTTCAAAGTAAGGGCAGAAGCCCCGCCAGTACTTGCACATTTTTCAAATTCAGCCATCTTTTCTTTGTGCAATTTCTTGAAACCATCATAGTTTACAAGTCCTGCATTTTGGAAACCGCCTTTTTGAATTCTCAAATCCACTTCTCCAAGGGATTTTTCCATAGCATCGCATTTGTTTTTGAGGGCTTTCATATCCTCATCATGCGCTTCATGGGTTTTACTTGCTTCTTTGGCAAGTTTCTTTACCTCCTCGAGGTCTTTCGATGCTCTTTCAAGGTTGCGTTCATTGTCTTCGCCTTTTACTTTGATAGCACCCAGATCGGTTTTGATTTGTTCTACCATTTTAGAGGCTTTAGTCAATATATCATCTTCCTTTTTGGAAAGGTTTTTAGGATACATTGAAGTGATTTGCAACATAGCTGCAAATGTTAAATGTTTTTTCATTTGATTGATTTTTGTAAATTGTTAAGTGATTCAAGGAATTTTTCTTTTGCATCCGGTTCGATGGTGGTACCCGGTCGAATGGCTGTCAGTTTACTCAGTTCTTCCAATTCCTTTAAGAAGAGTTCTATATTTTTATCTGAACCTTTGCGGTTCTTTAATACTAATTCTTTGGCTTTTAAATGCCTTGTCAGGTCCTCCATGGTGGCACCTTTGATTCCTACAAATGGAGTGTTTTTATTCGCTCCCCATGTAACTGTTGAGCCTTCCCATAACTTAGCCTGAGTGATAATATTTGCAGCACGTTTATTATCGGGATTCCAAGGCGGAGCCCATTCAGGATACTTACCTTCGCGGTCAGGTTCATTCTGTAACATTTCGAATCCTACCGAATGCTCATTATAAACACCTGACTTGTAAAATTCAAAAGTTTCTTCTATGTAATATGGAACTCCATCGCCCGGAGCAGGGAAGTAACTTTCAAAATATAAGCCTTTTGAATCTTCTATTAATACCGTAGGGCGGCAAATAGGAAGAGTAGTATCATGTTGAAGTAAATGGAGAATCCTGTCTTTATTTTCTTTTAAAGATTTGGCAAAGCATCCGGGTTGGAATACATCGCCATCAGAATCTAATGTATTGAAAGAGGCATAGTAACCGCAAATGGTGCGTTTATCCGCATCAAGGGTTTTTAAAGTGCCGCCGTTTTTTATCTGGAAAGTACGTTCCCCCATTTGTATAAAAAGTTGTTAAGACTTTTTGCACCGATTGGGGTCGCTGCATTAAATACGTTGGGGCGTATGAAGTGCAAATATATATAATAATTAATTATAGATATGTAAGAGTTTAAATTTTTATTAACACAAACTTTGTAAAACAGAAAAGGCGAATATTTCTATCCGCCCCCTGATTCACCTTTCCTACCCCAATAGGATTGGTTTAATATTTACTTCCTACTCTTGTTTGAAATATGCAGCAATTACAATTTACTTCTTCATCAGCCCCTCCACTTCCGTCTTGCGGGTACATAGGCTCATAACCATCGCCAACATCAAAACTTTCATCATAAGCTACTGTTTGACCACTGGCATCTTCATGGGTTGGTCGGTCATTCTTTGAACTTCCGGCATGTAACCAAGTCTTTTCAAGTTCTAGTCCTGTCATGTTTCCAGCTTCATAGTTGGCCCAATTACTCGCCCTTCCTACTTCGGTTCTTGCAATAGCCATACTCCTTACTCTATTGAAATCGGAAAAATGTTTATTAAAGTCCTGTGCTAATTGCGCTGCTCCTGTTCCGTTCTTTATGGCTTCGGCTATCCATGTGCGCACATCTTCGCGGGTTGTTTCAGTGATATTAGTTATCATTCTAGCCCCTATTCCTTTTATAAAAGCATTGATAGCTTCATCAAGTTCGGTTTCAAAGTCTATTTCATCATCTTCGGCTTTCTTGCTTTTACCTGATCTCATTAATGAATCAAACGTAGTTTTCCCAAAGTGTAATCCTACTTGTTTATATACTCTTTTAAAACAAATCTCCAAAGGTTTTGAACTTATAAGATGTTCCATTGAATGACTTTGCGCATGATGTTCTAACTTCTCTGAAACAGGCTTAATCATATTCCGTAGAGCTCCATAGAATAACCGTTGGGCAGGGGCAGTAAATTTCATCCTGTCTTTTAATACAGTTTGAACATATCTATGTTGAATAGGGGTTTTAGGCATTAGTTGGAACTACGCTTATAGCGGTATTTAATTCATAATTTATAATTATTCCGCGCACTTGATAAATAACCTTTTATTCATTTGGTTTATCTTCTAAATCTGGAGCCACACCTTGACTCACCGCTGCATGAGCATTTCTTAACTGACTCTGCGCATCGGTTTCAGTACTTATAGGCATTGAATTAATAGGAACATAAATATCATTACCTTCGGGAATATCCAACGCTTCATACCCCATTGATTTACGCTTTTCATTTAACGTCATCCAATAAGCGGTATTTAAAGTTTGAGATTGTGCTAACTGCTTTTCTCTGATTTCTTCCCAGCTTTCAGCATCAATAACCAATTCATACTTTTTATTATCAATCTTTTCAATATCGGAAACAACACCACGATAAAAAGCATCAAGCCATAAGTGAAGGTGAGGAATAACACAATTTAATATTAGGTCTATCTTGGCTTCACTCATATTATTATAAGTGGTATTCTTCGGGTCATTGAGAACCTGGGAACTGAATCCATATAATGTACAAATCTGCTGTAGGTTTAAATTCTGTGCTTCCAGTAACTGCATATCTTCTCCCCTTAATCCGATTTGGGTCCATGTCCACTTACCATTCGTTATAATCGGAGTATTGTAGTTTTCAGGACCAGCATACCTTTCTCTAAATTTTTCATGCAAGGCATCAATTTGCGGATCATCGAAATCTACTCCTGTTCCATCATCTTGGGCTAATATTCCGGCGGCACCGCCATTGATTAATAATTTTCGAGAAGCGGTAAAGGCATCATTACTATGTGCTAGTACTTCTCGGCCAGCTTTTAAAGGACTGAATCCATTTACACCGCCTTCAGGGTCCCAAAAGCGCATATAAATCATGTCTTCGGCTGCTATGACTACTGATTTACGTCCGTCATAATACCGATAACTTACTATTTCACCGGTTGCCCTGTCTTGAATTGGATGGCAATATTGAGGTGGGATAGGTTGCAATTGCAGTGTTTTGCCTTTATTGATTGATAAAGTACCTTTATGTTTATAGATAAAAGCCTTTCCTGTGAGTAGCTTTGCGCCTAATGTAGCCTCAATGAACTCTCTTTTTGAATAATCAGGTGCCGGATTGTTGAGTAAGGTAAGAATATCATGCTTGGTGATTTCTTTTTTATTATCCGGATTTGAAACGTCCATTAATTTAAACTTCGCCTTCATCGCTGAACGGGTAATCTTATTTATGGCTGCATATACAAGAGCGTTCTTATTATACCCTTCTTTTATAAATGCTTTGGCATCATCCCCGATAGAGTAAGGAATCATATCTTGCACGTAAGCGTAAGGCATACCGCCACTCATACCCTTTTGCTTATAGATAGTCGAAAGTATCTTATCCGTTCTTGAAAAGATAAATTTGTCAATTCTACCGATAGGGTTTATCTGTTTACCTGCAGGGTATTTGTCAAGCCTTAATGTAGCTTGTTTTATAATTTGGCGATCAAGTATATTCATTTCATAATTGTTTTTTTAGTTCATTCATTACTTCTTCATAACCTTCTTCATCCTGCATACCCCAGCTTTTTATCTTTTTTATCCCTTCAATAGTTCCTAATATTGCACAAAGCTGCAGAAATAAATCACGTAAGGCTTCAGTTTTTGTTAAACCTATTCCGGAAATATTATATTCCTTGCATCGGATTTTAAAAGGCTTTACGTTATCTGTTCCCATTGTAATCTAAATTCAAATTGTTCGGGCTTAAATCCTGCCTCCCTTGCATAGTGATGCATAAATAACTTCCCATGAGGTCTGAGTTTATCAATAAATCGCCACCAGCTTGTAACATGGCAATGTATCTCTTCCGCATATTCAATAGTATTAACCCATTGTAACATCATAGTGTTTTGAGGCGGCACCACTTGCCTTAAATTACCTTTTACAAATTTACGGTCAATCTTATAAGGCTCCCCTCCGTTGAAATGCCTACTTCCTCCTTCGGGAATAAATGCAATATTAGGGCTTGGTGAATCCACATAACCTTTGTATCTCCAAGTTCTTAAACTGATCGGGCAAAACTCATCCCGCTTTTCATAATCAAATCCTGCCAAGTGATACAACCCTTTAATATCAGTAAATCCTGTGAGTTTATTCTTTTTAATGTATTTGTCAGAATTCTGTAAAAGGATTGTATCATACCGAGTAATGAGTTCGGGAATATGATTTGCAATGTCTCTTATTGGCTCTAATTTGACATTAATACCAACTGGAAGGAAGGATTGAATGTTCTGCTGATATTGAGCAAAGCAAGGGAAGATAATTAATTCATTCGGGTACTCTTTAGCTATCTGGCAAATCAATGATAGGCAGTCGATGACATCACCCATGCCAAGGATATATTCATTCCCGTATTTGAGGATGAGTAACTTCATTTAACTACTTCCATTTTAGCTATTTCAAGCACTTCATCCAATGACTTATTTATCAATTCAAAATCTTCTTCATTAACAGGACCAACCATGGGCTGACCTTGTAAATTAGTGAATCGTGCTTCATAAGATTTGGCAGTTATTAACTTACCTTCATGTTCATGTTCAAAGTAACCACGGGCGGTAATTTTAAACCGTTCATAGTCTTTAGGGAATAGCATTACGTTATTAACCTTCTTAGCTTTGGGCTTTACCCAATCATCGAGTTTAAATAAAAAAGGGACTTCCATTATTTCACTGAAGTTATAAAATCAATATGGTCTTGCTTGGCTTTTGCGTAAATTCCCTCCGCTTCTGCTGCAATATTGGTGGCTGTCGTAAGGCCCACTCTTGCCAATTCAGCATTAAGGCCAGCAGCAGCAAAGGCTTCAAATGTTTTAGATGCGCTTTTGTTTTCTTCAGTTGTCATATAATTGAATTTAATTGGTTACTTTTTTACGTATTTTTTAGGGTCGGCAGGACGGGGAATAGTTTTGTATCCACCCTGTGAGGATTTGATACTTTTATTCTGATTATCAGGCATATTTTTTTTACACCATTTATTGAATTCTTTGCCTTTTTTTGTCAATTTTACAACCATAATGGTTTATCTTTTTTTTGATTACCTACTGAAATTCTATCTTTATCCAAAGTTGAGGGTTGAATACTGGAACCAACATATAGCTTCTTCTTACCCGGAACGCTCAATAAATACCTTCGCCCGTCCTGTAAGTGGTTAAATGCATCAATAGGGTCGTTTAGCACCTTGCCTGACTTATCAACATCCCACATATACTTCCTATGCTCATCTATGAGGTTTAAACTACTTACCGCTGTGTGAAATGTGAATGATTGTAATTGATTAATTCCACTTATAACAGTACCCCTACTGCGGTCGGCTTCAGTGATACCCTTCCATCCATGCTTACGCATCCAATCAATAGTCTTAGGAGCAGAACTGTCGGCTACGGCCTTGGCGTTAATATCCATATTTTGATGCACAAACTCCAAAACATCTTCGTCATGCATGCCTGTCTTATACAGGAGTTCACGCTCGTAGTATTCACCTTCAAATAAAAAACATTCGTAAATAGCTGTTGGGTCATTGGCGAATCCCCAATCTACACCGTACCCCAAATGCCTCCCCTTGGTAAACCCCGGATGAGAATCTGCCACGGTATCCCAATTTGTGAAGATACACCCTTGTAATGAACCTAATTCACCATCAATATAAACCTTGCACCAATTCTCCCAATAAGCGGATGTCTTGGCTTTTTCCCGCTTCATTTCCAACTCTTTAAGGATTGAAACTGGTAGAGCTTCATTATCTTTGAAAGTAATTTTACAAACTTCGGCATCATCTTGGCCTTGGATTTCAGTATGAGCCCAGAATTCATTAGTCGGGTTAAAGTCAATCCATATATCACCTTCGGTACGCATCATTAAAGCATCGGCAATAGGGAAAGGAATATATTGGGCTTCATTAAAGAATATCACATTTCTCTTGCCAGCGGACTTGGCTTTACCTACGCTAGGGAAGCTTTTAAACTCAATACTTGAGCCGTTCTTAAATCTATAAATCCTATCGGTGGCATTCCATTGGTTCTGATTCCAACGCAAGGTATCATTCATTATCTCAATAAAGATAGCCATGGCCCCTGCTTTAACTGCAGGTATTGTTTCAGCTACTATGGTTATTTTTTGACCTGGCACTGAAAGAGCAAGGTTCATAAGAATAGCAATAATAGGGTAAGTCTTGCCACCCCATGTTCCGCCAGGTATTACTTTCTTTCGCTTTTTTAAAGCTATGAGTTTATTTAGGCCCGTCGTTACTTGGAACATGAGGTATAACATTGAATATCGGAACTTCTAATTCTTTGCCATTAGTCGTAACATCGGAACCATCCCGTAAACCTAAATCACGGGAAATTATATTAGCATTGAACGCTCCAACTGCCGCACCCTCAAACTTTTGCGTGTAAATAATTTCATCTATACGCGATACGACTTGTAAAAAATCAGGGTGATTGGCGTTCTTAAACTTATTCCACCACTCCCTTGAAGCAGATCGGAAGAGCACACGTCTGAACTCCAGTCACTCCGTCTTATCTC
>CAIPDV010000086.1 GCA_903863935.1 uncultured Bacteroidota bacterium
TGACCTGAAAAAGTTCCGGCGTAATGAAAAATCGTTGTTGGATTACTAAAATCTCCTGAACATCGGTCAAAATCCACTACAAGAACTAGTCCATCAAAACAACTGGTTACATATTTACTGCCATCCCGTGAAAACTTACCATTGGCAATGTCATCAGGAGTAGAAAATACAGGCCCAATATTTTGGATGAACGGCCCTAAAATGGTATCCGGCGTTAAAAGAAATTTATAAAATTCATTGTTATTCGAACCGCCCATTACTATCCAGTAATCTCTACCGTTGGCATGCTTGCAGGCGGTCATGCCCCCCCCTCTTAAAATAGCACTTTGCAATTTTAAAACCGGCACGTTTTTCTGTATTACAGCACCTAAACCCGAATTACCCTCCTTATCAATTAAGCTATAATAAATGGTATTGGGTCGGTTGAGTGTGTCTAATGAAAAATGAAATAGGTAGTAATATCTTGGATTATTCGGCTTCGGCAAAAAAATTGCAGCTTGAGGAATAGTGAGACCTTGTGAATATTCCTGATAGGTATAGGCACAAGGACTTAGGGTATCTCCATTTAACAAAGCATTGCCATTACTACCAGCAATATAAAATCCATTGGTATAATATAATAAATCCCCTGCTGAATCACAGATGTCAGCGTTGGCATCCTTTGTATTCATAAAAGTAGAAATCGGGTATAACCGGATGGTATCAATCCTAAAATCCAAAACTGAAGTGTTGGGGCCAATTACCCACTGCGCATCATACAACTGCGCATTAATCAATAAGCCACAAAACAAAAGCGGTACCAGTAATAATTTGCTCATGGCATTTTAGCGATTGGGGTTTGCATTGGGTTGGGCGATATATGCTAAGTTAATTAAATTATTGAGAGGGGCCAGCCCCTTCCGTCCCCTAAAGGGGAAACCAGGGCAGAAATGCAAGCAGCCCACCTCTTAAGTTACTTTGTCGCACAAATTTGTGGGATGAAACAAAAGACAAATACGGACAGCCAGCCCCTTCCGTCCCCTAAAGGGGAAACCAGAGCCGGATGCAGTGCTAAATGTGAGATTGCTATTTGAATGAACTATTCTCTAAATTTAGTTTATGAAGCATAAGTTGCCTATGTTTTATGGCACATCTATGGAGCTATTTAAATTTGCACAGCGGATGCGCTTTGCTCCCACTGAAGGTGAAAAGGCAATGTGGAATTTATTAAAATCAGAATCCTTTAATGCTCATAAGTTTAGACGACAACATCCCATAGCAACCTTTATTGCGGATTTCTACTCTCATAAATTAAAAATGGTAATTGAAATAGATGGCGGCTACCATGTTGATACCGTTCAAAAAGAATATGATGAATTTAGAGATGAAGATATGGATGCGCTCGGCATTTCTGTTATTAGATTTACAAATGAAGATGTAATTCAAAACCCAGAAATCACTATGGGTAAATTGATAGAACGAATAATAACGTTGGAAAAACAAGATGCAAAAAGCATTAAATAATCGCCTGTCTCGTAGGGGGTGCCTTGGTTTCCCCTTTAGGGGACGGAAGGGGCTGGCTGTTTGTATTTCTAAAAACTTATCCGCACCCCATTGTAGTAAATGATATAGGCATTAACTTTGCGTATTGCACCGGTTATAGTTGGGAAATTTTACCGGTGATTGTTCTTTGAAATAGTTTTTGAATTTCGAGTTTGAAGTTTCGAATTTCGAGTTACCGAAGGGGCTGGGTTCATGTGTTACGCGGGATGCTTTGAAATAAAAAAATGATAATTAGGAATTATCTGTGACCGTGTAACCCAATTGAATATCATTTAGTTAGAATTAATATAGTTCTAAATGTTCATTTGATAAAATTAGAGTTAATTGAAAATCAAAGGATTGTAAAATCGAATTTTGTAAAAAGGTTTACA
>CAIPDV010000087.1 GCA_903863935.1 uncultured Bacteroidota bacterium
CCCTCTCTATCGCTTGCGATGGAGAGGGTGACCCAGCGAAGCGAAGGTCGGGAGAGGCCTGGCTGTTCTGTATTTGCATTTCCGCCCCGGGTTCCCTTTTGTCTCATCCCGCAGCTTTGTGCGGGAAGGGGACGGAAGGGGCTTTGCATTTGTATTCCTGCCTAGCGGTTCTCCCCTTTGTGGAGTCAGAGGGTTGCAAAGCGGCCTTTCGGCTTTGGTTTCCCCTTTAGGGGACGGAAGGGGTGAAACACTAAAAAGTCCGTCCACCCCCACATTCCACCCCCACCAAAAAAATCTCTTATATTTAGAAAACTCAACAACACCAATCCGCCCCATGCGCCGCAGTTTTCTCTTTGCTATATTAATTACCCTTCCTGGTTTGGTGCAGGCGCAAAAAAACGATTATAACTGGCTTACCGGTTATGACAGCTATTATCATAATGTTCATGATTCTGCTGTACGCGGGTATACCTTTGGTGATATGAAATTGGATTTTAATGACACTCCAGTTGCCATCACTTTCGATTCACTTGAAATGAATTTCGATAAAGCGACAACTACTTATAGTGATAGCGAAGGCAATATATTATTCTATACCAATGGTATATATATAGCCAATGCTTTAAATCTACCGATTGAAAATAGTGATAGTTTAAATGCTGGTTATATTGAACTCGTTTGGGATCCAACTATTTTCACTGGTGGGTATAGAACACCACAAGGGGTTATAGGTTTGCCTAGCGTCGCAAATTCCAATCAGTACTATTTACTTTCTTCTTTCATAGATATCGTGCCTAATTCAAACCAAAGTGAGGCGTATTATCCAAAAATGTTGTCTGCACTTATAGATATGTCTGCCAATGGAGGGTTAGGGCAGGTTTTATATAAAAACCAACCACTGATTACTGATAACCTGGGAGCCGCCATACAATGCGTTAAGCATGGTAACGGTCGGGATTGGTGGATTTTAGTTCAAAAGAGAAATACAAACTGCTTTTATTGGATGTTGCTGGATACTGCAGGGTTTCACGTTATGCCCGATTTGACCTGCACCGGCGATACGATTTATTATGACCAAAGCGATGCCTCTTGCTTTTCACCTGATGGTACTAAGTTTGCTTATTTAGGGGCCATATCGGGTCTAAATATTTATGATTTTGATCGTTGTACAGGACTTTTAAGCGATCCCCGAAATCTTCCTTTGCCTAGTATCGTTGACTCACTATGGGGTGGTATTGGAGTTTCCATTTCACCTAATAGCCGTTTTCTGTATCTCTCGCTTACACATCAAATTTACCAATTTGATCTTTGGGCTGATAATATCTTTTCAACCGTTGATACTATCGGCATTTATAATGGTGGTCACATGCCCAATACTCCGCAGGTTGAAACTGATTTTTTTACACAACAATTGGGCCCCGATGGAAAAATTTACATGAGCTGCGGTAATGCAGTCCCCTATTATCATGTTATTAATAACCCGGATGAAAAAGGTACCTTGTGTAATTTTGTCCAGGATGGTGTTGTATTGCCAACCCTAACAATCGGAATTCCCAACTTCCCCAACTACCGCCTCGGCTCCCTAACCCAATCCCAATGCGATTCCCTAACCACATTCACCCAAGATATTCGCGATGCCAAAGAAAAAATCCTAAAAGTCTTCCCCAACCCCGCCAACGATTACACCACCATCGATTACGGCTTCACCGATTGGAACAAAGGCCCAATTAGTTTAGAAATCTCCGATGCCATCGGCCAAATAATCTATACCCAACCCCTACCCATGTATAGCGGCTTCCAAAAACTAAATATCACCCACTTCGCCGCAGGCATATATAATGTATCCATTAAAAGGAGCGGCGCCACCATCGCCGTTGCCAAACTGGTTAAGCAGTAAATAATCGGGGTCAAACACGCCCCAGGTGCATTTTGCATTTCCCCAAACGGCCTCCCGGCAATTCCGTTAAGAAAAAAATTGCTGCGCAGCCAAAAAGAAAAAAACGCTGTATGAGGCCAACCAAAAGTAAACTACAACGTCCTATAGCCGTACCGCCAACTACAAGCACCGCCCATGCGCCGAGTTCGTTTATTTCCTGCGGGGCTAATTTTTTTTAGGAGTTTGCCGGACAGCCTTGAACTTTTCTTTGTTACTTTCTATTGGTTCAAGCCAAAAGAAAGTAAAAGCATACTCAATCGGCAAAACGAACAAATGAAAGGGTATTGATTATCAATTCTTCCCGAGATTTCCTCCAAACATGCTCATAAGGCAGTCTTTCCCTTAAATTTTTCCAGCGCCGCGCCGAAAAATTTAGGCATGTCCCCCGGTGGCGGGGGTGTAGGGGGTGGTGAGCATCTAAATAAATCACCTACATAAACAATCAAAAACAGCATCTTCCCAAATTACCCCGTAAAGCCCAATAAGCTCATTATCAATAAAATAACCCATAAACACTACCCTATCACCTAATTGCATTTCAAATCATAATCATCATAATAAATCAGCGTGCCCTACTTATCCCTATTTTCCACATCTTTTTTTTGAAATTCAAATAATAAGTCTACTTTTGCCGTCCTTAAAATAAAGAGCGAATGCCTACAATACAACAATTAGTTAGAAAAGCGCGTACTATTATACGTGCTAAATCGAAG
>CAIPDV010000088.1 GCA_903863935.1 uncultured Bacteroidota bacterium
CAGAGAATCTAAAAAACCATGCAAAGCATGCTTGGAAGCCGCATACATCGAACGCTCCGGAAGTGCTATTTTACCCAACACGCTGCTAATTGCAACAATGTGCCCGGATTTTTTTTCGAGCATTATAGGCAGTACATTTTTAGTTAAAGTGGTAACAGCAAAAAAATTCAACTCCATTATTTGCCTGTCAACTTCAATAGTGCTTTCATTTACAGCAAAACGCTGCACCACACCTGCATTACAAACCAAAATATCAATTGTTCCCAATCGTTGTTTGATCTTCTCTACTATGGCTTCTGCATTCTCGGTATGATACAAATCCATTGGAAGAATCATACAATTTTCATCAGATAATCCCGCTTCCCGCTGAACCCGCTTAAGCTCTTCTTCCCTGCGGGCCGTAAGAACTATTTTTGAGCCAAGTTTGGCAAACTCATTGACCAGTGCCTCTCCGATACCCGATGATGCGCCTGTTATCCAAACAACCTTTCCTGAAAATGACTTCATATTTATTGTAGTAAACCTTGCAAATGTAATGTGAAAAAGCCATATACGAATCATAACCGCATTTTAGTTTAATTCCGTTACCTGAATTGCCTTACATTTGCATTGAACTTACTCCACCAATTGCAAAATATGAAGGCCTTTCTACCTGTTTTATTTATTGTATGCCTGCTCTCTGTTTCATGCAGAAATAATAATAAAATGAAGGTTCCTAAAGATATTTTAAGTCCTGACACAATGGTTGAGGTGCTTACAGATGTGCATTTAGTGCAGGCCTCACAGCGAATGGGAATAGCCATTGACACAACAGATACAGCTTCCTCTGCTTCTTTCAGCTATGTATGGAAAAAGCACCGGATTACAGAAGATGAGTATAATAAGTGCCTGGATTTTTATTCACATAATCCGAGTTTACTGGATTCTATATATGAGAAAGTATTGAGTAATTTAAGCAGGCAAAAGGCCGAATTACAGGGCCGGAAACAGTTAATTAAAAAATAGGGATGCACCTTTTAATCCATGTGCTATTTTTACTTTTCGTAGTCCTTAGTTCACTCTATTTCATTTATATAATCATTCATCTTATAAGCTGGGCATTACTTCCGGTAAGTAAAACTGATGGGGCTATAATACCAGAAACTAAAATAACCGTTGTTATAGCTGCACGCAATGAAGAAGCAACTATTTCAAAATGCCTTGAATCTATTTTAAAACAAGATTATCCGGCTGATTTATTGCAAATAATTGTGGTGGACGATCACTCAACTGACAAAACAAAAGAAGTCGCAGAAAAATTACTCGCTGAGTCAGATAAAAACTATAGATGTATTTCGAACCGTGAGAAATCACATGGTAAGAAGACTGCAATTTCTGAAGCTATAAAAAATTCTTCCGGTGAACTGATTGTAATAACCGATGCCGACTGTACAAGCCCTGCAACTTGGTTATCATCTATTGAAAATGAATATCGGACATCCGGTGCTTTTATGGTTTGCGGACCAGTTCAAATTTCAAATGAAAAAGGCTTGATAGGAAAATTCCAAAGCCTTGAATTATGTGGGCTCTCGTTACTTTCCGGTGCCGGCATTAAAGCAGGGCTCCCATTATTATGCAATGGGGCCAATATTGCCTATACTAAAAAAGTATTTGATGATGTTGAAGGATTTCATGGGATTGATAAAAACCCTTCCGGAGATGATATACTGCTGATGTTTAAAATTCATTCTAGATTTCCGGGCAAAATCACATATTTGAAATCTCGTAATGCCATTGTTTCCACCGCTGCCCAAAACTCTCTTAAAGACTTTATTTTACAACGAATACGCTGGGCTTCCAAAGGACTTTATTCTAAAAACAAAGCAAATAGTTTTGTCAGCCTGCTTGTGTTTGGTTCTAATTTTATATCCCTGCCGATTCTCATCTTTGTTCTTATCAAAATGAAATTCTTCCCTGTGGTAATGGGTTGCTTCGCGGCAAAATTCCTGGCCGATTTTTTATTGCTTTTCTTCGGAACACAGTTTTTCAGGAAGAAAAACCTATTGATAATTTTTCCAATTGCAGAAATTATTACCTTGCTCTACATGAGTTGGATTGGGATTGTTGCTAATTTCTCATCCTACAAATGGAAAGACAGACATTACAAACGCCTTGCTTAACCTATGTTATTCCTGAGTAAAAAAAACAAACCAATTGATTATCTGTCCTTAAGCAGTAAGGCGTGGAAGAAATTCAAGAAAAATAAAATAGCCCTCGGTAGTTTTTATTTTATCATTCTGATTGTAGTTGTTTCAATTCTCGGCTATTCAATCACACCCGATTCTACACCCGATGCAAATAACCAGATTCTGCAACTCTCTGTGAAACCTCCGGGAACCAAGGTTACGATGCTACTTGTAAAGAAAAATCTTGATGTACAAAATTCATTCTTTTTCAAGAAAATGCTATTCGGTCAGGAAAGCCAGTTCTTTACGATTCCCTTATATAAATATAGTTTTGAAGGGAATGAACTGGTTGCCGAAACCTTTACAGGGAGCACCCCGAATAATGGACCAATAAAGAGATACAAGCTTAGTGAAATAATTTACGGAACTGAAAATATTTCTGCTCCGAATAAATCAAACGAGGAATTAAAAAGAGAAGTAGAGAAAAATAACATTGTTACTAAAACTTATTTACTAGGCACGGATCAGGAAGGCAGAGACATGTTAAGCCGCCTTATGATTGGTAGCAGGGTTTCACTTTCAGTGGGATTTATTGCCGTAATTATTTCTCTGATAATTGGAATATTGTTGGGTGCTACAGCTGGCTATTATAAAGGAAAGTGGGATAGTTTTGTTACGTGGTTAATAAGCGTGGTCTGGTCTCTTCCTACTTTATTACTTGTAATTTCAATTACCCTGGCACTTGGAAAAGGCTTCTGGCAAATATTTATTGCGGTGGGCCTTACTATGTGGATTGATGTTGCCCGGATTGTTCGCGGACAAGTTATTTCCTTACGCGAAGAAACATTTATTGAAGCGGGAAAAGCCATGGGTTTTTCTACTTCAAGAATAATTTTCAGGCACATACTCCCTAATATTACCGGAACGATAACCGTTGTAGCTGCCGATAATTTTGCTGCGGCAATTCTTCTTGAAGCAGGTTTGAGTTTTCTAGGTATTGGTGCACAACCCCCAACAGCTTCATGGGGCTCAATGATAAATGCAAACAGGGGTTTTATCATTACCGATTCTTCCTATCTGGTCTTTCTTCCTGGTGTATGCCTTATGTTATTGGTGCTGGCGTTTTTCCTTGTTGGTAATGGATTGAGGGATGCCCTGGACAACAAAAGCGAGGCAAGCCAATTGGTGGGTGCCTGATAAAATTTTACTTGCTATTCTTTTGAAAGGATTGCATACTGAAACCTGAACATGAATCGAACAAACTGAAACGAACTCCACCAGAGAAACATTTGAAGCGGGTTAGCTCGCTTTTCATTTTCAACATTTGATATTTTTTTACTTGATTGGATAATTCTATCAAGCTCCCAACTTACCTTTGTCCTGAAGTCTTTATCCTTCACTTCCACATTTGTTTCAATACTGCTAAAGTGACTTAGGTGATTTATATTGTACGAACCTATGCTCACCCAATCATTATCTACAACAATTAATTTACCGTGCAAAATGGTTTTATTCCATTCGTAAATTTCAATATTGTTGCGGAGCAGCCACGCATACCAATAGGAAGTAGCATTTTTAACAACTTTCACATCGCTTACACCCGGAAGAATAACTCTTACTTTCACATTCCGCTTCGATGCATTTTTCAATGCCACCCTAGTTCGAGTACCGGGAAGAAAATAACTTTCCACTAAGGTAACAGATGATTGTGCGCTTCGTAAAGCATTAATAATACTTGTAGAGATTCCTTTCCTTCTGTACAACCAATCGTTTTGTTGCAATTTTACAAGTATGCCTTGTGGTTTTGTCGGTGCTTTACTCGCTTTCTTATTTCTTCTGAAATAGCCTTTTTTTGACCATAGGCGTTCACACATATCTGAGATATCATCACAAATATTACCCTTTACATAAACAGCGAAATCAAGCCATGGAGTATCAGCTCCCTTCAAACGATATTTATCATCGAAATTTATTCCGCCTATTAAAGCTTCTTTTCCATCTGCAATCAATATTTTATGATGAAGCCTTCTGCCGAAATGCAATTTTATTCCTTTAAATAAAGGCGAATGCATCCGGAAATTTATTCCGCATTCTTTTATGGTTTCAATTGTTTCAGATTTTAGCTCATGCGATCCAAATGCGTCAATCAGCAGGTTCACTTCAACCCCTCTTTCAACTGCCCCAGTAAGCAATTTTATGGTTTCCAGCCCAGTTGAATCATCCGAAAAAATATAGGTTTGCAAATGGATCTTGTGCAAACTATTGCGGATAATTTTATTGGCACGTTCAAAAAAATCATCACCACTATTTACGAATTCTACTTCTGAGGCAAAATTATAGGAAGTCTTTTTCTTCATACCTCAAACCCTGCAATACATTCTAATTTTTATACTCCTCGTGACCACTTCTGTCATCACCTTCTGTCTTCACAAAATATATTGCAAGAATGATCAGCAACACTTCAAACCCGAGGATATAATACTTATAATCCATAACCTTGAAAGAGACAATATTACTCCACCACCAGCCGAAGAAATGCATCGGATCCTGTTTCAAGTGTATATAATACTACAAGAAACTTATCATAGTGTAAGCAACAAAAACACAACCTATGGCAATTAAATTACCGCGGATGAAATGCTTTATAATGTGTGGAATCTTTTTCATGGAATCAGATTATAAAATATGAAGGTGAAGATACAAAATAAAATTAAGGTTACTTTTACAAATCAAATAGCACACTAATCCATTCGATAGCTCCATGGCTGAATTTATATCCATAATACCTTCTGAAATTGATGAGGACGCCCTTGCATTAGCCATTGAATGTCTTGAATCAGGTGGTGTTTTAATTTATCCTACTGATACAATTTATGCAATGGGTTGCAGCCTTAATCATCCAAAGGCTATAGAACGTATGGCCCGTATAAAAGATATCCGGGTTGATAAAGCTGTGTTTTCCCTCATCTTTCATGACTTTACGGAGATTGCGAATTATACCAAGCCAATGAGCACATCCATATACAAGCTTATGAAACGCTGCTTACCCGGGCCTTTTACATTTATCCTTAATGCCAACTCCAATATAAGCCGATTGATGAATACCCGCCGGAAGACTGTTGGAGTGCGTATTCCAGACAATGCAATCATACTAAAGTTAGTAGAAAGGATCGGGTGCCCCATCGTATCCACATCCCTGCATGATGAAGATGAAATTGTAAAATTCCCGACAGACCCTATGGAAATTTACAACCATTATGACGACAAGGTTGATATGGTTATTGATGGAGGATTCGGGCATAATGAAGAATCAACTGTGGTTGATTGTACCTCTGAAGAACCTTCACTGATAAGGCAGGGAGCCGGAATATTAAATTAATTTACTCCGTAGGTTGCCAGCATGTATGCCATCATGGCAACACCCGCGGCACCAAGTTCAAGCTCACGCTTATTTACCTTATCAAATGTATCAGCCGCTGTGTGATGGTAGTCAAAATATCGTTGTGAATCGGGCATTAAACCAATCATAACGGTACCTGATTTTTGTAATGGCTCAATATCCGTACCACCTTCCCCGCCTGTGAAATCATAAATTCCATATGGAAGGAACAGGTCCTTCCAGCCTCTAATCTTTTTCCGCTGAGTATCATTACCACCCACTCCAAAACCCCGTGGAGAAAATCCTCCGGCATCTGATTCAATGGCAGCAATATGGTTTTCATGATGCAGTGCCGCAAGTTCAGCATACTTCATTGCACCACGTGTACCGTTCTCCTCATTCATAAACATGACAAAGCGAATGGTCCGTTTTGGTTTTATTCCGAGTGCTTTGAAAGTTCTTAGTACTTCCAACGTGTGAACAATGCCTGCCCCATCATCATGCGCTCCCTGCCCCAATTCCCATGAATCCAAGTGTCCGCCAATGGTTACATATTGATCAGGATGTTCCGTACCTTTTAATTCTGCAACAACGTTGTACGATTTTTCATCAGGTAGAGTAGCACAACTCATTTCGAAATGAAACTTTGTGTTTTTGTCAACCGTTAATTGTTTGTGCAGCAATTCCGCACCAACAGTAGATATGGCGCAACATGGAATTTTTGGAAATGAATCATTATACTGCATTGCACCTGTATGCGGATAATCGTCCAACGCATTTGTCATGGAACGCACCACTGTGCCAACAGCACCATATTTCGATGCCATACTGGGCCCTGCCCATCGTTGTGCAACCGCCTTTCCGTATGCCCCGAAGGTCATAATTTCTGTTTCATCAAATGCTCCGTTAAAGAAAACTATTTTACCGGCAATGCCTGATCTTCCAAGTTTTTTCAATTGCGCCAAACTGTCTATTTCAATTATGGGAGCTGTTAAACCACCTTCCGGAGTTGCAACGGAACGACCCAATGCACAAATATTCACGCTATACTCACCCGATTGTGTTGTAAGAATTTTTGCTGTTTCCTTTGCACCACGCACCCAATGCGGAACCATGCATTCTTGTTTGAAAACAGTATCAGCCCCTAGACTTTCCATTACCTGGTAAGTATATTCAACGGCAGCAGCGGCTTGCGGAGAACCTGTCAGCCTCCCTCCTATTTTATTGCTCAGATAATCCAGATATGAATAACATTTTCCATGTAATAAAATCTCATTAGCCAGTGCCCGGAACATCACAGAATCCGCTTTGTAATTATTTGGCTCACCGGGAGCTGATGCCACTATATTTCCGGTGACAGGAGTATTCGCATTACTTGCAGCGGGAGCATTTTTTGTTGCAGGATTATTACACGAATAAAAAAGGGAAATAGAAATCAGACCAACTAGCGGGATATGATTTTTCATATTAACTGAAACAATTAGTTTTTAACGAATTTTAAAATAGTTTTTTTACCTGTATGTATTTCATTTACGGAAATAAAATACACTCCCGGATTTAATCCGGAAATATCAATTACACTCTCTAACCCTTGTTTATTAAAACTTGCAAGCGTTTGTCCAACTACGTTATAAAGCATAATTTCCTTCTTACCTTCATAAGTTCCTGCAAGCGTAATTTTATTTGAAGAAGGGTTTGGATAAACTACATATCCGTCATTAGGTGAAGTAATATCCTCAATTCCCGAAGGGCTTGAGCAGGTTGATTTATCCGCATGAATATTACATGTGAATACATTATAGAAACCGCCGGAAACCTTGTTCCATGCTACAACTGCTTCTCCTTTGTTTGTTCCAACCGCATTCAAATCGTAGTTCGGGTTGAAACCATCATAGTTTGTAATGTTGCCAAAACCAACTCCAGGAAGTGCCCATGTAGCATATAAAGCACCTGCGGTATCAAGTCCTAATGCATATAATTTTTCAGGATTATTTGTATTAACATAAAACACATATTCGCCTTTGTTACCATCAGAAGCCGGGTATGGGTAAGCTGAATATCCGCCATGCGTAATGGCAGTATCATTCCATAAGATCGTGCCATCCGATTTTAATTTCATTGCTGCAACATCATTAAAAGTATTCAGATTATTATAGGTCATCAGGAAATTCATATCGGCTTCCTGTTTCACTTCAAGATAATCTATTCCATTTGCATTGTTACCCGCAAGTAAAGTACCAAATGTTGCAAGCAACTGGGTACCCGTAGGGCTAACTTGTTGCATATAACACTCACCATTTGCACTCACCCTTGACTCGATCCAGAACACAACTGCGTTGTTGGAATTATCGGCGTAAAGCCAAAGGTCATGATTAATTAAAGGATATACATCAGGCCCGGATGAAAGCATAACCCCCGCTGAAGACCAGCCACCGGCAAGGGCTCCGTTAGATGCATTATATTTATCAAGGAATAAAGAAGTACCTCCAATAGGGCCATTTGCCCAAACTACATATACGGAACTTTTATCGGGAGTTAATGTAATTTGCGGATAATATTCAGCAACACCTGCATTCACCGCTATATTAGTACCCGCCGGATTCCAGTTGATGGCAACGTTTCCATTACTGTCTATACGTTGCATCATTACATCCTGCGAAGTGAAATTCATCACACTATCCCATCTCGTCCATGCAAGATAAACTCCATCAAATTTATCGCTGACGATAAGCGGATATTTGTGATTGTATTTTGAACCACCCGAACTTACTTGAACCGGGGTGCCACTATTCCACAGGGCTACACCGGCACGTGTGTATTTCTGTACAAATATGGAACTGCGCTGGTTTCCGCTTGGGTAACCATACCATGCCACTATTACTCCACCATCTTCTGCAGTTATAATTTGAGAAGCATAATCATCTCCGGTAGGGTCTGCAATTATTCCACCAGCAGGCCATCCGGAAAGTAAATTGCCATTCGAATCATATGCTGCGGTATGTATTTTACTATTTTGGTTTGCAGTTGTATCAGTAGCTTGCCAGGTAACGTAAAAACTGCCATTTGCAGCAGCCGATACAAATGGCCTGTGATGATTATCTGCCGTGAAAGACACCTGCGTTCCACCCGATACCCACTGGGCTTGGATGACAAATGAAAAATAGAAAATGAACAGTGAAAATGAAAGTATTGATTTTTTCATGGCGTATTGTTTAGCGTTAGTGAATACAAATGTAAAACAATACCGCATTATTCTGCCATTTTCCTTAAAATTGAGATTCTGAAGTTCCAAAAACACTACATTTGTTTGTCGTTAAATATCCATTTAAAGTCCCCCTATGAGAAAAATTACCCGAAACCTTTTCCTTTTATTATTTATTGGATGGAATATTTCTGTCTGTGCGCAGGATCCGGTAAATCAAACTATTCAGCTAACTACCACTGTTCAAAAAGCAAAACCCAGCATTACATTTTCTTGGGATACAATAAAAGATGCAGCCAGCATAACCGTTTACAGAAAAACAAAAACAGCAACATCATGGGGTGGCGTTAAAGCCACACTTTCTGCAACTGCCACAAAATATATTGACACAACAGTGAGCATTGGAACGGACTATGAATATAAAATTCACGAAACCGGAAGTGATACGGCAGAAACATACGTGTATGCAGGAATTGAAGTCCCCGTAACTGAAGCACGGGGTAAAATGATTTTCCTGGTCGACAGTACAATGATTGATTCACTCCGCAATGATTTATGGCATTTGGAGATGAGTTTAATTGGAGATGGCTGGACCGTTATCCGGAAAAATGTTGGGCGTAATGCACCCATTCCTTCTGTAAAACGAATTATTAAAGACATTTATTATGCTGACCCTGCCAATGTAAAATCCGTATTTATTTTTGGGCATGTTCCGGTGCCCTATTCGGGAGATATGAATCCTGACGGGCATCCTGACCACCTGGGAGCTTGGCCCTGCGATGAATATTATGCTGATATTGACAGTGCATGGACCGACGCTACCGTTAATGACACCCTGGCCGCACGAGTACAAAACCGCAATAAACCCGGCGATGGTAAATTTGACCAGAATGATCTGTCGGATATGTTCGGAGACCAGGTAGAACTGGAGGTTGGAAGGGTTGATTTGTCAGATATGCCATCGTTCTCACATACCGAAACACAGCTTTTAAAGCAATACATTAATAAGGACCAGAATTATAAATTTAAAATTATTCAACCGTTGAGACAGGCATTAATTGCAGATAATTTCGGAAGTTATAACCTGGAATATTTTTCAAGCACCGGATGGAGAAATTTTGCAGCCTTATTTAATTCAGCCAATGTAACAGAAAACGACCCGGGCTACTTTAGTGCTATGTCCTCACAAAGTTATTTGTTCTCGTATGGATGCGGAGGAGGAACATATACCTCTGCAGGAGGAATTGGCTCCACTACTGATTTTGCAGCAGATTCCGTTCAATCGGTTTTCACCATGTTGTTTGGCAGCTATTTCGGAGACTGGGACAGCCAGGATAACTTTTTACGTGCTCCTCTCGCATCAAAAGGCTGGACCCTAACCAACTGCTGGGGAGGAAGGCCTTACTGGGATTTTCATCACATGGGCCTGGGGGAAACTATTGGTTATTGTGCTAAACTTTCCATTAACAGTGCTAATACTCTTTACCTGACAAACCATACCTATCCCTGGCTTGGTCAATATTGCAGCATGGCTTTAATGGGCGACCCGTCGCTTCGATTGCATGTAGTAGCTCCGCCTGCAAACCTTGCCGGTGCAACCAATCATGGGTATATTGATTTATCTTGGACAGCCGCTGCTTCTACCGATTCTGTACTCGGTTATTACATGTACCGCCTTGATACAGTTACACAGATATATAATAGAATAAGCCCTTCTATAATTACAACCTTGAACTTTACAGATATTACTCCTTTCAATGGTAAAAACTATTACATGGTTCGTTCCATACGACTTGAAAAATCAGCCAGTGGAACCTATTACAATCTGAGCCAGGGAATGTTTGATACCACATTTATTAACCTTACCGGCATACCTCAAATTGCTATGCAAACCGTGGGAATCAATGTTTATCCTAATCCGGCAAAAGACAATATAAATGTGCAGTTTACGCTTCCCGCAAGCGGAGAAGTAAAATTAACCCTGATCAATATTCTTGGGGAACAAGTAATGGAGTTAGTTAATACAGAGCTCACTTCGGGCCAGCATACTATTAATGTTGATGTTTCAAAATTACCTGCCGGAATGTATTATTTCAGACTGCAAACGAATAACTCATCCGATACATTTAAAAAGGTGGTTGTGAGCGGGCATTAACATAATAGAAAGGTTGATTCTACATCTATATTTATAATGAATTGAAAATTTACTAAGTTTGTACATAAACGCCTAATACCCTTTCCATGAAGAAAAATATACTTGTATTGATTTTCGCAATTATTTTTGCCGGAGAATCGTTTGCCAATGGGATAACAAACAGTGAAGCGAAACTTGTTGGCACCAATTTTTACAAACAGAATTCATCAAAAAATATTTCCGCAGTAACGCTTGCCTACACAGAAACAGGCACCGATGGAAGTCCGCTTTATTATGCATTCAATATAAATTCAAGCGATGGATTTGTGATTGTGGCGGCTGATGATGCCTATTATCCTATCATTGGGTATAATGACAAAGGGCGTTTTGATATGACCAAGCCCTCACCTGAATTTAAAAGCTGGATGACTAAATACGCAAAACAAATAGCGTATGTAAAAACCAATCATATTCAACCAACATTGGATGTTACCACAGAATGGAATGCCTATACTTCCGGAAAAACAAACACCGGAAAAAGACATCTTCCGGGTTCTGTTCTTCCGCTCACAAATGAAATCTGGAACCAATCGCCTTACTTTAATGCAATGTGTCCCGGTGGTTCTGTTACAGGTTGCTGCGCAACTGCCATGTCTCAAATATTGAAGTATTGGGGATACCCAAAACACGGATTGTTATCGAATACCTATAATGAAAACACGCCTCAATACCAAAATAATTATGGGGTACTGAGCCGTAACTTTTATAACGATTATTTTAATTGGGCAGCTATGCCCGATACAGTTAATTCACCAAATGCTGAAGTAGCAAAACTGCTTTTTGATTGCGGTATTTCTATTGATATGAACTATGGCCCCGGTGGCAGTAATGCACAGGTTATTTGTCCTAATTCTTTTTCCAATCAAGGTGCTGACTCTATTTGTAATCAAGCATCGTATGTTAAATTTTTCGGATACAACAGGCATACCATTCAAGGATATTATAAAAAACAATTTTCCGATTCAGTTTGGACTGCAATGATGAAAAATGAACTGGATCACGGAAGATTAATACAATACACCGGAGGCGGTGATATTGGCCATACATGGGTTGTTGAAGGGTATAATTCAAGCTCACAATTCTATATGAACTGGGGATGGGGAGGTTCGTCGAATGGCTACTTTGCACTGAATGGTCTTATAAGTAATTTCGATTCATTAGAGCAGGCATGCATCGGAATTGAGCCACCGGCAGCGTATGCGCAGTTTTATGCAAACAATACTTCCGTGCATACCGGTTCAGGCGTTTACTTTTCTGATGAAAGTTTATCACCTAAAACAATTACAGGTTGGCATTGGTCATTCCCCGGTGGTACTCCTTCAACATCAACCTCACAAAACCCATTGGTAACCTACGATTCAGCGGGCATATATAGTGTGACTCTTATTGTTGATGCAACCAGTGGGTCGGATACAATTACAAAAAGAAATTACATAATTGTTCAGCCAAATAATGTTTCGCTGCCATTTACGCAAACCTTTGAAAGTAGCACGTTCCCTCCTAAAGGATGGTATATAAACAATCCAAATAACTGGGGGACTTCGAACAATTCCTATGGCAGCTTATGGCAACTTTATTCTCATGCCAATGGCGGCGGATATGGAACGAGCAACAATTGCATGATGTTCTATAACTTCAATGCCGGGTACCGTGATTATTTACTAAATGAGCCACCCATCCCTAACCCTATTGGCGGACAAAACCAGCAGATATATACTTCCACTTATAATTTTACTTATGTAGTGAAAGATTCTCTTTCTTTTGATGTTGCATACGCTCCTTATAATACAACCTATAGCGATACACTTGCGGTCTATTATTCACTTGACTGCGGCGTGACCTGGAACAATATCTATTTCAAAGGTGGCATGGATCTCGCTACAACAGCTACTAACATTTCTACCACCGGAGACACCCTCGGATTTATTCCAACAACAACCCAATGGAGAACTGAAGTTATTAATTTGCCTTCCCGTGTTTACGGACAACCTTCCGTTATGTTTTCATTCGAAAACCGCTCCTACTGGGGTGGACAGCTATACCTTGATAATATAAGCGTGCCTAAAGGCGTAACCGAATCGGTAAATTCAATTATAGCAAACAATCCAACTATTTCAGTATTTCCTAATCCAAATAACGGGGAGTTTACAATTAGGTTCAGTCATCCCGCACAAGCAAGCATAGAAATATACAACATGCTTGGAGAGAAAGTCACTTTTGTTGCCCTGCAACAAGTTCAGGGTGACAATCTCATTAATCTTACCAATGAGCCAAACGGAGTATATTTCTACAGAGTATTATCACAGGCGGGAAACTTGATTGGAAGCGGAAAATTAATTATTCAAAAATAGATTTCCTAAGGCTACTTTGATAGCCACCATTCAATTAGCACAATACTTGTATTGTACGTAAAATGGCATGCAATTCCATAAAGTATAGTATTATATTTTGCCCTCAAATAGCCCATGGCTAAAGCAAAAGGGAATAACCATATCACCGAAAGAATGGAAAAATGCAGAATGGTAAACAATATAGAAGTAATTAATATCACGGCATTTTTATTGGTAACATGAAGCAGTTCAGTAAATAAAATTCCCCTGAATGCTATTTCTTCAAATATAGCGGGGACCAGACCTATGCTTATTACAGATAGCAAAAGCGGATAGGGAGATTCTTTGTAATAGTCATAATAGGCTTCCTGCGTGCGGTCGAATAACGTATTATTTAAATAATTCGCAAATGTCTGTACTGCAAAAGCCATACCGATTGCTGACACCACAATAATGAGCAATATCAATGGATTCAACTTTCTAACATTGAATAATTCCTTTACACCTTTAAAATTGATGAAAAAGAAAATAATAATAAGACCGATAAAAATTACATCGGAAATAATGATGGTCTGTAAATCCTGCTGAAATTTAGTGAAACGCAACAAGGCGATATAACCAAGCAGAACAAAAAAGAATACCGATACTTTGTTCACGTGCTTCTCAAAGGATGGGGCCTCATCAGCAATTAGCCGCTTACCGCAATTGCTGCAAAATACAGCCTTGCTCCTATTCTCCTGCTGGCACTCCGCGCATCTCATCCGATTCGTTCAGGTCTGTTGCAGTATTGATGGCTTCCAGTTCGGCACTTAATCTTTCGGAGTTCTTCACGGCTTTATATCCGTAATAAAATGAACTGATAATAACAATTCTTAAAACAATTCCTTTGTAAAGTGTGGTTGGATCGACAATGCCATTGATAACAATCAAAACAATATATATAAAGAATCCTGAAAGGATAGCAGCAAAGGGATTTGTATTGCACCAAATAGCCAATCCGAAGTAAATACCGGCTATAATGGCAGATGCAATTATAATAGCCATTTGGTTCGGTTCATTAACGCTGGATATGACACCAAATATTAAATTGATCGCTCCCAGTAAATAAAGATAACTCCTTGCGCTTTTTATTTGTTTACGCTGTTCATCCAGAAGTTTTCTTTTTTCTTTCAGCCTTGCTACAAACCCCTGCATCTCGCTCTGGCTACCCTGCTGAGGAAATCCGCAATGCGGACAAAATTTGTCTTCCTCTTTAAGCCCGGTTGATTTACAATAATAACAAACCGACATATCGGATATCACAATTTCCTTCTTTTTCCGAATCCGTTCACGCTCCAGTTCTCCTGATGTTGGTGACATAAAAGGTGATTTATTTTGTTGATTATGTGGCTAAAATAATAAATTTCAGTAAATGAAAAACAGGCCACACTTCAGGCAACAAAAAAATCAGTGAAGTATATCTGTCTAATTATTAGTGTCTATCCGGGTAACTTTAACAACCCCATCCACTTTTTGAAGTTTTTTCATCAGGTCGGTTAGGTGGGCTGTATCGTGTACAAACACCATCATGTTACCTTCAAAAGTACCGTCGTTCGTGTCAAAGCTGATATAACGCATATTTACGTTCAACTCCTTTGAAATGATCTGAGTTATTTTATTTACCAATCCTATTTTATCGATACCCGTAATCTTTATTCCCGCCAGGAAGGAGATCAATTTCTGGCTTGTCCATTTTGCTTTTACAATACGATATGCGTGATTGCTTAAAAGCGCAATTGCATTCGGGCAGTTTACACGATGTATTTTTATGCCTTCATGCACGGTGATAAATCCAAACACGTCATCTCCCGGAATCGGGTTGCAGCAGGGAGATAATTTATATTCCAGGTTCTGCATATTGTCACCGATCATAAGCGTATCCTGCTTACCACGGGCTTTTGAAACAAGCTCCTCTAATGTCGGACCCTGATTTTGCGCCTGGTTATTGGTTTTATCGTCCTTCGCTTCCAGATATTCTTTCAATTCTTTGTTGGTCACTCTTTCAAGAGCCGCACGGTAAAAGAGTTCCTGGCTGTCCTGCAATTTTAAAAATGCAGTTATCTTATTTATATTCTCATCATTGAAATCAATTTTCAAATGACTCATTTTACGCTTCAGTATCTCCCGTCCTTCGGCAGCCTGCTTGTTTCTTTCCTCTTTCAAAAGTGCTTTAATAGCAGCTTTTGCTTTTGCCGTTACCACATAATTTATCCAATCTGCTTTAGGTGCCTGTTTGCTGGAGGTAAGAATTTCCACCTGATCGCCGCTGTTTAACTTATGGCTAAGCGGAACTAGCTTATGATTCACTTTTGCTCCTATACATTTTGCTCCTACCTGCGAGTGAATATCAAATGCAAAATCGAGCGAGGTAGAATTTACCGGCAGGGAGCGCATTTCTCCCTTTGGAGTAAACACAAATATTTCGTCGGCAAAAAGATTCAGTTTAAAATCGTTGATGAAATCGAGTGCGTTGCTATCCGGATTTTCAAGCGATGTGCGTATCTTCTTCAACCACTCTTCTAAAGGGTCTTCTTCTCCATGGCCGCCCTGTTTGTATTTCCAGTGGGCAGCATACCCTTTTTCGGCAACTTCGTTCATCCGTTCACTCCGTATTTGCACCTCTACCCATTGCCCGTTGGGGCCCATAACTGTTGTGTGCAAAGCTTCGTAACCGTTTGCTTTGGGGGTGGATATCCAGTCACGCAGCCTGTCAGGGTTCGGATAATAATAATCGGTTACCAGTGAATACACCCTCCAGCAATCCGATTTTTCCTGTTCCGATGGTGAGTCAATTAAAATACGTATAGCAAATATGTCAAAAACTTCTTCAAAAGGAACACCTTTGTTTTTCATTTTATTCCAAATAGAATAAACTGATTTGGGCCGTCCGAATATTCTGAACTTGAATTTTTGTTCGTGCAGGGCTTCCCGTATCGGAGTGATAAACTTATGGATATAGCGTGTACGTTCAGCCTGGGTATCTTTTAATTTCTGGGCGATCTCTGCAAACAAGGCGGGTTCGGTATATTTCAATGACAGATCCTCCATCTCCGATTTGATGGTATTTAACCCAAGCCGGTGTGCCAGCGGGGCATACAAATAAAGTGTTTCGGATGCAATTTTAAGTTGCTTGGTTCTTTCCATTGAATCAAGCGTACGCATATTATGCAGGCGGTCTGCTAACTTAATTAGTATCACGCGAACATCCTCTGCAAGGGTAAGCAACATCTTCCGGAAGTTCTCTGCCTGCAATGAAGATGAGGCATCAAACACACCGGAAATTTTGGTAAGTCCGTCAATAATAGAAGCTACTTTTTTACCGAACATTCCCTCAATATCCTTCAGAGTTATGTCGGTATCCTCTACGGTATCGTGCAGCAATGCGCAGGCAATTGCAATGGCCCCTAATCCAATTTCTTCGGCTACAATACGTGCTACAGCCAGCGGATGATAGATATATGGTTCCCCCGATTTACGCCTGGCATTTTTGTGTGCCTCAAGGGATATATTAAAGGCCTTACGGATTAATTTCTTATCGCTGTCATCTAACTTATACCGGCATGAACGCAATAAACCACGGTAGCGGTTCAATATTTCCTTTTTTTCTAATTCGGCTTCAGGGGTAATAATTTCTGTCTCCATAGTGTATGCACAAAGTTAGTACAATTAGGAATGAGAAATTAGGAATCAGGAATTAATTTCAATACCATTTTCACCCATTTGCCCATCCTTTTCATTCATTAGCCCCGTCCTTCAGGTCGGGGAATAGAGTACGGCTCTTATTAATTCAGAGGGCTTTAGCCCTTGAATCAATTTGCATGTAAGGGCTAAAGCCCTCGAATGGGGAGGGCGTTTTACCTCTCCCCGCCCTAAAGGGCGGGGCTAATGAATGAAGCCCTTAAAATTTTGGAAATATTGTTATTTTGAACGAAGGGAGGAATCTCTGGAGTTATTAGGTGAGAGGGTATTTCCTTCAAGGCGATTAGAATTATAACTAAACTCCAAACGAATTTTTTCATCCAATTTTTTTTGGAACTCAGGCTTAATTGGTTTCAGTTTGTCCAATTCAGCTTTTAAGGCATCTATCTTTTTTATAAGTTCGTTTAGTTCCATTTTAATTTTTATCCTATTCACAAAAATAATCAAATAAACTCTTTCCAATAATTTGTCACGCATTTGCCATACACTTGCCACGCATTTATATGAACAAAAAATTATATGTCAGTACCCCTAAAGCACTGACATAAAAATAGGGCATTTAAAATTCTTACAATCAATTATATACAGCTATATGTCATAAAATGAATTTTTTGATTTTACTGACATATAATTGATTTTCGGCCTCAAAAAAATCATGAAAAAATCAGTTGATTTTTACTTTTAACTCCCCCCCAGTCAATGACTTTTTAAGAAAACACTTTTTGGTGGCTTATTTTTGCATTGTAGTTGACAATAGTCTGTGGTGAGTTGTCAGGCATGGCTTACCATTTACCACTGATAACTACCAACTGAATAATTATAACTGACTACTGATGACTGACTACTTTATATCGCTCCATTGCTTAGCATTGCAAAAAGCAATAGAATATTTTTTAAAATACTTTAAATCAGTTAATTATAAAACTAGGTTTTATTGCTATCTATTGCAAAATCCATTGCTTTTTATTGCATTTTCCGGATGCTCCCCGCCATTATTCACGGTGTAAAAAATACCCTCATAACTTGAAAAATTCTATAAAACAGAAAAATTAAAAGTCGGAAAATAGTGGTACGTTTGCACTATGAAAAACGACATTTTATTAAGAGCAGCCCGGGGCGAAGAAACAGAACGAGTGCCTGTCTGGATGATGCGCCAGGCTGGCCGTATACTGCCCGGTTACCGCAAAATAAGGGAAAGGGTAAAGGACTTTCAGGAACTTGTAAAGACCCCTGAACTGGCTTGTGAAGCGACTATTGAACCTGTCAATTTATTAGGTGTTGACGCTGCCATTATTTTCTCCGACATACTTGTTGTACCTGAAGCCATGGGTCTGGATTACCAGATGCTAGAAAGCCGAGGACCTATTTTTGAAAAGACTATTCAAACTCAAAAAGATATAGATTCAATTAGAATAGGTTCTACCGAAAACTGGAATTACGTGGTGGAGGCTTTGAAGCTAACCCGCAAGGAACTGAATGAACGGGTTCCGCTTATTGGTTTTGCAGGAAGCCCCTGGACCATATTTGCTTATATGACCGAAGGAAAAGGGTCTAAAACATTTTCGGTTGCAAAACGGATGTTATACAGTAACCCTGAAATGGCTCATGCCCTTTTGGATAAGATCACCCAAACCACCGTTAAATACCTGAAAGACCAGGTGAATGCAGGTGCCCAGATAGTTCAGATATTTGATTCCTGGGGAGGAATACTTTCTCCTGAATCATACGAGGAGTTCTCATTGCCTTACATCGCTAAAATATGTGATGAACTAAGTAAACTGGTGCCCGTGATTGCATTCCCGAAAGGAGCTTTCTTTTCAGCCAAAGCGATTGCCAAACTGAATTGCAATGCCATTAGTTTAGATTGGACGGTTGACCCTGCCGAAGCCAGACAACTATTGCCAGGCAAGGTACTCCAGGGTAACCTGGACCCTTGTGTTCTATATGCCGAACATGCTGTAATTAAAGCTAAAACCCATAAAATGCTGGAACAGTTCGGTTCTAAAAAGTACATAGCCAACCTGGGGCATGGGGTATATCCCGACATTCCTATGGATAATGTGAAGTTCTTTATAGATACCGTTAAGCAATATCAAAGTAAATAATCCGTTAAAGAAACCTACCCAACCTATTAGCACTGACTTACGTTATAGGATAATATAGGGATTTTTACTATTTTTGTAACTTGCCACACTATAAATGATATTTTGTACTAAGAAATATTTCCGCTTGCTTCTGGTTATTTTCCTTTTTGCAGGCTATGGCAAAGTTGAAGCACAGATTAGCGATTCCGTGAACATCCGTTGTGTGTCGGTGGATGCATTGGGTGATGTTACACTTACTTGGATTTTGCCTTCCAATACCAGTCTTATTGCTGATGGATACAATAATTATACCGTATTAGCTTCACCCACCAATATAGTGGGCACATACAACCCGGTTGCAACTGTTACAAATCCGGCACAGAACTCCGTATTTATTCCTGTAGGTTCACTTCCTAAATCTCCCAATGCAGGCAAGGTTTATTTTTATGTTTCCACAAACAATTCATCTACTAATGCTTACAATTCAAAAATAGACTCATCCATGTTTCTGAGTTTGGTTAACACAGGGGGTATAGCAGAATTGAGTTGGAATGGAATTGCAAATCCTCTTTATTCATCATCCAGCCGTTGGTTTAGGATATATCAGTCATATGGCCCAAGCTATACCTGGAACCTGATTGATTCGGTAAATGTTAATACCATAGCCGGTGGCTTATACAACTATTATGATACCATTACCCAATGTAAAGATTCGATAGATTATATGGTTCAAATTGATGACTCTATTGGGTGTACTTCCACTTCTAACTATACAGGCGCAACTTTTACGAATTCAAAACAACCTTCCATTGTATATATGGATACTGTAAGTGTTTCCGGAAGCACAGTTAATGTAACATGGTCCTTACCTTTAGGCCGCAGGCGGAATGTGATTGGGTACATAATATATGAGTACATTAATACTATTTGGGTGCCTATTGACACCGTTTGGGGAATAAATAATACCACCTATAATTTTACAAAAGGAAACCCGGATAGCACGGGTTATAGCTTCCTTATTGCCTGTTTAGATAGTTGTAACCAATTAGGCCCTCAAAGTCTCAACCAATCTACTATCTTTCTTCAAGAAAATCCGGAACCATGCGCCCAGCGTAACACACTTTCCTGGAACCAATATGTAAACCTGGTTGGTTCTGTTAAAGGGTATCGGGTTTATGTAAGTATCTCTAGCGGACCCTATCAGCTGCTTGGAACAACTGGTCCATCAACCCTACAATACATAGACAGTAACTTAACCACGAAAGAGTTGCGATGTTACATTGTTCAGGTAGTCGACTCCCTGAGGAAAGATACCACTGCATCTTCCAACATGGTTTGCTATTATGTTCAATCATCACCTAAACCAGCCTATAGATACCTGCGAACAGCCAGTGTCCAACTTTATAACAACGGAATATTTGTTTCCGATTATATTGACACCCTTTCGGTGGCTATGAATTATGCATTCCAACGGGCGGATACTACAGGAGTTTACTCAACTATTTATACGGCTCCAGCGCCGCATCACTTCACTGACCTAGTGAATTATGTAGATAATTCAGTAGATCCAAATGCGGAGAGCTACCAGTACAGGGTAGTTACCTTAGATAGCTGTAATCTTGGAATCGACACTTCTAACATTGGAAAGACCGTATGTTTAAAGGCTATTGGTCAGGCTGACGGAAATAATGTGTTAACCTGGAATGATTATGAAGGTTGGTTTATTAGTCCTTATGATTATCTGATATATCGTTCAGTTGATTCAATAAATTATGCTTTTGTCAATAGTGTTAATTACTCCAATGCAGGACAAAATACATATACCGACAATATTAAGGGTACCATTATTGGGCAAGGTACTTTCTATTATTACATATTAGCAAGAGAAAGGAATGGATTTCGTTCATTTTATGATACTTCATTCTCTAATGTTGCCAAAGCATACCAGGATCCGACCGTATTTATTCCCAATGCATTCAACCCTAAGGGGGTTAACCGCATATTTAAGCCTGTAGGGGTATTTATAGATGTTAAAGGATACGACTTTATCATTCTTAACCGCTGGGGAATTAAGGTGTTTGAAACCAACGACCCGAATGTTGGCTGGGATGGAACCTATGCCGGAGGCAAGAAACCGGAACAGGAAGAAGTATATGTATATCTTCTTACCTACACATCAAGCAAGGGACAGTACTTCCAAAGGAAGGGCACTGTTACTATGCTGAAATAACAACGTCTTAAAAAAAGCTGGAATTCTTATTTAATTATAATGGTAGTACTAACCGATTGCCCAATTGACAATTGAATAATGCCTGAACCTTTAAGGGTATCGTTAAGGGCAAGTCCTTTTGCAACCGCAACATTAAATATAGCCGGAAGGGTAAAATCAAAATTGCATTTGCCTGAAGAGTTGGTAGTACCATTGCCTTCAACCTGTCCGTGAGGAGCATAAAGCTTAACGGTTGCACCGCTAACAGGGTTGCTGTTAGAGTCTTTCACTGTAATTACAACAGGGCAATCAGTGGTTCCTTTCTGGCACGCTGTTTGAGAGCCAAAAATTGACAATAGAGCCAAAAAGGATAAGGAAAAACAGCTAAGGGTAATAATTTTCTTCATGCAAACTGAAAAATCACGTACTTTTACGACGGGCAAATATAAACACTTTTACTAAATGAAAGGAAAAATTCTAAAAACTCTTATCTTTTCAGTAATTACTTTAGTTACTGTTAATTCGTGCGTTGCACAAAAAGGAAATAAAAAATCGGTTAAGAAAGACGGGGAAACCAAGGTGCTTATTAAAACTACCAAGGGCAACATATTAGTTAAACTATATGATGAAACTCCTTTAACAAGGGATAATTTCATCAAACTTGTAAAACAAAAATATTACGATAGCACCCTATTTCACAGGGTTATACAAGGATTTATGATTCAGGGTGGCGACCCACAATCGAAGAAAGCTAAGCCGGGTGTTATGCTGGGCAATGGAGATATAGGATATACTGTTCCCGCTGAGTTCAGGCCTGATCTTTTCCACAAGAAAGGAGCCTTGGCATGCGCCAGAAACGGGGATGAAGTAAACCCAACCAAAGCTTCATCAGGCTGCCAGTTTTATATTGCCCAAGGCAAAGTTTATAAGGATTCAGAGCTTACCATGATGGAAGAAAGGATAAATATGGGCTTAAAACAACAGATCTTCAGCAAGCTGATTGAAAAACCTGAAAACCATGACCTGAAAATGAAGTTTGTTAAGTTTCAGAACGAAAGCAATATTGATAGTTTAAGGGCATTAGCAGCAAAAATTGAACCTGAGATCGATACCATATATAGCAAGACACCTAAGTTTAAATATTCTGACGAGCAAAGAAAGGCATATACTACAATAGGTGGTGTTCCTCACCTGGATGGCAATTACACCGTTTTTGGCGAAGTGCTGGAAGGGCTTGAAGTGATAGATGCAATTGCATCTGTTAAAACTGGGCCTGCTGACCGACCAGTTGAAGATGTTAGGATAATAAGCATGGAGTTTGTGAAATAAGGTATGGAAGACAAGATCAAATCCTATCTGGATGAAATTAACGGAATCGCTATCTCTACGGATGAACAGGCGGAACAATTCCGATTGAAATACCTGAGCAAAAAAGGACTTATCACCTCTCTTTTCGATGAATTTAAAACCATTGCACCGGAACAACGCAAAACAATCGGCAAAATACTGAACGAGCTAAAGCAGGCTGCCGAACTAAAACTTTCAGAAGCAAAGTCTGCCAGCCAGCCAACCTCTGCCGTAAGCAATGCCCAACTTGATCTTTCTTTACCTTCCGACCCATTTAATCTTGGTTCAAGGCATCCTATTTCTATAATAAGAAAACAAATGACCGATATTTTTACTAAGATCGGTTTTGTTGTTTCCGAAGGCCCTGAAATTGAAGACGACTGGCATAACTTTGGTGCACTGAACTTTCCGGCAGACCATCCTGCCCGTGATATGCAGGACACCTTTTTTGTAGAAACAGAAGGCGATGAAAAATGGTTATTGCGTACCCACACTTCCTCAGTTCAGGTTAGGGTAATGGAGAACCAAAAGCCGCCTATACGTACCATTTCTCCGGGGCGTGTTTACCGTAACGAAACCATTTCAGCTCGTGCTCATTGCCAGTTTCACCAGGTGGAAGGCCTATATATTGATGAAGGAGTTTCATTTGCCGACTTAAAGCAGACCCTTTACTATTTCGTTCAGGAAATGTTCGGAGATAAAATTGAAATACGTTTTCGTCCATCCTTTTTTCCATTTACCGAACCAAGTGCCGAGATGGATATCACCTGCCTGATATGCGAAGGGAAAGGCTGTCCGGTATGTAAGCATAGCGGCTGGGTAGAAATTTTAGGTTGTGGAATGGTTCATCCGAATGTGCTCGATAATTGCAAAATAGATAGTAAAGTTTACACCGGTTTTGCTTTTGGAATGGGTATTGAACGTATTGCCATGCTTAAATTCAGAGTGAACGACCTTCGACTATTTTTTGAAAATGACATGAGGTTTTTATCGCAATTCAAATCGGTTATTTAAAAGTACGCTATGAAGATTATTGAATGCCCACGCGATGCAATGCAGGGAATAGATGAATTTATTCCTACTGATATAAAAGTAAAGTACATCAATTCACTTCTGAAAGTAGGTTACGATACAATTGATGTGGGAAGTTTTGTTTCACCCAAAGCAATTCCGCAAATGAGGGATACAGCCGAGGTGTTAAAGAAAATAGACATGACCTGTAGGGCGACGACCCATGTGTCGTCCCAACATGATGAGGGAACGACGACACGTAGGTCTTCTCTATTAGCCATCATTGCTAACCTGCGCGGAGCCCAGGATGCAGTACAGTTTGATGAGGTGAATTATTTAGGGTTCCCGTTTTCTATTTCTGAAACTTTTCAAAAAAGAAATGCAAATTCCACCATTGCGGAATCGCTCGTCCGCGTTGAAGAAATACAAAACTTATGCATTCAGCATAGAAAAGAGTTGGTAGTTTATTTATCAATGGCCTTCGGAAACCCATACGGAGATGAGTGGAGCAGCGATATTGCCATTCACTGGTCGCACAAGTTGCACGATATGGGAATTAAAATAATTGCTCTATCAGATACTATAGGAGTTTCAAACCCTGAAAATATAACTACACTATTTTCTGCACTCATACCTGAATTGAAAGATGTGGAATTTGGAGCACATTTACATACCACACCCGACAAATGGGAAGAAAAAGTTAATGCAGCATACAATAGCGGCTGCCGTCGCTTTGATGCCGCCATAAAGGGTTTTGGAGGTTGCCCCATGGCGAGTGATAAACTAACGGGTAACATGCCGACTGAAAACCTATTGAGCTATTTCAGAAACAAACAAATACCGCTTTCGATAGACATGGATGCCTTTGCTCAATCGATGTTAATCGCTGGCGAAGTTTTTCCTCACTAACTTAATTGTTGATTTATTTTATTATTAAACCTGATTACTAATCTAGTTAATACAAGAGGTTTTAACTAATCATTTCTCAAATCTTTCCTATCTTCACCGTCCATTTTAAAAATTATGAAGCTATACCCGTTATCACTTGGTCTGCTTTTATTTGCAGCCTGTAATCAGCCCGCTCCGGTAAAAGTTGAAAAACTCAACTATCCACAAACCCGCAAGTGCGATACCATTACTACATACTTTGGCGTGAAGATAGCCGACCCATACCGCTGGCTGGAGAATGATACATCGGCCGAAACAGGGCAATGGATAGCTGCTGAAAATAAGGTAACCCAGGATTATCTTTCCAGAATTACATTCCGTGATTCACTTAAAAAACGCCTGACCGCACTCTATCATTACGAAAAATACAGTGTGCCATTTATGCGTGGCAAATATGTTTTCTATTATAAAAATAATGGTTCACAAAACCAGAGTGTGCTTTATGTTCAGGAAGGATTGTCAGGCACTCCAAGAATTCTGCTTGATCCGAATTCACTCGCAAAAGACGGTACAGTTTCCATGTATGCTATCTCTGTTTCCAACGACCAGAAATATTTGGCTTATGGCATAAGCCGCGCCGGCTCTGACTGGAACGAGTTTTATGTACTCGACATTGCTACGGGAAAACAATTGAACGATACACTCAATTACAGTAAATTCTCTGAACTCGGCTGGCAAGGCGATGGTTTCTACTATACTCGCTATGAAGCTCCGGCAAAGGGACAGGCGTTAGTGAAATCAAACGAAAACCCGATGATCTATTTCCATAAAGTGGGAACTTTGCAAAGTGCAGATAAACTAATTTATGAAGACAAGCAACATCCGAAACGCACGTTAGGCGCATATACTACCGATGATGAAAAATATCTGATTGTGCACTTTGAAGAAGCTTCCGACAACAATGCGTTCTCTGTGAAAGACCTTACTAAGCCGAATGCTCCATTTGTTCCGGTAGTAACTACTTTCACAAGCGATAATACAGTAATTGATGATAATGGAACCCAACTGCTTGTTTATACCAACAAGGGTGCATCCAAGTACAGGTTAGTATGGATTGATATTAATAAACCGGATACCACCAACTGGAAAAATGTATTACCTGAACAGGAAAACCTATTGCAGGGTGTTAGTTTGTCGGGCGATAAGCTGATTGCATCATATCAGGACAATGTAAAGACAAGGCTGTATGTATATAGCATGGTCGGAAAAATGATTACTGAAATAAAGTTGCCGGGATTAGGCAATAGTGATTTTTCGGCAAGTAAAAAGAATACAACTGTGTTTTATTCATTTACCAATTACATCACGCTTCCAACTATATTCAGCTATGATGTGACAAGTGATAAATCTACTCAATTTGCCAAGCCTGATAATGGTTTCAAGTCTGATGATTATATAACTGAACAGGTATTCTATCCAAGTAAGGACGGAACAAAAATACCAATGTATATCGTTCATAAAAGAGATATTAAATTGGATGGAAACAATCCATGTTTCTTATATGCTTATGGAGGGTTCAACATCAGCATACTTCCTGCATTCAGCCCTGGAGCCGCATTATTCCTAGAGCATGGAGGTGTTTATGCAGTGCCTAATCTCCGCGGTGGTGGCGAGTTTGGCGAAAAATGGCACGAAGCTGGAACTAAACTTAACAAGCAAAATGTATTCGATGATTTTTACGCTGCATCCTCTTATCTGGTAGATAATAAGTATACCTCCCGCAGCAAACTGGCAATACATGGCCGTTCTAATGGTGGTCTGCTGATTGGTGCTTCTATGACTGAACATCCCGAAATGGCAAAAGTAGCTCTGCCGGGTGTTGGCGTTTTGGATATGTTACGTTACCATAAGTTTACCATCGGTTGGTCATGGGCTAATGATTATGGCACAAGTGATGATTCAATACAGTTTCATAACCTTATAAAGTTTTCTCCATTACATAACGTGCATGATACAACATATCCTGCAACCCTTATCACAACTGCCGATCATGATGACCGTGTGGTACCTGCTCACTCATTTAAGTTTGCTGCAACATTGCAAGCTCACCAAAAAGGCGACGAACCAGTTCTTATTCGTATAGACCACAACGCTGGCCATGGTGGCGGAAAACCAATGTCGAAACAAATTGATGAGTTCGGGGATATGTGGAGCTTTGTGTTCTACAACCTCGGTATGAAGTGGTAATAATAGCGTAAGCCCTATCACGTTCCGCGAAAACGGGATTTATGTATCTTTACACCAATGAATGAAACACAAAAAACAGGCGGTGAAGGAGAAACTGAAGCATTGAACTATCTGCGTTCAATCGGTTATGAAATCCTTGAAAAGAACTGGAGACACAGTAACCAGGAAATAGATATTATTGCAAAAGACAAAACGTTTTTAGTTATAGCCGAAGTAAAAACACGTTCCAGCAATGCTTTCGGAGAACCGGAAGCCTTTGTGAACAGGCAAAAGCAAAGGAACCTCATTAAGGCCGCAAACGCTTACCTTGAAAAGAAAGACCTGATGCTTGAAATTCGTTTTGATATTTTATCAGTTATGAAGAACGGAGAAAACTATAAAGTGAATCATATTCAAAATGCATTTTACCCAATATTAAACCGATCATGAATTACACTTATATACTTGCACTGCACATAATTTTCGTGGTAACATGGTTTGCCGGGCTGTTCTATATTGCACGGCTTTTCATCTATCACACCGAAGCTGAAAAAAAACCGGAACCAGAAAGAACCATTTTGCAGGACCAGTATAAAATTATGGAGAAGAGGCTATGGTATGGTATCACCTGGCCATCTATGATACTTACCTATGGTTTCGGAGGTACTTTACTCTATACAGTTTATGGAATTAATATTCCGCCATGGCTATTGGTTAAATTAACGTTCGTCTTTGGACTAACACTATACCATATTCAAAATCATGCTCTATACAGGCGTTTGGCAAAAAATAAAATCACATGGACCTCCACACAGCTCAGGCTCTGGAATGAACTTGCAACAATTTTTCTGGTGACAATTGTATTTATTGTAATCATTGGAGACGGGCATCATAGTTCCGGAGATGGCTCCGTAAGCCCTATCTGGGGAATTATCGGCTTCCTTTTATTCGCTTTCCTGATGTGGGGAGCAGTTATGATCTATAAAAAAGCGAGGGATAAAAAATCAAAAAAATAATATGAATGAAAAACCAATAGCAATTGTAGGAGCGGGACTAGTAGGCTCATTGCTGGGAATCTATTTATCGCAACGAGGATATAAAGTTGAATTATTTGAGCGCAGGGATGATATGCGTGCAGGAAATATGATGGGTGGAAAATCCATTAACCTTGCTCTGTCTGACCGTGGCTGGAAGGCTTTACGCGGAGTTGGCATTGCAGATGAAATTATGAAAATTGCCATCCCAATGAAAGGCCGCATGACACATGATATGGAAGGCAAAACAAATTTTCTTCCATACGGGAAAGAAGGACAAGCTATATATTCTGTATCACGCGCTGGATTGAATTGCCTCCTGATGAGCCTTGCAGAGCAGAAGGGAAGTAAGATACATTTCAATAAACGCTGTAAAAGTATTTCCTTAAAAGATGCTTCATTAATTGTAGAAGACCCGGTAACAAAACAAGAGAATCATTTTTTTGCATCCCGAATATTTGGTACTGACGGAGCATTCTCTGCTGCACGTTTGCAAATGCAATTATCAACTGACCGGTTTGAATACTCCCAGCATTATCTAGATTATGGATATAAAGAATTGCATGTACCTCCCACTAAAAGCGGAGAGCATGCAATGGATAAAAATTGTCTGCATATTTGGCCACGAGGCAAATTCATGATGATTGCTTTGCCCAATATTGACGGTAGTTTCACATGTACTTTATTTTTCCCTTTTGAAGGTGAGGAATCGTTTTCGACATTAACAACAAAAGAATCAGTTAAGAAATTTTTCGATAAAACATTTCCCGACGCTGTCCCACACATGCCTACTTTATTGGAAGATTTCTTCCATAATCCTTCGGCCTCATTGGTGACAGTTCGCTCATACCCATGGAGCTTCGAGGATAAGATGTTGCTGTTGGGGGATGCAGCCCATGCTATTGTTCCGTTCTACGGGCAAGGGATGATTTGTGGCTTTGAAGATTGCACTGTGCTGAACGAAATTATGGATAAATACCTGACCAATCCGCACGATGAAGCTGGTTGGAAAAAGGTTTTCGAGGAAACTCAAAAATCCCGCAAACCCAATTCAGATGCAATTGCAGAGCTTGCTGTAGCGAATTTTGTTGAGATGCGCGACCTTGTTGCACATCCTGATTTTATATTGCAGAAAAAAATTGAAGCACATTTCAGCACCAAACATCCTGATAAATGGCTGCCACTTTATTCAATGGTTACATTCAGTGATCTGCCCTACAGCTATGCATTGGAACGTGGCCGCAAACAAGATCAGATCATGAAAAAAGTATTGGCTACTCCCAACATTTCTGAAAAATGGAATTCAACGGAAGTGGAAGAAATGATGATGAGCTTGGTTAAGAACAGTTAATTCTCTTTCATGAATTCTGAACTTGAAAAAATTCTTGAGCTTGAAAAAGCAGCGCGGGAGTTAGAGCCTACAGCTGAATTGCGCAAGGCAGCAAGAGATTGGGTTGTCGATTACACAGAGCATTTCATTGATAACATTGAAACAACTCCAGCATTTGTTTCGGAAAGAGAATCGAGCAACATACTTGAACATTTATCGGTAAGTGAGAATCCAAAACCTTTGAATGAAGTGCTTGAAACGCTGAAAAAAGGATTGGATATTTCAGGCTTAAATCCTGCATCGGGTGGGCATTTGGGGTATATTCCCGGGGGAGGTATCTACTATTCATCCTTGGGAGATTATTGGGCTGACATTACAAACCGTTATGCAGGAATATATTTCGCAGGACCCGGAGCCGTGCGGATGGAAAATAGTTTAATCAGGTGGGCGGCAGAACTTATAGGATATCCTGCCGACTGTGCCGGAAATCTTGCCAGTGGCGGAAGTATAGCAAACCTTTCAGCAATAGTTTGTGCGCGAGATGCTCAAAAAATTACTTCAGAAAAAGTAAAACGCTCAGTGATATATGTTTCATCACAGGCACATCATTGCATATTCAAATCTATTAGGATAGCCGGGCTTTCAGAGGCTATTATACGATATTTACCTCTTGATGAAAACTACAGAATAAAACCGGATGCGCTTAAAGAATTAATTGATCAGGATTTAAAAAATAATCTCATCCCTTTTCTTGTTATTGCATCAGCTGGCACTACCGATGTGGGTGCAGTTGACCCATTGGAAAGCATTGGTAAGATTGCAAAAAAGTATAATCTCTGGTATCACATTGATGGGGCTTATGGCGGTTTTTTCATATTGACAGAGTATGGAAACCAAGCCCTGAAAGGAATTGAATTATCAGATTCAGTTGTACTCGATCCTCACAAAGGTTTGTTCTTACCCTACGGACTTGGAATGGTTTTGGTGAAAAACAGGCAGTCATTAATGAATTCGCAATACTACAAAGCAAACTATATGCAGGATGCTTTAAGTGCCGATGAAGAATTATCTCCTGCCGATTTATCGCCTGAACTCACCAAACACTTCCGTGGATTACGGCTTTGGTTACCTTTGCAATTATTGGGATTAAAGCCCTTCAGAGCCTGTCTTGAAGAGAAATTAATGCTTGCCAGATACTTTTATTCTGAAGTAAAAAAGATGGGCTTTGAAATGGGGCCTTATCCCGAACTGTCTGTTGCATCTTATCGATACATACCAAAAACAGGCGATGCGAATGCATTCAATAAAAAAATGATGGAAGAAATTGTAAAAGACGGAAGAGTATTCATTTCCTCCACAATGCTGGAAGACCGCTTTATGCTTAGGCTTGCAGTGCTTAGTTTCCGAACGCATTTATCTACTGTAAATATTTTGTTGGATCAATTAAGGGAGAAAACTAAGGGCCTCTAACGCAGAATCTGCAACCTGTCTGCATCCAACCTAAGGAAGATAAACATCAGCAGTGTGAAGGCCCAGAATGAAGAACCACCATAACTGATAAATGGCAAAGGAATCCCGATAACAGGCATCAAGCCAAGGTTCATACCCACATTAACAGCAACATGAATAAAGAATATCGAGGCAACGCCGTACCCATATATACGGCTAAATGGTGAACGTTGTCGTTCAGCTAAAAAAATTAAACGTATTATTAAAATAAAATAGAGTATCACAATAAATGCCGCACCTACGAAGCCCCATTCCTCGCAGGGAGTTACAAAAATAAAGTCGGTGGCGTGCGCAGGAACATAGTTCAATTTCGCCTGTGTACCCTGTAAATACCCTTTCCCGAAAACACTTCCTGAACCTATTGCAATTTCAGCCTGGTGCAGGTTATAACCTTCTTTACTGTTGTTTACATTTTGTTGCAGGAACACCTGGATACGTTTCTTTTGGTGAGGTTCCAGGTGATTGAATGCATAATTGGTTCCAAAAACAATTACTAAACAGAGCCCAAGAATAGCACCTACTTTAGAAAGGTCTTTTAATTTTCTTCGTGTAAAAATCAGAAATGCAAGCAATGCTAAACCTGCCAGCACTATTGAAAGGACCACTTTATTACCCACCAATGCCAAAATAAAAAGTGCGATCAACATGAAACCACCGAGTAAAATATTGCCCGATAAGCCTTCTCTGTATAGTACAAAAATGAAGGCTGTATAGGTAATAGCCACACCTGTTTCATTTTGTAAAATTACAAGCAGCATTGGCATAAGCACCATTGCAGCAGCAACCAAGCGTATCTTTTTTTCATCCGATGCTTTCTTTTCATTACTCAAATATTTGGCAAGGCCCAGGTTTATGGCGAATATTCCCAGTTCGGCCGGTTGTATTCCTATCTGTCCGATCTTAAACCAGGAATGACTTCCTGCAATATCTTTACCTATAAACCTTACAGCTATATCCATGAAAACAATTATTCCATATAACGGATAACTGAAAACTGAAAAGAAGCTCGCGTCCGAAACCATGATTAAGAAGGCCAGTATGAATCCGGTAATTATCCATACGAATTGTTTACCGTAACGTTGAGAAAAGTCAAATATGCCAGGGTGTGTTGTATTATATACGGCGGAATAAATATTGAGCCATCCGATCAATACAATACATAAATAGATACCGATAGTAAACCAGTCAATATGCGGAATAATATTACTGCGGCGGTCACTCATCTTTATGCTTGTGCTTTTTGATGGTTGCTACTTTTGCTTCTGCCGCATTATGCTTTTTCTTTTTGGGTGCATTCTTTTCTTCAGCAAGATATTGAATTGTATTTCCTTCCAGCATTTTCTTTTCTATTTCCACCCTCTTGATTGTATCGTTCAAATATTTTTCAATCATTAAACTTGCTATTGGCGCAGCCCATTCAGCACCCCAACCGCCGCGTTCAATAACCACACTTACAGCTATCCTGGGATGATCTTTCGGCGCAAACGCGATGAACAATGAGTTATTCCTTCCATTCGGATTTTGGGCTGTGCCTGTTTTTCCGCACATCACAATACCCGGAATCTTACTGGCAGCAGCTGTTCCATCATTCACCACATCGCACATACCATCGGCAACAATATTGAAAAACTGTGCATCAATTGGCACAAAATGTTTGGTTGCATACTTTTTCATTGTCGGCCTATCAGCAATTGACCGAATGATATGCGGTAAAAAATAATATCCCCTATTTCCTATTATTGAAGCCTGATTTGCGAGTTGCAATGGAGTTACTCCCAGTTCTCCCTGACCAATAGCCAGTGAAATAATTGTTGATCCTTTCCAATGCCCCTTGCCATGATATTTATCGTAATATTTCTGCGTAGGTAGTGAACCCCTCAATGCACTTGGCAAATCAATATCCGGCCGTATGCCAATGCCAAAGCTGGTTACATAACGACGCCAGGAATTAAATGCCTCTTCCGTGGAACTGTATTTTTTGTTGTTCATAATACTCATGAACACATTACAGAAATACGTGTTGCACGATAGAGCTATCGCTTTTTCAAGTTGCAGTGAGCCATGCGCAGCATCACAACCAACTGATATTTTTCCCAAATGGAATGCTCCCGGGCAACTGTAAGCAGTATTTTCATTCAATACGCCTTCCTGTTGGCCTATAAGCGCCTCAATAGTTTTGAATGTGGAGCCCGGTGGGTACATAGCCATGAGAGCCCGATTAAATAAGGGTACATTGATGCTATCGCGAAGAAGTTTCCCATAATTTTTTGCACGAACACTTCCTACCATCATATTCGGATCGTAGAACGGACTGGATACGAGTGCTAATATTTCTCCGGTTTCCGGATCTATTGCAACAATACTGCCCGCTTTGTTCTGCATCAGTTTCTCACCATATTCCTGAAGTTCCGCATCAATAGTACAGGTAAGGTTTGCACCCGTTACAGGCAATGTATCAAACTTTCCATTTTTATAATCCCCAACTTCTTTATTCATGGCATCAAACATCATGATCTTAATGCCCTTTGTTCCGCGCAATTCACTTTCATATGACTCCTCTATCCCGCTTATACCAATATAATCACCCTCTTTGTAATTCGGATTGCGCGCACATAATTCCTTATTTACTTCACCTATGTAGCCCAAAATATGTGGCGCAACTTTCATCGGGTATCTTCGTACAGTCCGCACCTGGGAGGTAAATCCATGATATTTAAAAAGTTTTTCCTGAAAAGAAGCGTAAATTTCCGGAGTCACTTTCTTCAAGAATACGGAAGCATGATAAGCTGTGTTTTGAATGGTTGCTTTTTTAATTCCGGAAATAAAATCTGTCTTGGTAATTCCCAAATCATTGCAGAAAGAATTCGTGTCAAAATCTTTTACGAGAGATGGAGTAACAAGAATATCATAGGCTGCTTCGTTAGTAACTAATAAGCGGCCTTTGCGGTCATAAATACATCCTCTTGGAGGGTATTGTGTTACATGGCGAAAGGTTTCGTTACTTGCATCAAGCTTTAGCGTTTCGTCAATAACCTGCATATAAAACAAACGGATGATAAACGCTATGCAGGCAATCAGAAAGATGCCGCCAATAATATATTTCCGGTCGCCAAACAGACTATTCATGATGCATTTCTGAAAAAGAGGCTCTGGGTTAACAGAATAAGAATCAGTGTTGCAATTCCACTTAGAACAACTTTAAACAGGGTAGTGAAGAAGTTGTGCATAGAGAACATTTCCAGATAAAAGAGCACCGTATGATGTAGAATTATCAAGGTGCCTGCATAACTCAGCATCCATCGTAAGCCCATTGAACCAACGGTAGCATTTGCATCAGCATTATATTCGCCTGCCGGGGCATAAAACCGCAAAATAGCAGGTCTGCAAAATGCCATCAAAGTGCAAGCGGCCGCATTCATTCCCATGGTATTGTAAAACATATCAATAATTAAGCCTGTGGCAAATGCAACAAGCAATACAATACTTTTATTAAGACGGAAGGGTAGCATTAGTATTGCAGCAATAAAAACAAAGGGATTAAAAAATATTCCAAGATCCAGATGCCGGACAATAGTTACCTGCAGGAGAATAAAAAAGAGAAAACGTAAAAAATTCTTTCCTGCTTCAATTATCATTTCGCCTTTTCATTTAACCCGTTTGCAGCATCGTCCTCCAACTTTTCCTTTTCAATTTTCCTCAAATCACTAACTACATAAACATATCTCAGATTTTTGAAATCGGTAGATAGTTTTACCCGAACGGTGTAAAAATATTGTTCAGGAATTTCTTTAACAGATTCTACCTCTCCTATCATTATACCTTTAGGAAATGTATTGGAAAACCCGCTGGAAACAATAGTATCACCCACTCTCACTTTTTCACTCATAGGTATCTGGGCAAGTGTAGCAAAACGATAATCCATTTTTTCTCCCCATGATAAAGTGCCAAAAGTTCCGCTCTTTTTAAACATAGCACTCACCAAAGCCTTTTTGTGCAGTAGCGACATGACCACCGAATAGTGTGAAGAGACTTTCACTACCACACCAACAATTCCTTCGGGGCTTATAACTCCCATTCCTTCACCAATCCCCTGGTCGGAGCCTCCGTTGAGTGTGATATAATTATTGGGAAGGTTAGTTGAATTATCAATAACTTCTGCCAGAATAAAATTGAATTCCTGACCGAATGGATTTGTTTTTGGTATTTTTTTATGTGCCGAGGTATCTTTTATTTCACTTGCCAGATGCAATAGTCTTGCGTTTTCATCGGCGAGTTGCTGATTTACTTTTTTTAGATTGAAATATGTTGTAACGCCTGAATATGCACTATAAACCGTACCGGCTATTTTATTCGATGAGTTGAAATAACCTGCTTCATGATAATAGTTGTTTGAGAAAACAAAAATTAAAGAAATTATTTCCAAAACAACAAAGAGTACAGCAAAATAAAATTTTCTGAGAAAAGCGATTATACCGTACATGGCGGATAGCTGTTGGCTATTAGCGAATTGCTAATAGTTATGATTTGAGCAGGAAAGGGAAACGATGGATATTTTTAAGCGCAATACCCGCACCACGCGCAACAGCTCTCAATGGGTCTTCTGCAATGTGAACAGGTAATTTTGTACGTGCAGAAATACGTTTATCCAATCCGCGAAGCATTGAGCCTCCACCAGCAAGGTAAATACCGGTGCGATAAATATCGGCAGAAAGTTCAGGCGGAGTTTTTTCCAAAGCTTGCAGAATTGCTTCTTCAATCTTTGAAATGGATTTATCCACTGCATGTGCAATTTCAGAGTAGGAAACTTGTATCTCCTTTGGAATACCGGTCATCAAATCACGACCATGAACAGGATAATCCGGTGGTGGGTTATCTAATTCAGAAATTGCAGCACCTACTTCAATCTTTACGCGTTCAGCGGTTCTTTCACCTATCAGCATATTATGCTGACGACGCATGTATTCTTCAATATCGGCAGTAAATTCGTCACCTGCAACACGTATTGAATTGTCGCATACAATACCACCAAGTGCAATAACTGCGATATCAGTAGTACCACCGCCAATATCCACAATAAGGTTACCCATTGGTTCTTCTACATCAATACCGATACCGATTGCTGCAGCCATTGGCTCATGCAATAAATACACTTCCTTTCCACCGGCATGTTCAGCCGAATCACGCACTGCGCGCTGTTCTACAGGAGTAATTCCGGAAGGAATACAGATAACCATTCGTAGTGATGGAGTAAACCATTTCCTGCCTGTATGGGTCATTCTTATCAACTCCCGTATCATGCTTTCAGCAGCGTTAAAATCGGCAATAACGCCATCCCTAAGTGGACGAATGGTCTTAATATTCTCATGGGTCTTACCGTGCATCTGCTGGGCAATGCGGCCAATCGCAATAACCTTGCCTGTCATCCGGTCAATAGCCACAATCGAAGGTTCGTCCACAACAACTTTATCGTTGTGAATGATGATCGTGTTTGCAGTACCAAGGTCAATGGCTATGTCCTGCTGCAGAAAACTGAATAATCCCATAATTAGTTAAAAGTTTATAAAGTTTAAAGTTCCTAAAGTCGAACAAAATAATTGTGTTGGGTCTGTATGTTTTCTTTGCAGCATAGCTTCACTTTTTACTTTACAATCTTTGTGAACGTTATAACGTATTAATGTTTAAAATGTCGTGTTCCGGTAAGTACCATTGACATGTTGTTATTATCACAATATGCTATGGACTTATCGTCGTTAATTGAGCCACCGGGGTGAATTACAGAAGTTATTCCGGCGTTGTGTGCAATTTCCACGCAATCGGGAAAAGGGAAAAAGGCATCAGATGCCATTACGCTTCCTTTCAGATCAAATCCAAACGCACCTGCCTTTTCAATGGCTTGTTTCAGCGCATCAACCCTGGATGTTTGCCCGGTTCCGGCAGCAAGCAACTGTTTGTTTTTTGCTAGTACAATGGTATTTGATTTGAGATGCTTCACAATTTTATTGGCAAATTCCAAATCGGTTTTTTCCTGGGAAGATGGCTCAAGTTTGCTTACCTGGCGCATATCCGCAATCAAATCTGTTTTCCAGTCACGGTCTTGCTCCACTACCCCGCTTAACAAGGAACGGAAATTCTTTGCCGGAAACTTAAAAGATGGTTTTGAAACCAGCAGCATCCTGTTCTTTTTTTGTTTCAGGATATCCAATGCGGCTACTTCGTAGGAAGGTGCAATTAAAACTTCAAAAAATAAATTATTTATTTCCTTTGCTGTGCCCTCATCAATGGCGGCGTTCGTAATCAATATTCCGCCAAAGGCAGATACAGGGTCGCCTGCCAGTGCATCTTTCCAGGCATCTATTAAAGTTGCACGCGAAGCCAGCCCACATGCGTTATTATGTTTAATTACAGCAAATGTAGTTTCGTTAAATTCAGAAATTAAATTGAACGCTGCATCAATATCAAGTAGGTTGTTGTATGAAAGTTCCTTGCCATGTATCTGTGTGAACGCGTCATCCAGGTTTCCGTAGAATGCTGCCTTCTGATGCGGGTTTTCGCCATATCGCAATGTTTTTACTCCACTTATTTTTTTATTGAAACATGCAGCACCTCCGGTAAAATATGCGTTGATCTGTGTATCGTAATTCGAGCTTACTTCAAATGCACGTTTGGCAAGTTCCTTGCGGAGCTCAAGGGTTGATTCACCATTTTCATTTTCCAGCACTTCAAGCAGTTTCCCATATTCATTCTTAGATGGGATTATCATCACATGCTGAAAGTTTTTAGCTGCTGCACGAATAAGTGAAATGCCACCAATATCAATCTTTTCAATTATTTCATCTTCCGGTTTGCCTTCAGCAACGGTCTGCTCGAAAGGATAGAGATCAACCACTACATAATCGAACGGTGGTATCTCATATTTATCCATTTCTGCCACATCGCTTGCCAGGTCTCTCCTGCCAAGTATTCCTCCAAAAACACGGGGATGAAGGGTTTTTACCCTGCCTCCAAGTATGGAAGGGAATGAAGTTATACCCTCAACGGGAACAACATTAATCCCTAAATCTTCAATAAATTTTTGAGTTCCTCCTGTGCTGAATATAGTAATTCCGCATTTATCAAGCTGGCGTACAATGGGTTCTAATCCTTCCTTATCGAATACAGATACGAGTGCGTTCTTCATTTTTTGTGCTGTAAATCCCTCTTATTTTTTAGTGTTACGCAAAATTATCTCTTTTACCAATCACTTTGAGACTTATCAAAACTTATTTTTTCAAGAGGTGTTTATAACTCTGGAAAGCCTTTTAAAAATGCACTTTAAAAGGCAGGAAATAAATGCTACTTTTGAATAGTGAATATATCATTTTAAAAGATGAAAAAATTAGCGTTGCCACTTTTAGCATTTGTACTCTTCTTTGGAAACTGCCATAGCACAGCAATTAAAAATAGAAGCGATGAAAAACCAGCAGATGTTGCTAAAACGCCGCGTACTGACACAGTTTTGGAGCAGGAGTATTATGATTTTTATAATTCGATACATCTTTTGCCCGCGACAATGGCAGTAAATGCAGAAAGAATATATATACAACGCTACAATCAAATGAAAGATTCAACTCCAATTATTTTCTCAAAAGAGGATAGTTTATATATGATGAAGCAGATAACCAGATGGCCTGATGGATACAGTTGGCAAAGCGATAAACTACAGACAAGTCGGGTGCTGGTCAATGATAGTATTAATGCCATATCTAAGTCCATTCGGCAGGATAAAAAAACGGGAGAATTCTTTGGCAGGTTTGAATATATAAGGCTTTCAATACCTATATTTTCGAAGGATAAACAATGGTGTATCTGTTCTGTTTCATATTATTGTATTGGCGAATGTGAAGAAGAAGGTAAAATGTATATTTACAAGAAAATTAAAGGCACCTGGGTTCTCATGTTCTCCACAATTACCTGGATTACATAAAGGGTATTATGCCTACCTTTGTCTTGTAAAATTATCATTCTTGAAAATTACATTTCTCGGAACAGGTACATCACAGGGAGTCCCTTTAATAGGGTGCGATTGTGAGGTATGCCTGTCAACCGATGAAAAAGACAAACGCCTCCGCTCTTCCATTTTAATTGAAGACCAGGGATACGTATTTGTAATTGATACCGGGCCTGATTTCCGGCAACAGATGTTGCGCGAAAATGTGAAGCGGTTGGATGCTGTAATTTTTACGCACGAACACCGTGATCATATTGCCGGCTTGGACGATATAAGAGCCTTTAATTTCACCATGAAACAAGCCATTGATGTGTATGCAGATGCTAATGTCGATAGGGCTTTGCGGAAATCACTATGGTATATTTTTTCGGAAGAAAAATACCCCGGCATCCCAGAAGTAAGAATGCATCATATATCCGGAGACCCCTTTACGGTTGGACACACAAAATTTATTCCAATAGAAGTTCTTCATCACAAACTTCCGGTATGGGGTTTCAGGGTAAATAGCTTCACTTATATAACCGATGCCAACTTCATCTCTGAAAAAGAAAAGGAAAAAATATATGGCTCCGAAGTACTCGTTTTAAATGCACTTCGAAGAGAAAAACACATATCGCATTTTAGTCTTGAAGAAGCAATTACTTTGGCCGAAGAACTAAAACCAAAAACCACTTATCTTACCCACATCAGCCACCAGCTTGGCAAACATGAAGATATCGAAAAAGAATTACCTCCGCATATTCATCTTGCTTACGACGGATTAAAACTGGATTTATAGGAAATTTATATCTCTCCGAAATTCTACAGGGCTTTAGAATTATTGCCAGTCGGGCTCCGACTTTACTTACCTCTTATTATCTCAATAAACCCTTTCAGGACGACTGGAACAATTCCCTTGAGACGGATTTCGTTTACCGTGCATATATAATAGTAAACCCCGTCAGGGCAAGGCTGTCCTGAGTGTTCGTCAGTACCATTCCAGTTTATATTAGGGTTTGTTGTATGGAACATAAGCTGTCCCCAGCGATTATATATATTGATGTCAACATCTTTTATATACCTGTAAGGTTCAAGCGGAGTGAAGAAATCATTCGTGCCATCACCATTGGGAGTAAATACATTTGGCAATGTATATTGCGGGCAATTGTCAACGCAAACCGTATTAAGTGGGATTGCTTGTCCTGCAGAATCAAAAGCATAAACCGCATAACAGCCTGCTACAGAAGCTAAATTAGCAATTACAAATATGGTATCTTCCGGATTATTAATAGTAGCAATTGGAGCCATGTCGCCATTCTCAACCGGAGTGTACCATACCTGGTAACTTGTTACCTTATTGGCCCTCGGGCAAAGCCTGTCCGGGTTACTCCAGACAAGAGAATCAACATATAGTGTACACTTTACATTAACAGTTAATGGTGGAGCACAAGGGGCAATTGTATCTTGAGGTGTGGCGCAAATAGTTTCGGAAGAATCGAAAAGCGGATGCATGATGTTGGTATCGGCATAATGATTTTCCGTTTTAACATAGTAACAATATTGGGTGCCATTATGCAATTCTGTGTCTATATAAGTTGTGCCAATAGTTTTACCTATGAATGAATATGGACCTGAAACCGAACGATAAACATAATTAGTATCGTTTGTCCATGGCACTTTGGCAGACCAGCCCAAGGTCACCTGCTTATCCCCTCTTTGCGTCCTCAAATATGTGGAAGAAGCTGTTCCGGAAGAACCTACAAGTTTGAAACCATGAGATAAAGGATCGGTGTAAGAGAAATCAATTTTATAATTATAACTATCCAATGCTGTATTTAATCCTGTGTCGGAATAAGTTGCGTATTGTGGAATTGCAGTGAATTTAGGATACGTGAAAGAGGCAATTTGTGAAAACAATTTACTGTTCATACCTGTTGCGTGCGACAAAACAGTTTTATAAGGCGGTGGGAATTTTGTAGTATCAAGGTTAAGAGTATCAGCAATCGGCCTCATCCAACGGAGAAACATTTCACCCTTACTTAAATCTGTCGTTGTAACACTAACATTGGTAAGCACAGGTACACTTAATTTTATTAACGCGCATACACTATTGGAAGCAATACTCTGCGATGCAGATTCAAGCGGATAGGTAGCATCTACAATATAACTATAATCAACACCGGGAGATAGTCCTGCACCACCATTACTGTCGCAATAGGTGGTATTCGTAATTCCAACATTCGTGGCTATCAATGTATATCCTGAGGATGGGGGCACCCCTGTGGTGCATCCATCGTGTATCCATGGTGTACAGCCTATCTTTCTATAAATATTATATCCGGTTGCCTGAGGGCATGGGCTTTGTCCCCAACTTAAACAAACGGTAGTACCAGTAATGGTTTCGACAAGATTGGGGGGGGGAGGACCAACAACTGTGATAAGCGCAGTGCCATAACCGCTATAATAATTTGTATCGGGTGGAAACCCGCTTCCTAAAGCTTTTTCCGTTGCCCTCAGAACAAATATGTAAGGGTTTGCACGTACTTCAGGACAGTTGGTCGCCCAATTAATAACAGGAAAAACTGGGTCTCCATGTGAAGAGGTGCCAGTGATAGTTGCAGGTGGAGAAAGGGAGAGCGGTTCCCCAGCGTAAGTAATATATAGAGGTTCAGACGAAGGAGATCCTGTAGCTTTAAATTTATGATTGAAAGTGTCTCCTGCAATAACACATGTATCGATACTTGTAACAGTAGGGTTATAGTCGCAATTTCCATTTATAATAACCTCAAGCTCCAGCTCAACCGTATCAATAGGCACAATTTGCTTTTCCAATTGCCCACCAACCGAAATATAATTTCTCCGCACCGTTGTCATTAATATTACAAAATTCCATTTCCCTGCTATTGCATTGCACCAGGACAAAGTACCCGTTATTGCATCAACCTTAATTGTACCCGAAGGAACAACCGGATCGTTACCCGGACAAGTTTCACCTCTTTTTGTACTGGTGTTCAAAAAAAGTGAATGACCCAGAGAGTAAACTATACTGTCATTAACATCAGATGGCGGGGTTGGTATATAAGCACCCGGATTATATGTATAACATTCTCCTGCACACCCATATTGACAAACCGGGGAATTCGTAATTAACGGAGAATTTACACAGCCTGGGATAAGGAATGCATTGGCGCAAATGGTAGTATACATATAATAATCTACATTTACTGAACCCGTAATATTATCAATATTAGCCATCCGGTCAGGGTCATCCATCCACAGGGTATAATCACCGGGTCCATCATAAGTATGTGTTCCCACATAAATATTGATCTTTCTGGCATCAACCAAAGGAGTTGGCGGGGTGGCATCAAATTGATAATTGCAAATTGGGACTCCATTGGGATAGTTATTATCATCAATAGGGCCATTCTGCCTGTACAATAATTCATTACTCCCATCACCCCAATAGATACGCATAGTATCTCTGTCTACGGTAGTAAGGTAAGTATTGGTATAACTAATAATAGTAACCTGAATAGTATTACCGCCCAGGCATTTATATGCGATATAGCCACCTACCTGGTGTGTTGCATGAGCAAAAAAAGATAAAAACAGGAATATAAAACTTCCGAGTACTTTTCTCACAATTTTTCCGGTTACTCTGTTATTCATTCTCTATGACTATTGAAACCTGGAAAAGTAAAATTTATTTTAAAAATAATTGAAAAATACCGTATTCAACAATATAATTCAATATTAAATCATAAAGGAATCTATTTTATTTGCCCCTTTGTTTCATCCGCATCTTTACCTGCATTATCCTTATCAGATGTACCTTTTGATGCATCCTTGAATTCTTTTATCCCCTGACCCAGTCCCTTCATTAATTCCGGAATTTTCTTACCACCGAATAATAATAATACAACTGCGAGTATCAGAATAATTTCTCCTGGTTTTATAGCTTCTAGAAAAAGTAACATGGCTTTTTATTTTAATTATTACCCCAAAGATACTACTTTTCGGGCAATTGTATCAATGTCATGATAATAATCACATAAAAAGGGATAAAACAGAAGGTTTATAGTTTTCTGGTTTCCTTAAAACCGGTAAAAATTAAACCCGAAATTATGCAAAGTGCACATCCAAAAATACCACTGAGCCTTAGCCCAAAATCGTGTCCGGGGTCTTTGCCATAAATGGTAAGCATGGCAAACACTGCTAATCCGAATGTCTGTCCTACTTTAATTGAAAAAAAGTTTACGGCAAAATAAGTGCCTTCCCTGTTGTCACCGGTCAATGCAGCATTATCGGAAGCTATCCGGGCAAGCAATGCATTGGGTAAAATCCCGAGTGTTGCTACCGGAAAGGAAGCTATGCCAAGGAAAAGATATAGCTGAACAACAGGCGGCATAGCTAATTTCCCAATTAAGGCTATACCTGCAAACACAAATCCGAGAATAAAGAATGAAATTACCAGCAACTTCTTTTCTCCAAATCGTTTGGCAAGTAGATTAACAATTGGGAAAAACATAAGAGCCAGTAAAAAGGTGTATCCTATGAATTTGGAGCCTTGGGAAGCATCTATGTGACACAAAACCGTTAAAAAATAAAGCATGCCATTTGTAATAATATTAAGTGCCATAGAATATGCCAATACTGCAATAATAAAATAGATGAAATTCCGGTTTGAGAGGCTTTGTTTCAATGCTTCCATTAGTGGCGTTGAGGATGGAACCGAACGGCAATACTTTTTTTCATCAACAGTAAGAACCGGAATGAGCATTATTAAGCCACCCATAACAGCCAGTGAAACTGCTGCATATTGAACGCTTGTACCTCTTTCTGTCAAATGTAAAAGATATGCGAATAAATCAGCTATGTTATTGGTTAGTGACGCAATGAATGCACCCAGTGCAAACCCTACCTGCTGGAAAGTAGAGAGCCTGATCTTGTCTTCATCGGTTGTTGCAAGTTCAGGCAATAATGAGTTATAAGGTATGATATAGGTAGTAGCAGCCATAAAGAATAGTGTTAAAAAACTTGCCAGCCAACCAATATTTAACCTGCTCACTTGCCTTGCAGGCGGAAAAAACACCAATATGCAACAAACAACTGCCGGAATAATACTGAACATCATAAATGGTATTCTCCTACCCCTTTTACCTTTATGTGAATCACTCATCTTTCCAATAAATGGATCGTAAAAAGCGTCTGAAAGCCTGCCTCCTGCGGTAATTAGGGCCATAAGCGTGAAAATACCCAAAAAAGTGCGTTGCGTTATTAACACATGTAACCCCGATCCTTTAGGCGGTATATAAAAATATACGAGCATTACCCCTATCAGGTTAACCATGATAGACCAACCCATCATACCTGTAGCATAAAGTATCTGCTTGTTTAATGTAAAAGGTTTCAAAATATGACAGGCTTTGGCGTGTAAAGATACAAAGCCCTGTCTATTATTGAATGGTATAGACTAAATTAATGGTTCCGTAAGCCAATGGCTTGGATGGAACGCCTTTAACTTTATATATTGGACCATTATAATTAAAGGCTGGCTCCAAATCAAATTTCCCAATTTTGAGATCGATGGTTACAATCACATTATAGTCTAATAAAGCGAATGGGGCATTTTGCGTTGGTTTCTTCTTTTTATATGCCTGAACAAGAGCGGTATCTCCCACATTTGCAAGATAATGAGTATAGGAGTTCGTGGTTCCAAAATCCACATTACCTTCCGGAACAATCAAAAGAGAAGTCTTTTTACTTATGCCAATTTTAAACGTATGTGAAATATCTGGCGTGAAAATAATATCACCCGGCGTTTTTATGGTTGACGAACTCTTATAGTATTCATAATCTACCGTAAATCTACCTTCTGATTCGCCTATCCAGTGGTCGATGTATGATTCAACATTATCACTTAAATCAGCACTAATTGATAGAGGCGTACGCGCTCTCACCCAGTAATGCGTAAGGTTAAAATTTAATGTTGTGTTATCGGTCAGGTCAATATTCCAGCCCGGATTTAATGCAAATACGTCAAACCCTCCGCTATCTTTAACAAAAATAAATTTATCACTTACCCCTATATAAAAACCCTTAGGAGCAGAATAGGTGAAACTTGGTTCCATGTAAGGTAATTTTTTACCTGCATGAAGACCATGCGATGACTGGTCACTTCCAAACTCCAACCCTATTTCATAGGACCTGACATTATCATCATCGGTAGTATCATCATCACCCGCATTTTTTGCAGAATCAACCAAAGGATGGGAAGTTTTATCTGTATGGATA
>CAIPDV010000089.1 GCA_903863935.1 uncultured Bacteroidota bacterium
CCCTTGAGCATAGTCTCGTTGCACAATGGGACTCTCAATCTTATATTCAGTGAATAACTGCCAGAAAGTACAAGTATTAATATGATTCATGCTGTTTTACTTTCGTTTATACATTCATAGTTGACACTTTTATGGTTACCCCCAAAAATAGGACAGGTAGTTAAGATAGGAAAACAAGTAATAACTTAACCTAAATTTACCTGGATTATGGAACACAAACCGAGGCGCAAATTCAGCGCAGACTTCAAAGCCAAAGTAGTTATTGAAGTATTGAAAGAGCGAAGCACAGTGGAGGAACTGAGCCGCAAGTATGAGATACACCCCACGCAGATAAGTACGTGGAAGAAAGAGTTCCTAAGCAAGGTAGCACTTGTTTTTGAGAGCGAGCAGAAGCCTGGGGAGGATAAAGAGCAGAAAGAAGCGGCTATGGAGAAGCTGTATGCTCAGATAGGGCAATTGAAAGTGGAGAATGACTGGCTCAAAAAAAAATTACAGTAAAGCCATTAATGGCTCGCAAGGCTATGATAGAAAAGAGCATGGATATTAGCATTATCCGCCAATGTGAACTATTAAGTATGCACCGCAGCGGATTGTATTATACACCTGTCCCAGAGAGTGAAGAAAACCTTCACCTGATGCGCTTAATGGATGAACAGTACTTTAAAACACCGTTTTACGGGAAACCCAAATTAACAGCGTGGCTCCGAGGGCAGGGATATGAAGTCAATCCCAAGCGCATACGCAGGCTGATGGAACTGATGGGGTGGGAAACGATTTACCGTAAACGCAACTTAAGTAAACCCTGCAAAGGGCATAAAGTATATCCATATCTACTGAAAGGACTAACCATAGACCATGGAAATCAGGTATGGGCAGTTGATATTACGTATGTTCCTATGAGAAGAGGGTTTATGTATTTATGCGCCATTATAGACCTTCACACCCGTTATGTGGTGAACTGGTCTGTAAGCAACAGCATGGAGGCAGCATGGTGCGTATCGGTATTACAGGAAGCCATAGAAAAACAGGGTAAGCCTGGAATCATCAACTCAGACCAGGGCAGCCAGTTTACCAGCGAAGAATGGATAAAAGCCTGCGAGGGTATACAAATCAGTATGGACGGTAAAGGCAGAGCCATCGATAATATCTTTATTGAGCGGCTGTGGAGAAGTGTCAAGTATGAATGTGTTTACCTCTATTCTTTTGAAGACGGTGTGCAGCTTTACAATGGCTTGCAACAGTACTTTAGCTTTTATAATCAGGAGCGTATACACCAGTCCCTTGATTACAAAACCCCTGCTTTCCTATATAGTCAAGTTGCCTGAGCACTTATTAACAAAAAGAAAAAAGAAGCAAAAAAGAAAAAAATGACAACATCAATAAATATATCTTAACTTTGTCTTATTCCTGTCCTAAGAATGGGGGTAACCATATTAAATAACCTGAAAATTCATTTTAAGATTTTACTTTGAATACAATGGTTTTCTTCAAGGATTTAAAGAGGACGACCATTGTTTCAGAAAATCAACATTATCAATTTTTATTTTCTTTAATTTTTATTCCACAATGATTTTACTTTTGCATCTACAAATTTTAAAGGATGGAAAGCGATCTTCTATATAAAATTGGATTAACATTAATTGATCATGTTGGTCATATTACTTCAAAAACACTTATATCATACTGCGGAAGTGCTGAAGCCGTATTTAAAGAATCAAAACAAAGGCTTCTCAAAATACCTGACATTGGTGAAATTACAGCAGAGGCTATTGTCAGGCAGGAAATTCTTCATTTTGCCGAAAAGGAAATAAAATTTATTGAACAGAATCAGGTAACACCACTTTTTTATTTGGATAAAAATTATCCGTTAAGGCTTAAACAATGTCCGGATTGTCCGGTAATGCTGTATTATAAAGGTTCTGCTGATTTGGATGCTGCAAGGATTGTAGCAATAGTTGGCACCCGTAATGCAACCCCATATGGTAAAAAAATGAGTCATGATATTATTGAAGGGCTAAAAGACTCCGGTGTTTTGATAATTAGCGGACTTGCTTATGGAATTGACGCGGAAAGCCATAAATCTGCTTTAAAATTTGGACTTCCAACTGTGGGCGTTATAGGCCATGGGCTTGACACAATGTATCCTGCCGAACACAATAACCTGGCTAAAAAAATGCTTGAGAATGGTGGACTTGCCAGTGATTTTTTAAGTAACACCAAACTCTCTCCCGAAAATTTTCCGAAACGAAACCGTATTATCGCAGGATTATCTGATGCTATTATAGTTGTTGAATCGAAGGCAAAAGGTGGCGCAATTATTACTGCTGATATTGCATTTTCTTATAGCAGAGATGTATTTGCAGTTCCTGGGAGGAGTGAAGATGCATATTCGCAAGGTTGTAATTTGCTAATACGGCAAAATAAGGCCAGTCTTATTCAATCAGCTGATGATATGCTTAACAGCCTTGGCTGGAAAGACACCAAAAAGAAACCTAAAAAACAAACCTATTTGTTCCCTGAATTAAATCCACAGGAAGAGATTATTGTAAAAGTATTACAATCAAAAAATACACCTGTTCATATTGACGATATTGCTTTAATGGCAAACCTTTCACCGGGGAATCTTTCAACCCATTTATTAACCCTTGAATTTGCAGGTGTTTTGAAGTCATTGCCGGGTAAAATGTATTCACTTTAATCTGCCTCCCTTAATTTTTTGTACATTCGCTCTCTGTTTGCAGGAGTTGTGAGAGGTAAAAAATTAACACGCATATTTGGGCTACTTATCATTGGCTTATCAGCCTTGATTTATGATGCATGTAATAATCCCAATAAAGAAAATACCATAGCTACAAACAATCCGACGGTTGAACACAAAGTAAGCCTTATTAAACTTTTAGTCGGTGATGGAAATAATTTTATCCGGTCTGTAAACCTTGGGGAAGATTTTAAAGCAGTTTTAAACTCGGAAAAGAAAATTGCGGACGGAAATGATACGGATGATATAAGTTATACCTTCCCTATAGATACATTACAACCAGACTCAGTTAATGAACCTATTGATTCTGTAAATTATTATAAAATCACCTATTACTTTGATAAGGAAAAACTGAATGAAGTGGATGAAGAAGTTTACCTGGAAAGCGATTCTATAGCCGCTGTAGTATTAGAAAGGTTTTCAAATTATATGACCACAAAATATGGTGATTATGTTTCCCAAAACGACAGCCGTGTTTGGAGTTTCACACATAAAGGTAAAAAGAAGTGGATAACACTAAGTGATAAAAGTGAAGAATACGATAATGGAAAATTGTTGCTCGTTTTTTACAGTGAAGATATTTAGTAAACCTTTTTCATTTATCAATTAAATTGGAAGATACTCTTTTAGAAGTAAACAATCTTTCCGTTAATTTTAATACTGAATACGGTACTTTCAACGCTATCAATGGAATCAGTTATTCCCTTGAACGAGGCCAATGTTTGGGTATTGTTGGTGAATCGGGTTCGGGAAAAACAGTTTCTTCGCTTGCTTTGATGCGGCTTATTCCCCGTGCGGGAAAAATTTCAGGCGGAGAACTCATTTTCAATTCATCGCGAATTGGCAAAACTGCCATTCAAACTCTTTCAGAGAAAGATATGCGTAGTTTCCGCGGAAATGAAATTGCCATGATATTTCAGGAGCCGCTTACCTCGCTCAATCCAGTTTTAACTTGTGGCTTCCAGGTAATGGAAGCTATAATGCTTCATCAGCATGTTTCAAAAACGGAGAGCAAAAACCGCACGCTTGAACTTTTCAAAAAAGTAAAACTACCAAGGCCGGAAACCATTCTTGATTCATATCCGCATCAATTATCAGGGGGGCAAAAGCAACGCGTAATGATCGCCATGGCTATGTCATGCAATCCATCCTTGCTTATTGCCGATGAACCCACAACTGCGCTGGATGTGACTGTACAAAAAACCATTCTCGAACTGATGAAAGAACTTCAGGAAGAAAATGGGATGAGTATAATTTTCATATCGCATGATTTAGGTGTAATAGCTGAAATTGCTGACAAAGCATTGGTAATGTACAAAGGTGATATTGTTGAACAGGGCACTATTCTCGACCTGTTTTCAAATCCTCAACACCCTTATACAAAAGGATTGCTGGCTTGCCGCCCTCCACTGGATAAGCGATTGAGGGTACTCCCAACCGTGAAAGATTTTTTGGAGTCACCTGCACCCCAAACCCCTAAAGGGGCTTTGAATAGCACTATTCAAAGCCCCTTTAGGGGTTTGGGGTGGGACGAAAAGAACCTCATCACCCCTGAAGAACGAAAGGAAGCCCACAAAAAACTATATGCTTCTGAACCGATTTTGAAAGTTGAAAATCTAAAGACTTACTTCCCGGTTAATCATGGCATATTCGGAAAAACAACTGACTATGTAAAAGCTGTTGATGATATAAGTTTTAATGTATATCCCGGCGAAACACTTGGTATTGTTGGGGAATCGGGCTCCGGGAAAACCACATTAGGCAGAACCATTTTACGGTTGATCGAACCAACCTCGGGAAGCCTTATCTATAAAGGAACGGATCTTTTAAAACTTCCGGCTGAAGAAATGCGGCATTACCGGAAAAAATTGCAAATCATTTTTCAGGACCCTTATTCATCTCTCAATCCGCACATGACCATTGGAGAATCAATAGTGGAACCGATGCATGTGCATAATATCCTGGCAGATGAAAAAGAACGGAAGAAAAAAGCGATTGAATTATTGGAGCGTGTGAGCATGAATGAATCTCAGTACAACCGCTACCCGCATGAGTTTTCAGGTGGGCAGCGCCAGCGGGTTTGCATTGCCAGGGCCTTGGCCCTTAACCCTGAATTTATTGTGTGTGATGAGTGTATTTCATCTTTGGATGTATCTGTTCAGGCGCAAGTGATAAACCTACTTTCGGAGCTGAAAAAAGATTTCGGGTTCACGTATTTATTTATTTCCCACGATATTTCTGTTGTAAAATTTATATCCGATAGGATGATAGTTTTATATAACGGAAAAATAGAAGAAATGGGCGATGCTGATGAAATTTATTTTAATCCTCAGAAAGAATATACAAAGCGATTAATAAGTGCGGTACCCAAAGGAAGTATTGAAGATATCAGGGCGTCAATCAGGAACCAAAAATACACTCACCACCAAGACACTAAGAGCACTAAGTTACACTAAAAAAAGTCACTTTTTTTGCAAAAAACAGGCTTAAAAAAGCAATAACTTTTGCAATGGAAATGCAATGAAATTGCAATAGAAAGCAATAAAATATTTTTTTACAACAAATTGATAATCTGATTTTTGCAAAATATTTTATTGCTTTTTGCAATGCTAAGCAATAGAGCAATGAAGATAGCACACCTAAAATTGTTTGCTGGATTTCCGTTTCTTGTATTTTCATACTGCAAATATAATACATGAAATAGCGTTTTACTAAAAAGTCAATGACCGTTCATTCAATTAGAAATTAATAATTAGTAAATAAAAGCCAAAGCGCGAAAACTTAAAATACCATTGCTAGCAATAACCAAATGACACTATTTAGTGGGACCGAATTAGTGGAATTTTAAATACTACCATCATTATTTTATATTTGCGTTCTTAATTCAAATTCAATGAAAACTATTTTCCCTGCCATTGCACTTGCACTCACTTTATTTTCGTGTACAGGAATAAAAGAAAAAAAGAAAGAAAAGAATAGCCTTGAACAATCGAACCTGAAGGGGAAAGTAAAATCTGTTGCACAAGCGGAATACACTGCTACCGATAGTGCCGGCCAGGTTTTAAAAGGACCTTTATATGAAACCAAGCATTGGGTATTTGATAAAAAAGGATATTTAACCTCAAGGCATTTTCATTATAAAAGTGATAGCATTGGCGATTATATATTCTGTAAATACGACTCCAATGAACACCTGGTTAGTGACAGCGGCAAGGAGTATATAGGAACATTTTGGACTAATTTCTTATTTGATGGAAACGGAAATTGCATTGAAAGAGACCAAAATTATTCCGACAACGGTAAACCCAAAAGGGGTATAACGACACTTTATACAGTAGATAAAAATGGTAACCCAATTGAAGAAGACTGTTATTGGGGTAAAAAGGATAGCCTTAACTACAAAGCCCATATTAAATATAATGACATGGGGCAAGAAACCGAAAATGCAAAATTCGACAATAAAGATCGCCTTGTTATTAAGGAAGTACGGATCTATGATGAGAAAGGCTATGAGGTAGAATATCAAAGATTTGATAAACATGATTCATTGGAGACGAAAACAGTATTCAAAAATGATTCGCTTGGAAAGGATATTGAAAGCACTACTTTTAAAGGAGACGGAAAGATGCAAAGTAAATTAACCCGCAAATACGATGATAAAGGCAATAATATTGAAACGATATTTTATAAAGCTGACGGTACTGTTGAGTCGAGCATAACCTGCAAATTCGAAAACTTCGACAAAGAAGGTAACTGGCTCAGGGAGGTTTATATGTCGGATGGAAAGCCTAACACAATAGAAGAGCGGGTAATAGAATATTACTAAAACCACTTTCGTGAAAAATATTTTTCTGTTTCTTATAATCTCCTTTTTTCTGTTTTCCTGCAAAGGAACGAAAGAGAAAAAGGAACGGAAGTGCGATCTCTCAACCTTGCAATTTCGTGGCAAAGTAAAATCTGTAACCCAATACAGATATGGATGCATAGATAGCTCAGGACAAGTTTTAAAAAGTAAGTTTTATACAACGTTTTTAAAGTTCGATAAAAAAGGAAATTACCTTGAAAAAACGACCAAAAATCAGGATGATAGCATAATTTCTTATGACATATACTATTATGACACAAATGAAAATCTTATAAAAGACAGTTTTAAAACAAAGAAAAAGCAGGGCTTGGCAAACATTCTTCATGATAAAAAGGGTAATATAATCGAAATTGACTTTTATAAATCCAATGGTAATGCAGTTGAAAGGGAGATAATTGAAGTTTACAAGGTAGATGAAAATGGCTATAGAACGGAACACGACACTTATTGTGGGAATAAAGACACGCTACATTACAAAGAATATATTAAGAATAATACAAACGGACTGGAAATTGAAGTTATAAAAGTAAACAACCGGGGTATTATTATTTCGACTGTTAACAAAGCCTATGACGAAAAAGGAAATCAAACAGATTATAAATTATTTAAACGTGATACTCTGAAGACAGAAATAAGACATAAATATGATGACAAAGGCAATAATACTGAATGGTGTACTTTTAATAATGGTAAATTAGAAGTGAAATGGACTAACACATACGATAAAAATGGTACACTTGTTGAAAGTACAGGTTTTAAAGCTGACAGTTCTTCGTCCCACAATTTTACAATCCATTTTGAAAATTTTGACAAAGAAGGCAATTGGCTTAAGTGGGTTGAGATGAAAGATGGAAAGCCTATAGAGATTAAAGAGCGAACCATAGAATATTACCCCTAACCCCATTTAACTCTACTTCCTTATCTTTGCCATTCCATTCGCATGGTTAAGTTGAATTTATGACAGAATCTAAACTATACATATATAATACCCTGAAACGGGAACGTGAACTTTTTGTTCCGCTGCATCCTCCATTTGTGGGCATGTACTTGTGCGGGCCAACGGTTTATAGTAATCCTCATTTGGGTAATTCAAGGGGGCCAATAACGTTTGATGTATTGTTCCGGTATCTTACTTTCCTGGGATACAAAGTGCGCTATGTGCGTAACATAACCGATGTTGGGCATTTGGAAAACGATTCGGATGAAGGCGAAGATAAGATATCCAAAAAAGCCAGGCTTGATAAACTGGAGCCTATGGAAATTGTTCAGCTATATACCGAGGCCTATCATGATATTATGCGGCAGCTTAATGTGCAGCCTCCATCCATTGAACCGAGGGCATCCGGCCATATCATTGAACAGATTTTGATGATTGAAAAAATAATAGAACATGGCTATGCCTACGAATCGCAAGGCTCGGTCTATTTTGATGTAAAAAGTTTTGAAAAAGATTATCCTTATGGTGAGCTTTCGGGGCGGATTACAGATGATTTACAAAGTAACACCCGCGATTTAGACGGACAAAGTGAGAAGAGAAACCCTCTTGATTTTGCCCTCTGGAAAAAAGCTTCACCCGAACATATTATGCACTGGCCATCGCCATGGAGCGAAGGTTTCCCGGGCTGGCATATTGAATGTTCTGCTATGAGTGCAAAATATCTGGGAGAGACTTTCGATATTCACGGTGGTGGAATGGATCTGCTTTTCCCGCATCACGAATGTGAAATTGCACAATCATTGGGGGCAAGCGGTAAACAGCCTGTGCGTTACTGGATGCATAATAATATGCTCACCATCAACGGACAAAAGATGGGCAAGTCACTCAACAATTTTATCATGCTTCACGAGCTTTTCAGTGGTAAACATCATTTGCTCGACAAAGCCTACAGCCCAATGACATTACGCTTTTGCATGTTGCAAAGCCAGTACCGTAACCCGATTGATTTTTCGAATAAAGGTTTGCAGGATGCCGAAAAAGCCTATAGCAAACTGAGTGAAATTTATATTCTGTTGAAAGACATGAATTGGAACGGAAACAGCCAACCCCAAACTCCTAAAGGGGCTTCCGATAGTCCTACTCAAAGCCCCTTAAGGGGTTTGGGGCAAGACGTTGAAAAAGCGTTATCATCCTTTGAGAACGACTGTATGGATGCCATGAACGATGACCTTAATACAGCCATAGTTATATCGAGTATGTTCAAGGTTTCTACTTATGTAAATCAGTTTAACACAAGCGGAAAAACGGAAGGCGTGAGTAAAGAGACTTTTGAAAAATTCAAGAAAGCATACTGCACATTTTTTATCGATATTTTGGGTCTTCTGCCTGATAATACTACTGTGCAGGGTAACGAGGTTTTCGGAGAGTTGGTGGACAGTTTACTGGAAGTAAGGAATGAAGCCAAGAAGAAAAAAGATTTTACGCTGGCCGATGCAATACGCAATGTACTTTCGAAATTTGTAACCTTGCAGGACGGGCCTGAAAAAACGAATTGGAAATATGAAAAGAAAAAATAAATTTGCTATAACTGGTCTGGCATTATTGCCATTCTTGTTTCTTTTAACGGGTTGCCCCGGAAGCAAAGATAACGACCGTATTGTTACGTCCGATACTACGAAACCCGCTCCTCCGGCGGATATTAAGGTGCCTGCATTTAATGCTGATTCAGCCTATTATTTCACCCAAACCCAGGTTGATTTTGGCCCACGGATTCCGGGAACAAAAGCACATAAAAAATGTTTGGATTTTATTGTTGCCGAATTGGAAAAAGACAGTCTGCATCCAATGGTTCAGACCTCGAAAGCCAGAACATTTGACGGGAAACAATATGAATTCAATAATGTAATGATATCTTCCGATCCTAAAAATAATGCACGGATATTGATATGCACTCACTGGGATACGCGCCCATGGTCGGATATGGAAGCCGTTGATTCCAATAAACCATTTGATGGTGCCGATGACGGAGCAAGCGGTGTGGCCATGTTGCTGGAAGTTGCCCGTCATTTAAAAGGTGCAGGCGTTGGGGTCGACCTTGTGTTTTTTGACCTGGAAGATTACGGACAACAGGAAGGCAAGAATGGAGAAACCACTAAATATCCTGAGCAAGATAATACCTGGTGCCTTGGTTCACAATATTGGGCTAAAAACTTGCCAACCAATTTTATAATGCCCCGTTATGGAATTTTACTGGATATGGTAGGCGGAAAAGATGCCGTTTTCCCAATGGAAGGGACTTCCCTTATGTACGCTCCAAAAGTTGTTAATCATATTTGGGATATTGCTTCAACCTTAGGGTATAGCGGCTATTTTACCCGCGACCGTACCGCTCCAACTATTGATGACCATAAGTACGTCAATGAGTTAGCCGGAATCCCAACCATTGACATTGTGCATTATGATGTTAAAACAAGGGACTACCCATACTTTCATCACAAACAGAGTGATAATATGAGTGTTATAGACAAAAAAACCATGGGTGTGGTTGGTAATTTGCTGCTTCATGTCATCTACTTGGAGAAAAATAATTCCGAAACACCCTGAAACCTAAAGCAGGAACTACTTTTTTTCATAAATTAGCACCTTCGTTTTCTCAAAATCCCTTGAGGAGACAATAAATTAGTATTAGAACGCGTTAATGAGTTATTGATAAAATCCATTCGATGAAGAAATTTTTACTTTCAGTTTCTGTAGTCCTATTCTCAATTTTTACTACAAACGCCCAATCGGGAAGCAAGGGAACATCTCCCGCTCCCAACACCGGCCTGCCTCAGATCAAATGGTCTGTTAACCCTTTTGAACACGCCCTGTTTGTTGAGAACAAAGGGCAGTATGATACTGTAGACGCTGGAGGAAAAATCCTTTTCGAAGCTAAATTAGGGTCTATTAATGCATTTTTTACTGCCAAAGGAATTCTATATCGCCACATTGAAACCGATAAGTTAGATTTCAGCGATGGTAACGACCCCGACCAAAATGGCCCGCCTGCAAGGCATTTTTATTATTTAACAACTACCTGGGATGGTGCTAATCCTGCCACAACCATTGTTGCTGATGAAGAACAAAGCTATTATTACACTTACCCGAATGGTACGCATGAAACATACACGGCTAATGTTTTCAAGAAGATCACCTACCAAAATATTTATCCCGGAGTAGATATTGTTTACTCATTTCCCGAAGGAAGCAGCAATTTGAAATATACCATTGTAGTTCATCCCGGAGGAGACCTGAGCAAGGTTCACCTTAAGTATGAAAATTCAAGCAATATGCAGGTGGATGGCTCTGGAAATGTGTTAGTGAAAAACGATATCGGCACATTGAAAGAAGCGGCTCCGGTAAGTTATTACATGGAAGATCATAAACCAGTAACTGTGAAATCAGAAGTCACCAGCCCAGAAGAATCTTTTATAACTGCCAGTCTGGATGCTACAAAAACATTAATGGTTGATCCTGCCATTAACTGGACAACCAATCCGAATTTTACAACTTCATCCGGTAACGATTATGCTTATGATTTAGATTATGATAATCTCGGCAACGTATATGCTTACGGTGGTGGGCCTTATCCATTGCAGTTAGTGAAGCTTAATTCTGCCGGTGCTATTCAGTGGACCTTTAACGCAACTACCATGACTTCATCAACCAACTTTTATGGTGACTTTGCTGTGGATAAAAAATCATTGGAATGTTATGTAGTAGAGGGCTGGAATGCTGGCGGCGGTGCCCGTGTGGAGAAGGTAAGCTCCGGCGGTGCGCTTATGGCAACTGACCCGGGTAACTCAGGTTTTAATGAAATGTGGAGGGTTGAATCAACCCAATGCCCGTCCTCATTCGTAACATTTGGGAACGGTACGTGCTGCCCTGATCAGGCTGCCATGCTTGACACCACTATGACAACCATTGTTCCTGCAAATATCCTTTCTCCTGTAGTTACTTCAGGCGGATACCATGATATGGCACTTACTGCATCCGATCCTTACGGAGGAAGCGCATGGACTGCAACTACGCAATCACTTTCCTTTATCGGAGTTGAAAACAACTACCTCATTAAAGTTCCATTGCCAGCTCTTACACCGAACAACTATAATGTTCCCGACGGTTTTGCATTCCACGAAATTGCCAGTATTTTTTATTCAGGCACTACTGTCTTCAATGCTATGAATGGACTTGCCTGCGGCGTTAACTTTTTATACGCATATAATGGAGATACGGTTAAACAAATAAATAAAGCTACCGGTGCTATAATTAAAGTTGCTAAGGTTTCCGCAACTCCTTATACATGGGGTGGACTTGATGTTGACCTTTGCGGTAATGTTTATGTAGGAAATAACAATGCCATACAAATTTATGATGCCAATCTTAACCTAACCAGCACCTTGCCAACATTGCCGGGTATAATTTATGACCTTGCAGTTGGCCCTTATCAGGGACAATTGGTGTATGCCTGCGGCCAGAATTATGTTTCGGAAATTTCACTGGGTCCACCATTAACAAGCGCAATAACAATTACAAAGGGGCCAACTACATGTTCCGCTTGCAGCGGAGTTGCGAAAGCAACCCTTAACTTATGCGGTGTACCTGATACGGTTGGTGTTACATACCGATGGAGCAATGGCGAAACAACCCGCACCGCAACCGGACTGTGTTCCGGTATTGATACTGTAACTATAACTATTACATGTGATTACATTTATAAAGACACCGTTACAATTCCTACAATGTCCGGTGGATATAATGTAGTTCGTGACTCAGTTAGCGCGACTTGTGCTAATCCGGGCAGTGCCAGTGTTACAATTACAGGCGGAAAACCACCATATACATACCTTTGGGGTAATGGCTCCACTACATCTTCTACTGGTCCAGTGGGTGCCGGTGTTTATTGCCTATCTATGTACGACAATGCCGGATGTTTTGATACACTTTGCATTACGGTTACCGGAAGTACCTTGCCAACTGTCAGTATAGCACCAAACCCGGATACTATCTGTTCGGGTTCAAGTGTTACCCTTACTGCGACCGGTGCCGGTGGCACGGGTCCATACGTATATCTGTGGAATACAGGCGCAACCACAAGTTCGGTTTCGGTCTCTCCAATTACTACTACTACTTATACAGCAACTGTTACCGATGCTAATGGCTGTACCAATAGCACAACATCTGTGGTTGACGTATTGCCTGCTCCGGTTGTAACCATTACTGCTCCGGGTGATTCAATTTGCTCGGGTAGTAGTCTTTTATTAACAGCAGCTGGTGGTACTACCTATAATTGGGCACCTGGTGGATCGACCAATATTAGCATCTCGGTTACTCCTACGGTAACAACCACATATACAGTAATTGGTAGTGATGCTCATAATTGTACCAATGCCGCTACATTCACGGTTTATGTAACAGAAATGCCGGTACTGGCCTCCATTCCGAATGTGAGTATGTGTACCGGAAATTCAACAACACTTATTGCCCACGAAACTACAGGTACCAAGGGAGGTTATAAATGGATGCCTGGCGGATCAACAAGCCAATCTATTACAGTTTCTCCAAGTGTAACAACAACTTATACCGTTTGTTTCTCGAACCCTTGCGGAACGATTTGTACTACGGTTACTGTAAATATTCTGCCAACTCCTGTGCCAGCCTTCAAGGCGGATGTGATGCAAGGTTGCGCACCATTATGTATTCAATTCCGTGACTTATCTTCTATTGCTTCAGGAAAGATCTCCCAATGGACCTGGGCTTTTGGCAATGGAGATACAGCCGATATGGAAACTCCTATTTACTGTTATCCTAAGTCCGGCGACTATACAGTAACATTAACCACAACCTCCGATAGTGGCTGTAGTGCAACACTTAAAGTACTGGATTACATTAAAGTTTATACGAAACCGGTTGCAAACTTTGTTGCATCTCCTCAGCCTACAACTATTATGGAACCAACCATTCAGTTTACCGATCATTCAACCGATGCTTACGGAATTGTTTACTGGAACTGGAATTTCGGCGACAATAAAGATTCTTTGATCAGTACATTTGGTAATCCTTCCCACACGTATTCCGATACAGGAACCTATTGTGTGAAACTGGGTGTAATGAACCAGCATGGGTGCGTTGATACCATGACCGATTGTTTAATTATTGATCCATTATTCACGCTCTATATTCCGGATGCATTTACTCCTAACGAAAACGGAATAAACGATGTATTTATGGCGAAAGGCAACGATGTTAAGACTTTCGAAATGTATATTTTCGACCGTTGGGGAATGCAGCTTTTCCATTCTAACGACATTAATGTTGGATGGTCCGGAAGCGTAAAAGGTGGTGGTAATATTGCTCAGGAAGACACCTATGTATACCTGATCAATGCAACCGACCATAAGAATACCAAACATTCCTACATCGGTAAGGTTAACCTTATCAAATAGAAACACTACGCATAACACCAAAAAGCGATTTATGATTCATTTGTAAATCGCTTTTTTATCATTCGTTTTTTTAAATCGGCTTAATTGCCTAAGTTTGTAAACTGATAAAATACTCCATGAAAAAACTACTTCTTGTTTTCGCCTTATTCATTATTCAGGCAGACGCATTTTCACAATCCTATAAATATTGGATTGAATTCACCGATAAAAATAATAGCCCCTACTCTATAAGTACACCTTCGGCATATCTTTCGGCAAGAGCAATAGCCCGCCGTGCCAAACATGGTATCCCGGTTCAGCTAAATGACCTACCTCCTAACCCGGCTTATATTGATAGTGTTGTATCTAAAGGCGTGAAACTGTTGAACCGTTCCGGCTGGTTCAATGCCATCAGCATTAATACATCCGACAGCACTAAAATGGCAAAAATACGTGCGCTGCCTTTCGTGAAAAGTTCAAAATATGTTCTCTCGGTTAAAAAGACACATAGTACAAACCATTTTATTGAAACCACACAAAACAATAGCCCTTATAGTGTTTCCTCCTATAATTATGGGAACTCCCAGAATCAGGTTCATCAGATAAATGTGGATTGCCTTAATAATATGGGTTTCCGTGGAAAAGGAAAACGAATAGCTGTAATAGATACTCGCTTCGGTGTTGCCGACACGCTGTCTGCCTTTGACAGTCTTCGCAACCGTGGCGGAATATTAGCCACCTGGGATTTTGTTTGGCAACAACCCGTTGTATGGGATGATACCAATAATACGGATGTTCACGGGCAGGAAGTATTATCCTGCATAGCAGGGAATCTTCCGGGCCAATTGCTGGGCGATGCTATGGATGCGGATTTTTATTTATTGCGTACTGAAGATGCAAATTCCGAATACATGATCGAAGATGACAACTGGGCATCCGGTGCTGAATATGCCGACAGTGCAGGTGCCGATATCATTACTTCTTCACTCGGATATTCCGTATTCACGAACGATCCGGGGTCGAGTTACACCTATGCCGATATGAATGGCAAAGTGGCTGTGGCCAGCAGGGCTGCAACCATTGCATCAGAAAAAGGATTGGTTGTTTGTGTGGCTGCCGGAAATGAAGGAGGCAGTTCATGGCAATATATTACATCTCCAGGTGATGCGGACAGTATTCTAACCGTAGGTGCAGTTGACTTTCTTGGCAATTATGCCACATTCAGCTCTACTGGCCCTACTTCCGACCATCGCGTAAAACCGGATGTATGCGCACAAGGTGAATTCACTGCACTTGCATCATCTAGTGGTGGTGTTACTTTTGGAAATGGGACATCCTTTGCTACTCCGCTTATTGCAGGTGGTGTTGCCTCCTTATGGCAAGCCGATTCAAATGCCAGCAATTATGAAATTATGAGTGCCATTAAGCAAAGTGCCAGTCAGTATGCAAACCCTGATTCATTATTAGGGTACGGCATTCCTAATTTCTGCACTGCCAGAAGTATCATTATTTCGGCGGAAGAAAACAAAGTTCTGACTAACCTGAATAGTGTTTTTCCTGATCCTTTTACCGATAATATTACCATTTCATTCTATTCATCAATCGTTCAAACTGTGAACGTGAAAATGTTCAACTCTTTAGGTCAATTGGTAAATGGAAAGCAATGGAAAGTAGCAGGCGGCGGCAATACGCTTATTAATATGGGCGGTTTGCAAACACTTACTAACGGCATATACCTGGTTGTACTGACCGATGAAAAAGGCTCGGTTTATACGAGCAAGGTGGTGAAGTAACGAGGATTCAATTCAAGTTGCCACGACCTTTAGGTCGTGGATTAATAAACCTACGAATTTTGGCTTTAGCCAAATAAAACAATTAGGCTAAAGCCAAATTCTTTTGTTACTACAAACCACGACCTAAAGGTCATGGCAACTTTGAGAACCGTTCAATACTCCCCTTAATTCCTAAACTTCCTATCAGTTATTAGGAAATTATTTTACATTTGTAGAGGCACACTCTCCTAATAATCAAAGGGTGTCCACTTTAATAAATGATTAAAAAAATCATTCTTCCAACCCTACTTCTCACGCTCATTTTAGCTTTTGTCATCTTTTTCAGGCATAAGGCTTCTGCAGAGAACAAAGTTATTCCCGCTTATATTCCATTGAGGAATATTGACTCTACTATTTCATACACTCATGGCAATTACTCGCTAACCGTGCGGCTTTCAAGCCTGGGTAAATTTGGTTATCGTTTGTCAGCACAAACAAAACATGATGACACAATCACTTCCCAATATGCATTTACGGTGAATTATCCCGTCTATCATTTTGAATTAGGTGATTTGGACGAAGACGGGAATGTGGACATCTGCCTTGGTGTAATTAAGAAGACCCATTGCGATTCAACCTTAAAAAAAAGATTGTTTTTTTACCGGCTTGATGAAGGCCGGGTAAGGCCATTGTGGCTTGGTTCAAAGGTAAGTCACGAACTGGTAGATTTCCGTTATGTGCAAAAAAACAACCACTCATTTGTCCGTACTGTTGAAAAAGAAAAGAATGGGAACTACCTCGTTGCAGAGTATAAATGGAGAGGCTTCGGATTAGAACTTGCACAATTTGTTTCAAGAAATATTAATTTAAATTCAGCTTATGAAATTTTCAATCAGGTATAACAACATAACCGTGTTTGTATTTTTTGCAATGGCTTTGATCATTTTAAATGGCTGCCACAGCAAGAACCAATCTCAATCCGGCTCTCCGGCGCAAAACCAAAAGGTATTGATAGACAGCATCCCTATTTCAAATGTGCCTATTGACATGACCAGATATGATACCACTTCAGATTTTAAGGAATATTATGAGGAGCCTGTTGCACCTCCACCATTTGATTACACGGTTGACCTTTCAAAAAAAACTTTGGTAGAGCTACGAAACCTCAAGAATGAAATTTATGCCCGCCATGGTTATCTTTTCAACGATGCTATTTTGCGCGGATATTTTAATCAGTTTGACTGGTACCAGCCCATTTTTTGGGATACGGCTTTTAAAGTTTCACTGAATAAAAATGAACTCGACTTTATTAATATGATGAATGAAAAATATGACGTATTGTTAAAAGAAAATTACGTTACGAAAGATGGCAAAAAATTTGCCAACATGAACAACATTGTGAATCTGATTCAGTTTGATTATGTTTCCGATACCTTGATGCAGCATCTAACCAGGGATGGATTTGCAATTGCGCCCGCCACTAACATGCAGTTGTATGATGTATATGATCAGAACCAATACAAGGCCATTCCTAGTTTTGTTACCACAGATTCATATCTCCAGCTTTTGTATCTGCATTTGCGTCATATACTGGAAGGTATGGAAGAAGAAAAGTTTATTCCGGCCATGGATACAGTTATTAAAGGTGTATACAATCAATCCATGCAACAAGCTAACGATAAGAATACCGCTGTGAAAAAAGCCGCCTCATTCAATGCGGTTTATTTTGCGGTTTCCTATTTTCTTCTTAAAGGGCAAACTTTGCCTGTACCCACCGATATGGAACAAATTTACCGGGATGAATTAAAAAATGTAAAAAATGAAATTGGAAGAGCATCCAAATTAATGGGCGATTCACTTTTCGATTACACCCAACTAAAGCCCCGTGGACATTACACAATCAACGATACTATGAAAGGCTATTTCAGGTGCCTGAAATGGCTTATGACAACCCCCTTTTACACGGATGATGAGGGCAAACTTTCAAGCATGATACTTACCTCCATCAATTTAAACAACCTTAAATCGGAAGGGGGCAGAAACCTATCCGATAATTATAGATCTATTGATGAAACCATTGGCTTTTTAGTGGGCTCTCCCGATAATCTATCGTTAACAGATGTTACAAAAATATTGAAGGATGAAGGGCTGTGGGGTAAACCTGAGTCGGAAATAATATCCTCAACCAACTTGGTAAAAATTGCCGCTAAACTCAAAGCCTTGGAGCCGCAACAAATTAGACCGAAAGGAACAGATGATACCACGCAACGGTATATGGACAGGACAGCCGTTTATTTTATGCCGGGGCGTTACACTATGGATGCTGAGATTTTACAACGTCTTATACAAGTATTGAAACCAGCACAGCCTCGCCTTTTCCCTAAAGGGTTAGATGTGTTTGCAGCACTCGGAAATAAAACTGCTGAAAATATTTTACTTCATACCTATAAAGAAAATTCCACTTGGCCCGGATATAGTGATACCCTGAAAACATTGCAAAGTAAATTCAATAATTATAACGGATATAACACTACCTATTATAATAACATGATGGGCTCATTGGTAGCACTTCAAAGTCAAAATGACAGCTTCCCCTATTACATGCATTCCGATGCGTGGGCTAGAAAGACCCTTAACACTTCACTTGCATCATGGACTGAATTGAAACACACAGTTGTATTATATGCCAAACAACCCAATGCCGCTGAATGCGGAGAAGGTGGCGGACCACCTCCGCCTGTTTATCCGGGCTATGTGGAACCCAATGTTGCTTTCTGGAAAAACTGTTTGTCGATGCTGAATTTAACAAGCAAAAAATTGAAAGATAACGGAGTAGAATCCAAACATCTTGAAGAAATAGATTCAAAATTAGTGGATATGGCCACCTTTTTCTTGTTGGTAAGCCAGAAAGAAATAAACGGACAAGACTTAAACGAAAAGGAATTCAATCAAATTATGTGGATAGGAGGCGAAATGGAATCACTGAGTCAGCGCATTGCAAATTCTGATATGAGCCTGGAAGCAAACGATGATCCTGAAAAGTGCATAGGGTTGGCTACAGATGTTTATACGTACAATGATAAATGCCTGGAGGAAGCTACCGGCTGGGGAAATGAAATTTATGTGGTAGCTGAAATAAACGGATTACTTTACCTGACAAGGGGGGCTGTACTCAGCTATTATGAGTTTCAACAACCATCATCAGACAGATTAACCGATGAGGAATGGCAGGAAAAAATGAATAAAGGCAACCTGCCACCAATCCCTGTCTGGATGAACGATTTAATGGCTCCCATTAAGGCATTGGAAACAAAATCATTTTACACTTATTCAGCAAACCCATCGTCATTAAAAGGGCAATAACAGGGCTCCTCGTTATGGGACTTCTCATAGCGGGATGTACAACCAATAAGCCAAATTTGGTTTTATTGTTTACAGGAGATGTTATGCTTGACCGTGGCGTAAGAATACAAATAAACAAATATGGGGTCGACCATCTTTTCAGAAATGTAAAGGATGAATTTCATGCAGCTAATTCTACCATCGTCAATCTGGAATGTCCTACAACCAATGATTCCAATCCCCAAGGAAAGAAATATGAATTCAGAGCTGAGCCTAAATGGTTGGAAGGTTTGCGAAAAGCAGGTGTCAGCTATGCCAGCCTTGCCAACAACCACACTATAGATCAGGGTAGTAACGGACTCGAAAGTACGGCTGAAAATTTAAAGAGGAATAATATTATTCCTTTGGGTTGGGGAAAGACACCTGCAACGAGTTGTGAACCTGCTTTAATAGATTCGAATGGAGTTTCGGTAGCACTTTTTGCCGCTGATTATATTTCTCTTGAGAATTGGAAACCCAATGACAGTTCGGCTTGTCCTTGCATTCAAAATCCGGATGTTCTTGCTATAAAAATTAAATCATTTAAAATAAATAATAAGAATAGATTTGTTATAGTATTCATCCATTGGGGAACCGAGTATCAAACCACTCCGAATGAATTTCAGGTGCAGACAGCTCATTTATTTATTAATGCCGGGGCCGACATTATCATAGGCAGCCACCCGCATATGGTGCAGAAATCAGAGGTATACAAAGACAAACAAATTTTCTATAGCCTCGGCAACTTTATTTTTGACCAGAACAGGCCAGGGACAAGCCAAGGTGAAATGGTTAAAGTTGAATTATCTTCCGATGGGAAAATAAAAACAACGGGAATAAATATTCAGATTAATAATTGTGTGCCGAAAATTATTGAATAAAAAGGGCCTCACCTACCCTCTCCTTCGAGGAGAGGGTAAAGTGCTTAAATGCAATTAATAAGAAACTTTGTATTTCGTTTGCTACGACCTTTAGATCGTGGATAAAAGTCTTTATGTATTGGCTTTAGCCTAATACTTCAAATTTAGTCTAAAGCCAAATTCTTTTACTATTCTATCCCCACGACCTAAAGGTCGTGGCAACTAAAAAGACTATTACCTGCTTAAATACAAATTCCGCTGAGCGTAGATATCCAGGAAGTATTCATCCGTAAGGTCATCAATAAAATAAATTGCTTCACCTGTCGATTTCATTTCCGGACCTAATTCCTTTTTCACTTCTGCAAACTTGTCGAATGAGAATACGGGAACTTTTATGGCATATCCTTTTTTACGCGGATTGAATTTAAAGTCTTTCACTTTCTTTTCTCCCAGCATAATTTTAGTGGCATAATTCACGTAAGGTTCATCATATGCCTTGCAGATGAAAGGAACGGTGCGGGATGCACGGGGGTTAGCTTCAATAATATATACAATGCCATTCTTAATTGCAAACTGAATATTGAGCAAGCCAACCGTCTTTAATGCGACTGCTATTTTGCGGGTATGGTCTTCAATCTGCTTTATTACATTCTCATCTAAATCGAATGGAGGTAACACTGCATAGGAATCTCCGCTATGTATTCCTGCAGGCTCTATGTGTTCCATAATACCAATAATATACACATCTTCACCGTCACAAATAGCGTCGGCTTCGGCTTCTATGGCGTTTTCTAAAAAGTGGTCAATGAGAATTTTGTTTCCCGGAATATCTTCCAGCAAAGCAATTACGTGTTGTTCTAATTCTTCTTCGTTAATAACGATCTTCATACTTTGTCCGCCTAACACATAGGATGGACGCACTAATAAAGGAAATTCCAAATCTTTTGTAAACTCACTTGCCTGGTCAACAGTTTCAATCACTCCAAACTTCGGATATGGAATATTATTATCGCGCAAGAGTGCAGAGAATTTTCCACGGTCTTCAGCTAAATCCAATGATTCGAAATCGGTGCCGATGATTTTTATTCCATAGCGTTCCAGTTTTTCTGCAAGTTTCAAAGCAGTCTGGCCGCCTAACTGAACAATAACGCCTTCGGGCTTTTCATGTAAAATAATTTCATAAATATGTTCCCAGAAAACAGGCTCGAAATAAAGTTTATCCGCCACATTAAAATCAGTGGAAACTGTTTCTGGGTTGCAATTTATCATGATGGTTTCATAGCCACATTCTTTTGCAGCCAGCACTCCATGAACACAGGAATAATCAAACTCAATACCTTGTCCGATACGGTTAGGGCCTGAACCGAGTACAATTATTTTCTTTTTATCGGAAACGATAGATTCATTCTCTTCTTCGAATGTGGAATAAAAATAAGGTGTCTTAGCTTCAAATTCGGCAGCACAGGTATCTACCATTTTGTAAACACGCTTAATTCCAAATTCCTCACGGCGTTTCTTAAATACTTCACTTTCCAAACAACGTAACAAGTGCGCAATCTGCCTGTCAGCATAGCCTTTGCGCTTTGCTTCCATCATTAACTCACGTGGAATATTGTTGATGGTATATTTTTCGATTTCCTTTTCAACCAACAGCAATTCCTCTATCTGGCGAAGGAACCAAGGGTCTATCCGGGTAAGTTTTTGTACGGTTTTTACCGGAATACCTAATTTGAGTGCATCGTAAATGTGAAACAAACGATTCCAGCTAGGATGTTCCAAACTCTGAACTATCTGGTCTTGTTTTTTTAATTCTTTCCCATCTGCACCCAACCCATTGCGCTTTATTTCCAAAGACTGGCAGGCTTTTTGCAATGCTTCCTGAAAACTACGACCGATAGCCATTACCTCTCCCACCGATTTCATCTGCAAGCCTAATTCACGTTTTGCACCTTTGAATTTATCGAAGTTCCAGCGCGGAATTTTTACAATTACATAATCAAGGGTTGGTTCAAAAAATGCCGAAGTACTAAGGGTAATTTGATTTTTTAATTCGTCCAGATTATATCCAATGGCAAGTTTAGCAGCTATCTTAGCAATTGGGTAGCCTGTTGCTTTTGATGCCAGTGCTGATGAACGAGATACACGCGGATTAATTTCAATCGCAATAATATCTTCTTTTTCATCGGGGCTAACGGCAAACTGTACATTGCAACCTCCGGCAAAATTACCTATAGAGCGCATCATTCGGATTGCCATAGTACGCATCTTCTGATACGTTGTATCTGCCAATGTCATGGCAGGTGCAACGGTAATAGAATCTCCTGTGTGAATACCCATCGGGTCAAAGTTTTCGATGGAGCAAATAATATTTACATTGTTGTTGTTATCGCGCAATAACTCCAATTCAAATTCTTTCCAGCCAAGCATGGCTTTGTCGATTAAAACCTCATGTATTGGTGAAGCTTCGAGTCCTCTCTTAAGTGCATCTTCAAATCCCTCAGCCGTATATGAGAAGGATGCTCCCGTACCACCAAGTGTATAAGAAGGTCTAATAACAAGAGGGAACCCAATATCTTGTGCAATTTCTTTCCCTCGTAAAAAGGAATTAGCAATAGCAGAAGGAGCACAGGCAACACCTATCTCCTCCATGCACCTGCGAAACTTTTCCCTGTTTTCGGTTATTTCAATAGTTTGAATATCAACACCTATAATACGAACTCCATACTTTTTCCATACTCCCATTTCATCTGCTTTTATACAGAGATTCAGTGCCGTTTGTCCACCCATAGTGGGAAGTACAGCATCAATTTTACGTTCTTCGAGTATCTTAATAATAGAGGTAACATTCAAAGGAAGCAGGTAAATATGATCTGCTGTCACCTTGTCTGTCATGATGGTAGCCGGGTTGGAATTGATGAGTGATACCTCAATTCCTTCCTCACGTAATGACCTTGATGCCTGAGAACCGGCATAATCAAATTCGCAAGCCTGGCCAATAATAATTGGGCCACTTCCTATAATAAGTACAGATTTTATGCTTTTATCCCTTGGCATGATATATTTTTGGTTGCACTTTGGTTACCATCATGGCATTTATCGCCATTGATTCGGAGTGCGAATTTATGGATTTATACCTATGCACTACCCCATAAACATATCAACAAATGGATCGGTTTTTTGACAATCTCCAATTTTTTCAATGAATTTTCCATTCAAAGCCAGATTTTTTGTAACAAAAAAGAATTATACGAGTATAAATAGTCAGAATAAACTGATAAGAAGTCGAATTTTTAGTCAGTTTCAGTATTTACCCCTTGTTTTTAATAATGAATCTGTCTTTCTAGGATGAACTATCAAAAAATATAAATACCTGAAAAAAAGCCTTTTTTGGCTTTTTAACCTGTAACTTTTTGAAAAATAAATTGTAAAATATCATATTATTAAATTAAAAACTCTAAATTGCGTAATATTTCCCTCATTATTGAATTAAAAAATATACCAACCCTAATAAGCCTATGAAAACATCTACAACGAGAAAAGTTTTACTCGGACTTTTCTTAATCTCTTCGTCTGTCACCTTTTCCCAGAATGTAGCTATAAATACTACGGGAAACATTGCGGTTACAGGTTCGATACTCGACTTAAGTAATAACCTAACTCCGGGAACCACAGCATTTTTAGCACCGTATGTAACACTCACAAATTCAACAGTTCTTGCGCCTGTTACAGGAGCAGGACCTGCGGGTTTGCTTGTTTACAATACAAGCGCATCCGTATTGAATGGCCTTAGCGGGCCTGGGTATTATTACTGGACAGGTTCTGCCTGGTTAATTTTAAGTACAGGTGCAGGTGCAACTCTTACAGGGGCCAATGACGGGGCAAGTGTTAACGGGACCGATGTGATTTGGGGTAATCCTTACGGAGGAAATGCTGGAAAATTACTGACTAATAAAGAAATACCTTTTAACGGATTCAATATTGATTTTTCAGGAGCGGGTACCATTGGAATTGATCTGGCAGCTTCAACCACAGCAGCAAGAGCTTTGGAAATTGGAGGTAATGCCAATACTATACGAAATAACGGCTTGAAATCAGGAAGTACCTATAATGCTACTCCGGCC
>CAIPDV010000090.1 GCA_903863935.1 uncultured Bacteroidota bacterium
CAATTTCAGGGGGTCAATTTGCTGCGGAATAGGTGGGTCACTTTGCCGCGGAATCAGCGGGTCAATTTAAAACGGAACAGAGGGGTCTCTTTGTGCGGAATTTCCACCTGCTTACCGGAACAAAATTTTCAGGCTTGACAAATTCAGAAATTTACAAGAAATATAAGAAGATACCTTCCCACAAGCAAGGAGCAGAACTAATCAAGGATTTGAAATTTATCCGCCCATACTTTGAATCATTGCAGCTAAAAGACGTTGTAGCCTTAATTGATTCGGAAATCCAAAATGCCCTGAAAGAAATCCCGCTTTCAGAGCGCAAGAATTACAGGTAATTCATATTACCAAAACCTCTAAAACATAAACTGCTGATATAGAGGCATAAATCACCTCTCAAAATAAGATGGGTACCCCCATAGGGAGCCCCTATGGTCATTTTCAACCGTTTCTTTGCACGGAAAATGATAAGAAATAGTTACTAAACAATTAAAAACCAATTACATGGAAAAAGCCAGAATCAAGTTTGATTTGATTGAAAATGAGGAAGCGAAAACAGTAACCATTAGCTATACGCATAATGGTGTGCAGAAAGAAGAAAAGTCCATCTTTTTAAAAAGCCAGGGTGATTTTGAAATGAAGGTATTAAAATACTTTGCCCTTTCCTCCATCAGCGAACTATTTACAAACGAAAGCAACAATGCATGAGTGTAGAGAAACATGTTTTAAATGATGGGCGCATAGCCCTAATAAAAAAAGTGCTGACTAACCGGGCGCAGAAAGGCACCCCTGCTTACTATGAAATTCGGGTTGATAAAATAACTGCGGTACAGCGCACTAATGAGATAGATAAATTTGACGGGTACAAAGAATTCTATTCAGAGGAAACGACCCAAGAGGTCAGCATCCTGATATATGAAGGACAGTCAAGGAACAATACCCATCATCTTTTTATCCGGCAGGAAAAGGCAACCCAAGAGCAGCAATGGCATCCCTATTCCAAGCTAAGCCCTGAAGAAGTGATACAGGAAAGAATTGCCCATGAAAAAAGATTGTGGGAATATCAGCAGGTACAGCAAGAAAACCTTAGCCTGAAAAAAGAAATAGAAAAGCTGAAAAGTGGCAAGGAAGACTTAAAGGACACAATCGGAGACCTTGAGTATAAAATCAGAAGTGGGGACAGGAATTGGGGAAATGTTATCTCCTTCGGGTTTGAAGCGATGGTGAAAAGAAACATTCCACTCATAGCTAAGATTCCGGGAGGAGAAGGCATTGCAGAGTTTCTGCAAAAAGAGACGCAGGAACAGCAAACTCAATATGTAAGACCATCGAGGAAAGTGAAAGCGGAAAGCGAAGTTCAGGTTGAGCCAAAAGAAACTTCAGAAAATTCCGGTATTGCCGACCTGCTCACTAAAGAGTTTGACAAGGAGAAGTTGAAATCCGTTTCGGAAATCTTGGTCATGCTGGCAAAAGAACCAAAGGTTATCGAAGCAACCAAGACCTTTTTACAAAAGCCTACAGTTAAGCAACAGTTAAATTCCATTTTAAAAACGCTGACAAAAAAAGTGGCTGGCTGGTTTCAAACCGGCACGGAATGGGTTAAGCAAAAATCCAAGTTAATTATGTTTTATGTAGAATGTTTAAAATACCTGATTAGAACACGATGAAGTATCCGCCAAGAAAATGTACCTACTGCGAACAGGAATTTATTCCTGAAAGAAGAAACAGGAAATTCTGTTCAGATACCTGCTAACAATACAATTACTTAACCAAAAAAACCGGAAAAAAATATTGAGTAGAAAAAACAATCATAGAAACAACACCGCTTGTAATAACGGAGCAACCTGAAACTCCCGTAATAATTCAATCACGCTCACCGGATATTCCTATTCGTATTGCAATAATTTACGATTATATCTGTAAAAGCGTAGAAG
>CAIPDV010000091.1 GCA_903863935.1 uncultured Bacteroidota bacterium
TGGTTCAGCATTGGGTTTAATCAGGTAGATGAGCATTACCAGGTATTGGAGTTTTGCAATTGCAAGATGGGGCATTCCCCGGCATCGGCCCTGCCATGGGAGTTTCACGATAAGATCAGATCGTCTTTACTGCCGACAATAGCCTACCTTATTGGTAAAGCCATGACTTGGTGGGGTATATATAATCCGTTTATTCTTGCCTTTTTGCTTCGCCTGATAGCCGGATTTTCAAGTTGGTATATCGTTTCTAAACTTTGCATTTTACTGGCTCCTAAATTTAAATCGCGTATAGGTGAAAAGCTGTTTGTGCTTATGGCTTTATTCCTGTGGTTTGTGCCTTATCTGAACGTGCGTTTCACTTCGGAAAATATTTCCGGAATTCTCTTTTTATACGGACTTTATTGGGTTTTAAAAGCCAATGAAAAAAGTGAATTTAAATTAATAACCTTTTTATGCTCCGGACTTATTTTGGGATTGGCATTCTTTACCCGGTTTCACCTTATGTTTGCGGTGGCAGGGTTGGTTGCGTGGTTCATTTTTATCAAGAAAATTGAATTGAAGTACATTTTCATTTTAGCATTTTCTGCCCTTATAGCTGTTGGGCTCAGTGTGCTTTTAGATTATTGGTTTTATGGGACATGGACCTTCTCGCCCTACAATTATTACTACGCAAATATTGTTCAGCACAGGGCTGCTTCCTTCGGTGTAAGCCCCTGGTGGTTTTACTTCTCCGACTTCGTTATGCGGGCAGTTCCGCCGCTGAGTGCAGTATTATTGATCATGTTTTTTGCAGGTATTTACAAAAACCTGAAAAACGTTTTTGTTTGGATCATTGTTCCATTTGTAATTCTGCATTTGCTTACCGGGCATAAGGAATTGCGATTTTTCTTTCCTGTTGTTTTTATTTTTATTTATGTTGCTGCACTTGGATTTGATACCCTGCTTTTAAATGAAAAATACCAGAAAATCCATAAGTATGTATATGTTATTTTTTGGATAATATGCCTGCCACTGTTAGTCTTCATTACCTTTACCCCGGCGCAGGTGGCAGTGAGTTATACAAAGTATTTATACGATAATACACATACAAATAATACCCCTCTTTTCATTCTTCGTAACGAAGATTATTCAATGGTTGGATATAAAGCCAATTTTTATAATAGTCCGAATGTGAAAAATATATCGCTTGATAGTCTTTCACAGGTGAAGGATTACATCAGGACCAATCAGCCTAAAATGGCCTACTATCTTGATAAAGACGGTACCAATATGGACGGTTTTTTTCACGGATATAAATCGAAAATGGTGTATTGTTACTATCCAGCTTTTGTGCTAAAATGGGATATCAATAAATGGCAGGAACGAAGCCATATTTGGAAGCTTTATCAGTTGGATAAGGTGGATTAGGTATTTATTTAGCAAACGTATACACCAGAAAGCTCGCCAGCCATGCCAATGCGCCCATATAGAGGAATTGGATAAGCGGCCATTTAAAGCTTTTGGTTTCGCGGTAGACAACTGCAAGTGTACTCATACACTGCATGGCAAATACATAGAATAGCATTAGTGAAAATCCTGTTGCAGCGGTATATTCCTTTTTGCCAGTATCGGGATTTATGGCAGCATCCATCTTTTCACGAATAGAAAGGTTGTTATCTGCACCTTCGGCACTGTAAAGTGTAGCCATGGTGCCGACAAACACCTCTCTAGCCGCAAAGGATGTGATGAGTGCAATACCTATCTTCCAGTCGAAGCCCAATGGTTTAATAACCGGTTCAATCCATTGCCCGGCATTTCCTGCATATGATTCTTTTAGCTTTCCGGCTGCTACAAAACCTTCAATCTGTTTGGGTGAGTATTTCTTTACTGAGTCAGCCCGCTGGTAGGCCGTTTCAACAGCTTTCATTTTGCTGGGTGGTCCGTGTGAGGCCATTACCCATAGGATTACCGAAATCGCGATAATTACTTTTCCCGCATCGCGCAAAAAGATGAATGACTTCTGGTATATGGTGAGCCCTATGCCCGATAACTTTGGAACACGGTAAAGCGGCATTTCCATCATGAAATAACTTTTCTCTTTCGAACGAATAAGTAGTTTCAATACGAAAGCAGCACCCAGAGCCGAGACAAAGCCCAGTAAATAAAGCCCCATTAAAACCAACCCCTGCAGGTTGAAGTAGCCATAGTTATGGTTTGAAGGGATTACCAAGGATATCAACAACGTATAGACAGGCAACCTGGCCGAGCAACTCATCAAAGGCGTTACCATGATTGTAATAAGTCTTTCTTTCCAGTTAGAAATGGTTCGGGTGCCCAATATTGCCGGAACTGCACAGGCCATGCCGCTCATAAGCGGAATAACGGAACGTCCGTTAAGGCCCAGCGGGCGCATCAACCGATCCATTAAAAAACTGGCGCGGGACATATAGCCAGTATCTTCCAATATGGCTATGAAAGCGAACAACAGGGCTATTTGCGGGACAAATACTGCAACGCCACTCAACCCCGCTAAAACACCATTAATTAACAGGGATGTCAATTCACCGGGCGGGAGAACACTGTTGCCAAACTCTGAAACCTTTACAAAGCAGAATTCGATTGCGTTCATAGGGTATTTCGCAATGAGGAATATGCCCTGGAATATTACAAACAGTATGAGTAAAAAGAAAAAATACCCCCACACTTTATGGGTCAGTATCTTATCAACCCTTGCAGTTACCGACTTTTTCTTTTCTTCTTCGTTTATTACAACACATTCTTTAATAACATCGTTAATGGCTTTGTAACGCGCTATAGTCTCTTCCGATTGGGTTTTATGCTTATCAAAATGATGTTTTACTATTAACTTCTTTATCTCTTCTTTCTTGGCCTGTATGGTCTCGAAATGAGAAATCCCGGTTTCGTTATTTATTAGCTGAAAAGCACCGTAGTGGCTTTTGTCTGGAAACATTTTCTGTACCGATTCAATCATTTCTGACGAAGTGAAATCAGCAATATCCAAAAATGTTTTAAATGGCTTACGGAATTCATGAAGGATAGCCTTCCTCAGGTTTTCTATCCCCACTTTTTTACGTGCATTGGTTGCTACCACAGGCACTCCAAGCATATCGGAAAGTTTGGCAGCATCAATCTCTAATCCGCGCAAACGGGCAAAATCCGACATATTCAAAACAAGAATACAGGGTAGTCCAAGGTCTATTACCTGTGTGGTAAGGAAAAGGCTTCTGCGAAGATTGGTGGAGTCGGCTATAACAAGCACCGCATCGGGGTGGTCTTCGTCGGTATTATCGCACAATACCTTATAACAAACCTCTTCATCCAATGATTTTGGATAGATGCTGTAAGTTCCAGGCAGATCAAGAAAAGTGATGAATGCAGATTTACCTGCCTCATCCTTAATTATGGCCTCGCCTGTGCGCTTTTCAACCGTAACCCCCGGATAATTCCCGGTCTGCTGGTTCATGCCTGTTAGAGCATTAAAAAGAGTTGACTTGCCGCTGTTCGGATTACCCATCAGGGCTACCTTCATGGCCGGCATGTTAGTCTCTCTTTTTAATTTTCTCTTTTTGAACACAGTATTTATTTAAGAATTCAGATTTACGATGTATGATATTAACTGACCACTGACTATTAATTACTGTCTATTAACATTTATTAAACATGCTTCCGACTTGCGCAAACTTAACTTATAGCCCGATATCATTATGGCAATAGGATCGCCCAGCGGGGCGTAGCTGTCCATTAGCACAATTTCGCCGGGAGTGCAGCCCATCTCCATAAATTTCAATGCTTTCTCCTCATCATTAAATGAATATACACTGCCCGATTCACCGGGTTTTAACTTATCAAGGGTTACAATATCCAAGGGCATTCAGGCGATTTTGAACTACAAAGATAATAGGTTGCGCAAAAGAGGGCATACCTTGTTTGGGGTATTTGGGGTTTTCTGCCTCCCTCTCCTCGTAGGAGAGGGCAGGGTGAGGTCTCTCTCCGCCCCACGCCTTACTCTCCCCATCTGGGGAGAGCGTCTCATTTCCTGTTTGTGAACTTTTCCTATAGCCAGGTTCATGACTTTCTCCTCTCCTCGTAGGAGAGGGTAGGGTGAGGTCTCGCAAAGCAAGTCCCAAAACAAAAATAACGGCATAAAACGGCTTATTTATTGCCGGGTATTGCTTTTGGGACAATAGCGACACTTGCGACATGCTACTATGTAACCGATGTCATATGTGTCCTAAGAATTACCAATTAAATAATATTTTTACCTTTGTTTAAAGCTATTCAATTAGTTTAGCGTTAAGGATGAACATCATACAACGGTTTTTACTTCTTCTTTTCTTAATCCCCACGGTGTTGTTTGGGCAAACTGAAAAATATCAATTGGTGGTTAATGGCGGGGCAGGATATAGCTTTTTAGGTACTTCCATCTGGAAGTTTATTTATTTCCCAACCACAGGACAAGTAACTTCAGTTTCAGTTCCTTATAGTGGAACAGTTGATTTCGGGCTTTCAGATAAGTTTAGTGTTGGTTTAGGATGTGCTTACCAAAGCCTGACGGATAATATTGATTGGGGGAGCTTCTATTTAAGAAAGGATGAAGTAGTGGATGAAAAAATGAGCAGATTAAATACTGCTGTCAGGCTTTTATATCATTTTGATGCAAGTGATAATGCAGACCTTTATATGGGGTTTCGCACAGGATTATCTTTTTGGAAAGAAACAAATGATTCGGGCGATCCTTATTTTACACCCACAATTCCAAATAAAACCTTCCCAAGTATTCAGTATTTATTAGGTTTTAGATTATACATTGCTGCAGGTATCGGTATTCATGGTGAAATTGGTTTAGGAACACCTTACCTTGCGGAAGGGGGTCTATCTTTTAGGATTTATTCGAACAAGTCTAAATGCAAAACCAAGCAATGAAAAGCACACTCTTAATAATATTACTTCTTCTTTTCTTTATCCCCACGGTGTTGTTTGGGCAGGGGAAGGATAGTAATAAGGTGAAAAGGCATTTATATATCAGTGCAAATGCAGGTATTGGAATGCCCTCGGGAATTTTTGGTAACTCATATTATGGAAACTCTTACCGGGGTTATGCAAATATTGGGTTTTCTGTAAATTTATTAACAGAAATTCCTATCAGGCAATCATATTTTGGGATTGCAGGAATTGTAGCTTACAATTCAAATTCTTTTGATTTAAGTAGTTTCATTAAAAATCAAATTATAATTCCTACTTCCCAAAGCGGTGGCAATTATAATATGGTGACCATATTGCCTGGTGTATATGGAATTTTACCCTTTAATGGTGGTGGAATTAGTTTTCATTTCCTTGTCGGGGGAATCTGGTTCAGTACTCCTGCATTAGCATATTCCGGCACTCAGCAATATTATAGTGCTTGGTATGGTGACAATACGGGTAACTGGGTAATAACGTCTGCAAGCAGGGTTGCAGTGGCTATTGATTACGGTATGTCATTAAAATGCCTTCTATCAAAAAGGTTATTTTGGCTTTTCAATGTTGACTTTACCCATTCAGAATTAAATGGAGGATTCAATACAACTCCCCAATTTACTTTAATTAGCATTGGAGGACCGAACCTTGGTAATTACAGGGCTCCAACGAATGATGAGCTTTCCTATTCATTTATCACCCAATTCAACTTCACTACAGGCCTCGGCTACCGCTTTTAAAAATAATTCAATAAACTCATTACCTTATGTACACCCCAAACCTCCAGAATCAAGTTCGGGACAAGATCTAAAGGGGCTTTAAATAGAGGGATTCATTGGATGGTTGTTACTCTAAAGGCCCTTTAGGGGTTTGGGGTAAAAACCAAATAACAGCTTATTTATTGCCCTGTATTGCTTTTGGGACAATAGCGACACTTGCGACATGCTACTATGTAACCGATGTCATATGTGTCCTAAGAATTACCAATTAAATAATATTTTTACCTTTGTTTAAAAGGTAATCAAGTAGTTTAGCGTTAAGGATGAACAGTATACAACGGTTTTTAATTCTTCTTTTCTTTATCCCCACGGTGTTGTTTGGGCAGGGGAAGGATAGTAATAACACTAAGCAGCCTATTGAGGTTTGTTTAAATTTTGGTGGTGGTTTCCCATTGCCATTTTCTATCGATTATATATATAAAGGAGGGGCGTATAGTGGCAGTGCAAATACCGGCTATTTTGTGAATCTTGCTGCTGATTTCCCAATAAATAAGACCGATATAGGACTTACAGGAATGATTGGGTATGGTTTAAACCCAGAGAATACTGAAGGTTTTACAGGGATAAATACTCCATACATAAATCAATTAATGGCAATGTCCGGTATAACATTAATGCCTCTTTCTCATGGTAGAATACAATTTGGAATGCATTTTCTGGCAGGGGTTCTTTATTATAAAACAGATGGAATGGCTATTAAAGGCACCTATATAGGTCGCATGCATTATTATTTTGACTTCAAGGAGGTTATTAACTCTGTGGAAACCATTGCATCTATTTATGATATTGGTATGTTTATTAAAGGTAATGTCAAGAAAGGTTTTTATGGTAGTATTTCTATTGATATTCTTCATTCGGCACTTAATGGAGGATTAAGTCCTACCATACAATATACTCCTGCCAATCCCGGAGACCAGGGTTTTTCAATACGCTTTTCAGAGATGTCCCTATTCAATCTGACCGCCGGCCTCGGCTACCGCTTTTAAAAGCATTTCAATAAACTCATTACCTTTGCCAGCATGAGCCTAGGTATAAGCCAATACACTTTATTTATCCGCCGTCTGCGTAACGATATGCGTGTAGGATTCCTTATCAGGCCTTTGCTTATTGCGTTGGTAATAGGAGCCAGTGGTATGTATTTATCTACCCTGGAAGAGGTTCATCCGCACATGCGCGATTGGATACCCACTATGCTTTTCCCAACCACCGAAGACCCCGCCGTAGCCCAGCTTATCCTCAGCAATATTGCCACTGCAATGATGACGGTTGTATCTATCGTATTTGCCATATTGCTCATGACGCTTACACTGGCATCCACCCAGTTTTCACCTCGTATCATTATCAGTTTTGTTCGCGATAAAGTCACCCAGCAAACTCTTGGGATATTCCTTGGTACTTTTCTTTACTGCCTTGGTTCTTTGCCTGCGGCAAGAAATTTTCCGTCTAGGTTTTGCCCTGTGGTAACGGTCTTCGGGTCTATGATATTAGCTTTTCTTTGCGTAACATGGCTTTTGTTCTTTATCATTCACATTTCAAGAGCTGTAAGTGTTACCCACCTGGTAGACCGCATTGCGCGCGAAACCGAGGATATCATTATTAAAACTTTGCCGGAAGAACGCACCGGTATTGGGCCTGTTCAAAAAACAGTTTCTCCTTCACACCTTGATAATAGCGAAATTCCTGTGTTAAGCATTAAATCGGGTTATATACGCTCAGTCGATATTCAAAGACTGCTTTCAGTTGCCAATCAGCATGACATTAGCATATTGGTGATACGCAGGGTAGGGCACTTCGTTCCAGCAGGTATTCCATTATTGGGCTTTACAGGAAACGGAAAACTTACCCCCGAATTAAATAAAACACTCTGCAAAGCCTTTGATATTGGTGCTACCCGCACACTCGACAAGGATATAGAATTTGGTATTTTACAAATTGTGGATATTGGTTTAAAGGCCGTATCTCCGGCAGTTAATGACCCCAGTACTGCAATAAATTGCATTGACCAGTTAAGTAGTATACTCATCAGGTTTGCCAGGCACAACGCGCCGCAAACCGACTTTTTCGAGGGAAGCAAGTTGCGCGTGAGTATGCCATGGCTGGGCTTTGACCGCATACTGGAATCTGCATTCGAACAGATCCGCCTTTACTCTCAAACCGATGTGGCTGTAAGTTTACGCTTACTCAGAGCCTTTTCCGACATTGCATCCACCTTGCCAGATAAAGATTCACGTAAGTTATTAGTAGAGCAGGGGGTAAGGCTGGTTGGCGGCTGTTCTGAAAAACTTGCCGAAGAAGTACTCAAGGAAATGAGGTCGAGGTTGGCCGCATTGGAAAAGATGGCGTAGTCGGTCGGTGCCCGACTGGCAATTATGTACTTTAGGATAATAAAGACCAAAAAAATTTGTGATACTACAAATCAATTGAAGGAAAACAGGATTGCATATATCGACGGTATTCGGGGAATGGCAGCCCTTATAGTTGTTTTCCATCATTACCTATTGAGTTTTTACCCGCGCTTATTTCCGGCTAACCCCGATTTTGTTTATTCGGGTGGCATCTTACAAAATACGGCCATCCTGTCTCCATTGAATATTCTGTATAATTCCAGCTTTGCAATAGGTCTTTTTTTTGTGATCAGCGGCTATGCCCTGAGTTATAAATATTTTGTTTCTAAGAATGTTGAATATCTCCGTTCATCCACTATCCGAAGGTATTTCAGGCTTGAGATACCTATCTTATTTTCAGTTATAGTCTCCTATCTTCTTCTCAAATTCGGTTTGTATGGCAATCAAGCCATTGCCGAAAACTATACCCATAGTACCTACTGGTTCGGTTCGTTATGGAATATGAATCCCGATTTTTTTAAGATGTTGAAAGAAGGTGTGTATTCTTCTTTGTTTACGGGCGGCACACTTTCCTATAATCCTGTTCTGTGGACTATGATCATTGAGTTTATGGGGTCTATTGTTGTATTTGCCATACTGGCTTTATTTGGTAGTTCTGCCAAGCGATTCCTCATTTATGGCTTATTAATAATAATCATTCATGTGGGATTTATTCCGGCATTTATTATTGGCCTTGCCCTTTGCGATTATTACCATTCGGAAGAGCGGAAATCATCTCCTTCAATTTCGGTGCTAATGATTTTGGTTTTTGCTTTATATATCGGCAGTTATCAGCGTATTGAAGTAAATTCTATTTGGAGTATTTTTAATTTTATCTCGGAAACCGATAAGTCTTATCCTTACATAATTGCCGCCTCCTTTTTCTTGTTTGCTGTAATAAACAGCAATGTGTTAAAGCGTTTTTTCTCAACCGGAATCATGCAGTTCTTTGGTAAAATATCGTTCTCTGTTTACCTATTACATTTATTGGTAATAGGGTCGTTAGGTTCTTTTTTGTTTAATTATTTCTTTGGAGCAATGCACATAAGTTATATATTTAGTTTTGTGCTGATGATTACCCTTTCATCAGCGGCAATAGTTGGGTTATCATATTTGATGTACCGGTATATTGACTTATCAGGAATACGTTTCTCCAAATGGGTTTACCAAAAGTCTTTTACTGGCAAAGAAACGGGAATAGGGGAATAAAAAAATCCCCGGCCTTTCGGTCGGGGATTTTAAAGAAGATACCTTATAATTATTAGTTAATAGTGGTTTTAATAACCCGTTGAATGTGATCGTTACCAATTCTGATAATGTAAAGAGCTTTAGCAAGGCCGGAAACATTAAAGGATGTTTCCATGGTTTTAGAATTTGAAACCATTTGTTTTGCCATTAATGATCTTCCATTTTCATCGAAAAGTTGAACGGTCAGGTTTTCGTTTTCAGGGAAGTCAGTTCCTTTTACAATTAAAGAGCTACCATTTTGATAAGCTACAACCGCGGCAGCAGCAGGGTTTACGCCATCAACACCGGTAACGCATTTTGTAATCTGGAAGTTGGTGATCCTTGTTCCGATATTCGAATTGGTGAAAGATGAATTGGCATACATATTGGTTGCCCAGAAAGTAACACCATCAATAGGATCTACCGACAGGTGTGAATAATCGCCCCAGCGGTTACCTGAGCCCTGAGGAGTATTGGCAATTGCATTACCATTTACGGCAGTAACTTCAGTTACTGTCATGGTGTTCAATGCATCGCATACTCTTCTTCCGGTGTAACGTAATCCCGGGTATACTGTTTTTGGATCGGAAACGGTATACTCAATTGCAATACTTGCGTTCTGATCCATTGCAATAGCAGGGTTCCAACGGCTAACACCATCGTTTGGTGCATAGGTTGATTGCTGATATATACTCCACAATTTGGTGGTTGTATCCTGGTGTAATTCATACCACCTGATACCTCCAACCAAACTGGATGTTCCAACGTTTACTACGTGGCACATTACTGCGGTGTTATAGGTTCCCCAACGTAAGTATGGAATACGGTAGAAAGGGAATCCGTCGGAAGCATCTAAGTAATTGGATGAGTTATTTCCCGGTTGAGGAATATCAGCTCTTGTTCCGCCAGTAAAGGTCGAATTGAATGCTGACGTAAGAAGGTGCTGGTATTTTCCATTAACGGTCATTTTCTTGGTTTTCCAGTTGGTGGTAATTTGTTCTATACAGATAGAATCTTTACCTCCGCAAGCCCAGTTGTCATCCCAGAAATAGAATAAGTACTCCGGTGAACCATAAGGGGGAAGTGTACCATCGCAATCAAGCATCTGAGGGCAGAAGAATGCTCCGCCATTGCAACCGAAGTTCCAAGGGCCATAATTCCAGGTAGTTGCTATATAGCCTGCAGTTGCACCTTTCAGCATACTGTCTCTTTGAAAAGCTAGTATATAATCTGTGTTCTGGCAGTTACATGTTCCATAATATCCATCAGACCAAACAACGTATTTAGGATAGTCATCGGTATTTCTGTTGTTTGGGTCAAAGGAATACATATAATATGCTCCTGTAGGATCGTTTGTTTTAGAAACGGCAAAGAGAAGTGTATTAATATTTGCACCTCCATCAAACTCAGTTATTACCCAACGGTCTGCTGCTTTGTCATACATTACAACAGGATCGCCGTCATCGGCACTTCCAGTAAACAGGCTAACCATATCGGTTGCAGCCAATTTAACAGTTCCATTTTTATTATAAATAGCATAGTTTACGTTTACTGTCTGAACGTAATAGTTAGAACCGATCATACCATTCGGATCGAGCGGGTAATACCCTTGTAATCCTTGTTGGCCATCAATATTAACGGCAGTAAAAGAAGAGTTCGGCGAATCTATATTATGGATAGTTCCCATTTCAGTTTGTCTTGCCCCATCTTCTGTACTGATAGAAGCATCTGCTTTCCAGTTGTTTTGTCTTTCATGAGACATTGCATCCGGTGCAGGTCTTGGGGTTACTTTTACAGGCTTGTCGTTAGCATGTTTGGCATTATATTCTGCAACTAAATCCGACAAAGGCCTGGATTCCCAGTGTTTTGTACATTGTTTGTAAAAAGAGCCGTCAGGAAAGTATTTATCCTGCGCATTAACAGAAATAGCAATAGCTATTCCTGCCGATAAGGTTAGTAGTTTGTTCATTTTATAAGGTTTGGTATGTTCTTGTTAAGTGCAAGTATAGGAAATAAACCCCAAAACGCTTTGGTTTTTTGTACTCCATGGAAAAAAGAATTAAAAATTGCCCTTGATTAAATGCTTTAATGTATTCAAAAATGATTCACATCATGAAAAAAAATGGCTTTTAAAAGTTGTATTACTAAGTTATCATAGTATCTAAGTTAAAA
>CAIPDV010000092.1 GCA_903863935.1 uncultured Bacteroidota bacterium
AGAATCAGGGCTGACCACACCAAAATGAGAACGAATAATTTCAGTATATCGAGTGCCGCCACGAGCGTCTCTCTCAAGTAATTTTTGAATCTGAAATGATTGACGAAGTTGGTTAATAGTTGCTGCAGTTGCTGTAGATAAGTCGGCATAAAGGCCTCCATTAGGATCTAAACTGATAGGTGAAGAAGGTATATATAATTCACCAACTGAATCAGAATAAATAGATCCGCTTGTTGCTAATGTTTGGCTATTTTGCACATACGTAATTGCTGGAGGAGCGTTTAATGAACGCTTAACGGGAGCAGTACCACCTAATGGTAATGTTACAGATGCTCCTTTTTGTGGCCATGGTAATGCTGACGTGAAATAATCTTTACGTTTTCCACGTCGTAATAATGTGTAATTGGATACGGAATCGGGTCCGTCTCCTTTATCTACAACAGCAGAATTTTGTAGATTTTCATCTCGGAACCATTCGTTCCAGATGAGGTTGTAAGCACGTGGCCAAAAAGCACAGTGACTTACAGTTTTGCCGGCAGTAACCTGTCCGGCAGTAGGTAATCCCATATAATCTTGTAAGCTGCCTATTGCATAGCCAGCAGTAGGTGACACCTGTTGTGGGATTACGTAGCTGATTGAATCAGCTGGGTTGTCTTGTTGCCCCATAAATTTTTGCCAATTATTCCAAATTAGGCGATTGGGGACAAAGAAAAAGAAGCTATCCATAACCATGTTATCCATGATAGGGAATATCGGTGTTGCTAGACGGGCAAAAGCCGTCATATTTAGATTGAATGTATCTCCTGGCAATACTTCGTCTACATATACTGGGACGAGATAGCCGGCGTCGAATGTTGTTTTATGTGTTGACTGACAGTCAAATTTAGAGCGGGGTATATCCGCTTTAGGTATTGTAGTGAACTGATGTAAGTTTACTGATTGATTGCGATGCATATTTAACCTTTAATTAATGTTGCGTGAGGGGGATAAACCCCCCCTCTACGCTTATTTATGTTTGTATTTTCACTTGTTTACCAAGTGATAAAAGTTTAGGTAATTCGTATAATTCGAATTGTCCAGAATTGTCATCAAAGGTTCCAAAATCATATAAGTCAAAATCATCAGGATGATTATAAAGTTGATTTTCAGGATCATTGCGATTAAGTTCATCTGAGAAGCTCCTTATTGCTACGCCTTGTGATAGTACGAACATTGGACGACCGAAAGCATCCGCGGCTCGGTCTTTTACTGAACATATATTTAGTTTCATGAGGTTTCCTAAGTGAGGTTACGTTTAAGTTTACGCAGCTTAGCTTTAACTACTTGTTCTTTAACAACCAAGCGTTCATAAGTGTTATCTGCGTGATTTAGTTTAGCACCGATTTCTCTAAGTGCAAGTATTTGTTCCATTTCATATGGTTCGTTGTTTTTATGTAATTTGTCGTAGTATTTAGGCGGTTTAATTTTAACGCCACGTAATACGACATAGTCGTGTGGATACACGTCTGTTTTGTATTTTTTATACCAATTTAAGCCAATAGCTGGTTTTAAAGACATTTTATTAAATTCAGGTGTCATTTGTATTATTTCACCTGTTTTTAAGTCTGAGTATTGGTAATGTTTTTCTGAGTGTTTGCCAGTTTGTTTTTTCATAATGTATCGAGCCACATACGCAGCTGACTCGAAGTTAACTTCTCCAATGGAGGAATAACCAAATGGCCAGAGAGTTTCAAGGTCTGTGGATCTATAAATGATAGAACCAGAGGAAGTCCGTTTCCATAGTTTTTTATCATGAAAGTCGATTCCGAAGAGACAGGCGTGGAAGTGAGGTCTGCCGAAATTTTCGCCATATTCTCCAGCCATGTAATAGCCAATTTTTGAAGTTGGATATCGTTTTCTGAGTCTTTTAATAAAGAGTTGGAAATCTCGATAATGTAACGATTGATCGCTTGGTAAATGTGTATTGTCATATGTGAGTGTTATGAAACAGTTATTTTCATGAAGTTGGGCTTCGTGCATGCAGCGCATAGCCCATTGGCGTGATCTTTCAAGTCTGCAGCCAATACATTGTCCACAAGGTAAAGATACGTTTTGTATTATTTCGGGGTCATTATGTTTAAAAATGACACGTCGAAATGCTTTGCCAGTGGCAAAGTTAGTTGAATATCCGCTTAATCCAGCGAATATTGGGTGAAAACAGGCCATGTGAGGTGGACTAGGGCTTTATTAGAGCCTCCAGCCTCCGCGCTGTGGAGACGAGCGCACATTTGGACGTTTTGTTTTATGGCCATGTTTGCGAAATGTTTTCGCATGTTTTTTTTTGGACATGGGTTTTCTTTTTAAAATCATCATTTTATAAGCTCTCTTATTAAGATTTTGTAATATTGGTGTCACCTAGCACAGTTACATCAAGTAGAGTAACTGTGCTTTCGGCTTTTGGAAGTTCCAAAAGTCCGAGTTTTTCCGCTTCAGAGCGGTTATTTTCATCGCTTATAAAGTCGATGAGTTGAGCTGGGTCGTTTTCAAACCTAGCTCTAAGATTCGCTGGCAAAGCCATAAATTGGTCTTCTGCAGCGATAACGGCATTCATGGCGCTATGGTAGTCGCCAATGCCTGTAAAGTCGCCATATCGGGGCGATAATGGCTGTTCGGGCAATAAGCCCGTAATATTGAATTGACGAAGAATATTATTAATGTCGGTTTCGTCTTTAAAATGCTGCTGAGTCAGAGTTGCATCCTCACAATGCAACCCTGACTCATTTGACGCAGCATCTCGGTCATAGTTGTAAGGTGTACGTAGAAAAGGTGTTTTCATTTTATCTTCCTAGTGGTGTTTTAAATAAGGGTATTCCCTTACCATTATCTGTTTGTCGGTTAAGGTTTCCCGTTATTGAATTTAAATTTTGCGGATGAAAGATCCGTTTTAAGTCTCGATACCAGTATGGATCGGTACTTGGTGCAATATTGGAAATAACATTTCCAGTAGTTGCTGATGAGAGCTTTGAAGAAGCTCTATAATTTTCAATTTGAGCTTGCATTTGCTCAATAGTTTTATGTAGAACCGGATTTTGAGCAATAGCATTAGCAGTTTCGGCTTCAACTTTTTTTGCATTAGCAGCTGATAAAGCTGCGTTTGCTGAATTAAGCATTGTTTGAGAATGTGTATTTTGAATATTAGGATCAATAGTTTTTAATTGTTCTCTTTGTAGTGCAGCTGCACTACTTGTAGCTTGTGATTGTTGATACGACTGGACGCCTGCCCCAAGTTTATTTTGAACTTGGGTGGAAGCTCCAGACGGTGTAGAGGCTCCGCCTTGTGAATATGCGAGCATAGGATTAAGACCAGCAGCTTGCATGTCTTGAACCGCTCGTTGATATGATGTATTGGACATTTGTTGCTGAAAATTCATTTGATTTTGAGCTATGTCCATGTTTGTTTGATTAGCTCCTTGTTGACCAAGGAATGACAGTCCTCCGGAAGCAACGCTTCCGAGGATGTCACCGGCCGAACCGGCTATGCTAGATATTGCGCTATCTAAGAAGCCCATTAGAAATGGTCTATTAAGCCAGGTACAGAGTACATTGGCATTGGTCTTGCTTTCTTTACATCAAAGAAAGAATCAAAGATAAATTGTTGGCCATTAGCTGCCGATCCAACAGCAACCACCCGTGAAACGGGTGGATTATCAACAATAAATGTTGAATTAAGTGTTGGAGTAGAAGTGAATTTTTGAGCTAAATGCCATCCGTCAATAGTACCGGCAGCGGTAGAACGGAATAATGATGAAATCCTAGAAGGATTATATCGATACTCTGCCCATCGTTCTTGGTATCCAAAAACGCTGGTATCAGTTGTATCTCCTGTAACGTAAATTTCTTGATTAAGAACAGATTGTTCACCTAGCATAGCAAAAGCTGGGAAATAAAAATCATAGCGAGTAGAGCGGCTCCACATTTTGTGGAGACCTTGTTGATATGTTAAATCTGCTCTAACAGATACTAAGCCAATAATTATGCCATGTTCAGTAAATGACTGAGTAAATCCATGATTATGAGCCAAGGCAGTACCCATAGAAGCAAGGTTGCCCAAAGGGGTAGTTTGGCCTGTAAGTCCCGTACCGCTTGTTTGAGCGATCGGGTTGATATTAATAGTAGTCGTACCTCCTCCGAGGTACTCAGGACGTTGGAGACGAGAATCAGGGCTGACCACACCAAAATGAGAACGAATAATTTCAGTATATCGAGTGCCGCCACGAGCGTCTCTCTCAAGTAATTTTTGAATCTGAAATGATTGACGAAGTTGGTTAATAG
>CAIPDV010000093.1 GCA_903863935.1 uncultured Bacteroidota bacterium
AAACATCATTCGTGAATGCAAAATATTCCGCATTGTTAAACACATCTACAGAGGTAAACACAAGAATTATGGTCTGGCCTGGAATGTTGTTGCCAGATTAGTAAACTTTAAAAATAAACACTTATTTAGGAAAGATGTCTAATGACTTGAAAAGCAATGCCACAGATTCACAGATTAATTCCAATTTTTAAAACACTCACCACTAAGACACTAAGGGCACGATGGTTCACTAAGATGAAAGACCAAAGCCTAAGGTTTCATTGCTAGCAATAAAAAAAGACGCCAAATAGTGGGACCGAATTAGGGGTATTTAATTAATGATTAATTAAAAATAAGTATTATATTTGACACTACAAAAGTGGTGACATGATTGATGACGATGCTGTATATTCTTATATAGAAACTCAAAAAGAAGCTATCGATTTTTTTTCGATGCTATTTAATCGGTTTTATAGACTCTCATTTGTTAGTATAATAGTCCTATTTGTAATCCCTATTGAAACATCTGATGCAATTGTTAAGATAGTTGGAGGGTTACTTTCATCCATTATGGTCTATTTATTTAAGCAAATAATTTCAAAAGCTGAGAGTATACCAAAAGTGAGAAATGTTTACTTGTTATTTAATAGGGTTTGCTTGAAAAATGGTTATTATTCCTTCCAAGGGAAGAAAATTGGTGAAAAAATTTTGAAATTGATCGCTTCTTAAATGATACCATGTCAGACCTAGAAGATTTCAAAGCCCCTCAAAATAATCCTGAAAGCGGGGAAGAGAGAACTAATCAGGAGAGTTTAACCAAAGACCTTAATGAAAAAGTTAAGGAAGTAAACGAAATAACCTCCAAGTTCAAGAGGAACTTCTTTTGGAAAATAACTGTTTTCATCCTTTTATTACTTCTATACCCGTTAGCTAAACCTTTTATTCAAAAGCAATGGGAAAAGGTGCCGTATATTAGTAAAGTAATAAAATTAAATACCGACACATTAGCATTGAGTCTGGAAATTAAGGAGCAAAAACAAATGAATAAGAACCTAAATAATGCGATTGATAGTTTAAAAGAAAATGTTTGGAATATAGGTACTTTTAGGGGGCGTGTCTCTTCAAATGAAGTTAAATTTGGAGGTATAGACGGTTATTGTAAATATTCGATTCAATATAAAAATGTTATAATGACTGCCAAAGTGGATATTTTTGGAGATAGTATATATAATTCATCTATAACTGCTTTAGCATATGAAAGGATATTTGATTGTCAATCAAATGATACAACTCCTATACCTTTAAATGAGCATCGATATACTATGGACACCCTTTCTTCAATTTTTAAAAACGACTCGTTAATTATTTCATATAAGCCAGACATACTTAATAAACCACAATGTAGTTGCATATTTAGAGGCATCATAAAAGGAAACTTAATTTCAGGGACTCTAAAAATACGGAGAATAGACTATCCTAAAACTCCAGCATTAACCTATGAGGTACCATGCGAAATTAATTTGATGAGACTAAGATATGGGTTTAGTTACAGTTCGTCAAATAATGACTTTCCATGATAGATAAACTGATTGACAGGATTATTGTAGAAAAACCCCTTCCATTATTTAATAGTCTAACTAGCATCAAAGAAAAGCTTGACTACTATCGTCAATTGAGTAGAGAGGGTCTATCTAATTTATCAGATGAGGATTTTATTAAGGTACATCAGGACATTACAAATTTTTTTAATTTCCAATTCCTTGCATACGTAGATGCCTATCCAACAAAACTATTTCGTATTTCTTTTAATAAATCAATAAATAAGACGAGTGGAAGAGGTGGGGTGTTAAAAAGAGTTTCTGATTTGTTAGGTCCTCCTGCAGAATTTTCTACATTTAATAGATGTAATTTACCAGGTGAAAGAATTTTTTATTCCGCAGTTGACTTAAATACGGCAGTTATAGAAACAAAACCAACTTACCTAGACGTGATAACTATAAGTGAATGGAAAATAAAAGAAGGACAACAATTAATGATGTATGGTGTCTTTAATCATCCTGATATAATTGATAAAACAAAACAAGCTAAAGATGCTTATGATGGGTATCTTCTTGAAATGGATAAGGCGCATCCAAATAATTATGAATTATTTGATACAATAATTCGATTTGTTACAGAAGAATTCATTAAGCCAGTACCAAAAGATAAGCCTAAAGAATATTTATTTAGTGCAATTTTTTCATCTGGAATATTTCGAATTCCAACAAACGGCGTAAGAATGGAAGCAATATGTTATCCTAGTATTCAAAGAAAATATGGAAAATCTAATATTGCAATTATTAATTCATTAGTACTTCCAAAATTTCAATTAGAAGCTATTACAACCTATGATGTGTTAAATCAAGATTATAACATTGACCCCACGACGGATGAAGGAATTTTGAAAGTATTTCGAGCATTTGAAAGAATAACAGAATTCGATATTGAAAATGACAAGATAGTATACCCAACACCTGAATTTCAGATTCAACAGGCGATGGAAAGAATTATGAAGCGATCATAGAAAAAGTATTGAGCATAGTCGCGTGAGGGATTGCAGTGGAAAGCCCGCAGCTTTGCGAGGATCCCGAAATAAATTCGGGACAGGCTTTGCAGCGTATAGCCCGACCCCTTGCAAAGCTTGGGGGCACGCCCAAAAAAACACTCTCTAATTGCCCATCAATCATCGTTTACAAACAGTTGTTCATTATTATGATATAAATCCTACGCCGATTCTTGCAAAAAGTAATAACTTTGGCAACTCAAATTAAAAAACCCATATAGCCATTAGCTATAAGCTACTGGTTATTAGCTTAAAATAGAGTAATTGGAACCAACAAACATCAAGGACCCGGAGTACTTCCATAAAGTGGTCGATTGTCAATATGCCTGCCCGGCGCACACTCCCGTACCCGAATACATCAGGCTGATAGCTCAGGAAAAGTACACTGAAGCTTACATGGTAAACTGGGAATCAAACGTTTTCCCGGGTATTTTAGGGAGGACTTGCGACCGCCCCTGCGAGCCGGCTTGCCGTCGCGGACGGGTTGAAAAAGAACCGGTTGCCATCTGCCGCCTTAAAAGGGTTGCTGCTGATAACAAGGATGATGTGAAACACCTCATGCCAAAGATTCCTACTACCAAAAACGGCAAGAAAGTTGCTTTGATAGGAGCTGGGCCTGCATCATTAACCGTGGCTCGTGACCTTGCACCGCAAGGCTATGAGATTCATATTTTTGATGAGCAAAAAGCGGGTGGCGGCTTTATGCGTAGCCAGATACCTTCTTTCCGTCTGCCGGAAACCGTGTTGGATGAAGAGGTAAATTATATTTTGGATATGGGCATTTTGTCCACGTTCAATACCCGTATTAACAGCCTTGCTGAATTACTCGCAAAAGATTACGATGCCATATTTGTAGGTTGCGGCGCACCTCGCGGCAGGGATTTAGACCTGCCCGGAAGACAAGAAGCCAAAGCCAATATCCACATTGGAATTGACTGGTTGGCAAGCGTTGCATTTGAACATATTTCTAAAATAGGTAAAAAGGTAATTGTGCTTGGTGGTGGTAACACCGCTATGGACTGCTGCCGTACTGCCCGCCGCCTTGGTGGCGACCATGTAAAGGTTTTAGTTCGTTCGCCATTTGCTGAAATGAAAGCATCGCCTTGGGAAAAAGAGGACGCTGCACATGAAGATATTCCGATTATAGATAACCACGTTCCAAAGGCATTTATCCTTGAAAATGGCAAGCTGAAAGGCATGACGTTCGACAGAGTAAAACCTGTTCGTGATGACAAAGGCAAACGTACCCTTGTATCTACCGGAGAGCCTGAAGTATTTGTGGAAGCTGATGATGTGTTGATTGCTGTAGGACAGGAAAACTCCTTCCCATGGATTGAACGCAACATCGGAATTGAATTCGACAAATGGGATATGCCGGTGGTGAATGAAACCACTTTCCAATCGACCAATCCGAAAGTATATTTCGGTGGTGATGCGGCTTTCGGACCGAAGAATGTTATTACTGCTGTGGCCCACGGACACTATGCTGCCGTATCAATTGACCTGATGTGTAAAGGAGAAGACGTTGCTAAACGTCCTTCACCATATACCAATTTAGTTAGCACTAAAATGGGAGTACACGAGTGGAGTTACGATAACCAAGTTGCACCTGATTTGCGTTATAAAGTTCCGCATGCGGAAAAGAAAATGACCTTGAAGGACCGCAAACATGAAGTGGAATTAGGGTTTGATGTGTCAACAGGATTTAAGGAAGCGGAACGTTGTTTGAATTGTGATGTGCAAACTGTTTTCACCGATAACAAATGTATAGAGTGCGATGCCTGTGTGGATATTTGTCCAACATCGTGCATTACATTCACGACAAATGAAGATGAAAGTGATTTGCGAAATCATTTGAAAGCACCTGCAACCAATACATCACAGGACCTGTATGTGTCGGGCATTTTGCCGACCAAGCGTGTGATGGTAAAAGATGAAGATGTATGCCTCCACTGCGGACTGTGTGCAGAACGCTGCCCAACCGCTGCGTGGGATATGCAACAATATATGTATAATACAGCTAAAGCAAGTAAGGTGTGGGAGATGGTTTAAAAACCGAAAAGTACTATGAACGAAGTAACTATTAAATATAAAGATTCAAAAACTTTAAAGATTTTAAAGGATTTGGCAAAATATTTTGATTTTGTTGTTTCAACGCCAAAAGAAGGGAAAAAGAAAACGGAAACAATAAATGGTGTTACCATTATTCCCGGAGATAGATCTATTGACATGTCTGAACTTACAAAAATATTTTCGGGCAGAAATCTTGATGCGAAGGAATTACGAAAAAGAGGATGGGAGAGAAAAAGGTAATTTGCGATACGGATGGAATGATAGACTATTGGGATTATAGAAAGCCGCGTCATTCTGTTACAAAATCAATACTTGAGAATAAAATTGGAATTGACAATATTGTGCTTTCAGCTATTACGAAAATGGAATTGATGCAAGGAGCTCTTAATAAAAATGATATGGAAAAGATAAATAAAAAACTTTCCCGTCTCACTACTATTCTTATTGATAATGAAATTACGTTGAAAGCTTTCGATTTGCTTCAAAAGTATTACCTCAGTCATAGTTTGAGTCTCGCAGATTGTTTTATTGCCTCAACATCTGAAGTTACCGGATTAGAACTTTTCACGTACAATACTAAGGACTATAAATTTATTCCTCAACTTGTTTTGTTTAAATAATATGTACAAATTTCTAATGATACTAAAAGCCAATAAAACATGGTAGGCCTCGATAAAGTAAATGATTTCGTAGTTAAGTTTGCAAACGTAAACGGAACAGGTTCTGCAAGCGCAAACTTGCTTTTTACGAAATCGATTTTCCGGATGGGATTATTTGTTAGTCCCAAAAACTTTTTCCCTTCAAACATACAAGGTTTACCGACCTGGTATGAAGTGCGGGTGAATGATAAAGGCTACATCGGCCGCCGCGATGGCGTTGACCTGATGGTGGCTGTGAATGCACAAAGCCTTATGGCCGATATTAAAGAAATAAAACCCGGCGGGTATTTGCTGTATGATAGCAGCAAAATGTTGTATGCTGAGTATATCCGCGAGGATGTTAATTACATTGGTGTTCCGTTAATGGAAATGTGTAATAAAGAATTTTCTGATCCACGCCAACGGTTGCTCTTTAAAAATATCATGTATGTGGGAGCTCTTTCAGCCTTGCTGGATATAGAGTTTAGCGTATTAGAAAGTTTGATATCAGAGCAATTTGCAGGAAAAGAAAAACTGATTGCACCAAACATTAAAGCATTAAAATTAGGTGCCGATTATATTAAAGCGAACTATAAATACCCTCTGGATATTCGTGTGGAAAGGCGCAACCTCACCGACAATATGATATTGATGGAAGGTAATGCAGCTTGCGGACTCGGTGCAGTTTATGCAGGAGCAACATTTGCAGCATGGTATCCAATCACTCCGTCTACCTCAGTGGTAGAAGGCTTTATGGATTATTGCGATGAATTCCGGAATGCGCCGGATGGCAAAAAGAATTATGCCATTGTTCAGGCGGAAGATGAATTAGCCGCTATAGGTATGGCAATAGGAGCCAACTGGAACGGAGCAAGGGCTTTCACTGCAACCAGCGGTCCCGGACTATCTTTAATGAATGAATTTTTAGGATTGGCATATTACGCCGAAATACCGGTAGTATTGGTGGATGTGCAACGTACTGGCCCATCTACAGGTATGCCGACACGTGTACAACAATCGGATGTATTAATGGCTGCTTATGCTTCTCATGGCGATACCAAACATGTTTTGTTATTCCCATCTACACCTAAAGAGTGTTTTGAAATGACTGCAGATGCTTTTGATTTGGCGGAACAATTACAAACACCTGTATTGGTGATGACCGACCTCGATTTAGGAATGAACGACCACGTTTGCGCTCCATTGGAATGGGATGAAAACAGGAAGTTTAAAAGAGGTAAAGTGATGTCGGCAGAAGATCTGGATAAACTTGGAAGCGAAAGATACGGCCGTTATTTAGATGTAGATAAAGATGGTATCACCTATCGCACCATTCCTGCAACACACCCAACTAAAGGTGCATTTGTAACACGTGGTACATCGCGCGATGAATATGCTACTTATACCGAAGAAGGCCCACCTTATGAACGTAATATGGAAAGGCTTATCCGTAAGTTTGAAACAGCTAAGAGCTATGTTCCTGCTCCACAAGTTTACAATAAAGACAACCAACATGACCACGGAATAATATTCTACGGAACTTCAACGCAATCATCGGAAGAAGCGATTGATATTCTAAAACAGAAAGGAATTCCGCTAGATGCTCTTCGCATTAAAGCATTCCCATTCAATAAAACGGTGGAAGATTTCATTAATGCACACGACAAAGTATTTGTGGTGGAGCAAAACCGCGATGCCCAATTGAAAAGCCTGATGTTAATTGAGTTAGGAATTCATTCTAAAAAGCTTATTCCTATTCTGAATTATGAAGGATTGCCAATTACCGCAGACTTCGTTGTGAAAGGAGTTGAAAAGAAACTATTAAAGAAAACTAAAAAACAACTATGAGCTATGAACTATGAACGATTACCAAAGGTTCATAGTTCATAATTCATAGTTCATATTTAAATAAACTATGTCATACGCACGTCCCAAATTCCGCCACCCGCAATTACCAAAAAACGAACTTGGTTATACACAAGATTTCTACGAAGGTTCAATCTCTACTTTGTGTGCAGGTTGCGGGCATGATTCTATTAGTGCTGCCATAGTGCAGGCTTGTTTCGAAAACAATGTCGAGCCGCATAAGGTAGCGAAGATGTCGGGCATTGGTTGTTCTTCTAAGACTCCCGCTTATTTTTTAAGCCACTCACACGGGTTTAACTCCGTTCACGGACGGATGCCCTCGGTTGCTACCGGAGCCAATATGGCAAATAAGGACCTCGTTTATTTGGGTGTTTCCGGTGACGGAGATACTGCTTCTATCGGTATGGGACAATTTGTACATGCAGTCCGTCGTAACTTGAATATGGTGTACATTGTGATGAACAATGGTTGCTACGGTTTAACTAAAGGACAAGATTCAGCTACAGCAGATAAAGGCTCTAAAAACAAAGCCGGTAATGTAAACGATTTCGAATCTATCAGTCTTGCAAGTTTAGCTCTTGAATTAGGAGCAACATTTGTTGCCCAGAGTTTTTCGGGAGATAAGAACCAATTGGTTCCACTTATTAAAGCTGCTATGAAACATCAGGGATTTGCATTTTTGAATGTCATTTCTCCTTGTGTTACTTTCAATAACAACGTTGGTTCGACTAAATCGTATGACTTCGTTCGTGAACACCAGGAAGCTACCTCAACATTTGACCTTGTTCCGCATAAAACAGAAATTACAACCAAGTACGAAGAAGGTACAACTAAGTCGGTTGTAATGCACGATGGTTCATTGATCCAACTGCATAAGCTCGACCCAAAGTGGGATCCGCAAAACAAATTTTCGGCAATGACTGCCCTTGAAAATGCTAAAAATAAAGGTGAAATTCTCACCGGCTTGATTTATATCAATGAGCAATCGCAAGACCTGCACTCCTTGCTTAATACTTCTGATACTCCTTTAAATAAACTCACTCAGGATGTTCTTTGCCCGGGTACAGAAAAGTTGAAGGGGATTAATAAGAGCTTGAGGTAGTCGGAGCCAGATTGGCAAATATATTATTGCGGTTTAGTTTTTTCAATTGCCACGACCTTTAGGTCGTGGACAAAAAGCCCCACAAATTTGGGCTTTAGCCTAAATTAATTGTGTGGGGCTAAAGCCCCAAAATCATTTCGTAATCCTATTCCCCGCCATTTATGGCGGGGCTAATAAATGAGTAAAATTTTCTTTACGACGACCTGAAGGTCGTAGCAATACATTAAAGTTTCACCACCTTCACCCCCGGCTTTCCGTCCACATATAAAAAGTAGATCCCCGGACTTAATTCTTTGCCGAAGGTTATAGTTCCTGCATTTTCCATTTTGGAAAATATCAATCGGCCTGTAACATCACAAACCTTTACCATGGCTTTAGTTGCGAGGTCAACAGTGAATTCGTAAGCTGAAGGATTGGGATAAACACTCACAAAATCGTTTCCGGAAATATCATTAATTCCGGCTATTCCAACAATTACGGTCAAGGTTTTTTGCACCTGGCATCCTAACGTATCCGTACCAGTAACAGTATATGTAGTTGTAACAATAGGTTGCACTTTCACTGAATCGCAAGATGCATTTAAGCAAGTTCCGGAAGGGTACCAACTTAAGTTAGATATGCTCGGTCCGCTGGCAGTGAGTATTGTATCATGCCCGGGCTGAATGGTAGTATTGCAGCAGGCTGTCATCGCTGGATTATCCGGTATAACTCGTACTGAGGTTGAACTTGGACATCCATTTGAAACAAATACGGTATATGTGATGGAAGAAGTATCAGTTACAGTTATACTGGATGTTGTTTCTCCATTTGACCAATAATAAAAAAAGAAGTAATTTTTTCATACTAAATAAAATTGATATCTCACAATTTATTAATACGTTGCAAATAGTAGTAATGTTGGGTAGAAATAAAAAAATTCCTACTGTGTCAAATCAATTTTGTCAGGCTTGGCAGCCATTTCTTTCAGCAGTTGCTTATATTCTGAAGAATTGTGAAGTGAAGTAAAATAGGAGTCCTGTTCAAGTCTTTTTGAGTCAACAAATCCAAGTTTAACAGCTTCTTTTAAATCAGTTAATGCTTTTGTTGAATTATTTGATGTCATAGCCATATTTGCGCTTATATAACAATGCTCCGGATTAGTCGGGTCAACCTTTGCATACAGGTCATTAAAATAAGTTGCAGCACTGTAATTCCGCTGATTTAAAGCTCTGGAGGCAGTCATGTAAATAGACAAGCTGAGGTATCCCAAAATGCGCTGTGTTTGAAGTGCTGCAGGTGATGAAGTATCTCTCTTGAGCATTTTCTGCATGGTGGCAATTTTGGTATCCCACCAGGCCTTATCCATTTTTGGCATTTGCACCCGGAATTCCAGAATCTCCTGTGCTTCCTCGGCTTCAAAAGTCTCTTCGTCTTTCAAATATTTTTCCAGCACTTCAGAGTTTTCGAAATCCTGTACTTTAGCTGCAATCTTGCCCATATCATCAAGGTCCCGTAAATAGTTGAGCATTTTTTTATAGGTAAAATACTCTTGTGCAATATTTCTCTTTTTGTGCCATTCCTCAGCTTCGTTCAGGAATTTTTCACGAATTGATTTAATGATAGAATCATTTTTTGCAAGCGTTTTCATACGCATGGCATCCATATCAAGCCATTGAAAAGCCTGTTCATAAACCAATGCCGGAGGCCACTGGTGTTTTCCGTTAAATACGATCAACTGGTGGCTCATGGAAGTAGAATCGAGCATTTTATCCATTTGATGCAGTGGCATAAGGTGAAAGTCTTTGTCGCCCACAAACGAAATAAATGAAAATGGGTTTTTGGGTTGGGGAGCATTGTCGGGTAAGCCGCCACCGCAGGCCACCACTCCTGCAATCCCTCCGTTGGTTATAGCCACCAGCGAGGCTACCGAGGCTCCGCCTGAAAAACCGGAAGTATATAGGCGGTTATTATCTTCTGATAAGCGCATCCAGGTATCCTTCATAAAAACTTGGGCTGCCTGCGATGCAGCATCAAACTGCATTCCGTTCTTCGAATTATACGTTCCTGCAATAATGAATCCATATTTTTCTGCCAGGTCTTTATAAAGTTTTACCGGCAGATTACCACACCCGTGCGGATCGAAGAAATAAATAATAGGCCAATTTTTGGTCGTATCGTATTTGCTGGGCAGGTAAATGGAGTATATTTGGGAAGAATCTTCAATACATATAACCGAATCGATAACAACCCCTGTTTTAAGGGGTTTTAATGAGCTTAAATTATGTCTGGAAGAATTTGCAGCCTTTGTATCTCCGTTAGTGGAAGAAGATTTACCATGGCATCCAAACAAAATACAGGAAGAGATCAATAAACAGAGATAATATCGCATGACAAATTACTTAATATCACCGCAAGTTACTTTTTTTCTAAACTTGTAGTCTCAAAAATTATGAAAGCAGAAATAATAACCATAGGAGACGAACTTTTAATTGGGCAGGTTGTGGATACCAATTCAGCCTTTATTGCTACCAAATTAAACGAAGCAGGAATACATGTTTGCCAGATAACATCCGTGTCAGACAATAAGGAGCATATAGTGGAAGCACTTAATAATGCTGTTCAGCGTGCTGACATTGTTTTGATGACTGGAGGCCTTGGCCCAACGAATGATGACATAACCAAACTAACACTTTGCGGATACTTTAACGTAGGATTAAGGTTTGACCAAGAGGCATACAAGGATGTGGAATATATGTTTAAGATCCGAGGGAGGGAGGTTTCGGAGGTCAATCGCAAACAAGCTGAATTGCCTGAAAACTGTGTGGCATTACATAACAAGAATGGCACTGCACCTGGCATGTGGTTCGATGTGAATGATAAGGTTTATATCTCGATGCCCGGCGTACCTTATGAGATGAAAGCTCTAATGGAAGATGAGGTGATTCCGAAACTAAAAGAACGCTTCACACTTCCGGTAATTGTTCACAAGAATATACTTACCATTGGTATCGGCGAATCGGTTTTAGCTGAAAAAATAACAGCATGGGAGGCATCCCTTGCACAGGATAATATTAAGCTTGCATATCTTCCTTCCATTGGAATGGTGCGCCTGAGGCTAAGTACAAGTGGAGCTGATAAAAATACACTCGAAGAAAAAGTAAATAGAAAAATAGAGGAGTTAAAAACGTTGGTGGGTGAATATATTTTTGGATACGAAAATGATACACTTGAGGTAATTGTAGGCAAGCTGTTAAAGGAAAACAAACAAACACTTTCATTGGCAGAAAGCTGCACAGGAGGCTATATATCGCACCTGGTAACATTGGCACCCGGAAGTTCTTCGTATTACAAAGGCTCTATTGTTGCGTATTCATACGAAATAAAAACACTGGAACTTGGCGTTGATGAAGAGGTTTTGAATCAGCGCGGAGCAGTATCTCAGGAGGTGGTTGAAAAAATGGCGTCATCGGTTAGGAAAAAATTCCATACCGATTATTCGCTTGCCGTTTCAGGTATTGCCGGGCCCGATGGAGGTACACCCGAAAAGCCTGTGGGTACAGTATGGATAGCCCTTGCAACACCAACAAAAGTGTTCAGTAAGAAATACCAGTTTGCAAATAACCGCATGCGTAATATTCAAATGACAGCGAATACCGCATTGAATTTATTGAGGAAAGAAATATTAATGAACGTAAAGTAGAATGTTTTTAAAGAATAAAAAATTATATCTTTATGAACTTTTAACTTTATAAACTTTATAAACAGCAGTGAAAGCAGTAGGCATAATACCAGCACGTTTCAACTCCACCCGTTTCCCGGGTAAGCCTCTGGCTGATATCAGGGGTAAAACCATGATACGAAGAGTCTATGAACAAGCAGAAAAATGCCATGCTTTGGCAGGAGTTTTTGTTGCTACCGATGATGAAAGGATAATAGCAGAAGTAAATAGTTTCGGGGGCAATGCAATTATGACATCACCAAAACATACCAGCGGTACTGACCGTTGTTTTGAAGTGCTTGAAAAAATAGGCAAGGATAAATATGAAGTGGTTGTAAACATTCAGGGAGATGAACCTTTCATTCATCCTGAACAGATTGATAAAGTGGTAACATGTTTTCATGGGAAAAGCCATGTACAGATTGCAACATTGGCGCATCAAATAGCTGACAGCAGAGATCTGATAAATCCAGGGATTGTGAAAATTGTGCGGAACGTAAAAGGGGAAGCCCTTTATTTCAGCCGATCTCCAATTCCCTTTATACGTGAGGCCAAGAACAGCGACTGGACTAAGTTTTTTACCTATTTAAAACATATTGGCATATACGCATATAGGTCGGATGTGCTTGAAAAGATAGTTAAACTGCCGCCTTCCTCGCTTGAAAAAGCTGAATCGCTGGAACAACTGCGTTGGCTGGAAAATGGCTACGCCATTACTGTTGAGTTAACCGATAAGGAATCTTTCCCTGTAGATTATCCCGAGGATTTAAAGAAGTTTATTTAGGTGTTCATCATGCTGAACTTGTTTCAGCATCCCAATAATTCGCCTTGTTAAATACTCCTATTGTTTTGGATTCCGAAACAAGTTCGGAATGACAATCTCACTGCACATAGAGAAGAGTAATCACTTATTTTCTCTGGTAAACTTTTACAGCCGTTTGATAATTTGCATCAAGATATTCAATCTTAATTTCGGTATCTGTAAGGCTCAGTACTTTCCAGCAGAAGCAGCAGAAACAAGGCGTTTCCCTTGGTGCCTGAAACAACTCGGTCTTACCGTTGTCAAAATGGTAAAGAATAAGTTTTCCGCCCCTCCGATAAGAACCTTCAAACATCATAATGTGTTTGACTGTGTCAAGATAAAATGGCGTAGTGCCATACATCATGGTACCGCCGGTGCGCTTATTTATTACTTCAATTTTTATAGGATTAGCTTCCAGATGCGTAGCGATAACCATAATGCTGTCGTAGTCTGTATACAAATACCCGAGCACATTCAGAGGCATCGTGTCGGCAGACTCATGTTCCGACACTTCGGTCTCCTTGTAGCCCTTTATCAAACATAAATAATTCAGGTTATCGTGCCTTTTATACGCGAGTGTATATCCTCCTTTCAACATACTTTTTTTATAAATGGAGTCTACATGAATTCCTTTCATCTTATGAAGCTTGAATTCAATCCGCTTGTTTTTATCTCTGCCTTCCGGCGATAAATTATTAGCGATAGCATTCTCACAGCCATGCCCTTTAAATTTAATTCTGCTTGAATCAATCCCGAGTGTATAAAATAGATAATCAGCCACTGCTTTGGCCCTCCCTTTTGAGAGATCAAGATTTACCTTATCTATTCCCGGATTATCGGTGTACCCGTTAAATTCAATGGTGGTATAATAATTCTTGTACATGTACTCTGCAATGTTTTCAAGCTCTTTATAAGAGCCCGGAAGCAGATCAGTTTTATCAGGTTCGAATGCAATGTTCTTAAGTACAAAGTTCTTTTCTGGTTTCAGGGTTATCTCTATGGGAGCTTTAACTGCCACGGAACTATCTCTGGTAATTTTCATTTTTGCAGCCTGTGGTGCAAACGAATTGGAGTCTTGTATGCAGCGGCAGGGTTGTCCATCAATCACTTCTTCCACACAAACATCATCAATGTAATAATAGGATTTAAGCGAAGCATCTTTTGTGGGAGTAACAAGAAATTTTACATTGCATTTTTCGGCGGGTGTAAAGTTCCCGATGGTCATATACTTTTCGGTGCCTTTAGCCTTGTAGGTCCACAGCAGCTCAACCCATCTGCCGGAATCTGATATTATTTTTCCGCTATAACTCAATTGGGGTTTTTGTTCAAGTCGTGCAGCATTGCCTGTTTTCGTAAACTCTTCAGTAAACAATACACCAATGTTTCCAACGGCACATTCCGACAGCTTTCCGAGGTATACATAAAACTTTACATAATATACTTTTCCCTTTTGCAGGGTTGATTTTAATTCGTTGGTAAGATATTCACGATACGAATCAGGCGCATCCGATTGATAGAGGTATAGCCCGGCATAACACTTACCGGTCCTTGGTTTTTGCGAACCCATAAAGTTATCCGGAACTCCAATCTTGCTCGTTCCGCAACATTCATTAAAATAATCGGGAGTACCGTCAGTAGGGCGGTCCCAACCGGCAGCAAGTTTTATCTGGCTCTGATATTTGGGGCAGGTCTGATATATCTCAAAACTACCATTGAACACAATATTCTGGGCTGAAACAGGGCCCATTGCCATAAGTATAATAAGTAACCGGATAATTCTTTTCATGCTATAAAAGTACAGGATTTATTCGGGATGATTCAAAAAATCCAAATCAAAAAAATATTTACTACGGTCGGTTTTATCAACATACAGGGTAGTTGTTTTATGGAGATAAAGTTTAATCTTTAAATCATCACCAGTCCTTGGGATTACAGGACTATAGAATTTTTCTTCTACCCCATTGTGCTCATGTTTAAAAATGAAAACAGTTTGGTCTACTTCAGTCCGTTTCGCAATCTGGGCATCCCTGGTTTCAATATCTTCGGGTAAATCTACCGCTCCTTTGTAGTTTTCCACGAGTTTCATATCATAATAATCATTCTCCTTAATTTCGCACTGAGTTAAATCAACGTTGATTTTTTTACCATTCTCTATTAAATTGTTAGCAGAGGCTTTTAGTTTTCGGTCTGTTTTTAGTTGTCTGAAGGTTGGTGTTGACCCCAACAGGATACTTCCAATTAGAAGCATAATAGCACCAATTGGCAAAATCATTTTTGGATATGGAATAATATTCCCAAGATATTTTGTAAAAAATATAATTACGATAAATCCAAGTATGCATAGAATAAATCCAAGAATCCTTTTTACCATTTTATAAAAGTACAGATTTATTCTTCCCTTTTCAAAAAGTCTAAATCGAAATAATATCTCGCCCTGTCATTTTTATCAACATAAAGCGACGTGGTTTTATGAAGATAAATTTTGATGTTTAAATCAAAGGCACTTTTGGGAATAATAGGACTTATAAATTTTTCGTCTGCTCCATTGTGAATATATGAGAAAACTAATCTGGTTTGGTCAATTTCAATCGATTTTGTCGCTCTGTCATTATCGTAAATACTATCCAAAAGTTGAGTATTTATCATACCCATTTGAACTTCATAATCATTTCCTACTTCCTCCGAATATGCATTCTCTTTAATTTCACACTTAGTTAAATCAACCTCAATTTTTTCTCCATTTTCCATCAAATCTTTTTTGAAAGTGTTAAATTTCCTACGATCTTTTAAATCTATGCGATTGGCAAATCCTTTTAATGCAAAATAAATGCCAAATACAGCAATTACATTTCCAAAGATTTGTAATACTACATTATAAGGGTAAGGTACAATATGCAATGAATCATGCATAAAGTAGATGAACGTAAGAATCCCTAATACCGTTAAGAGAATCCCTAATATCCCCTTTCCCATTCAATCTTTCATTTGATACAAGATTACGAAAAAATCCATTCCCCTCTCTACAGCTAGAGAGGGGTGCAGGGGTGAGTATTACAGTACCCACATTTTCTTTAACTTCGCAGCCCTATTGAAAAAAATCATGCTTAGAACACATACATGCGGAGAGCTAACGCTACAAGATGCCGGTAAAGAAGTAACCCTCAGCGGATGGGTATTCCGCAGCCGCGACCAGGGCGGAATGGTATTCATTGACCTTCGCGACCGATATGGAATTACCCAATTGGTATTCCTTAATCCTTCCAAAACAGCTGATGGCGGTGAGTTGTCTGGCATAAGCCAGAAACTATATGATGAAGCAAAGACGCTAGGTCGGGAATTTGTAATAAAAGTAACCGGAAAAGTACAGGAACGCTCAAAAAATAACCCGAATCTTTCCACCGGCGAAATTGAGGTTTTGGTGGTATCATTGGAGCTATTGAATGCTTCCAAAACTCCGCCGTTTACCTTAGAGGAAGAAACAGATGGAGGTGATGAACTCCGCATGAAATATAGGTACATCGACCTTAGGAGAGATATTGTAAAAAATAATTTGCTCAACCGCCATAAGGTTGCAAAAGCTGTTCGTGAATATTTGGACGGACAAAATTTTGCCGATATTGAAACACCTTTTTTAATTAAAAGCACTCCTGAAGGAGCACGAGATTTTGTGGTTCCTTCCAGCATGAACAAAGGAGAGTTTTATGCCTTGCCTCAATCACCACAGACCTTCAAACAACTATTGATGGTGGCTGGTTTCGACCGCTATTACCAGATAATTCGATGCTTCCGTGATGAAGATTTACGTGCTGACCGCCAACCGGAATTTACACAAATAGACTGCGAAATGGCTTTTGTAGAGCAGGAAGACGTGCTCAATATGTTTGAAGGCATGGTGAAACATGTATTCAAAAAAGTAAGAGGTATTGAGTTTGGAGCATTCCCCCGCATGACCTTTGCAGATGCTTTGAAATATTATGGAAACGATAAGCCCGACACCCGTTTCGAAATCCTGTTGCATGAGATTGCAGATGCAGCTAAAGGCAAAAATTTCAATGTAATTGACGGTGCAGAATATGTCGGGGCAATTGCTGTTCCCGGAATTTGGGAATATACCCGCAAGCAAACCGATGAACTTATTGAGTTTGTAAAACGCCCTCAGATTGGTGCCAAGGGTTTGCTATATGTGAAGTACGCAATGGATGGTACACTCAAGTCTTCAGTAGATAAATTTTATACTCCGGAAGATTTGAAAAAATGGGCCGATGCGTGTGAAGCCAAGCCCGGCGATTTGATTCTGGTGGTTGCCGGCGACACAGCAACCTCCCGCAGAGCCCTATCAGAACTGCGTTTGGAGTTGGCCGGTCGTTTGGGGCTTCGTGATAAGAGTAAGTTCAAACCCCTTTGGGTACTTGATTTCCCATTGCTGGAAGCCAATAAAGACACAGGAGGTTGGGTTGCAACACATCACCCTTTCACATCGTGGAAAAAAGAAGATGAACCCTATTTTGAAACAGACCCGGGCAAGATTCGTGCCAATGCGTATGACTTAGTAATTAACGGTGTAGAGCTCTCCAGTGGCTCTATTCGCATTCATGACAGAAGCAAGCAAGAGAAGATGTTCAATGCTATAGGGTTGACAAAAGAGAACTACGAAAAGAAATTTGCATTTATTTTAAATGCTTTTGAATATGGTGCTCCACCGCATGGTGGCATAGCTTTCGGGTTTGATAGGTTCTGTTCCATTTGTGTTTCGAACGAGGATTACATACGTGATTTTATCGCTTTCCCGAAAAACAATGCAGGCCGCGATACCATGATTGACACGCCTTCTACGCTTAGTGATGAGCAGTTGAAAGAGTTGGGATTGAAAGTTGAGATAGATAAATAAATGCAATGGAACGCGGATGACGCTGATTTAAAATCTTATTAAATCATAAACAATCCGCGTCATCAGCGTTCCAAGTTCTAAAAAAATAAAACATGAATTTAGACTTAGTAGTATCCGGTTCAATAGTTATAAATGCTGATTTGGCAAGGGTTTGGGATGTACTCACCAACCCGGTTTTAATTAAGGAATATCTTTTTGGCACTGAAACAATTACCGATTGGAAAGTTGGTAATGGCATTATTTTTCAAGGCGAATGGGAAGGACATACTTATAAAGACAAAGGTGTTGTAAGAGAAAATATGTTGCATAAACGCATTAGTTATTCCTACTGGAGCAGCTTTTATGGAACCGAGGATAAACCTGAAAATTACAGCCTTGTTATTTATGAGCTTTCAGCGGTAGATGCAACGCACACTAACTTTACCTGGACCAATAAGGGCTTCCTGAATGAAGAAAGGCAAAAGCATTCCCAGGATGGTATGCAGGCTTTCATGGAGCAAATAAAAACTATTGCTGAACGTTAAATCCGAGTTCAGAATTACAACTTTATTGTTCTTATTTTACAAAAAGGTAATTATCTAATTTAGGTATAAAATGAAGTGTGCGAAATAACAAGGAAAATAACAGTGAAATAACAGCAGATAACAGAGAAAATAACAGGGAGCAGTGCTTTTTAGTCGTTCGTAATGCATTGATATTAAATAACATATAATTGAGCCTCCTGTTAATAACAGTAAAATAACAGGATGGTTTATAGCAATATTTAGTAATTGTTTTTTGCTGAATAGTGAATTTATCATGATACATTTTTCGATTGATTTTCGTATTCTGAAAACAAAGATAAAACACAGAAAAGCACTTTCCTGATAAGTCATTGACCTGTCAGGAAATTACATTATTCGAATATAATTCGGTTGTTGTCGTTATCTAGAGTAATTTTGTAAACTCCTCAACACTCATGCCGCTTTGCCTTATAATTGCACGCAATGTGCCACTATCAAGTTCTTTGTGGTCAGGCACCACTAACTGATAAAACGGTTCGGTTTTTCGTATAACAATATGGCTGCCTTTTTGGCGTACCGTATAAAAGCCAGATTTTTCCAATACTTTTATACAATCGCGTCCCGAAATTCTGGGTAATTTCATACTGCCATCAACAGAGCATCAAGATTATCCTCGGGCACAGGAAGGTTATCGGCAACTAGTACTTCAATATACAAATCAATTGCTTCTTTAATATTCGTTAAAGCTTCAGTTCTTGTTTTCCCTTGGGATATGCATCCGGGTAAACTTGGACATTCTGCAACCCAATATCCATCTTCCCCGTGATATATTAATACTTGTCTCATTAACAATGTAATTTACCACAAATATAAGAATTATTCAGTTATTATTGAAAATAAGTCTCTCGCAAAGGCGCAAAATCACTAAGAAATATTTGTTTTAGTTTGGGTGTATCCGGCAACAGCACTTTTTTAGTTACCTTTGTTTCAGCAGGTTGGGAAAATTTGATTTCAGCGAATCATGAGAAAATTAGTTTTTGCGGGAATTTGGTTGATAATTTTTGCCGGAAAATCTTTTACCCAAGTAGTAGGTAGTATGGATACAACAAAACTAGTGGTACCCATTTCCGTTCAAGATAATCCTAGTGAAGATACTGCAAAGCATAAAAAAAAGGCTACAGGATACGTTTCGGTTAATGCAGGACTAGGTGTACCATTAAATGGATGTTCTACAATTAACGTGACTTATCCCAATCATCCTGAGTTAGGGAGTTTTGGAGCTTATGGTGGCAATTTAAATATTATGTTTTGTGTTCCGATTGGTCACACACATTTCGGTATAACCGGATTATTCAGTCGTAATTCCCAAAGTTTTGATATAAATCAATATACACAAAAAATGAATCGGTATATAGATTCATATACTTTTTCCTTGGATAGTAGCAGTTTTACAAATTACAAGGAGACTTTTTTAATGGCAGGATTATTTTTTACAATTCCTGGAAATGTAACATGGGACTTTAGGGTTTTCGCCGGAGATAATTTATGTACACTTCCTGAGTTTTCTGTTAAGGAAACAGTGACCGTTTTTTCAGATAATAAGGCGCATAGCCACTATGTGTCTTCTACCCTGCAATCAGTAAATTCTTCAACAATAGCCTATGGCTTGGGAATAAGCATGAGGGTTTTTTTGTTTCAACATATTTTTGCAATGTTGAACATTGATTATATTTATTCAATGGCAAATTTTATGTCTTATCTTGATAATTACAATCTATATATTGGAAATACTACAGGTTTGAATCAATGTAAATTCAATGTTACTTATAATTTATTGAGCTTTACAGGAGGAATAGGCTATAAATTTTAAACTCAATTTTCCACCTCCCCCAAAAATCCAAAACTGGCTTTGAAAAGTGCGTTAGTCAATGTAGTAAAAATGACTTTAAAGCCCCTTTTGGGGTTTGGGGCTAAGGTGAAAGGCTCTTTTTTTTACCAAATAGCCTGTGTTTTCACTAAAAACATATCTTTGCAGCCCTGTTTGACAAAAAAGCAGGAAAAAACTAAACAAAAAATATGAGCGTTTTAGAGTTTATTCGTAAGTATATAAAATGGATAGTAGGCCTTATTGGCTTGACTTTGGTAATATTTGTAGGTGAAGATGCACTCACCTCCGGTAAGTTCTTTTTTGGTGGAGGCGACAATACCGTTGCTATTATAAATGGCAAAAAGGTAGACTACATCAAGTTCAATCCTCAGATTCAAACTGCGCTTGAAAGGGAAAAAGCCAGCATGGGTACTGAGTCTCTGGGAGATTCGGCTCAAAATATGGTTATGCAGGCTACTTATAAAAATATGATATTCCATGCTTTACTTGATCCCGAATTCAAAAAATTAGGTGTTAATGTGCCTGATAGTGAAGTTGTTAGTTTGATGCTTGGCCCAAATCCGGCACCCGATATATACAGGATGTTCAGCGACGGACATGGTGGTCTTAACAAACAATTTGTTGACAAACGTACCGGTGGTCTTGATATGAGCATGGTTATCAGGTATGTGAAACAAATGAATGAACAGGATCAGGCTCGCTGGGAGCTAACAGAAGATAAAATTAAGGAAGATGACCTTCGTGCAAAATATTTTTACCTGTTGCTGAACGGAATATGTGTTCCGGATGCAATGGCAAAACAAGATAACGATGACGCTACCAAAACCTACGACATCAGCTACGTGCTGAAACGTTATACTGATATCCCTGATAACAGTGTTACCGTAACCGATCAGGATTTGAAGGATTACTACAATGCACATATTTATGAATATTACTCTCAGCAGGAAATACGTAAGGTTGACTATGTGACCTTTGCAGCGAACCCTACTGATATTGATATGAAGAATATCAAGATTAACGTAGACAGCATGTATGCCCATTTCAAAAATGAAAAACCGTCGGAGGATTCATCTTTTGTAATTGGTACCGATGCCGGAACCTTTGATTACCATTATCACAAAGCAGGTGATCTGCCGGCTACCATCGATTCAATTATGACCCACTCTAAAGTAGGCGATATATATGGTCCTTACCAGGAAGATGGCAAGTATAAAATTGCCAAATTGACTGGCATTGCAGAATTACCAGACTCAATTAAATACAGCCAGATATTCATTCCTGCTCCGAACAATGATTTCGACAAGGTGAAACCATTTGCCGATAGTATTAAGAATGTAGCAACTCCTGAAAATTTTGCTCAACTGGCCAAGGATAATTCCAAAGACCCAGAATCTTCAGCCAAAGGCGGAGACATGGGCTGGGTAAGCAGAGGCAAAGGAGCAGAATTTCCGGCGGACCTCGAACACCAAACCTTTTTTGGTAAGGTTGGTAACGTTATACAGTTGAAACTTCAACAAGGCTTTTTAATACTTTGTGTAATGGAACAAAGTGAACGCCACACCAATTACCAGGTGGGTATTGCAATGAAGAATATTGAACCAAGCGATTCAACCCAAAAAGCAGTATTTGCACAGGCAAGCGATTTTGAAGGCAAGAACCACACAGGCGATCTGTTTGAAAAAGCAGTTGGCCAGATGAACCGACGTGTTATTGATCTGAGCGAAAATGAAGCATCCATTGCCGGATTCCAAACTCCGAAAGAGTTTATAAAATGGACTTATACCCAAAAGGAAGGCGATGTTTCCGACGTTATCCCGGTAGGCGACAACAAAAACGTGGTTGCGCACATTATGCAAGTTACCAAAATGGGAACCATTCCGCTGGAACAAGTGAAAGAACAAGTGAAAGCACAGGTTTTAAAAGAAAAGAAAGCCGAAAAAGTAATAGCTGACATGAAAGCTGCCGGAAACAACATGGCTGCTGTTGCACAAAAAACAGGCAGTAAAGTTGATACCGCAAAAGGTCTTACCTTTGATTCATATAGTTTACCAACCTTAGGTAGGGAAGATGCAGTTATAGGAACCATGAGTGCCATGAACACCGGTACCGTATCACAACCTATTAAGGGCGAACAAGGCGTTTACGTTATACGAGTAGAAAATACTTATTATGCCAATAAGATGGACTTCCATATTACACAAATGAGGGAAGTGGAATCAAAGCGTAACACTGCGGCCAATGAAGCATATAATGCACTTGAAAAGAAAGCAGGTGTTGTTAGCCATTTTGGCAGGTACTACTAATATAAGCACAAGAAAAGAGTTTTTTTCTTAGTATTGCTTTTGTAACGTCGGCCTGAGCCGGCAAAATTTAAAAAACATCCTTTTACATGGAAATGTTATATAATACCGCACAGCCCCATCTGATCATATCGGAATATGGCAGGCATGTGCAAGATATGGCTCTTCACCTGTTGACAATAACCGACAGAAGGGAACGGACCAAAGCCACCGAAGCTGTTATTCAAACCATGACTCAGGTGCATCCTTACTCAAAGGACAGTGAAGAGTTGCGTATGAAACTGTGGGATCACCTGCATTTAATTACCGGTTTTAAACTGGATGTCGATAGCCCATATCCAAAGCCATTACCCGAGGCGTTCCAGGTAAAACCAGAAAGGCTGAAATACCCCAACACAAGTATCCGCCACAAGCATTATGGCAAAATTGTGGATGAGCTGATCAAGAAGGCTGCTGTAATGGAAGACAATGAAGAGCGCGATGTTCTTATTGCCAGTATTGCCAACCTAATGAAAAAGGCATTTATGACCTGGAACAAATGCACCGTTGACGATAACACTATTATAAAGGATCTGAAGGAAATTTCCAAAGGCAAGCTTATATTAAAAGATGCATCCGGACTTGCCCATGTGCATGTACAACTGAACCCTCAACCGATTAATAAACCGCAAAACTTCAAGCGGAATAATTTCAGCAACAACAACAATAACAAGGGAGGGCAAAACAGGAACAGAAAGAAGAACAAAAATAAGAACAGGAATGGCGGTTTTTGAGGTTACAGGAGGAAGGCATCTTAAAGGAGAAATAACTCCGCAAGGGGCGAAGAACGAAGCTTTACAGGTTATTTCAGCCGTATTGCTAACACCGGAGAAGGTGGTCATTAACAACATCCCTGATATTATTGATGTAAACAGCCTTATCAGCCTGTTAAAAGACTTAGGTGTTAAGGTTGAAAAATTAACTCCGAGCAATTATTCATTTCAGGCAGATGCAATTGATATGAATGTGCTGGCTTCGGAAGCATTTCAGAAAAAAAGTTCATCGCTGCGAGGATCCATTATGATGGTTGGCCCGCTGCTGGCTCGTTTTGGCAAGGCTTATATTTCCAAGCCGGGTGGCGATAAAATTGGTAGAAGAAGACTAGATACGCACTTTATTGGTTTTGAAAAGTTGGGTGCCAAATTCGGTTACGAAGATGATACCAACCTTTTTCATGTGCATTCCGACAAGGGATTGAAAGGAACGTATATGTTGCTGGATGAGGCCTCTGTAACGGGTACTGCCAATATTGTTATGGCCGCAATTCTTGCAGAAGGTAAGACAACCATTTACAATGCAGCCTGCGAACCGTACCTGCAACAGCTTTGCAAAATGCTCAACCGGATGGGAGCAAATATTACCGGAATTGGTTCTAATTTATTACATATAGAAGGTGTAGAATCGCTGAATGGGTGCGAACACACCATTCTCCCTGATATGATTGAAATAGGCAGTTTTATTGGACTTGCCGCCATGACCCAATCGGATATTACCATTAAAAATGTGGCGTACGATGAGCTGGGAATTATCCCGCTCACCTTCCAGCGTATGGGCATACAAATGGAACGGATAGGAGACGATATTCATGTGCTTGCACAGGAACATTATGCTATAGATACTTTTATGGATGGCTCCATACTTACCATTGCCGATGCCATCTGGCCGGGCCTTACACCGGACTTGTTGAGTGTTTGCCTGGTAGTTGCCACACAGGCAAAGGGTAGCGTACTCATCCACCAAAAGATGTTTGAAAGCCGCTTATTCTTTGTAGATAAACTCATAGATATGGGCGCACAGATCATCCTTTGCGACCCACACCGTGCAACAGTTATCGGTATGAATCATGAGCATCCTTTAAAAGGTATTTCAATGACCTCGCCTGATATTCGTGCCGGTGTTGCACTACTGATTGCAGCACTATCGGCAAAAGGCAAAAGCACAATTCACAACATTGAACAAATAGACAGGGGCTATCAAAACATTGATGGCCGCTTGCAAGCCTTGGGTGCGCAGATTGTGAGGAAATAGTCGGAGCCCGACTGGCAATTATTCAAAACCCCTTTAGGTGTTTGGGGCTGACTAGGCCATGACTTTGTCATCCTGTATGGAGTGAAGAATCTTGAGAATTAAAGGGTTACCATTTCAAAAAACCATTATATTTGAACTTACATCTTTAATTAAGTTCATAATAAAATTAACTTTAAGCGTAATGAAAGCAAATACTCGTTATTTATCAGTTGTCGTCTTTCTTTTCATTTTTCACTTTTTATTTTCCAATTACGCTGTCGCCCAGGTTGCAATAAATAATTTGGCGACAAACCCGGACCCCTCCGCCATATTGGATTTAAACTCAGGTAATACGGGTGTGAACAAAGGATTTTTACCTCCTCAGCTTGCTTTAACGGCGATCAATGTTGCTGCCCCTGTAACCTCGCCGGCAACAGGACTTATTATATATAATTCGGCAACGGCGGGAACGTTTCCATATAATGTAATTCCGGGCTATTACTATTGGGATGGAACCAAATGGCTTATTCTTAATTTCTCAAGTACCGCAAGCGGAAACTCCTGGCTTATTACCGGCAACAGAGGAACAAATGCAAACAACAATTTTATCGGAACAATTGATAATAATGACTTGGTATTTAGAACAGACAGCACCGAAAGGGCAAGGTTTGTGGGGGCTTCAAAAGGTATTACCCAATTTTACATAAGAGGTGGCAATGCGCAAACAGACCAATACCCTTTGTTGGAATTACAATCTTGGGGAGGGACTGATTTAATGGATATAAATGCTGATGTTCAAACTGATATTTTTATGGGATACGAAGCAGGATATAAAAATGCCGCATCTGAGAATATTTTTATCGGTTACCAGTCAGGGTATAATAATATCGGTGTGTCTAATACCGCTGTGGGAATTCTTGCACTTAACACAAATAAAGGAAATTATAACACAGTGATGGGGTATCAAGCATTGAAACAAAATACTACAAGTTATAATAATACTGTAATGGGTGCTCTGGCAATGTGGGTGGATTCATCCGGTTACAATAATACTGCAATAGGTGCTTCATCGCTTAATTCAAACAGGTCGGGCAATTACAATACTGCAACGGGAGCGCAATCGCTTCTGGGGAATACAACAGGTGCAAATAATACAGCGGTAGGGTTTGCGGCATTGGAAAGTAACAATGCAAATAATAATACTGCCATGGGGGCTGACGCTATGTTAGAAAACTCAACCGGAACCCAAAATACAGCCAATGGGGCGGTAGCACTTTATGGCAACCAAAGTGGTTCAAACAACACAGCAAGCGGGTATTTTGCTATGTATTACAGCTACGGAAGTGAAAATACGGCTATGGGTGCTTATGCATTGCAGGATAATACGTATGGACATGGAAATACGGCTGTAGGATTCTTAGCCCAATTCGGATACGGTAATGATTCAAATACAACTGTAATTGGGTATAATGCATCAACTCCGATAAATAATAGTGTAGTGCTTGGAAATACGGATGTGACTTCTATTGGCGGTTATGCCAGTTGGTCGAATTTATCGGACGGGAGGTTCAAAAAGGATATTCAGCAAAACGTACCGGGACTCTCCTTTATAATGAAACTCCGCCCGGTTACATATCATTATGATATGCAAAAATTAGAGAGTTTTATTGGAACACCCGATTCGCTTCGGTTGAAAGGCGCAGAAGGCCTGAAAGAAAAAATACAATACAGTGGCTTCATTGCCCAGGATGTTGAGAAGGCTGCTAATGAAATTGGCTACGATTTCAGCGGAGTAAAGAAACCTGAAAATGAAAAAGACCACTATAGTTTAGCTTATGGGGAATTTACGGTTCCACTTGTAAAAGCTGTGCAAGAGCAACAAGACACTATCCAAACGTTGAAGAAACAAATAGGAATACTTGAGAATGAAAATGAAAAACAATCAACACAAATAAAGGCAATTCAAACAGATTTAGAACAATTGAAAAAACTTGTTAATTCCGGTTCAACAGGTGTGAAAATATCCCCAGCTAATTAAGGATTTATAATTTTGGCTGCCAAAGCAGATTATGCCCACCCGAATTGCAATAGTAGGAGCCTCAGTAGAAGAACTGGATATTTCCGGCGATTTGCGGAAAACGTTGGTCCATAAACGTCTTGCAAATTTCGATTTTTATGAAGGCGAACTATATGGTTCACTAATTGTAATTTTAATTACGGGGTGGGGTAAGGTCCGTGCCTCGCATGGGGTAAGCGTTTTAAACTACAACTATTCAATTTCCAGACTTTATTTTATCGGTGCCTGTGGTGCTATTGGTGCATGGAAACAGGGCGATATATGTATTCCGGAAGTTTTTGACTATTTCGATTTCAATGCTTACCCGATCATAGCAGCACACACCTATCCGCAATTTGAAAACAAACTTTCTGTTTCAAATGAAAAACACAGATCAATTGTTGATTCATTGAAAGCAGAGTTCGGTGAACGGGTTCATAATGGATTGGCGTTATCCGGCGATTCATTTGTTACTGACCCGGATGTAATTCACAGGACGGAAAAAATGAAAGGGCAGGAGTTTGGCGTTATAATAGATATGGAAAGCACTGCTATTGCTGAAGTGTGCGTTAATTTGAATATGGATTTTCTGATTATCCGCATTGTTTCGGATATAATTAACTCAGAATCGCACACCGATTTTAACTTGTTTCTTACAGAAACGATGCCTGATGTTGTTAATCCAATATTAAAAATAATTTGTAATAAGTAATATGGCAACTCTATCAAATACCAAATTAAAAGCGTTAGTAGGCAAGTATAAAGATTTCCCCAAAAAAGGAATCACTTTTCTCGATTTGAACCCTGTATTATTTAACTCTGCCGCCCGCACTGCCATACTAAACGACTTTATAAAGAATATTAAAATAACCGGTAAAACTATAATAGTAGCACCCGAAGCCCGCGGATTTATATGGGGTACACTGATTGCTGAAAAGCTGGGTATTCCTTTTATTCCCATCCGCAAAAAGGGGAAACTCCCAGGAAAAGTTTTATCTCAATCCTACAATTTAGAATACGGCACAGACTCCCTGCATATTCAGGATTTTGGTAAAAAATTGAAAGGATATAAGGTGGTTATTGTGGATGACCTGCTGGCAACAGGAGGAACAGCCGCGGCCTGTGCTCAGCTTGTTGAGCAGATAGGAGGAAAGGTTAGCGCATTTTATTTTGTTATAGATATAACAGCTTTGAATGGGCAAAAGATTCTTAAAAAGTACAGCAACACTATTCATGCTACGTTAAAGTTCTGAGTCGGATAGACGATTTCTCTGAGTGATATAAATATTTCCAACTAACCCAACAGGAGTTTATTTCTCGGAAGTTTATACAGGGGGTAAGCTGATTGATAAAGGCAAGATAGCTGTTATAAAATAGTAAAAATCTACTATTCAGCTGCTCATGCAGGCTTCATCAATAATTCATGAGAATTTTATATATTTGCTTCTCTAAAAACGATTTAACTATGAAACGCATCAATGTAATTATAGTAGGCCTTGCACTTGTGTTCGGCTTATTTGCCTTTATAAAAATACAACCCAGCGGAGCTGTGGTTGGTACCAACATAGGTAACATTGCCCCTGATATTAAGCTTAATAGCCCTGACGGAAAAGAACTGGACCTTAATTCCAACAGAGGGTACTATGTACTTATAGACTTTTGGGCATCGTGGTGCGGACCTTGCAGGGGCGAAAACCCGAATGTGGTTGCTACCTACAAAAAGTATAAGGGTATGAAATTCAAAGGTGCTAAAGGTTTTAAAATATTCAGCGTTTCGCTGGATCAAAATGCTACAGCATGGACAGGAGCTATTAAATCAGACGGTTTAGAGTGGCCTGATCACGTTAGTGACCTGAAAGGATGGGGTTCTTCGGCTGTTAAATTATATGGTGTTGGTGCAATTCCAACGAACTTCCTAATTGACCCTAAAGGGGTAATTATTGCCACAAAACTTCGCGGACAAGCATTAGGCGATGAACTCGCAACGCTTGTTAAGAAGAAATAAGTTTTTTCTATTCCCTTATTTGTAATTGTAGACCTGGGGTCTTCCGTTTTATGTTTGTTTTCGTTAGGGAACAGGCGTAAGAATACCAATCTGAATAGATAGCATGATAACATATAGGAATGAACTATTATAAAGTTCATTAAACGCCATTGCATTTAGCTACCCATTTAGAAGATGATTCGTATACCGACGGAAGATTTCAGGGGAAGGTTATCCGGGAGTACGATGCAGAAGGGAATATGATAAAACAAACGTATTATGATTCCACAGGTAAAAATCAAGGCAAATGGAGCTTTGCGCACGATGATAGCGGGAATATAGTGGAGGAGAATTCCTATTCGCCCGATGGTACTGTGTTGGTAAAATGGTATCACCACTACGATGAGCATAACCATTTAAAAAAGGATGAAGGATATAAAGGAGACAGCCTTTTTCATACTACTGAATATAAAATGGATGCCAAAGGAAATATGCTGGAAGAAAATCATTTTAATGGGAAAGGAAAACTTTTTACGAGGTTTACATACAGTTATGACAGCGCAGGCAATAAACTGGAAGACCGTGATTATTCAGGTATGGATACCGTTGATAAGCAGAGTACATATAAGTATGATTCTCATGGGAATGAAATAAGTTGGGTTCTAGATTACTACAGGCCAAGAACCTTGCATGTAGAATATATTACCAGATATGAATATGATAGTTTAGGGAATTGGATTAAAGAAATTTATGAAGAGAACGGAAACTCGAGTTCAAAAGTGGAAAGGCGTATAGAATATTATAAATAGAATGAAAAATTATTTAGCTATATCTTTCATCACAGCATTGATTGGATTTACTGCCTGTGATTTTACTGATCATAATGTCAGCCTTCCTAAAAATGCTCCGGTATATGCCAATTTAACCTTTATTGATTTTTATTCATTGCAAATAAATGAATCTAAGGCATCATATTTAGCCGGCCATGTTATCCAAATGCAAGGATATTTTAAATACTATCAAAGAGTACATCATCGGTTAAATAAGCATCTTGGAAAGTTTCAGGCAAGTTTAGGTGCTAACACCAACACGTTTTCGGAGGATGTTGATTGTTTTTTCTGCGATTCTATTCCACCGCCTAAATCATATTCTATTGTAACTTTAAAAGGTATTATGTTTAAAGAAGGCGGATATATTGGGCTTAAAAATTGTATTGTTATGGATAGTGCAGAAAAGAATTAGCTAATCTTTTCGTAAGCTCTGCCTTTTTTCTCTTTCGCCGAAAAATAAATTATCATTGGCGTAAAGACCACAGTAGGGCTTAACCAGGCAACTAGCGGTGGCAATAAATCATGGTTGTTTACCACCAAAAATGCGGTGAAAGCTGCTATGTTAGCACCCATCATGCGGGCAATATGTTCCAATAGCCACGAGTTCGGTTTTATATTTTTCTTCCTGTATAAAAGCACAGAAGAACCAACCATACGTAACGATATAAACCCAAAAACTATCAGGACAATTCCAATTTTATTTTCCGATGAAATACTCCAGCCATACCCAATCATAACTGCCCCTGCAATAAACATTAAGATGGCAATTACCCAATCAATAGTAGCTGCCTTTTGATCTTTATACAATCTTTTCAGAGAAAGAAAACGCCGCCCCGTAAGCACCATGTAAAGGCTGAATATGCCGATGGTAAAAAGAAAAAAGCTTTCATGTTTTGGCAGATTAGAAATTACCAATGCAAAGCAGGAAGCCACAATCATAGCCCAATAAAACACTTTGCCTAAGGTACGGTGAGCCTTTCCGCCTTTTTGGGTGAGTACTGCTCCAGGTCCCGATATAAGGCCTAATCCACCGGCGGTGGCATGAATGATGATAAGTATTTTAACAAGTGTTTCCATGGGGTGATGAAATAATAATTACATCAAATGTAAAAAATATTCTAATGTAAAAAATTACGTTGAGTTTTTTAATTCGCAAACGTATTTTTCTTATTTAGCAAAGTAACAACCTTAGTGTATAGATTTTTGCTGTTAAACGGCTTGGAGATATAATCGTTCATTCCGGCACTGTAGCACTTCTGTTCTTCGCTTGCCATAACGTTTGCAGTCATGGCTATTATTGGGATGTTGCGTTTTGGTGCAGACATCTTAGTCCGGATGATCGTAGTTGCTTCATATCCGTTCATCTCCGGCAATTGAATATCCATCAGGATAATATCGAAGTCATTATATTCGAGTAGTTTCAATGCGGCTAAACCGTTTTCAGCTACTTCCAGTTTCCAGCCCCACTTGCCTAATATTTTACTAATGAGCAATTGATTAATGGCATTGTCCTCTACCACCAAAACTTTAATGTCTTTAATAGTAAAAGAAATTTCTTTTTCCGGTACAATTGGTGCCGATGAGTCATCGCTCCGATTGGCTTTACCATAGCTAATCCTATACATAAAGCATGAGCCTTCGCCTTCGGCACTGGTTACCGAAATATTACCTCCCTGTAAGTCTGCTAACTGCTTTACAATAGCGAGGCCAAGGCCTGTTCCGCCGTATTTACGCGCTGTTGCGTTGTCAGCTTGTGTAAATGCATCAAAAATGGCATGCAGTTTATCCTGAGAAATTCCAATACCTGTATCTCTTACAGAAAATTCAAGTTCCACGTTATCTGATCGATCTGTGAGCTTCCTTACCGAAATACTGACATATCCTTTTTCGGTAAACTTTAAGCTATTTGAAACCAGGTTGATCAATACCTGTGTAAGCCTTGTGGGGTCGCCCATTAAGTTATTGGGGACATTTTTATCTACTGTAGATGAGAGTTGCAAGCCCTTTTCCATGGCTTTAGGCAACATAAGCTCAATTGTGTTCGAAAGAATATTAGTGAGCTTGAATTCCTTAATTTCAATTGGCAACTTGCCTGAATGCATCCGTGAGAAATCAAGAATATCATTAATAATTACCAGCAGGTTATCGCCGGAAGTTTTAATGGCATCGGTACATTGGCGCTGTTCCGAGGTCAAGGGAGTTTTAATAAGCACATCAGTAAAACCTAATATGGCATTCATAGGTGTTCTGATCTCATGACTCATGTTGGCAAGGAACTGCTCACCTACTTTACGCGCTATTTCTGCGCTTTCGGCCCGGTCTTTTTCTTTGCGCAGTTGTTCGTCGGCCCGTTTCTTTTCTGTTATATCACGAATGATAGAAATAGTTTGGTTCCTTCCTTCGAGGAAGAAATTTTTTACGCGGTATTCCACCACAATTTTTTCCCCGTCTCTTCTAAGCACCTCAATTTCCCCGGCCTCAAGTCCTTTTTCGGAGTCTATTTTTTCCTTTTCAGTATCTATCATAACAGGGTTCCCTTCCTCGGTAATAATATTTAAAAAGGCCGGCAATGCAGAGAGTTCATCACGCGTGTAGCCCGATATTTTACAAACTGCATCATTCACATAAATAATTTTTTTCCCTTTGGTAATACATACGCCTTCTCCCAATTCGCTTTGGGTTTTTAACATGGTTTCATATAAACCACGCTGGCGTTGCAGAGCATCTTCCATCTTTTTCTGATCATCTGCGCTTTTCTTTAACTCATCCGATGTATTATTAAAATTAGAGGAAAGTGATTGAAAGTTTTCGGTCATTGAATTGAGAGTTGATGCAAGCTGACCCATAGCATCATTTGATTTTACAGGGATGCGATAGGAGAAATCCATTTTGGATATTTTTTGTGCAATGCGCAAAAGTTCCTTCATTCCCCTGTTTGTTCTGGCATTTATAGAAAGTATAATTAATAAAGTAAGCAACCATACAGTAAATACAAGCGACCCTATAATGATAGAGATGATCTGTTCGATTGATCTGGCACTTTCCTGTAATGTAAAAGCAAAGTTGTCTTCCATTACATTCATATTCTCATTCAGCAGGTAAATATCATCCAGGGTTTTATTCAAGGCCTTGCCGGTTACTTTGGTAGAGCTTATCTGCTCATGAAGTTTGTCTCCCAGGGTTTGTAATTGCACCAGGTAATTATCTCCCTGCTCCCAAATGGCCATTGCTTTAGTAAGACCTGCTATTTTACGAAACCGTGTCAGCAGGTTTATCACCCCATCAATTTCTACCGGATTTACCTGTCCGTCAATAAAACCTTGTTTGGCAGCAGCAATATCCGGAATGGTTGCCATAAGTGCAATGCGGGCTTTCCGGTCACCAAGTGCAGGTATCAGCTTATCCTGAAATTGTTTGATCTCATCTTCGTCCTGTGTATACCCGTATGTTGTTAAACGGTATACCGCATCACGTTGGGATTTAGCCCAAATTCCTTCGGCACTTATTAGGGTTCGGCAAGAAGTAAGGATTTGTTTTGTAAAGAACAAAGCAACAAGTTCAATGGCTATTAAAAGTGCCATCGACCCGATTAGAAAATAATATCGCTTACGCAAGGAGGAATTCTTCAGCATCTAAAAAACAGTTCTTTATTTCGCAATTCTAAAATATAATAAACGTTCACTTCAATAATTCAGGTCACGTAATCTTAGTTGTAGGTATAAGATATACGATCGCACAGATAAAATTAAATAATTTATCGATGCTAAACAAAAGTAGTATACTTAATTAGATGTTAAAAGGTTACCCTATAGTTGGGTATATTGTAATTTGTTATTATGGTAAAATAAGTTGGAAAGGCTATTCATTACGAAGATCCTTACCCCAATTTAGTTTGGTTCTCAGGGTTTTGGCAAAGCTGTAATCAGGTAACTGAATTAATTTTACCCCAAAAGATTCCTTTTTAATTGTTAACTCTTTTGAATTGTCAACGGCTACCGACCGGGAGTCAAGTGAAACCAGGTAATCGGGTGTTCTTCCTTCCACTTTTAGAGTTATTACGCAATTGTCTGGTATTACTACCGGCCTCACATTCAGGTTATGCGGGGCAATAGGAGTAATAATAAAGCTGGAATCTTCGGGTAATAAAACGGGTCCGCTGCAACTTAGTGAATAGGCTGTTGAGCCTGTTGGTGTAGCAATTATCAGGCCATCAGCCCAATAAGAATTCAGAAATTCCCCATTTATATAAGTATGGACAGTAACCATCGTGGAGGTGTCTTTACGTTGCACGCAAACCTCATTAAGGGCATAATTATTCATCCCGAAAATAGAATCGGACGTTTCAAGTGAAAGAAGCGTACGGCTTTGAATAGTAAATTGTTTTTCCTTCAATGCATTTATAGCAGGGGCTATATCACCTTTCGGAACCAGCGACAGGAAACCCAATTTGCCGGTATTAATACCCAAAATAGGGATACCTGATTTTACAACAAACGGCAGACTTTCCAATAAAGTACCATCACCACCAATACTTATTAAATAGTCGACTGATTTTTCGGCCAGCTCGGTTGTGAAAGTAGATATTGAATCCGAAAATTTAATTTCATTCTTCAATGAATCAAAATAGGTTTGATGAACGATATATTCAATACCCAATTCATCTAGCTGGGCAAATATTTTCTTTGCCTCCTCGGAACGGTTACTTTGGGATGGCCTCCCGTATATTGCTATTCGCATAAAGGTCAAAGGTAGTAAAAAGGAAAGATAGGATATAAGTTATGAGAGAGAAGCTATAGCCATTCGGGTTAATTCGTAACTAACTTATAACTCATAACTTATAACTGTATTTTTTAATATCTTTGTATAAACCCACTGATTATGAAAAAACTGTTTGTTCTTTTAGCTGTGTTTGCTGTAACCTGTTTTGGTTGCGGAAAGGTAGATCAAAGCAAAGCCAAAACTCTGGTAGAAGACCTGATGAAAACCATCGATAAAGGCGATTACGCTGCAACATCAAAATTTTATACCGATGAATTTAATGCAGGCGAATCGGTTGATGCAAGAACTCAGAAATATAAAGATCTGAAAGATGCTTTTGGAGATATACAGAGCTCGGAATGTATCCGGACAAAAGATTCTACCGATGCCGATGACAGGCCTATCGTTCAGTTTATTTATAAGGTAAAGCATACCAAACTAACTTCTTTGGAGGCCTATACAGTGGTTTTGCAGAACGGCGATTATAAAATTGAGCAACAGGATATCAGGCAACTAAAACCATAAGTAAATTTTGAACTCAAACTTCAGGGATTTTCTGTAACTTTGGTTCCTGTTTAAAATGAAAATAGACGACCACATATCGGAACTTTTATTTGAGCACGATTGTGTTATAGTGCCTGATTTTGGGGGCTTTGTATGTAATTATGCTCCTGCTCAGATCGATCCGGTTAAGCACCTTTTTGAACCTCCCGGCAAACGGATTCTGTTCAATAAAGGACTAACCCGTAACGATGGTTTGCTGGCACATCATATTTCAGGTAAATATAAATTGCCGTATTCTGATGCGTTGAACTCTATTTCGGAGGAGGTAAAGCGTTATAAGGACGAAATTGAACAAGACAAGCGTTTAACGCTCGAAAATATTGGACTTCTTTATGCTGATGAAAATGGAACTCTTCTTTTTCAGCAGGATAATAAACTGAATTATCTGGCTGATTCCTTCGGATTGGCCCCATTTTACCATCTGCCAAGTGAAAATGTAAGAACTGAAGCTGAAGCGAAGCTAATTCCAATTCATAATGAAAGGAAGAGAGTAAGGTTGATAACCTATGCGGCTGTAATTGCGGCGTTGGCAATATCCGGATACTTTTTCACATTAATGGAAAAGCAAACCAACATGAGGTTCTTCTCCAGTTTCGAGTTCTTCTCTAAAAAAGTACCCGCTCAATATGTTTTCTCGTCCGGCAGATATAAAGAATTACCGGGCCCTGTTTTCAACGCCAATGATGTTCCGCATGTGTTTGTTACTGGGGCTGATACGAAAGTTGCCGTTACAGCAACTATAAATAACCCTGTTCCGGCAAGCGCAAAAGCTAAAGTTGATGTTACTAAAACTGTTCCTGTAAATGATAACACGGCTACCCTTGCCCATGGAACCTTTACCATAATTATTGGAAGTTTTGGAGTAAAAGAAAATGCCGAAAAACTTATTCATGAATTTGCAAAACAAAATTTGCAAGTCTCAATTGTTGGAAAAAACCCTGCAGGCTTATATATGGTGGGCTATGGCAGCTATAAATCGCATGACGATGCAATCTCCGAGCGAGTTAGCTTCATGAAGAAGTATAGCAAAGACGCCTGGGTAAAGGGTAATTAGTCGGAGCCCGACTGGCAATTATTCAAAGCGCCTCTAGGGGTTTGAGGTAAATTTTTCATTTCCTAGTTTTTATTCGAAAAGTTAGTCCGCCTTCTACAAGATACGGCGAACCTATTCCAGCCTCAAGATGTATCCCGAAACTATCTGTAAAGTAAATACGCATTCCATATAAAAATTGAAAACTTGGAACAAGAGAATTTGGGTTGGTAATAAAATAATAAGGAGGACAATTAACCAGATTTTGATATTGAGGCAGCAACTCTGGTGCATCTTTCCAATAAGAAAAACCAAAACGTATTCCCAGATAATTATCAAATAGATGGTTTTTCTTATTCAAATGAACTAAAGCTCTAAGCGCCGTATTAATTCTTGCTACTTTATCAGAAAAACTTCCTTCAGTAGGATATATTACTTCACTTTGATAGCTTGCAGCCAGCCCTAAACTAAGTTTATTGTTCATGCCATAATCAAGCAGAAAACTCAGATTAGGCATAATAGAAGAGCAAGCGAAATATTCAGAATTTTTTGACACTGGAAATAGAGGAGTAGAAATGGCCAACACTCCTGCAAATTCAGGGCTATAACCAACGCCGATATTTATAATCAGTTGCCCTTTAACCCTGTTTACATTCAGGCTATCATTCTTGTGAAGAATTGCTTTTTTCTGGATAGAATATACCAAACCATTAGCATATTTTACATATTCAAGTTGCGACTTTGCTACAAACGAAGTGTTCTCATTAGGAGGGATGGAATAGTAAACATTTAGCTTATCAACGGAAACAACCTTCACAGCAACCTTTTCGCCACTCATGTATACAAGTGTATCCTGTGCTTTGCAAAATGAAAAAATAAAAATGAATAGTGAAAAAATGAAAAGGAATTTACGCATACTTCCTTACAATAATCTTTTACAAATATTGCAAAATAAATGGAATAAAAGCAAATAAAGTAATAAGTAGTACTTCAAAAAGCCAGATTGTAATAGACCCTAAACGCTCTTCCAATCGTCATTGCGAGGCTTTGCTAAGCAATCTTGCCCAATAATTTGTTTCCGTATTTTATGAGATTGCTTCGCAAAGCCTCGCAATGACGAGCTTTCAGTATAAATCTCTAAAGAAGTTTTAGTTATTACCGGCAGGGCCTCTATTATCCCTTCTCCTTCTATTATTATTGTTTCGGTTATTCTTATTATTATTGTTGTTGTTTCTTGGCGGCTTTGGCCCTCCAACAACATAACCCACTTCTTTTTCTTTCATCAATTCGAGTTTCATATCCTCGATTGTCTCGGGCTTTTTGCCTTTCTGGTTCATGTCAATAATGAACTTTACACGTTCTACACTAAGCGGAATAAAGTTTTCAGGGGCATCTAAATAGGTATACCAAATAGTTCTTTTAAATATATCGGTCTTTTGATGAATAGCCCTTCCCTTTTGAGAATCCAGATCCATTGTTTGCGGGAAATCTTTCAGGGCATCCATGTAGGAATCTAATTCATAATTGAGGCAGCATTTAAGCTTGCCACATTGACCGGCTAACTTAACCGGATTAAGAGCAAGTTGCTGATAACGCGCTGCGGTAGTACTTACCGAACGGAAGTCAGTGAGCCATGTAGAGCAGCAAAGCTCCCTTCCGCAAGAACCAATTCCACCAAGGCGGCCTGCTTCCTGGCGTTCGCCAATCTGCCACATTTGAATTCGCAAACGGAATTCCGAACTATATGATTTGATCAATTCACGGAAATCAACACGTCCGGGAGCCGTATAATAAAATGAGGCTTGTGATTTATCGGCCTGAATTTCCACATCGTTTATCTTCATGTCCAGCTTATAGCTGGATGCAAGTATGCGGGCCCTTACAATAATGGTCTTTTCAAGTTCCTGAACCTCTCTCCATTTTTCTATATCACTGGCAGATGATTTCCTGAGAATATTCTTAATACTGGGGTCATTTTCCTGCATTTTTTTCTTTTTCAGTTGTAACCGTGCGGTTTCGCCTGAAACGGAAACAACACCCACATCAAAACCTGTAGCACCTTCAACGCTAACAATATTACCCTGCATTAATTGCAGGTTATTGCGGTTACGGAAAAACTCCTTACGGCTGTTTTTGAAACGGACTTCTACAATATCAAACGGCTTTTGCCCATGCGGAAGCTCCATATTGGCAAGCCAATCGAATACGTTGAGTTTGTTGCAGCCACCTGTGCTACAGCCTCCGCCACTACTTCCATCCTTACCTGTTGAACATCCTCCGCAAGCCATTTTCGTTAGTTGAATTGACGCAAAGGTATTAAATCAGCCGATTTAGACTACTCTTCTGGTAAAAGTAAATTGAAACGGGGGTTTACAATGTTGTTGTAAATGGAGCCAAAAGTGTACGTGAATGAAATTCCTGTACCATACTGGTAGGTGGTTGCCAGTGTTTGAAGACCCAGCAATATATCGGTTGAAGATGCCCCGGCAGCAGGTAAAAATATCTGGTCGTGAATAACATTGGCGTAGGCATTAACACTTATCGAGAAACCTTCAAAAAGATTTAAATTAAGATTTAAAGACATATTTACCTCATATTTACTAGGGTCATAAAAATAATGCTGTCCGGTAATCTGTGCAGATAAAGAACCCCATTGTTGCTTGTATTGGGAGTAAATGGTGAATGATTCTCCGGCAAGGCGTTCACTTATCTTTCCGAAGATAGTTGTATCTACATAATTGTTGCTTACACCATAAAGTGCATATAGAAAACGCAATTGCTTATGGGTGCATTCACTGTAAGGAAATATAGAGTATTCAACCGCAGGGCCGCCTTTAACCTGCAAATCAATGTTGCCTTGTGTAGAAGTATTGATGCTTGAAAGAAAACCTGCCGAGAAATGTTCACCCAGGCTTTTTACATAGGTTCCCCCAAAGGATTCTGTTCTTACAATAGCACGCGTGGTCTCACCATCAATTATGTAGGAATAATCCTGATAATACGTGCCACCGCTAATATTCAGTTTCCACGAAGGGGTGACTTTTGAAATAGACAACGAAGGTGTGAATTGCAGTTGGTCAGTCAGGGCCTGCTTATTAATGGTTCCATAAACATTGGCTGTAAAAACCCACGATTTCCATTTATCAAGTGCCGGGTTAACATTCACGTCAGTAGAAGTATGATTTGTATCTTTTGTAAAAGAAATATTCAGTTTGTCGGCAAATGGAGTTTTTGCAATATAGCGGGTGAGGCCTAATTTCATGGTCTGAGAAATTTTCTTGCGCAAACCGTCTTCTGTTTCAAAGGAAGTAATGGTCATTTTAAGGGTGTCCTTTTGTCCGTTAAATTTACCCCGGCCAATAAATACAAATGTTAATTCATTCCCTCCGCTACCTGTTTGCATGGAAGAAGAAACAATATCAACGTCCGCTTCTTTGCGGTCACGAACATAATTTATTATGCATATTTCGGTTCGTAAAAAATCCATGTCGCAATAGGTGCAATCTAAAAAAACATTCAGGGCCTTATCCTTTGTTGTGTCAACTTTATTTTGGGAATAGCCTTGCAGGCTAAAAAGGATAAATAAAAATAAGATAGCTCTCTTCATATAGCTTAATTAAAACTCAAGACGAATAAGTCAGCAGGAAAGTTACAAAATCAATAAAGTAAATTAAACTAAAAGAAACTTATGCAACAGAATAATTAACTTCCTTTAACAAAATTACTTTCCGGAGACTTCTCGTTCTAAAAAAACAAATCCGTTTTTCCGGCCAATCTCTTTTAGTTGCGGGTACCATTTTTTCCAGTCATTAATATTGTTTACTTTACAAACAAAATAGGCTGGTTTGTCTAATTCCCCCTTCAATAGCCAATCTTCACTGGTACTATTAAGGTTACCGGATGGTTGTTCATTGGAATAAAAATAATGCGCGTAGCTCTTAAAACCAATTGTTGTTACATACACATTTTTGCCTTTCAATCCTTGGTAAAAGTCAATGGCAGCCTGTTGCGACAGCAGTTCTATTTTCGGCGCAATAACGGCAAGAGCAAGATTAGTAGTGATAAGTCCGCCCAAAAACATAATGATAATGCCTCGTTTGGCATTGCCTTTGTGAAACAGAATGATTGAAATTACGATAGTTGAAAGTAAGAATATACCAAGTAAGCAGTCCGTAAACGACCATGGAATATCTGCCTGAAGATTAGCATTGGCAAAAGGATCTTTCAATAGTCCACTGTTAATTATTGCCTGTGCATTCATTCCGGCAATGGGCAGCCCAATCAGGGCAATCGCAATTAAGCCCCCGGTAATACAAAGCCCCCAACTCATCCATTTTCTCCATTTCACATCACCATCAATCAGGTTGCTCATTGCCAGTGCAGCAAAGTAGGTGAGGGGATAATAACAAAGCGATGAATAATGGATAATTTTTGTCTTTACAATCGAGAATAATATCAGTGTAACCAAAAACAAAATGCCCATCCACAGTGAAACCTCACGGCCTTTTTCATCGTCTTTCATTTCCGAGCTCATACCCCTGAATGCAAATATGGAAGCAGGAAAGCAGCCTATTAACAAAATAATCACATGAAAATAAAATGGTCCGCCATGCCCGGCGTCCTCTGTTTTAAATAGCCGTATTTGATACTCGAAAAATTGCGAGATCACATCACGATGGCCCGTGATAATTTCAGCACCAAACCATAATCCGCCTGATGCTAAAAGCACAATTGCAAAAAGAAATAGTTGGCCTAAACTCAGGATAGCCCTGCGTTTTTCAATGAACCAATAAATTACGAAACCAATAGAAAAAATTAGTAATGCTACAGGTCCTTTGGTTATGATTGCAAGCCCCAGCATGAAAGCAGAGAGTATGATAAACAGATTCTCTTTGCCGGTAATCAGATTTTTTTTCTGCATTTGAACTCGCATAAAAAAATAGATACTTGTAAAAATGAAAAAATTAAACCATGGATCTATAATACCGGATTTGAAATAGAAATGTGGCAGTAATGAGCCTGCATACGCTAGCACCCAAAGCAGCCCGAAACGCCTGTCTTTAACAAGTGCCCCGATCTTATATAGAATTACAAAAGTTGCTATCCCGCAAATTGCGTTTGGTAACCGTGCAGCATAATCCGTAACCCCGAAAATATTCATAGCCAAGGATTGCATCCATATAAATAAGGGAGGTTTTTCCCAGAATGGCAAATAATTTATTGTTACTAAAAAATATTTTTTAGTAATAAGCATCTCTCTGGCACATTCAGCAAAGTTTATTTCATCCCAATCAAACAAATGTGTTTTTCCCAGAAAAGGTAAAAACAATAAAGCCCCTGCTAATGCAATGAGCCAAGGCATTAACCGTGGTGGAATTTTTGATATGAATGAACCTTCAGCCATTCTATTAGTCCACATGTGTAACACCGCCTGAAACAATAAACTTCATAGCTTCGGTTGCCGAAACATCAAGTGGTATAACACTGTCTTTATGCACAATGATCAGTTTGCCGTTCAATCCATACGAGAAAGGCAAATAAACCGAGATAAAGCCTTGTTCTATTGACATGGTAGACAAATCGGTTTGTGTTACAAATCCCATTTGTTTAATGTCATTTGCTTTATCAATAGTTACTAAAACCGGACGGTTGAATTTCTTTTTATTTCCAATGAATGCAGAGAAAAGATCTTTCACTGCTGAATAAACTACCCGTATAAACGGAACCCGCTCAACAACTTTCTCCGACCCAACAATTACAGGCGTAAAGAAGATAGTGGCAGACAACCTTCCTACCAAAAAAATGAAGAGAATAATCGCTACAAGAATGATAAACGGATCGGCATAGGGGCTAACTATATTTGTATTCGGAAAATTGTTTTTGAAGAATATAAATAACCTGTAAAAAACAAAAACTGTGATGACTGTAGGTGCTATCACTATCAGCCCTTGCGCAAAGTGACTGATGAAGTTTTTTACGATCCTTGATTTCAGTACTTTTTTCATGTCCAGATTTTGCCGGGGTTTAAAATTCCATTAGGGTCGAATACCGATTTTATCTGTTTTTGTATCGAGCGTGATTTTTCGGTGAAAGCAATATCCATATAGTCTTTCTGAACCCATCCTATGCCATGTTCACCGGAAATGGTCCCGCCCAATTTTACACAAAGTTGGAATATTTCCCGGATACCTTGCGGAAGTTTCACTTTCCACTCCTCATCGCTCAGGTTATTCTTTATAATGTTCACATGCAGGTTACCATCGCCGGCATGGCCATAGCATACCGATTGAAAGCCATATTTTTTTCCAATTTCCTTTACACCAGCTAATAAAACTGGCAACTCCGCACGTGGTACAACGGTATCCTCTTCTTTGTAAACCGAATGGGTTTTTACAGCTTCGGCAACACTGCGGCGCATTTTCCAAAGCGCATTTTTCTGGTCCTGTGAGTCGGCAAAAAGTATTTCATCGCACTCAAATTGTTGCAATACTTCCATAATTTTTTCACACTCTTTCATCAGAACTTCGGGGTCGTTACCATCTACTTCTATAATTAAATGCGCTTGTATATCGTCTTTTACATGTATGGAAATTCCAGCTACATATTTCAATGCCCAGTCAATAGCATCTCGTTCTAAAAACTCCATTGCCGATGGAATTATTCCTGCCCGGAAAATTGCCGGAACCGCTTCACAGGCTTTAATTGCTGAGAAGAATGGTGCCAGCATAAGTAGGTTATGTTTTGGTAATGGTATCAACCTGAAAACAATTTTAGTGATGATGCCAAGTGTTCCCTCACTTCCTGTAAGTAACTGAGTAAGATTATAACCTGTCGAGTTTTTCAAGACATTTGCTCCAGTCCAGATAATTTCACCTGTGGGCAGAACGACTTCCAGATTCAAAACGTAATCTTTGGTAACGCCATATTTCACAGCCTTTGGCCCTCCGGCACGTTCAGCAACATTTCCGCCTAAAAAGCAACTGCCTTTACTGGCGGGATCAGGAGGATAAAATAAGCCTTTCTCTGCAACCGTTTCCTGGAACACCTGATTGATAACTCCCGGTTCTACAGTAGCCTGTAAGTTTCTCTCATCAATATCTAAAATCTTATTGAAACGCTCCATTGAGAGAACAATTCCACCAAATACAGGAAGTGCCCCACCGCTTAATCCCGTTCCTGCACCACGGGGTGTAAGGGGAATATTTTCGTTGTTGCAAATTTTTAGAATGGCAGAAATTTCTTCCGCCGTTCTTGGCTTTACAACTACTTGCGGCGGGAAGTTCAGGTCTTCGGTTTCATCATGGCCGTAATGTTTCAACGAATCCGCATCGGTAAAAACGTATTCTTTTCCCGCAATTTCTTGCAGAGATGATATAATTGAAGGTGTAATTTTATTGAAGTTCATATTCCTGATGATGCAAAATTAGAAATCATTCAGGAAGTAAACCGGAAATGTTTTGCCTATTGATTTCCTGAAGACAAATACGTTTCTGTATACCAAACACCTCGTGTAGTAGATAAGCTTGTATCAGGAGTTGAGTAACCCGGTGGAGGAAATATACTTGAGGTATCAACATTCACAATTCTATGGATCATTCCTATTCCGGCAGCATATTGCTCAAAATAATATCCATAATTCAAAAAGCTTGAATCTTTAATTTCCAAAACAGTAAGCGTAGAATCAAAATGAATATTCTGTTTTGTATTAATGGTAGTTAAATCGTATGGGGTATTCAATGCAGTGTACTCGTAATTCTGTGCTCCTAGTGTATTTAGATTATTGCCATTCCAGGTTTCATTTAGGCTTGCAGGAAAAACCAATTTCACATATTGGTAATTATCTTCCTGACGAATAGCCATGCTTGAAAGCAAGGTGGCGGTCCATACTTTTTCGGGTACAAGAATATTACTCCACGGAATGGTATCACTGGTCCTTTTATAACGTACAACACGTTGAGTTGGCTGTCCCTGGTTGTTGTTATATAGAGAGTCAATAACTTCTTTTATCTGGTATCTGTAGGTTATTTTTCCAAATCCACTGCCCAAATAAACCATCGAATCGCATTCGTAAATTATATAATGCCCAACATTATTCGGGAAGTAATCGTATCCATAAAAAATCTTTGTGTATTCCTTTTTCTTACAGGAAAAAAATACAATGCTCAATAGGCATACTACCAAAACAGAATATGTTATTTTTCTTTTCATGCAGTGGCCGATTCAATGATTCCTCCACCCACCAGGTCATCTCCTTCATAAAATACGGCAGACTGTCCGGGGGTAATGGCGTTTACTGTTCTGTTAAAATAGGCTTTTATTTTATCCCCATCCATTTTCAGCGTGGCTTTTGCTCCGGGGTCTTTATAGCGTATTTTGGTATGCGCCTCAAAATTATCTGGCAGTGTATCGTACTTAAGTAGGTTATATCGCCCTACAGTCATCTTGTCTTTTTTCAAATCACCAATTTCACCAAGTGTTATCTTGTTGGTTTGAACATCTATTTCGGTCACAAATCTTGGTTCGCCAACAGCAATATCAAGCCCTTTGCGTTGCCCGATGGTATAAAATGGATAACCTCTGTGCTTGCCTATCACTTCGCCTTCAGGCGTAACATAATCGCCATTGTTTACTTTATCGGCTAAGCCATTTATCTTTCTTTTCAGGAATCCACGGTAATCGTTATCGGGAATAAAGCATATTTCGTAGCTCTCGCCTTTTTTGGCAAGTTCATTGAATCCGCGCTCATCAGCCAGTTGGCGGATCTCCGGTTTACGGAAATTGCCTAATGGGAAAATAGTTCGTTTCAAACTTTCTTGTTTCAAGCCCCAAAGAACATAGCTCTGATCTTTCCAATCATCCAGACCTTTCGATATTACATGCCTGCCATTTTCTTCACGTATCTTAGCATAATGTCCTGTTGCAATAAACTCGCAGTCCATCATATCGGCACGACGTAATAATGCATCCCACTTGATGTGTGTATTACACATTACGCAAGGGTTAGGTGTTCTGCCAGCCATATATTCTTCCACAAAATTGTCGATGATACGATCACCGAACTCCGTTCTTAAATCCAAAATATAATGCGGAAAGCCATATTTAACAGCCAGCATGCGGGCATCGTTAATGGAATCGAGGCTACAGCATCCGGTTTCCTTTTTGCTGCCACCCGAGGAGGCATAATCCCATGTTTTCATGGTAATACCTACAACATCATAGCCCTCCTCGTGCAATAGCATTGCCGCAACGGAGCTATCAACCCCGCCACTCATAGCCACTAAAACACGTCCTTTTTTACTCATTCGGAATGGTGAAACATACTTGTTATGCTTCATCCGTAAGCAAAGATATTACATTTCAGCTAAACTCCTATTAAATAGGATTGATTAATGATGAACTATAAGGTGTTAGTAAAGAGAAAACCCAAAAATTGCTTAAAGTGTAAAACCTACACAATCCATGCTTAGAATTTAAACCACAATGAAAAGATACTTATGAAGACTAATTTTTAGAAGTAATGTGATGTGTTTCAAGAACACCGATAACCTTTTCTTTGTTCAAAGGTTTAAAGATATACCCGTTAACATAAGTGTTTTCATTTGCTCGTTTAAAATCAGTTGGGTTAACCGACGAGGAGAGGATATAAATAATTACGTTTTGCTTTATAGTTTGCGGAAATTGCTCGAATTTGCTGAGCCATTCCCACCCGTTCATTTCAGGCATGTTTAAATCAAGAAACAAAATAGTGGGCTTATTCTGTGCTTTATTCAGGAACTCATGTTCCATATAATGTAAACTTTCAACCGGGTTTTTAAAACATACCGGAAGTTCGCCGTTGGTGGCGGTTTTTATGGCTGCATTGCAAACCATGTTATTTACGTTGTCATCATCAACAACTACGAAATGAAAAGTAGAGTTTGGCATAATTTTTTGTATATAGAGTGAGTTTTTTATGTGTTGTAATATATGATACGTGACTTTTTTAAAAAAGTTTCAATTTCAACATGCAAAATAGTAAAGAAATGCAAAATTGGGTTTTTATTTGACACTTTTATACACTTTTACGAGATGTTCGAACAGTGTAAGGTTTATGATACTACGTTCCTATAATCAAATAGTTATGTCGTTTTTTTTAATATACACCCGTTAACCAATTAATGTAGAGCAAGCTGCTAAATTTAATTGATTATCAATAAGATATAGTGATAATACAAAAACTATGAATTTAAACTGTATAAAACAGACAGTGTAAAGTGTCAACTGAGATTTGTCCGAACTTACGCATCCACTAAGGTTCCAATACTGGAATCCTCTAATAATTTTTTGAGGTTGCCTTTTTTAAGGATATCAAAAACAAGTATCGGTAGTTTGTTTTCTTTACAGAGCGTAAAAGCCGTCATGTCCATTATTTGGAGGTTTTTGGAATACACTTCATCATACGTAAGCCTATCGTAACGTACAGCATTTTTATCTTTTTCAGGGTCGGCGGAATAGATGCCATCTACTCGGGTACCTTTAATAATTACATCTGCTTCTATTTCTATAGCACGAAGGCTGGCTGCAGTGTCGGTTGTGAAGTAGGGGTTGCCAGTTCCTCCTCCGAAAATAACCACTCTTCCTTTTTCCAAATGGCGGACAGCTCTTCTCCTAATAAATGGTTCAGCAATTTCTTTCATTTCAATGGCTGAAAGGAGGCGGGTTGGTATGTCTGCCTTCTCTAAGGCCGATTGTAATGCCATGCCGTTAATAATGGTGGCTAACATGCCCATATAATCGCCCTGCACCCTATCAAAACCATGTGCCGTTGCCTGAATACCTCTGAAAATATTTCCTCCTCCAATAACTATTGCAACTTCTGCACCCATATCAAGGGCATCTTTAATTTCGTTGGAGTAATGGACAAGCGCATTCTGTTCAATGCCGTACTGTTGCGCTCCCATGAGGGATTCGCCGCTTAATTTTAGGAGGATTCTTTTGTATTTCATAGGTGTAAAGTAAGCAAAAAAAACGTTACGACTCACATCGCTATTTTTTGTACTCATCCCCTGCCCCTTCTCTACCAGTAGAGAAGGGAAAAGTCATTTTGCAATCGTTATACTTTCTGAAATCAAACCTTGTCAAGCTTGGCTGATGATAGCTTTATAACTGTTCTTTTCGCCCCTGTCAAGCTCTTCGATACCTTTATTGATTTCCTCTTTTTCCGATTCGGTGAGTTCGTCCCAAAAATCTGTGCCTGCTTTAAGGTTTTCAATTTGGTTTAGAACCTTTTCGTCCTGCAAGTTAAGCAGCCATTCAATAAGGCTCAATTTTTTTGCCTGAATATCCATTCGATTATTCTTTAATACTACCAAAGCAAAGATAGCAATAAAAGCAATATTGTTGGGGTTTTTGGGTAATATCGTATATAATAATAAACCCTCCCAAAAATGTTATATTTGTTTCTTATTATAAAATCAAAGCCTCATGAGAACTTTACTTTTATTCATCTGTTGTTTCGCAACAATGGTTTCTGTCGCTCAAATGCAAATCCCAGAAAATCCAAAAGAAAGAGTTAAAACCTATAAAGAATTTTTGATTTCCTGTAAACAATCTATGGATAAGGCTGCCGCATTGCCTAATACTCCAGAAAATCAGAATAAGAGACATGCCGATTATTCAATTGCCCTGTCAAATGCTCAGTATTTAAACAAACTGGAACCGGATAGTGCTGAACCTTATAAATTAGAAGCTCTTTGCGCCTGTTATAATAACAATTCAAAGGCTTGTTATGATAATATAAATAAATATTTCGCCATTACCCACACTATTGATACTGCTCTCTTAAAAGACCGTGCCTTTGCTTATGTGAACAGATGTATGTATCGGCCCGAACCTCAATATTATGATTTAGCCAAAAGAGATTTGGATACATTGATAAATACTTACCACATGGAGAGGTTGATTATTGTTCGTTCATATTTAAACCGGCTATTTGTGCCTATAAATATTGGTTCTGGTTGGTATCAAATTCATCCGGCGGATACAATTTATCAATATAGGGAAAAGCAAGACAATGATTTATACATAAGTAAATTCGGGCAAGATACCTATTATCATACTGTTTTATCATCTCATTAAGATATGAAGTTTATAGGTTATATTTGCCGTAGAGTATTTTTAAGTGAGGAGCGTAGATTAAATTCTATATTGAAGATACTGTTGAAAAATAGTATTGATAATGTTGACCCTCATAGTGTTATTACTATTACAGAATTAAAAGCCCGAGAAAAATTAAGAATATCAGAAGGCGTTTTTAAAGATTTGCTTCGTGAATTACATGCTGTTGGATACGTTGTAATAACGACATTTACTGGCGAATCCAATATCCAAACTGTTTACATAAGAGATAAGGGTAGAGAATTTATAAAGAATGGTGGATATGTTCTTAGTAAATTACACCAATGGTGGAATTCCTTATTCAAATCAGTAGTAATTCCAATTAGTGTAACGGTACTTACAACCTTTATAATTACATATATTAAGCATGAAGGCAATAATACAAGAGATATAAAATACATGATACCCACACAACAAACTGAATTGCTTGAAAGGCACGTAGTTCTCCTGGATTCAAATTATACTTTGTTAAACCAAAAAGTAAATCACGTAGAAAAAGAATTAAATATCCAAAAAAAATAATTGTTGTTTCGCACCAACCTTTATCAATCTTTTACCTTTTTATTCTCAACTTTCAATTGACTTGAAGCAGCCTAATGATAGTTACCTTTACAGGGTAATGGATGAAACGGGAAAGTTGCTTGGGGAAGGGAAGTTTGTGATTGAGAAGTAGAGACTGTCAGGCATCCAATAAATTATCAATTTCACCTTTAAGCAAAGGCAAATGGCTTTTAATAATTGACCAAATAACAGCATCCTCCACTTCATCGTACCCGTGTATTATTTTATTTCTGGTATTAATAATCTTCCGTGCGTTACTTATCTCCAATTTTTCGTCCATTTTCACCGCTTTTCCAAGTGCTTCACCAATTATCTCTAATTACCTTTCCACGGCTCTTTTCACAACCAGGTTTGAAGAATAGAATTTTAATCCCTTTACCTCCTGCGTGAAAAGTAAAATATGGCTTATGGATGTGGAAATATCAAGCAAATATTTTTTCAGTTCATCCTGCATAGAGCGGAGTCTTTGTCTTTGCAACTGTGCTTATAAAATATCTGTTTTTCAGGCTTGTTTCACTTACCAGTTCAACCTCTTTCCCAAGCAGTGATTCAAGTTCATCAATCAAGTCAAGATAATTATCTGCAAAGGTTTCCTCGGGTATCATATTTCTATGAAATGACACTAGCATGTCTATATCGCTTGCTTCCGTAAACCTATCTGTGCAAACAGACCCGAAAGCATATAAATTTGCAACTTTGTGCTTTTTACACAAAATACCAATATCACTTAACTTATTTTGTAAGACGGGTTGAAGCATGTGTCAAAGATAGAGCATTATTTTCAAATGCTAACCGAGATGTTTTATGAGACCGCTAAACTGGGATAAAAGTAAAAATAAAAAAGGAGGCTAGTAACCTCCTTTTATCTTTTTCACTACCTTTACTTTTTAAATAATTGGTTTGAAAAAACTTGTTTTGATATCTGCTCTTTTCATATTTGGACAGTCAAATATTTTTGGACAAACGTATAAGATAAGCAGGGTAGATAGTTGTGAATACAGAAATTTATTGATTGGGAAATGGCTTTTAGACAGTACTACTTCTAAATGCTCCGACGAGAAGTTCTCTAATGATTCAGATGTTTATAAAGGTTATGAGTCCTTTACATTTAAAAAGGATTCTGGAATTCAAATAATAACAACCACATATGAAGGACACAAGAATGATAGTGTGATTACATCGCATTTTAGATACTGGCTTTCCAACAAGGACGATTCTTTAGGATTTAAATATCATGACGATGAGTCATTTGTATTTGTACCTAATCAGCAAATAAAATGTGGGCAATGGTTAGTAATAATGGATAATAGGGATTCACTTTTAATGGACGAGTATAAGATTGAGAAAATTACGGACCAAGAGCTAATACTCTCAACGAATTATTTGGAAGGATTGCATCCTGTGCAGGAATGTGAAGACATGAATTATTACCACAAGGTAACAAAATAAAAAAGGAGGCGATTAACCTCCCTTTTTTTACTCTAAAACCAAATTATCTTTATCCGATTACTATTCTTTTGAATGCTGTAACCTTTAGTTCTTTGTCGTTATCTTGTAAGAATTGCAATACTGTTTTCTTGCTGTCTTTAATAAAGTCCTGGTTCAATAAAGTAGATTCTTTATAGAACTTGTTTACTTTACCAAGTGCAATTTTTTCGAGCATAGCTTCGGGTTTGCCTTCCTGGCGGGCTTGTTCCTTTGCAACGCTCATTTCGCGGTCAAGGGTTTCTTGTGTAACGTCGCTCTTGTCAATTGCAATAGGAGCCATAGCTGCAATTTGCATGGATATTTCTTTGCCTACTTCGTTACTAGCATCAGCCTTGCTGAAACCAACAATACTTGCCAAACGGTTTCCAGGGTGGTTGTATGCGAATACTTTCTCAGCATTAATAACTTCATACGCTGCAAGTTCCATCTTTTCACCGGTCTTACCAATGAATTCGGTAATCTTTTTGTCAACGGTTAAGCCATCGCCATAATCAGCTGCTTTCAATTCATCCAATGATTTGAAATTACCGTTCAATGCAATGTTTGCAAGCTTTTCAGCTACTTTGGTAAACTCTTCGTTACGTGCTACGAAATCTGTTTCGCAGCTTAGCTGGGTCATGATTCCTTTCTTGCCATCGGCAGAAACCTTAGCTAAAACACTGCCTTCTTTTGCTGTTCTGTCGCTGCGGTTAGCAGCTACTTTTTGTCCTTTTTCACGGAGAATGTCAATTGCTTTTTCCTGATCGCCATTGGCTTCTTCCAATGCCTTTTTGCAATCCATCATACCTGCGCCCGTGCGTTTGCGCAAGTTGTTTACATCAGTTGCTGTGATGGTCATAATACTATGTTAAAAATGTTAATTAATTATCTTCTGGTTGGCCTTTTTGGAGGGCCGCCTTTCTTGAAGTTGCTTCCGCCTTTAGCAGGACCTTTTGGTTTTTCTGAACGTTCAGACGAGCCTGCTTCAGCAGTTTCAGCGTCATCGGCTGATTCCTCTGTTTCAGATTGCGATGAAGTTTCGTCTATCACTTCTTTAGCTTCAACTTCACGTTCTTCTTCTTTCTTATCAGCAGGAACTTTATTTGCTAATTGAGCTTCTTTACGTTCTTCCAGACCTTCTTTAATTGCTGTTACCAATGTATCAACAATAATCTTGATAGATGTTGAAGAATCATCGTTTGCAGGAATAGCAAAATCAACTCTGTTTGGATCGGAGTTGGTGTCAACAATAGCAAAGGTTGGGATATTCAATTTATGTGCTTCGGCAATTGCAATATGTTCTTTCGAAATATCTACTACAAAAATAGCAGCAGGTAAACGGGTCATGTTTGCAATAGAACCTAAGTGGTGTTCTAACTTCTGACGTTGACGTGAAAGTTGGAGTTTTTCTTTCTTCGAAAGAGTATCCAAGGTTCCATCCGTAGCCATTTTATTCATGTCCGACATCTTCCTTACAGAACGGCGGATAGTAGCAAAGTTGGTTAACATACCACCGGTCCATCTTTCAGTAACGCTAGGGAAATTAATATCCTTCAAACTGTCGCTGATAATCTTCTTAGCTTGCTTTTTGGTAGCTACAAAAAGGATGGTTCTGCCTGACTTTGCAATTTGTTTCATTGCATTGGCAGCTTCATCCAACTTTATCATGGTCTTGTTTAAGTCAATGATATGGATACCGTTCTTTTCTCCGAATACATAAGGAGCAATATTTGGATTCCATTTTCTTTTCAGGTGACCGAAGTGAGCTCCTGCTTCTAAAAGATTTTCAAACGAGGTTCTTGGCATGAAGTTAGTTATGAGTTATGAGTTATAAGTTATAAGTTATGTCCTTTTTATATTTTTAATTTCAATTTATCTAATCAGTTAAATCAAATGAATCATAGTCTATCGTTTTGTAAACTGGAATCTCTTACGGGCTTTCTTTTGTCCCGGTTTTTTACGTTCCACCATACGTGGGTCACGTGTTAAGAGTTCAGCAGCACGGAGTAATGGTTTGTTTTCAGGATTTTCCTTAACCAAAGCGCGGGCAATAGCAAGGCGAAGTGCTTCAGCTTGTCCTTTAATTCCTCCGCCTTCAATAATGGCATTCACATCATGCACAATTGCCTCCGGAGTAATAACTCCAAATGGCTGGCGAACGATGGTTCTTAAAATTCCAGTATGGAAATATTCGTTGTAATCTCTGTCGTTGATGGTGATTTTGCCTTTACCCTTGGTCATGTAAATGCGGGCAACGCTGGTTTTCCTTCTTCCAATGGTGTGAATAATTTCACTCATGAGTTCGTATTGTATTAATTAAATTTAAGTTCTTTCGGTTGTTGTGCTTCATGCGGATGTTTGCCACCTGTGTAAATAAAACAGTTGGTAAGAAGCTTTGCACCCAGTTTGTTCTTAGGCAACATACCTTTAATAGCATGCTCCAGAATACGGGTAGCATCCTTTTGAGCTACTTTCTCAGGAGTTGAAAAACGTTGTCCGCCCGGGTAACCGGTGTGGCGGATGTAGGTTTTATTGGTAAATTTTTTACCCGTAAACTTTGCGCCTTCGGCATTGATAATGATTACCTGATCGCCGCAATCAACATGCGGTGTGTAAGAGGCTTTATGTTTGCCGCGAAGGATCTTTGAAACTTCAGAAGCGAGACGCCCAACAATTTGATTGTCGGCATCTACAATGAACCATTCTTTTTTTACGGTTCCGCTATTCGCAGAGATGGTTTTATAGCTTGGTGTATCCACAATAATTTAGTTTATTTTGTACTTTTCTTTCTCTTGATTTTTGAAAAAGGGTTGCAAAGATAAATATTATTTTAATACAGACGCACTATTTTATAATCTTTTGGGAGGTATTTTGATATTCCCGCCAAACTTTAATAACAACTTATAAACAGGTTTCTGTTCTTAAAGCAAAAAATCCCGGCTGGTATAGGTTACCGACCGGGATTTTTGAAAGATCGAAAAAGAGACTATTTAACTACACTGAACTTACCAACATTAAGTTGGGTACCAGTGTTATCATACATTTTGTAAAGGTATAATCCGGTAGAATATTGTGTTGTATTAATGGTAATCTTATTGTTAGTCATAGTATACAAACCAACAATTTTACCTGTGATATCGAACACTTCAATGTGGCTAGCCTGAACATGGTTGGTAACGGCCAAAGTAACCTGGCTGTTTGCAGGGTTTGGATATACTGCAACCTTAGCTTCTTCTGAAGCTACATTGTTTATACCTAGAACGACACTTCCTTGGTCAATATCTAACGTATCATGTCTTTTTGGGCTTTGACCAGGGTATAAAGTACATGCACTGAAAACAATTAATACGGTATCAGGCAGTACATTTGTAGAATCGTAATTGATATTCATGGAAATCGGGGTCCATGTAGTTGTTTTGGAATTATTTTTCCAAACTGCACCACCGATTAAAACACGTTTACCCAAGGTAGGGTAGAAGTGATACATTCCAATTGTGCATGAACAAGTATCGGTTCCATTCGGAAGATACTGATAATTGAATGCAAAGGATTTCAATTGGTTATTGCAAGGAATACCGGTTTTAATAGTTGCAGTTAACATAGAAATATTAACGTTGATATAAGCCAACAGCATAAGGCCATTGGTTTGAGGATATGCGAAGCCATATCCGGCTAATGCAGCATACGTTGTTGGGGTCATAGAATCGGAAACGATTTGTGCATAATAGCTACCTGCTAAAGGTGCAGGTTTGGTAGTGCCTCGGAATACAGTTATAGGACTGCTGCCTAAAAGAGCACTGTTGTCAAGGTTAAAATCCCACCATCCGCTACTGCCATTTCCGGTATTAGGGTCCATTGCTGAAGGAGCAATAACGTTAGTACTCCAAGTTTCAAACCCGAGGTTTGGTATAATTTGTGCCGATAATTTAGGAAGACCTAAAATTACAAGAGCACTTAAAGATAAAAGTAGTTTTTTCATGTTTTGTATTTGTTTTATGATGCAAATATAGTTAATTTCACATAATTCGCGGTTCTACAATCAAAAATTGCAATTAAGTTTGTGCCCCGCCTTCCTCAATAATTGGAATTCGGGCAAGCATGAATAACGAAGAACACTTTAAAAATGTAATATCCCATAGTAAAGAGTATGGGTTTATTTTCCCCTCAAGCGAAATATACGATGGCCTTAGTGCTGTGTATGATTACGGTACGTATGGGGTTGAATTGAAAAACAACATTCGCAGCTACTGGTGGAAAGCCATGGTGCAGATGAATGAAAATATTGTAGGACTTGATTCTGCAATATTTATGCACCCTACTATATGGAAAGCTTCCGGCCACGTAGATGCTTTTAACGATCCTCTGATTGATAACAAAGATTCCAAAAAGCGTTACCGGGCAGATGTTTTAATAGAAGAATACCTTGCCAAACAAGCTGATAAAATTGAAAAGGAAGTTGAGAAAGCTAAAAAGCGTTTTGGTGAGAAATTTGATGAAATATTGTATCGTTCTACCAATCCTAGGATAGTGGATATAGAAACAAATGGAAAGTATATCTATTTACGCTTTAAACAGGCGATGGAGGCTAGTGACCTGGCAGATTTAAGACAAATTATTGTGGATTGTGAAATTGTTTGTCCTATATCCGGCACTAAAAACTGGACCGATGTGAGGCAATTCAATTTGATGTTCTCAACCAGCATGGGTGCCATGGAGGAAAGCTCCAATCAATTATACCTCCGCCCTGAAACAGCCCAGGGTATTTTCGTGAATTTTTTAAATGTGCAAAAAACCACCCGGATGAAAATTCCGTTTGGTATTGCACAAACCGGAAAAGCTTTTCGGAATGAGATTGTTGCAAGGCAATTTATTTTCCGAATGCGGGAATTTGAACAGATGGAAATGCAATTTTTTGTGCAGCCGGGTACTGAAATAGAATGGTATGAAAGCTGGAAGAAACGCAGACTTGCATGGCACCATAATCTTGGATTCCCAACTACCAAATACCGTTTTAAAGACCATACCAAATTAGCACACTACGCCAACGCGGCAGCCGATATTGAATTTGAATTTCCATTCGGATTTAAAGAAATTGAGGGCATACATTCACGCACCGATTTTGATTTGAAGAGCCATGAAAAATTCTCTGGCAAAAAATTGCAATATTTTGACCCTGAACTGAACAGCAGTTATGTTCCTTATGTAGTGGAAACATCCATTGGGCTCGACAGGATGGTGCTGGCGATACTGTCTCAATCCTTACAAACAGAGAAACTGGAAGATGGAACAACACGTGACGTAATGAGCATTCCACATTTTTTAGCTCCGGTAAAAGCAGCGGTTTTACCATTAATGAAAAAGGACGGCCTGCCGGAAAAAGCATTGGAACTGTTTAACAAACTCAAACTGCACTCTTTTTGTCAGTATGATGAAAAGGATTCTATTGGTAAACGCTACAGAAGACAAGATGCAATTGGAACTCCCTATGCTATAACGATCGACCATCAGACATTGGAAGACAATACCGTAACCATTCGCGACCGAGATACCATGAAACAGGAACGCATCAATATGGATGAAGTGGAAAGCATTGTTATGAAGAAAGTTGATATAACTGAAGCATTGAGACGCTTGTAGAAGGAATTTAAAAGGATTCCTGTTCCCCTTATTGGTAGCATGTTCTGTGCCCAAAAGAAATTATGGAAGCATGTATGAAGCTATTTAGGATAAAATAGTCTTAAAGAACTATAAACTAGTTTATAAGCAATAATTAACAGATAATCAACAATGTAAGTAGTGTTAGTCTAGCAGATTGTAATTATTTAACATAATATATACATAATAATGTACTAACTTGCGCGTTCTTAATATCCTGTTATTTAGTCAGATGTATTTGATGAATGTAAAAGAGCCACGGCTTAAGCGTGATACGCGCATGCGTTATGAGTACAGCGTAGTCACTTTCAGAGAAATACATAACCATTATAAAAAATTGGATAAATAGTAATTATAGAATTAGATACCTTGGCAAAACAAATAAAATATAACGAATACCCTAAAGAAATTGGTATCAGCAAGCAATACCATTCAAATACCTGGTCCGAGATTATTGAAAGTAGTTACCATGGTAATGAAAAAGTATCTTCTGAAATGGAATCCAAATTTCTATGGAATACTGATCTTTCACAAAGGGCTATAAATGTTTGTAAACTCCATGATTTCAATGGCCGGAAATCCATCGAAATAGGTAATTTGCTGGCAGAAGACTTTAAGCCGCTTGCCACTATAGGCGATTTGTGCAAATGGACAAAAGAAGAATTAATGGAGCTTCAAAATTGCGGCCCAAAAACTATAGTTGAATTTGAAGTGCTGCTTGCACAGTATAATCGTACCCTTCAGAAATAAGTAAACGGCACAGTATTACACGGATATATTTTTTTGCCAACGCTTTAATACGATTGGATGCAAAACACATCTGTGGCTAGTTCTGAGTGATATGCAGGCACAGATGTTGGCGTAATTATACTATACTATAAATAAAT
>CAIPDV010000094.1 GCA_903863935.1 uncultured Bacteroidota bacterium
AATTAGCACTCGCAAAGGCGCAATGCTGCAATGCAAACGTGAATTCTCTTAGCGCCTTTGCGAGAAACCGTTTTATTCTTTTATAAATTTCTTCACCTCGGTTCCACTGCCGGAATTAATCCTGAGGACATACATGCCAGGAGAAAGTGAGGAAACATCTATGGGGAAGTGGTCAGTGGTAAGTGTACAGTGGTCAGTCAATAGTACCCTTCCGGTAATATCCATAATTTGAATAGTGGATAAATTGGATGGGGCTTCAAAAGTTATGTTAAGGGTGGAAGAGCAAGGGTTGGAGGAAAGATTCTCAATTATTTGATTTGAAATAATTGGAATTCCTGTACACCATCTTATAACAGTTACTTTGAAGCTGTCCTTTGTACAAGCCCCTTTTGATACAGTTACGTAATAAGTTGAATCTAGAATTCCTAAAATGGAATCGGTTGTTGCACCATTATTCCAAAGATAAGTATAGCCTCCAATCGCATGTAGTTCTGTGGAATCTCCATGACACAGTAAAGCCCCTTGTACTCTTACCTGTGGCATAGTATCTACAATAATAGTTATAGTAGTGTCCTTATAACAAGGTGGATTACTAACCCTGACCCCAATTGTGAAGCTCATTGGTGGCGGCGGTAATGTTACACATGATGTTGTTTCACCACTGCTCCATTTATAGTTTGTGCCACCGCCAGCACATAAAGCGACGGAACTTCCTTGGCAGATTTCCGTGGCACCGGTTATTGTTATAGTAGGTGTCGTGCATGGTAGGAGTTGGGTATTGAATTGAGCATTTGAAAAATAAGAGATCGAAATGAACAACAATAGCAGGATTGATTTTGTCTTCATAAATTATATTCAAGTGATGAAAATTACATTCATCCTTATCAACGAAGTAATTTCAGAAAACGTTGGCTTATGAAATCTGCGGCTTTGCGCCTTTGCGAGAAAAAAAACCTCACTCCCGACGCTGCGGCCGGGACTAAAAGCCTGCCCTCTTCTACAAGGCGAGGGCATCTACACCTTCACCATTTTAAAATCCATATTCAATATAGATTTATAATCCATTCCAGCTTGATACATGGTAGGTTCGCTTTGTTTGTAATACCAGTTCACTTCTACTTTAAAACCTTTTCGGGTAAGGCCTTCCATTCGTTTCAGCATTTCTATCATGCACTTGGCAGAGGCGGTATTGAAGTATTCGAAATGAATATGAACCAGGGTTGGTGTAACGGGTTTGAATAAATATTTCTCAACGCTGTCGAGCAATGGGCGATAAAACTTAGCTGAGTTTTCAGATATCGATCTTCCTTTTATTTCCAGATATCCTTTGGCAGGATAAAACTTAACAGATGGGGTATCGGCGGTGGCGGCTATTTCTATTGATTCCATATATGTAAATGAATGATAAAAATACATTTATTTTGTCAGCCCCAAACTTCTAAAAGATGTTATAACGTCATTGCGAGGCTTTGCGAAGCAATCTTACTAATTTACGTTATTGGGTAAGATTGCTTCGTTCCTCGCAATGACGGTACTCCGCCATTTAAAGCCCCTTTAGAGCTTGTCCCGAACTTGTTTCGGGAGGTTTGGGGCAAATTATTTTTATTTTTTTACATGCACTCTAACGGTAAATAAAGAATACTTATTGTCCGGCAGGTTTGGCGGATCAAACTTAAATAAAATTGGAGTGCCCGACTTCCGCCTGATGTCTATAAAGCCCAATCCTGCTGTTTCCCTTACTGTATCTCCGTTATTAAGAATATCCTTATACAGGTTTGCAAGTTCTTCCTTGCCGAGTGTATTCAGGTATTCTATCCTTTTTGTAAGGGTAGCAACCTTTGTGGTTTTAATAAAGTTTGTGGTAGAAATAATAAATCCAGCCGTGTCAGTTTCAAGTTGAAAGGAATCGCCTATTATTTCATGAGCCAGATCTTTGGTATTGGAATGGTGCAGAATATTTTGAAGCAATTCAACCAGTATGGTCATTATTTTAGTGGTTGCGGCAGGCTTGCACTTAATAGATTCTAGGTACGTTTCAACCTGGGTTATAAGTTCAGTTTCAATATCGGAATTAATAGTCCCATAATAGGATATTACAGGTTTTTTAAGGTTTTGAGCTAACGACATAAATTAAGTATCTGTAAGATTATTAACGTTGTTCCTAATGAAAAATGTATACTTTTGCTCGTAATCGATTTTCGGACTTACCAAAACGCAATTACTGCTACATTAAACGAAGGTAAACTAAATCTATCCAAATGTATTGGCTCTATTTAGCATTAGGCATTATTTTTGAAGTATTAGGCACTATTTGCATGAAAAAAGCAGAAGGGTTTACCAAACTGGTTCCTTCTATATTTGTTTTTGTTTTTTATGGGCTTGCTTTGGGTGCGCTCGTGCTGGTTTTGGAAAAGGTACAGGAAGTAAGTGTGGTATATGCTATTTGGGCTGGTGCGGGAACAGCAATTATTGCAGCTATTGGCATAATTTGGTTTAAAGAACCGGTATCCCCTGTTAAAATTGTTTCAATATTATTAATTGTTTTAGGCATTTTAGGCCTTGAGTTATTTGATTAATTAGGGGTATGAATATTTTTTTAACCGGTAGCACCGGATTCCTTGGCGGAGAACTACTGGTAAGCCTTTCTAAACATAAAGAGGTGAACAAGATATATTGTCTTGTTCGGGCCCTTTCCGAAGAACATGCCATACTCCGTTTGAAACATGTGTTTGAATTGCATGGCGATGAATACGATCCGAAAAAGATTATTCCGGTATTGGGAAATATCGGCGAGCACGACTTTTCGCATACGCTTTTCTCAAACAAAATAATTCAGGATACTAACATTATTGTTCACTCAGCAGCCAATACTTCCTTTTCAAAAATTTACGATAAGATTGTTGAGCAGGTAAATATTTCGGGTGTAAATGAACTCATTAAGTGGTCACTCACGCTTCCGAACCTCGATACATTTATGTATATTGGAACTGCCACCATCTCAGGTAAAGAAGCCAGGAACCGAACGGTTATGGAAGAAGAATCTCCTAACCCTAAGGTGCATCACGTAGTGAAATACACCTACACCAAAATGATGGGTGAAATATTACTGGCAAAACATCTCCCGAAGGAAAAGGTGCTTATTGTGAGGCCTTCTATTATTATGGGCGATAGCCGCGACTGGTTGCCACGTTCCTATGTTATTTTATGGGCTATAGAAACAGCCAACATGCTGCGTTTAGTGCCTGTGAATGGTGATTCAGCGTTGGATGTTATTCCTGTCGACTTTGCCTCCAAATCAATTGTTTCGCTGCTTTTTGCTTCGCGTAAATATCCTGTTTATCATATTTCATCGGGCCAGAATTCATATACCAGTTCAGGTAAAATAATGAAAGCCATTGAGCCTTCTTTCCCCGGTTTACCTTCCTTTAAGTTCATACAAAAAGGCATGATTAACCAGATGAAATTATGGGCGAAAGGTAAATTACCTCCTGAAAGCGAGCTTTTCCAATACTCCAACTACCTGGACTACTGGAAAAGTATTTTTGATGATACCAACCAAATGCGTATTCTGCTTGCTGCCCTTGAACCTTATCTTGAATTTGCAGAATTAGGCCAGATATTTGATAATACCAAACTACTAGCCGATACCGGCTTCGAACCACCTGAACCTGCTCATATTTACCTTGCACGTTCTGCCAAATACCTCAAAAACATCGATGTTTTTGCAGGGGCTGTGGATCCATAAAACCTGATTCAAAATTCCTATTTTATTCTTAATCAGAGGATTGATATTTCTGATTAAACTATTCCGCATTTTTAGCATCTAACTTTGTTACTTCCCGCTCCAGCGGCAGATATTAGAATGAGATTAGAAAATGTTAAATCAGGTACTTTATAAGCTATGTCAGCGTTAAGACATCGTTAAATTTTTAATTTTGTATTAATATTAATGTAAAAAAACAACGTGATATGTCGGGAGTAAACAAAGTGATATTAATCGGTAACTTGGGAAAAGATCCTGAGGTCCGGTATCTGGAAGGCGGTATTGCCGTTGCAAATTTTCCCCTAGCAACAACAGAAGTTCACAAAAACAGATCGGGGGATAAAGTAGAATCAACAGAGTGGCATAACATTGTACTGTGGCGTGGCCTTGCCGAAGTGGCAGAAAAACTCCTGAAAAAAGGAATGCAGGTATATATAGAAGGGCGGCTCAGAACCCGCACCTGGGAAGATAAAGATGGCTCCAAAAAGCGTGCGACCGAAATTGTAGGCGAAAACCTTACGATACTTGGACGCAAAAGTGCCAATGGAGAACAAGGTGGCGAAATATTGTCCGCTTCGGCAGACGAATTAGAATCTGCACCACCGGCCGATTTACCGTTTTAATCTTTTTTTATAGTATATTTAACCCTTGTCTTTGCAAAGAGACAAGGGTTTTTTATTTGTAATATTATATTGAGTTGAACGCACCCATACTACTAAATCATATTTTCTTAAACATTGTTGCGCTCGAAGTTGGAGAGGTATTTGCACTTCTGCTTATTCTTGCTTTCATTTTATTGTCAGCACTTGTATCCTGCTCCGAAACTGCTTTGTTTTCAATAACATCTTCCGAAAAAAACATCCTCAAGAAATCCATATCGCGCAAAGACAGGCAGATCCTTGTCCTATTGGACAATCCGAAACACTTGCTGGCAGCTTTGCTGGTGGCCAATAATTTTTTCAATCTCAGCATTATTATCCTTACGGCATTTTTAACAGGGCACATATTGAATGAATCTTCCCACCCTATTCTTGCATTCTTGTTGCAGGTGGTATTGGTAACCCTGATCTTACTTGTCCTTTGCGATATCATACCCAAGGCTTATGCTTCCGGCAATCCGCTCAAGGTTACCAGCAGGATGCTCTATTTTATCTTTTTTATCCGGGCATTTTTTTACCCCTTCGCATCCATCCTTACCTACTCCACTTCCTTTATGGATAAATATATTATGCGAAGGAATAATAAGCTTTCCAAGGATGATCTTTCCGATGCGCTTGAGTTGGCATCACAGCATATTCCTCAGGTGCAGCAAAAAATATTACAGGATATTATTCAATTGGGCAATAAAGATGTAAAGGAAATTATGCAGCCACGCATAGATATAGTTGCATTTAACCAGGATACAAACTTTACAGAATTACTCTCAAAGGCTGTAGATTCAGCCTTTTCAAGGATACCGGTTTTCAGAGCATCCCCTGATAATATTATAGGTATTTTGTATACAAAAGATCTGTTAGTCAATTCCAATAAGGACAATTCATTCAACTGGACCACGCTTCTGCATCCACCTTTTTTTGTTCCTGAAAGTAAAAAAATAAGCGACCTGCTCGAAGATTTCCGCAAGAAGAAAATGCATCTTGCCATTGTGGTAGATGAATTCGGAAGTACCTCTGGACTCGTAACACTGGAAGACATTGTGGAAGAAATACTCGGTGAAATAAATGATGAGTTTGACGAAGAAAAAATAGTCTTTTCAAAACTGGATGAGCATAATTATGTGTTTGAAGGAAAAGTAACGATCGGCGATTTTTGCCGCACCATTGAAATTGATGAGGCCCTGTTGCAAACCCATAAAGGAGGTGCCGATACCCTGGCAGGATTGATCATGGAAATAGCCGGGAGGATACCCGAGAAAAACGAAAAAATTAAATTTGAAAACCTTTTATTTACTATTGAAGCGGCAGACAAACGACGTATACAGCGGGTGAAGGTAACTATTGCGAGCACCACTCCGCCCATTGATGAAACCGACAAAAAAGAATTTATTATAACATAATTACTAACTATTGTTTAACCCATGAAATTTACAATAACACTTGTTTTTGCACTTTTTACTTCTGTTGTTTTTGCACAAGATAAGCCCACATACGACCCGCAGCAAGTGTTCGACCCTACGTTTTTAAATAGCCCTGGAAATGAATACCGTAGCGGCAACGGAGCCCCCGGACCTATGTATTGGCAAAACAAAGCAGACTACAATATTGAATGTACACTTGATACCGTTAAAGATGAAATTACCGGAACGGTAACCATTACATACACCAACAACAGCCCTGATGAATTGGATTACCTGTGGCTGCAACTCGACCAGAATATGTTCACAACCAAATCGCGTTCACACTTTACCACTCCGGTTGGTGGCGGTCGTTTTGGTAATGTGGAATTTGAGGGCGGTGACAGCATCCGTTCGATAAGTATTACAGAACATAAAAAAACAATCACTCCAAAATTTGTTATTACGGACACCCGTATGCAGATACTCCTGAACGAGCCCCTGAAAGGCAAAGGAGATAAGATAACCGTGAAAATAAATTACAGTTTCAGGATACCGGAAGATGGCTCTGACCGCATGGGGATAACCTATACGTCAAACGGTAAAATATATCAGATTGCACAATGGTATCCACGCATGGAAGTGTTTGATGATGTGGAAGGCTGGAACACATTACCATATCTTGGTGCCGGTGAATTCTATTTGGATTATGGAGATTTTGATTACTCCGTTACAGTGCCATCGAACCTGATTTTAACGGGCTCGGGAGAGTTACAAAACGCGAATGATGTATTGACATCAACTGAAACTGACCGCCTCAACAAAGCCAAAAACAGCGATGCCAAAGTGTTTATTATTAAATCTGATGAAATTGGTAAATCCTCTACAAGGCCTAAAAACAATGGCAATCTAACATGGCATTACAAAATGCATCAAACGCGTGATGTTTCGTGGGCTTGTTCCAAAGCATTTATATGGGATGCCGCAAGGGTCAACCTGCCCGACAATAAAAAATCGTTCGCTATGTCCTTCTACCCTATTGAATCTGCATCGGATTCATCCTGGGGAAGATCGACCGAATACTTAAAAGCATCCATCGAATTTTATTCTAAAGCCTATTACGTATTTCCTTATCCTGTGGCATCAAATGTGGCAGGACGTGTGAACGGTATGGAATATCCGGGTATTATTTTTTGCAGTGCAAGAGCTCATCTAGGCGGTCTCTTTTTTGTAACCACGCACGAAATAGGTCATAATTGGTTCCCTATGCTGGTAGGCTCTAACGAGCGCAAATATGCATGGATGGATGAGGGTTTCAACTCCTACATTAATATTTACTCTGGAAAGAATTTCAATAACGGAGAATATGATAAGGACCAATCGATAAAACGTATTACCAATATTATGACCAAGCCCGGATCGCGCACCATCATGACATATCCCGATGTTATTGATGGAAAAGAATTGGGCACGCTTGCTTATTTCAAACCTGCTACAGGCTTGCAACTGCTGCGCGAAGTTGTAATAGGACCTGAACGTTTTGATTATGCTTTCCGGGAATATACCAAACGCTGGGCTTTCAAACATCCGCTGCCTCAGGATTTTTTCAGGACCATGAATGACGCTCTGGGCGAAGACCTTAACTGGTTCTGGAAAGAATGGTTTTACGAGAACTGGAAACTGGATGTAGCAGTGGAAGATGTACGTTATGTGAACTCAGAACCTACCCAGGGCATAGATATTACCATTACCAACAAAGAACAAATGGTGATGCCGGTTGAAGTGGAAATAACCGATATGGCAGGAAAAAAAGGAAGGGTAACCCTACCCGTTGAAATTTGGCAACGTTCAGGCAAATGGACTTTCCATTACCCTTCTACCGACATGATTGAATCTGTAGTTATTGATCCCGACAATAAACTGCCCGATGTAAATACTGCGAACAATAGCTGGACAAGCCCGATACAATAATTAAGAATTACATGAGCGATATTTTTCCGGTTTTTCATAAACTGCTTGGCAGAAGCGACAGAGAAGCACTCCTGAAACAAAAAGGAATTGTCATTTGGATGACTGGTTTATCTGCATCCGGCAAAACAACCCTTGCTATTGGATTGGAAAAAGCTTTGCACGAAAAAGGCTTTCTCTGCTATGTGTTGGATGGAGATAATGTGCGTACAGGCATCAATAACAACCTGCGTTTTTCGGAAGAAGATAGAAAAGAAAATATTCGCCGCATAGCGGAAGTGTCCAAGCTGTTTGTACAATGCGGGGTTATTACCATCAACAGTTTTGTAAGCCCTACCAATGATTTGCGCGATATGGCCAAAAACATTATTGGCCCTGATGATTTTAAATTGGTCTACGTAAATACCCCCATTGAAATCTGCGAACAGCGCGACTCTAAAGGCCTTTACGCTAAAGCAAGAAAAGGAGAGATAAAAGACTTTACCGGAATAAACGCACCGTTTGATACTCCTATTTCACCGGACCTTGAAATAAAAACCGACCAACATACATTTGAAGAAAATTTGAAAGTATTGCTGGGGTTTGTATTGCCGAAAGTGAGAGAGTAATTTCTTTACATTTGTCAATCAAATAAAAAATCAAATGAAAAATATTTTCGTTTTTTATTTTATCATATTAGGGTTAACAAAATTGCATTCCCAAAATAATACGAACAAACCAGTAAAAGTTAAAATTCAATTAAGTGATTCAGCTCCAAAGTTATCTCGTGCCGATTCAGACAATACTCTAATATTCTCTATTGTTAAGGTCAATGCCAAATTCTCAGGAGGAGATATAAACAAATATTTTAGTGAGAATATTGCGTATCCTGAAAATTCCAGACTACATAATATACAAGGAACTGTATATATAAGCTTTGTCGTTGAAAAAGATGGATCTGTATCAAGTATTAAAATTTTGAGGGGACTACGCGATGGAAGAGATTTAGAAAATGAAGCTATAAGAGTTGTTGCTACAATGCCCAAATGGACTCCGGGTTCTCTGAATGGACATCCTGTAAGGCAATTATTTAATGTGCCTATTCATTTTATTCTCCAGGATGATACTGATTCCAAAAAGAAGAAGCCTAAATAAGGTAAAACTTTAAAATAAAACGAAAATAAAACTCATTAAACCCTTATCATCCGTGTGCCAATGAAACTAATAACCACAACACTTTATAGACCGGTAGGACTAAAGGAGCTTGATTTGATAAAGGAATCGGGGTATATTAAGTTTCCGCCAAGGTTGCCTGAACAACCCATTTTTTACCCGGTAATGAATGAAGAATATGCTATTCAAATTGCAAAAGACTGGAATGTGAATGCATCAGGCTCAGGATTTGTGACAAAGTTTGAAGTGAACACTGAATATTTAAAAAACTTTAAAATACAAAATGTTGGAGGCCCCATTCACAATGAACTATGGGTTCCAGCAGAAAAGCTTGATGAGTTTAATGAAAATATTGTTGGGGTTATTGAAGTGGTGCAATCATTTTATAAGGCTGCAACAGAAAAATAGATCATGAAAAATATCTTACTACTTCTTTCTTTCCTTTTTTCATCATCAGCTTTTGCAAATAAAATTGATGAACTGAAAACAGATAAGGATGTAGAGTCTTTTTTGGCGAAGCTACATTTACAATTAACGGAGTTGAAGGTTGCCAACATGTACGATTTGATTTATGCGGATTCAAGTGACAGAAAAATTGCGGATTCCCTCCATATTAAATTATGGCAAAAAACAGATTTTAATAATGACGGGCAGACTGACCTTTTGGTTTATGGAATCGATATTGCAAATCCTTTTTTGTTGGCTGTGATTTGTGATAAAGACAAGTATTCTGTCAAGTACCTTACTTTAAGCTATTTTCCACCTACATATTTCCCTGTAATTAAAAAAGATGAATTCGGAGTAGCTTTACTAATGTATCAAAGGGAAAGATCGTATGCGCCAATTCGAATAAATGATAGTGTTGAAGCGCATAGTCTTGGAGGTCGGCCCACTTCTAAATTGAGTTGCACAAAACTGATATACAAATTCGATAATTTTATTGAACCGAATGAAAGCCCCGTCAATCACATCATTCGAAACATAACTTTTTCCACTGATGGTTGTTTTGGAACATGTCCGGTATATACGTTATCGATCAATTCAAATAGGGAAGCCATCTATCAACCTAAAATGTATTGTAGTGATACAGGTACGTTTTATGCAATTATTGACACCACATCTTATAATCTAACTATTGCCTTGCTAAATTCCACTAATTTCCCTGTGTTATTGGATAAATACAGCGTGGAATGGACAGACGATGATACTTGTTACTTAACTATTAGCTACGATAACGACAAAGAAAAGAAGATAGAAGATTATGGCAAGCAAGGTACATGCGGATTGGCTGCACTTTATGCGGAATTATCTAAACTAAGGAAAACACAAAAATGGAAGAAGAATAAATAATGACAGCCCATCAAAACATAACATCCGCATACAACACCACCGCAGAAAACTATGCCAAAGAGTTTATGGATGAACTGCAACATAAGCATTTGGATAGGATACTTTTGAAACAATTTGCCGAAGAAAACAAATCGGGCAATTGTATTGATTTTGGCTGTGGTCCCGGACAAACAACCAAGTTTTTGTTTGATTGCGGGATGTTGAATATTGTCGGAACTGATATTTCTCCCGGAATGATTGCAAAAGCGAAAGAGCTGAATCCACACATTAATTTTGAGGTGGCTGATATGCTGAATCTGAAATATAAAGACGGTAGTTTTTCTTCAGCGATAGCATTTTATGCTATTGTGCATTTTTCGATGGATGAATTGAAACGAGCATTTCAGGAAATAAAAAGAGTGCTTAAAAATGACGGACAGTTCTTATTCTCCTTTCACATTGGAACTGAAATAAAGCATGTAGATAATTTCCTCGATAAAAATGTGGCACTTGATTTTTACTTTTTTGAAACCGATAAAATTCTCTCCCTGCTTGAAGAATTGGGCTTTACCTTAATTGATGCTGTTGAACGGTTCCCGTATAAAGATGTTGAATACCCAAGCAAAAGGGCTTATATTTGGGTGCATAAATAAACCTGATTAAATGAGAGTAGTTTTTACATTACTTCTTGTCATTTTGAGTTTTACTTGCATCTATTCGCAGGACCATACTGCCACGCAAATTGTATTTGACACCTTACACCTTGATGTTGGAGAGAAGCCTCCGCAACCTCCTGCTAAATTCAATGAATGGTTTGCTTCGCATGTGGTTTACCCCAAATCTGCATTGGACAGCAATCAACAGGCAACTGTATATGTCAGTTGCATTATTCAAACTGATGGCTCTATTTCCTATACACATATTGAAAAGATGTTCGCTGTTCCAAAAATGCTTGAACAGGAAGCACGAAGAATTATGGCTATTATGCCTAATTGGACAATAGGCTATAAAAAAGGATTGCCGGTGCCCACAGAACTTATTCTATCCATACAATTCAGCCTTGGGCCTAAAGAATTATTTGGGGAAAACTCCTCCGGCAGAAAATACCAAATTACACTTAGAGCCATGCGCTATATTTTAAATGTACCTGCATATTAAGTATTTCTTTACTTAATTCTTGGTAAGTAAACGACTTGATTTGTTTTTTACTTTTGTACTATCAATAATAATACAATGAAAGTACTTCTTGCGTTTTTACTAATTTGGTTTGGGTTTTCAAGTGCATTTGCACAGAATAAAACGACGGATACTATTCACAGGCCTGCGGCGGTTATTAATGAAGGCACAACCGCTCCACCTGACAGTACACATGTATATTCTCTGGTTGAAAAGATGCCGAACTTTAACGGTGATATTAATAAATTTCTTGCCAATAATATGCAATACCCCGAAGATGCCGTTCAGAAAGGCATTCAGGGAACTGTTTACCTGAGTTTTATTATTGAAAAAGATGGTTCGGTTTCAACTGTTAGAGTGGCTCATGGGGTTGCAACAAGCCTCGATAAGGAAGCCATTCGTGTTATTTCAATTATGCCAAAATGGACACCCGGCCAGCAAAACGGCCGGCCAGTTCGGGTTCAATATAATTATCCAATTCACTTTAAATTACGATAAAAACAATGAAAACTATTTTCTCCATTTCAATTTTTCTGTGTGTAACAGGATCTCTTTTTGCACAAAATACCCCAAGTGACAGCACTGCAAAAGCGAAGGTAACCTATGGAGCAACACCTATTGCAAAAGATAATTCGCAGCAGGTGTTTACAATTGTTCAGCAACCTGCAAAATTTAAAGAAGGAACTGTGAATGATTGGCTGGCAGCACATATTGTATACCCTGCAACCGAGGTACAAGGAACTGTTTATATAACTTTCATTATTGAAGTGGACGGTTCCGTTTCAAATGTCAAGATACTTCGCGGGTTGGAAAAAAGTTTAGATGCAGAAGCTTTGCGCGTTGTTTCGAGTATGCCCAAATGGACTCCGGGAATTCAAAATGGTCATGCCGTAAGGCAGATCTATAATCTTCCTATTAAGTTTAAACACTAATCTGATTCCCTCACCCCTATTTCATTGGTAGGTTATTGCTTTTCATTTTCAGCAAATTAAATTTATTTTTACATTTGTCTTATTGAAAAGCAGTTATGAGAAAAGTATGCGCATTATTTACGTTGCTATTTGGATATTTTAGTCTTTATTCCCAGAGTACGGCTACGGCTGTTTCAAAAAGTGATTCTGTCTATTCTACAGTCGACAGCATGCCCAAATTCCTTTCCGGTGATCTGTATAAATGGATTGGTGATCATGTTACATATCCTCAAAGTGCATTTGAAAGGCGTGCCGAAGGAAAAGTTTTCGTTAGTTTTATTGTGGAGAGGAATGGCTCCGTATCAAATGTCACCCTGCTGCGTAGTGTCGATACATCGTTAGACAGAGAAGCTCAGCGGTTAATTTCAACTATGCCCTCCTGGAAACCGGGAATACTGAAAGGGGAAATAGTACGTGTGAAGTTAATGCTCCCGATTAGTTTCAAAATTTCAATACAGGCAGTTGATACAGATGCCTTTAAAGTATTTTGTGATACGTGTGTTGATAAGCAACCTGAATTTATTGTTGATTTAAGAAGTTATTTGCGTGCACGAATGGGATGGTCAAGAGAAGCGGCAAGAAATAGTGCCCAGGGGAATATTGTGGTTAGTTTCATAATTGAAAAAGATGGTGATGTAACAGATATTGAAATAGCAAGTTGCGAATCCGGTGCCGAATTATTGAAGGAGAATGCCCTGGAGGTGATTGATGACATGAAAACAATTGATCACAAACCAAAATGGACCCCGGCTTATAAAAACGGCAAGCCTGTTCGAATGAAGAAACTTGTTACCCTCGACTATAATTTCGGGCTGTATCATAATTCCAGCGGGCATTGATCTGTTTTAATTAAAAAACAACTAGGATGAAAAAGACGGCGACACTATTTCTTTTTTTATGCGGTTCATTTTTTGGGCAGGCACAACAATGTATTTTAAAAGCGCAAAATGGTTATGAATATTGGGTTTTAATAGGTGACTCAACCTACAAAGAAACCCCCATGTCAAAAATTCCGGAATTCTCAGGAGATATTAACAAGTGGTTTTATGATAGTATTAAGTATCCCCAAAAAGCAATGGATGAGCAAATCCAGGGAACTGTTTTTTTGACTTTTGATGTAGTCAAGGATGGTTCTGTTTCAAACCTGACAATAGTTCGTGGAGTAACCAATTCTTTGAATGAAGAAGCATTACGGGTTGCTTCAAAAATGCCGAAATGGAAACCGGGATTAAGAAAGGGACGTAAAGTAAAGACCTCCATGCTTTTATGGGTACATTTTATCATCAGAGGGTCACCCCGTGTCTACGATGAACGCTCAATTAGTGGAACAGGCACTGATTCATCAGTAATTAAATAAGTGCAAGTTTGCCCGTAAAGAATATCCTTACGCTACTTCCACCTCTTTCTCTTCAACTATCGCGAATTCCTTTTTAAGGGTATCCACGTAGTCAAGCTTTTCCCAGGTGAAGGTTTCGTAGGTCTTACCGTTTACTGTTTTGGTTCCGGGTATACGGCCAATGTGTCCATAAGCAGCGGTTTCCGAGAAGATAGGGTTACGCAGTCCGAAACGTTTTACAATTGCAGCAGGGCGCATATCGAATATCTGTCCAACTTTAGCAGCTATTTCTCCGTCGGAAAGTTTATGGCCTTCTTTGTTACGCACTTTACCAGTTCCGTATGTATCTACGCAAATAGAAACCGGTTGTGCTACGCCAATGGCATAAGCAACCTGCACTTCCACTTCGGTACAAACACCTGCAGCAACCAAGTTCTTCGCTATATGACGAACAGCATAAGCTGCCGAACGGTCTACTTTGCTCGAATCTTTACCTGAGAAAGCACCACCACCATGTGCGCATTTGCCTCCGTAGGTATCAACAATAATTTTACGGCCGGTTAAGCCAGTGTCGCCGTGTGGTCCGCCAATAACGAACTTTCCGGTTGGGTTTACAAAATACTTAATGTCTTCTTTGAACAATTTTTTCACTTTAGAAGGCAATAACTTCTTCACTCTCGGGATAAGAATATTGATAACATCTTCCTTTATTTTTGCCAACATCTTTCCGTCTTCATCAAAATCGTCGTGCTGGGTAGATACTACAATAGCATCAATACGTTCAGCTTTTCCTTTGTCACTATATTGAACGGTAACCTGGCTCTTTGCATCAGGGCGTAAGTATTTCATCTTCTTTCCCTCTCTGCGGATCTCGGCCAATTCATGAACCAACAAGTGTGCAATCTCAATTGCCAATGGCATATAGTTGTCGGTCTCGGTACAAGCATACCCGAACATCATACCCTGGTCGCCTGCTCCCTGATCTTCTTCATTCACTTTTTCTACACCCTGGTTAATGTCAGGTGACTGCCCATGAATGGTAGAGATAACACCACATGAGTCAGCATCGAACATATATTCCGCCTTGGTATAACCAATTTTGCGGATGGCATCACGGGCTATCTTCTGAACATCAATATATCCGGTTGTCTTAATTTCACCGCCGATGACTGCTAACCCTGTGGTAACAAAGGTTTCGCAAGCTACTTTAGAATTAGGGTCTTGAGTAAGAAGCGCATCCAATACTGCATCTGAAATCTGGTCAGCCACTTTATCCGGATGGCCTTCGGAAACTGATTCGGAAGTGAAGAAATACGACATTTTTAGTGTTTTTTAGTGTTTAAGAGGGGCGAATATATTTCTTTTTTGAATAATTATGCCCTTTTTTCGACATTTTTGGATAATTACGCATAAAGTTTCTCGGCAAGACGCAAAGTCGCCAAGAAAATGAATGTTTTATCTACTTGGTTTGGGAATTGATGAGATATACTAATATTCCTTTATGAACTTCTTAACTTCCGTTCCTGTGGAAGAATTGAGACGGAGGAAATACATTCCTGAACTTAGAGACGAAACATCAATAGAATAGTGCTCAGTAATATGCTGACAATGGTAAGTAATTAGCACCCTGCCTGTAATATCGGTGATTTGAAGAGAGGATAAATTGGGTTGGTTTTTTAAATCGATGTTGAGGGTGGTGGAGCAGGGGTTGGGATAAATATGAATAGCTGGACTGACTGCTTTTGATTCTTCAATTGAAGAGGTACTACATATCATTTCAAAAGTACCACCAGACTTGACAATTACCCCAGTATCAACACGGCCACCACTACTGTCAATACCGCCGGAACCAATTAGTGGTGTTGTAGCTCCTCTATCAATACCACCTGTGCTATCTGGGGAACATGTATTTCCATTGCTGTCTAGAAGAACCAGATAAACCATTGAATTAGTAGAATAGGAGTAAGTCAATCCGGCGATTGCGTATCCGCCTTCAATTGTTTGAATTAAATCAACCCCTTCCGCATATTTAGGTCCACCTGTAGTTCTTGTCCATTCGAGATTTGCTAAACTATCCAGTTTCAATATATAAACCTCACCAATCGTGTCACCAAAAGAGCAAGTAAATCCTGAAAGCATATATCCTCCATCTTTTGTTTGAATTATACAATCTGCCTGGTCAGCTTTAGTGCCTCCAATTACTTTTGTCCATTGAACAATTCCAGCAGTATCTAATTTGATAATATAAACATCACCATTAACATCACCAAAAGACGCAGTAGCACCTGCAATAATATAACCGCCATCTTTAGACCTTATTACTCTTATGCCAACCTCATCCTTACTTCCACCAATTGTTCTAGTCCATTTTGTTTTCCCAGCACTATCTAATTTAACAACATAAACATCGTATCCTCCTGCCCCATAAGAATTTGTCCATCCGCAAATCACTAATCCTTTATCAAGTGACTCCACCAAACCAAACCCCTCATCAACGCTAGTTCCTCCAATTGTTCTAGTCCATTTTAGATGACCCGCACTGTCCAATTTTACAACATAAACATTATCGAATACCCCCGCTCCAAAAGAAGTGGTCCATCCACACATTGCATACCCTCCATCAGAGGTTTGGATAATTGCGTTGGCTCCATCATAACCCGCTCCTCCTATTGTTCTACTCCACATAATGTTATAAGCACTATCCAATTTAAGAACATATACATCTGCATTGCCTCCTTTACCATAAGAAAGTGTAGAGCCGCAAATTACAAAACCGTTGTCCTTTGTCTGAGTAATTCCGTATCCTTCATCATCTCCTGTTCCACCAAAAGTCTTTGTCCATTGAAAAGCACCAATACTGTCAGTTTTCACCATATAGATATCTTGACCTCCCGCACCGTACAGAGTAGTTCCTACTGTAATAAAACCTTTATCTTTTGTTTGAATAATCTGCATACCCCAATCTGAATTAGAGCCACCATAGACGAACTCAACTTTTTTAGTTTGGGCATCGGTAAAGAATGAATGAATGAAAAGTAAAAGAGAGAATAGAAGCTTTCTCATTGCACTAAATTTCAGTCAACAAAGATAAAAGAATTATGAAAGGAAAACATTTACTTCTCCCTCAAAAACACAATATAATCCGTCTCAGGCATTTTAGGTAATTTGCCTTTCAATCTTTCCACTATCTGCCCGCGGTGGTAAGTGCTGTGGTTAAATAGGTGCGTTAAAATTTGTGTAACCGTATTACTGAATTTATCTCCCTTCGTGTTTTTATAATCTATAGTGGCGTTGAGGGTATCTTTGGTTTGCTTCTCGATAAATGGAGTGAGTATTTTTTTGTTCACTTCATAAATATCCTTTATCTGTTGAAATGATTTCTTCTCCCAAACTGGTGGAACTGCCACCCCAGCCATACGCGAGTACCAAACCATTTGCACCAATAATATGTGCGACATTAGTTCTAAACTCTTTTCATCTTGTTCCGGTAATTGGGCAAGAGCATCTATAATACGGGCATTAGCCCAGTTTTCATACTTAAATAAGGAGAGTATTTGTTTATTCATATATAATATAAGTAAAGACAAATTTAAGAAACAATAGAATGCGGTTGACGCAGATTGTTTATGATAAGCCCTTATGCATTACCTTTTTCGAATCTTATCAAATCATATTTAATCTGCGTCATCCTCGTTCTATTATATATGTATCTAAAATTTGAAACATTTCCCTTACTTGTTCGTTTAACCCAGTCCGTATAGTTATTGAAGCAAGAGAGTTTAAAAATTATATGGCTGATTTATAGGTTGTTGCTAATAATGTTAAAGAAATATGAACAAAGGCATACTTTAGAATCAAATAACCTACTACTTTTGCGTCCCTTTTGAAGAAAACGTTCTTAGAAATTAAAGGAAAACAAGTTTGCACAGATAGCTCCAAACCTCGCAGGAATTAAGTGTTTCAGCGATAGCATAAAAGCAAGGGAATGGAGATATAAACAGATGGTCGGAAAAAAATATTTTTCGAAATATGTTGGAGATATCAAATTCATGTGTACATTTGCAGCCCTTTAAAAAATAAAGGTAATAGAAACGAATGTAAAATGTACCGCAGAAATGCGGGACTATATATACAGAAAGTTCTTTGAAGTATTGAAGAAGAAAAGATAGCGGGCCAAGATTGCCTACCCGGTTTTATTCGGGTAGAACAATTAGAGCTCAATTCCAAAATGTAATTTTTTAACCAATGCAGGAATGCATGAAGTTAGGATAAACTCAAACATACAATGGAGAGTTTGATCCTGGCTCAGGATTAACGCTAGCGGCAGGCCTAATACATGCAAGTCGAGGGGCAGCAGGGGTAGCAATACTCGCTGGCGACCGGCGCACGGGTGCGTAACACGTATGTAACCTTTCTTTAACTGGAGAATAGCTTTGAGAAATCAGAATTAATACTCCATAACACTGCGAAATGGCATCATTTTGCAATTAAAGCTCCGGCGGTTAAAGGCGGGCATGCGTCCCATTAGCTAGTTGGCGAGGTAACGGCTCACCAAGGCTACGATGGGTAGGGGTTCTAAGAGGATTTACCCCCACACTGGCACTGAGATACGGGCCAGACTCCTACGGGAGGCAGCAGTAAGGAATATTGGTCAATGGGCGCAAGCCTGAACCAGCCATGCCGCGTGTAGGATGAAGGTCCTACGGATTGTAAACTACTTTTGTACGGGAAAAAACCCCTTGTTTCTACGAGGGTTGATGGTACTGTAAGAATAAGGATCGGCTAACTCCGTGCCAGCAGCCGCGGTAATACGGAGGATCCAAGCGTTATCCGGATTCACTGGGTTTAAAGGGTGCGTAGGCGGAATGACAAGTCAGTGGTGAAAACCTATAGCTTAACTATAGAACTGCCATTGATACTGTTATTCTTGAGTGTATTGGATGTGAATGGAATGTGTCATGTAGCGGTGAAATGCTTAGATATGACACAGAACACCCATTGCGAAGGCAGTTCACAACACTACAACTGACGCTGAGGCACGAAAGCGTGGGGATCAAACAGGATTAGATACCCTGGTAGTCCACGCCGTAAACGTTGATTACTAGATGTGTGCCCGTTAGGGTACGTGTCAAAGCGAAAGCGTTAAGTAATCCACCTGGGGAGTACGATCGCAAGATTGAAACTCAAAGGAATTGACGGGGGCCCGCACAAGCGGAGGAGCATGTGGTTTAATTCGATGGTACGCGAGGAACCTTACCTGGGCTTGAAAGTTAGTGACCGCTCCTGAAAGGGAGCTTTCCGAAAGGACACGAAACTAGGTGCTGCATGGCTGTCGTCAGCTCGTGCCGTGAGGTGTTGGGTTAAGTCCTGTAACGAGCGCAACCCCTACCATTAGTTGCCAGCGGGTAATGCCGGGGACTCTAGTGGAACTGCCTGCGTAAGCAGTGAGGAAGGTGGGGACGACGTCAAGTCATCACGGCCCTTACGTCCAGGGCTACACACGTGCTACAATGGCCGAAACAATGGGCAGCTACCTGGTAACAGGATGCTAATCTCTAAATTCGGTCTCAGTTCGGATAGAGGTCTGCAATTCGACCTCTTGAAGTTGGATTCGCTAGTAATCGCGCATCAGCAATGGCGCGGTGAATACGTTCCCGGGCCTTGTACACACCGCCCGTCAAGCCATGGAAGTTGGGAGTACCTGAAGTTGATTGTCGCAAGACGTTGCCTAAGGTAAAACCAATGACTGGGGCTAAGTCGTAACAAGGTAACCGTACCGGAAGGTGCGGTTGGAATACCTCCTTTTTAGAGCGAGTTGATCTCGTTTGGTCCTGCTATCTTCCTTCTTTAATTTTTCCCAATGCGAGATAACCCTGTAACCAGAAACGGGCACAGCGGGTATTGTAGCGGGTCTATCCTAATACAGTCCCGTAGCTCAGTTGGTTAGAGCACTACACTGATAATGTAGGGGTCGGCAGTTCAAATCTGCCCGGGACTACTTTAAGCAGCAAAGTGTTGCAACAGTATTGCACTCGTCTTTGGGGAATTAGCTCAGCTGGCTAGAGCACCTGCTTTGCAAGCAGGGGGTCATCGGTTCGACTCCGATATTCTCCACAAAATTTGGTGAACGTACCAAATTGTACTTTGAAATAAAAAATAGAAAATTAGCTCAATGGTAAGAGCAGGTCTGACAAGTGGTCAGAAAAGGCACTCGGTTCGATTCCGGTATTATTCACAATCTCCTAGCAATAGGAGAAATGTTCTTTGACATATTGCATTAGAAAACAAAACAATGATCTACAAAACAGAGGTCATAGTAAAACAAATTTTAGTAAGAAAGTTACTTAAGGGCGTATGGTGGATGCCTTGGATCTTATAGGCGATGAAAGACGTGATAGGCTGCGATAAGCTTCGGGAAGGTGCCGAATAACCGTTATATCCGAAGATTTCTGAATGGGGGAACCCGCTACATTGAAGGTGTAGCACGAAAGAGCAAACCCGGAGAACTGAAACATCTAAGTACCCGGAGGAAGAGAAAACAATAGTGATTCCGCAAGTAGTGGCGAGCGAACGCGGAACAGCCCAAACCGGTGTGGTTAAGGCCACGCCGGGGTTGTAGGACTACAATATGGACTATAAGTGTAAAGTGGAAGTTTCTGGAAAGAAACGCCATAGGAGGTGATAGCCCCGTACACGAATTACACTTATTACCTAGTAGTATCCTGAGTACCGCGGGGTCGGAGACGCCCTGTGGGAATTTGCCGGCACCATCCGGTAAGGCTAAATACTCATAAGATACCGATAGCGAACAAGTACTGTGAAGGAAAGGCGAAAAGAACCTCGAACAGAGGAGTGAAATAGAACCTGAAACCATACGCTTACAAGCAGTTGGAGTCCCTTTATGGGATGACAGCGTGCCTTTTGCATAATGAGCCTACGAGTTACACCTCACTAGCAAGGTTAATTGCGTTAACGCAAGCAGCCGAAGCGAAAGCAAGTCTTAACTGGGCGTACAGTTAGTGGGGGTAGACGCGAAACCTTGTGATCTATCCATGGTCAGGATGAAGTTCCGGTAACACGGGATGGAGGTCCGAACTGGTGAACGTTGAAAAGTTCTCGGATGAACTGTGGATAGGGGTGAAAGGCTAATCAAACTGGGAGATAGCTCGTACTCCCCGAAATGTTTTTAGGAACAGCCTTGATTGAATTGTCGTAGAGGTAGAGCTACTGATTGGGCTAGGGGGCTTCATCGCCTACCGAACCCTGACAAACTCCGAATGCTACGACATATAATCAGGAGTGAGTCTCTGGGCGCCAAGGTCCTGGGACGAGAGGCAAACAAACCAGATCAACAGCTAAGGTCCCCAAATGTATGTTAAGTTGCATTTAACGAGGTCCGACTGCACTGACAGCCAGGATGTTTGCTTGGAAGCAGCCATTCATTTAAAGAGTGCGTAACAGCTCACTGGTCGAGCGGTTGGGCGTGGAAAATAAACGGGCATAAAACATACTACCGAAGCTTTGAACGGCGCAGCAATGCGTTAGTGGTAGGGGAGCATTCCAAACGGCGCAGAAGGTGCCTCGTAAGAGGTATTGGAGCGTTTGGAAAAGAAAATGTAGGCATAAGTAACGATAATGGGGGCGAGAAACCCCCACACCGATAGACTAAGGTTTCCTGAACAACGTTAATCGGTTCAGGGTTAGTCGGGGCCTAAGGCGAATCCGAACGGATAAGTCGATGGATAACTGGTTAATATTCCAGTACTTGCTTTACTGCGATGGGGTGACGGAGTAGTGAAAGGTCTGCCTCCTGACGGAATAGGAGGTTAAAAAGCAAAGGTATACGGGCGGCAGGTAAATCCACCGCCTGTGCTGAAGCCGATAGTACCGTGAGCCTTCGGGCAAGCGGATAATGACCCTAATCAGACTTCCGAGAAAATCCTCTAAGCTTCAGGTAACAGCAACCCGTACCGCAAACCGACACAGGTAGTCAAGGAGAATATCCTGAGGTGCTCGAGTGAGCCGCGGTTAAGGAACTAGGCAAGATAACCCTGTAACTTCGGGAGAAAGGGTGCCCTCCGCAAGGGGGGCCGCAGATAAATGCATCTAGCGACTGTTTAACAAAAACACAGGGCTTTGCAAAATCGAAAGATGAAGTATAAGGCCTGACACCTGCCCGGTGCTGGAAGGTTAAGAGGAGAGGTTAGCCGTAAGGCAAAGCTTTGAATCGAAGCCCCAGTAAACGGCGGCCGTAACTATAACGGTCCTAAGGTAGCGAAATTCCTTGTCGGGTAAGTTCCGACCTGCACGAATGGTGTAACGACTGGATGGCTGTCTCGACCGCGAGCTCGGTGAAATTGTG
>CAIPDV010000095.1 GCA_903863935.1 uncultured Bacteroidota bacterium
GGAGCTGGTGACAACATTGATAATGATAGACTTCAGAAGAGAGCGATCCCAGAGAATCTCATAAAATTTATCCATTTTTCAAGTTTGACACCCCATACGCAAGAATATGCTCATATAATTGCAGATCTTAACTGTGGCAATGCAGATATATTAGCCTGTTATGCATTAGGGAGCCTGCGTTTACGTTATCCTACAATGCGAGCCTTATTTAACTTGATATATATACCCATGATCTTTCAAAATGCTATGTTTTCAATAGCTGAAAATTGTCATTAATTCGCCCATCCAGAGCACCTCCAATATTGGGCAAGATAATGGAAAAAAACTCTCTGATAGCATCCTTGAAATCTTTGGCACTTTTGAAAAAACGATTATTTCTTATTTTTTCATTCATCACTTTCCATAATCGCTCAATGGGGTTGAGATTAGGGCTATACGGAGGTAAAAAATGAAGACTTAGATTCATTTCTTTGGCCTTATCAGCAACTAATTGCGAACGATGATATCCAGCTTTATCCAGAATCAAATGAATCCGTTTTGATGTGCCATATTGATTACGGATTTGTTTCATAAAATCGACAATAGATTCGCCATTAATCGTGTCATATTCCGCAGATATGGCTTCAGCAATGTGACCTAACTGGATAGCACCAATAAGGTTAACTCGGGTTCTGGATGCCGTGGTATGAACCTGCTTTTCTTGACCTGTTCTAATCCAGCCATAAGTAATTTTTGTTGCCTGAGTTGGATGCACCGAATCTATGAACAAGATAGGCTCTTCCTGGCTTACCTGCTCTTTTAAGCGTCTGTATTCTTCTATAAATTCTTGTTGCAACTGGACATCCGCTTTATGCGGATGTCCTTTGGGCTTTTTATAACTAAACTTATTTCGGTGCAACCATTTATTCATCCCTGGAACTGTATATTCAATACCAAAGGTAGCTTGAACGTACTGAATAATTTCATGCACATGATGGTAGGTGTTTGCTTCCAGATGTTGGATTAATTCTGCTGTCACTTCTTCATTTAAATGACTTTCTGAACCCCCAGAAGCTAGCTTAAATTTGCCTCCCCGATACTCATCAAGATGACGAATAATGGTACTTTGATGCAGCCGCAACGCCTGGCTTATCATTGGGACTGTCCAGCCTTCCGAACGCAATAAAATCGCTTTAATTCTATCGCGCTCCTTGCCATTTTCCTTTTGAGCGTGGAGCATTTCAAGATGCGCTTTTTCTTCTGGAGATATATGTAATCTTTTCATGACGCATAGCTTGATCCCAATAAATTAAAAATGCAAGCATTTTGAAAGATCATGGGTATATATAATAGCGGTGTTTGGTCAGGTGGCACAAACGTCGATGGCAGTACGCCACTTTTCTCTGTATCATGCCCAAGCAGTTCATTTTGTATCGCGGTTGATAGCATAGGGAACGCTATGACATTCAATGGTAGTTCATGGACTGCGCCAACGCTCATTACTCCGAATACGGCTAATTCTGTTTCTTGCCCAAGTAGTTCGTTTTGTGTGGTTGTAGACGACGCAGGGTTTGCAACGAGTTTTAATGGTACAACTTGGAGCGCACCACTCATGGTGGACACCGTTAATCAGTATCTGACCGCTGTTTCATGTCCAAGCAGTTCTTTTTGTGCGGCTGTGAACATTGCAGGGGAAGCATATCTCTATCGACTTTAAAAGTCTAAAGATAATAGGCAACCCCTAAGCCAGAGATCAAGCCAAATAAATGACCTTGCCAAGACACATGTTTTTTACCTGGGAAAATCGAATATAAAATACCAGCAAAATACATGATACACACGAAGGCTAACACTACGCTTGTGACGGAGCTATGATAATAAGCATGCGCCATCAAATAACCCCAATATCCTGTGATGACACCACTGGCTCCGACATGGATGCCGCGATTTGCAAAACAC
>CAIPDV010000096.1 GCA_903863935.1 uncultured Bacteroidota bacterium
ATTGGACTACCTAGCGATTGTCCCTAACGGGACAGTGATGAATTGTATTGAAATGCCGTTAGGCATTACCGCTCGGTAGAAAACATGCTAAGAAATATTTAATTGCGTCCTGTAGGGATGTAATTATTATAGAAACTACAAATATCGGCGCATTTCAAACCCTGAAAGGGTGATATAATTTCACCCCTTCAGGGTTCTTAAATTCATTTGATACTCCTGCTATAATAATTACATCCCTTCGGGATTAATTCGCTACCCCTGCCTCTTTCAGCTTATTCGCCAATTGCCCGCAGGCGGCGTCAATATCTTTACCACGGCTGCGGCGGGTGTTAACTATGATTCCTTTGCTGCGTAATAGCTTTACAAAAGAGCTCATGCGTTCAGGGCTGGTCTGTTGGAACTCGCCTTTATCTATCGGGTTATATTCTATCAGGTTTACTTTGCAGGGAACAATTTTACAGAATGCTGCCAGTTTGTAAGCATCGCCCATCGAATCGTTGAAGTCTTTGAATACAATATATTCGTAAGTGATTTTTGTTCCTGTTTTGCTATAAAAATATTTTAACGCATCTGCCACTTCTTCCAACTTATTGGAATCATTAATAGGCATTATCTTGCTGCGTTTCTCATCGGTAGCAGCGTGCAGCGATAGTGCCAGGTTGAACTTTACATTATCGTCTCCCAGTTTTTTTATCATCTTGGCAACACCGGCAGTAGAGACCGTAATACGTTGCGCTGCAAAATTCAATCCCTCCGGTGAAGTAATTTTTTTGATGGCATCCATTACTGCATTGTAGTTCAGCAAAGGTTCGCCCATACCCATGAATACGATATTGGTAAGGGGGGTATTATATTTTTCCAAGGCTTGTTTTTGTATAAAAACCACTTCATCATAAATTTCATCGGCACCAAGATTGCGTTCTCTCTTCATTCGGCCTGTAGCACAGAATTTACATTCCAAACTGCAACCCACCTGTGAAGAGATACAGGCGGTCATGCGCTTTTCTGCAGGAATTAAAACACCTTCCACCTGTTTATTATCAAACAGATGAAATGCATTTTTAATAGTTCCATCACTGCTTATTTGGGAAACAACCTTGCCAAAATCGTGAATATAAAAATCCTTCTTTAATGCTTCACGTGTAGATTTAGGTATGTTGGACATGTCATCAAACGAGTGTGCCGATTTGCTCCAAAGCCAATCAAATACTTGTTGGGCGCGGAATGAGGGCTCTCCCTTTACTTTAAACCACCGGGTAATCTCACTAAGTTTTAGCTTACGGATATTTTCCGGCTCTCTTGTTTCCGTTTCTGTCATAGCTGCAAAGGTAGCTTATATTTAGTTAGTCGTTTGTCCCCAATCAGCCTTAGGCGGACTTTGAGTCGGAGCCCGACTAGCAATTATTTAAAGCCCCTTTACTTTAGGTTTGCGCTTTATTTAGGGAATTATTATTTTTGAGAGAAAGGTTAAGTAAGACTGAAGGTGAACCAAAGCCCCGTATAGAATTGGGTTCTATACCCCTATTTGGACCTTCAGTCTTACTGAGC
>CAIPDV010000097.1 GCA_903863935.1 uncultured Bacteroidota bacterium
CGGTATTAACCGGGGCAAAAACTTCTGTTCAAATTTCTATCATACTCATATTGTTTTTTATTTCGCTGGTATGTATTCAGTTTCTATATTTTAATTTCGACTTTAAATCAGCATTGGCTTTATTTACCTCCGCCTTACTAACAATTGGATTTCTTCTGCTGGCAATTCCTAAAAGGCCCGCTCTTTTTTATCCGCTCGTTTTTGATGGGTCCATGCTTTTGCAGTGTTTGCTTATAATTGCATTTACTCACTTGTAAAGCATTTAAAGTTAAATATATTTGCCTGAATAAAAACTAAAAATGAAACCCATAATTTGTAAATTATTTCTTTGTTTTTTTGTTGCATTTTTTGCAGACGTAAAAGCTCAAACATGGTCAGCAATTGGCTCAGGAGCAAAAGGGAGTTTCGCTCCTCTGTGTGTTTTCAATGGTAAGCTTTATGCCGGAGGAATGGACAGCGCAGGTAAAAAAGCCACACACATTGCTTGCTGGGACGGTAAAAAATGGACAGCCCCCGATTCTAATCTGCAAGGAAATATTACTACAATGGCTGAATGCAATGGTAAACTTTATGCGGCTACCCAAATTGGAATTGGAACAAATGCAGCCTACAATCTTTTCTGCTTTAACGATACCTTATGGAAATATATTGGCTCAGCCAACGGCTCTATAAATGCCCTGTATGTTATGAAAGGCCAGTTATACATTGGTGGCTCCTTTACTCATATTGATACGATCAATGCAAAGCACATTGCCAGATATACCGATACCGGTGGATGGGCTAAGGTTGGGCATGGGCTACCCGGAAATGTATGGGCACTTACTGTTTATAGGGAAATGCTATATGCCGGTGGCCAGTTTGCAACTGTAGAAAGGTTGGCCGGAAAAAATTGGGAGGAGGTTTTAAATACCGGGCAGCAGGTAAAAAGCGGATGGGTGAAAGCCTTTGTAAATTATTTTGATGAACTATATGCCTGTGGCGAATTCAACTACCTTATTAAATGGGATACCCATCTATGGGTTCCGGTAGGGCCATTTAACGCAGGAGCCAATGCCATGGCAGTATATGGCACGGGGCTTTTTGTTGGAGGAGATTTCACGTCGGTTCCTAATGTTGATAATGTGTTTCACATTACCAATTACCAATCTAGCACCCATCAATGGTACTGCATGGGTGGTGTGATTAACTGGGCAGGCGATTGCAAGCCCTATACAGGAACCATCAACTCACTTATCGTTTATAAAAATGAACTCTATATGGGCGGCCAGTTTATGATTGCCGGAGGAACAATAACGAGCAATTTTGCAAAATATAGTTTACCTGTGGGTAACAGGTAACCCAATTTCGATACTTTACACTTTCTATTTTGTAACAGCAATCTTTCCTTTGCTAACAATTCTATTTCCGGAATATACTTGCCAGAAATAAATCCCGTTATTCAATTGGCTTGCATTGATTGACTGCTTACCCTTTAAGGAATTCATTTTCGTATTTAGAACTTCCCTTCCCATTATATCTATAATTTTTAGTTCAGAATTGTTGCCGGATAAATTATATTCAAGTGTAAAATATCCATTACTCGGGTTCGGATAAACGTTGGCAAAGCTTTGATTGGTATTCGACACATTCAGAGGATGTGTATTTGTGAAAACAGCACCATCACATGTTAAAGCATAAATACCTTTGCCTTGGGTAAGTGCATAAACAGAATCGCCCCCACAACTTACCAATTGATTTACATATACCTTATTTAAACCGATGAGATTCCACGTGATACCATAATCGCGCGTGCAATAAACACCTAACCCAACATCTGTATTGCGAGTAAAATCATAACCGGAGAATGCCGCCAATACTCCGCCACTGCTATCGCAGGCAATTGCTGTTACGTTATCATAAAATGGCACATTAGTGGGATATGGAATAGCAGTCCACATTCCGGCATTACGGTAATAAAGTCCTGAATTCTGAAATAAAGGGCTACCCACCATGTTATGGTTGGCATCATGGGTCATTGCAAGGAAATGGGTGCCTGAAGAACCTAAGGTATCTTCAATCCATTTTCCGCCAAGTATAGGGCGTCGCATAATCCTTGGTTTGGATGTAAAATATCCACTCATGTAAAGATAACTTCCTCCGTCGGAACCAAATGAGCTAACATTTTGATATAAGCCTGAAATTATTCCAATGCCCGATGTGTCTAATACATAAGGATTGCTTGGAGTTTTTTTATAAACTGTTGCTCCAACCGAATAATCGTTGTTGGAATTATGTTCATTTCCATATTGATCAACCCACCAGGTGGCACCAACTTTTATCTGGTAATTACCCAGTGTATCAACCTGCCAGGTTCGGCCACTGTCAATACTTTTCAAATATGGTGCTTCACTGTAGGCATAAACACTGTTCACATACAAATTACCCAGTGTATCGCCATAAATTATTCCTGCGTTTCCATATCCGTCCGAAGGGACCGGCTTGTTCCAAGCATTGCTGTTTTTATTAACCCAGAACACCCCATTGCTACTGGTTTGAACCATTCTTCCAGTACTATATTTCCAAAATCCATTCAGTGTACTTTCTTGTAATCCGTTATTTTCCTGTTTCCAGGTTTTGCCGCTGTCAATACTAAAATAAAGCCCGAACTGGGTTGCCGCAGTTAAAAGGGTATCCCCGGAAATGGAGTTTATTGCGGTAACAAAACTGGTTGTTGGAGCAAGCGCATGTGTAATCATAGTATCTCCGGGAGGTTCAGTCCATGTTGCCCCACCATCTACTGAACGGTATATTTTAGAGCCCGAACTATTGAGCATATAAATATTCCCTTTATAATCATCGCACATTTGTCCGCATTGAACCGAACTCAGTCCTGTAATGCCTTGAGTCCAAGTGTGGCCTGAATCAACACTATAGTAAACCCCATTCGAATTGGTTCCTACAAAAAAACGATCGTTCCGGTCAACGAAAAATTTCTGTGGTACTTTCCCCGCAGGGAATGAGGCACATTTGTGCCATACACTGGAATGGATGTATTGGTAAAACAAAGCAGTATAGTTCGAGTTTATAGCCCAAACGGTTTGGGCGGTATCCAATGTGAAATCATTCATGTATCCGAGCCCGGCGGTATCAATTGCCCAGGTTACTCCCGTATCGCGGGTTACCAACATTATACCCGCATCATTTACGTATATGTCATCTCCTTCAACTTTCTCGTAACCATTCGAGCCAACGCTTTTCATTGGGCCCCTTCTTTTATTGGTTAATTTCGGTACATGATACTCCGTATCTATTTTTTCTTCATTTAATTCACCGTCGGATGTAGTAAAACATTCATTCTCCTGTCCCTTACAGGTTTTTTTTCCTAACGAAGTAATTGGACCGTGCCATTCCGTATCTACGACTTCCTTTGCAGGCGGGTCGTTGTATTTGTTCTGTTTAATTGTAATACCTTCTCCGGTACTGTTAATTGACACAGTTATGTCACCCACGCCCGGCACATTCAAAATAACCGTTTGCCCTTGGGGAGCAACAGGTATGATTGGTTCCTGAGCTTTTGCAAACTTCAACGAGCCAACTAAAATTGTACTTATAAGGAAGGTAGTAATTTTTGCTTCCATAACAACATTTTTTAGTGTTATTCCTTTATCAAACTTACTACAAGTATAAGAATATTTTTCTAATTACCAACAAAAAGAACCAGTTCTATTGTAAAGGCAATACTGTAAACGTACTAATGATAAAATCATCAGCAACTTAGACACAGAAAAAAGTAATTAAGCGTTACCCTAACTGAATATCAAACTGAACTAGATTGATAAAATCTTTAATCCGGTCGCGCATGTCATCATCTGATATTTCGAGCAATCTGTCAATACCAAACTTTTCAACACAGAATGACGCGGCAGCCGAACCAAAAATTACGGCACGTTTCATATTGTCGAAGGAAATATCCTTGGTCTTATCGAGATAACCAATAAAGCCACCTGCAAAGCTGTCTCCGGCTCCGGTCGGATCAAAAACTTCTTCCAACGGAATTGCGGGAGCGAAAAACACCTGTTTATTATCAAATAACAAGGCACCGTGTTCACCTTTCTTAATAATAAGGTATTTAGGACCCATTTTAAG
>CAIPDV010000098.1 GCA_903863935.1 uncultured Bacteroidota bacterium
CACACTTGCATTGGAAGCAGGCGTGCCTTGCGAAGAGATTGGAGGACCCTACCAAATAGGTGATATTGTGTCTAATCGCAGAGTGATAACCATTCAGCAAACTGAGACACCTTCAGATATAGCGGGTTTTAAGGCATCTGGTATTTATAATAGAAGTGTAGGTTCCGATATAACTGGAGCCCCAATTTTAAAATATTATCTTGGCACTGATGGTAAAATAATGTTTTTGTAACTACTCAGCAGCCCACCCGCAAAATCATTTTTGAACTAACAATGATATGTTTAAGAAAAAGTTCTTTTCCTGTTTTTCCGCAAAAGCGAAACCAGTTTCTTTGCTGAAAAATATTTCGCATCGAAACGGTTACCATACCCAAAGCTGAATACGAAGCATTAAAACAAACCATTCTTGACTTGCAGGCAGAAGTAAAGTCATTGAAGGAAGAAATACGCCTTCTAAAGAACGGACATAAAAGTGGCACCAGTTCCACTCCGCCATCGCACGATATAGGAAGAAGCAATAGGAATAGTTTACGTGAACCATCTACACGCAAAACAGGTGGTCAGTCCGGGCATGAGGGGACTACTTTAATGATGAAAGAGGTTGCCGATAAAATTGTGGAGTACCGTCCTAATTATTGTAAGCAATGTGGAGAAGGGCTAATAACAGATGAAGCTATATTGGTATTAAGCAGACAGGAAATAGAAATACCGCCCATTATTCCATTATATGTAGAGCATAAATCCTATTCATGTAGGTGCAAAAAATGTGGTTTTACAACCCTATCCGAACTCCCCGAACGCTTAAAGTCAAGCATACAATACTCTCCGCAGGTTAGTGCATGGGTGGCTTATCTGTCAGTTCGCCAGTATATGTCTTATGGGCGTATAGCAGAGTTTATGAAGTACTGTTTGAATATACCTGTCAGTGAAGGTACGATAGATAACATGTTAGATGACCTTACAAAAAAAGGAGAAAAGACTTATAGGAACATACAACAACGTGTATCACGCTCTCCGATTGTAGGAGGAGATGAAACGGGCATAAGAATAAATGGCGGTAAAGGTTGGCTGTTTACTTTTCAAACGCCTTTGCTTACTTTCCTTACAGTGTCTTTAAGTCGTGGGTACGAAACCATTACCAGCTTATTCAAAAACGGTTTCCCTGTTTCTGTATATGTTACGGATTGCTTGCCGGCTCAATTAAAAGTACACGCTAAGGCACATCAGATTTGTATAGCCCACCTGCTTCGTGAACTCAATAACTTTATTGATGCTTTCAAATGTCAATGGTCTGTTCAACTCAAACAGCTATTCAAACAAGCCATTGAACTCAAATCACAAATGAACCCTGATGATTATTCGTATTCCAATGAAAAAGTCGTATTTCTCCAACAACAATTAGACGAGCTATTACAAGCAGACCCAACCAACAAACAGAAAAAAGTCAGGACATTTATTAAGCGGCTCAACAAAAACCACGATTCTATTCTCACTTTTCTTTATCATCCCAAAGTACCTCCCGACAATAACGGTTCTGAAAGAGCTATCCGAAATGCGAAAGTCAAAATGAAGGTGTCAAATCAGTTCAAAGCCTTTGCCGGTGCTCACCGGTTCGCAGTTTTACGCTCCATTATTGACACCACCATAAAAAATTCCAAGAATGTGTTGGAAATGTTAAGTTTATTGCCTAATATTGTCGCTGAATAATAACCAATACTATCAGATAATTGTACAAAACATTTCTTATACTGGGCGGTGACGGGTATTTCGGTTGGCCCCTCTCAATGAGGCTTGCAGCAAAGCATCCCCACAGTAAAATTATTATTGTTGATAATCAATGGAGAAGGAATGCCGTTAAATCGCAAGGATCTGACTCAATTATCCCGATTGCAACTCCTGACGAAAGAATAAAAGCTTTTCATAAAGTTCACGGGTTGGATAATATCCGATATATCAACATGGATGTTAACAGCGCTCAGATTGAAGAACTTATTAAGCATGAAAAGCCTGAGATCATTTATCATTTAGCTCAACAATGTTCTGCACCTTATTCAATGAAAGGGGAAGAGGAGGCAATGTTTACGCTTATAAATAACGAAGCCGGGAATATGCGGCTGTTATGGGCTGTTAAAAAGCATGTCCCTGATTCGCATATTATTAAATTGGGTTCTTTTGGCGAATATGCCAAAGCAGGCATAGATATTGCCGAGGGCTATTTTCATCCCGAATTTAAGGGTAAAAAAGCGACGAGCCGAATGCCGTATCCCAGGGAGGCTGACGATATTTACCATGTCTCGAAGATTAATGACACCAATTATGTGGCCATGGCTTGTCGTAAATGGGGGTTAAAAATAACCGACGTAATGCAATCGACAATTTTTGGAAATGTTACCGAGGAAATGAAAGATTGCCCTGAATTGTGCACTCGATTGGATTACGATGAAGCTTTCGGAACAGTACTAAATCGGTTTTTGGCGCAGGCTGTTGTCGGACATCCGCTTACTGTTTATGGAACCGGCAAACAGCGAACAGGCTTAATGTGTTTGAAAGATTCCGTAAACTCTTTGGCGGCTTTGGCTGATGATGCGCCAAGAGCCGGAGAACACAAAGTAATTAACCACGTAACTGTAACAGATTTTTCCATCAATGAGTTGGCTGAAGCGGTAAAATTTATTGCTCAACAGGAAGGATATCCTGTTACCATAAAGCACGATGCGTTTGATCCGCGGATGGAGCGACCCGATAAGAAGTTAGAATTCGGAATACACACCGATTATTTGGATGAAAAAATTGTTCATTCACCCTTTGTAGACATAATCAGAGAGACCTTAATACTTATTGCAAAAAATAAAGACCGAGTTTCAATGAATGTGTTTCCTCCTACCATCAATTGGGCTATGGATGATAAAATGAAGGAGAAAGTATTAGGCGAAAGCAGCAGGATATTAGTCAGTAATGAAGGGGAGGAGAAAATTTCGGATGAAGCTTATTGGGCTAAGTTCAGGAAAGAGAATTTTCATACAAAGCGCATAAATCTCAATCCGGGAACTCTTGGAACTCCTTCTGAGCAGGTTAAACATGCAAGGCTTTTTTCAGCCAAATCGAATGAGATTGATGCTCATCCGTTGGGGCTTTATGAATATGGGCGCATTTGCCAAGAAGAAATTCAAACGCTTTGCAATGAACTGTGGAAATCACCGGGATATCATTCCATGGTAGTTCACAGTACATCACAGACCTTAAATCATTTGTCTCTGTCTATGCTGAGGGTTTTGCACTCAGAAGGCCCGGGACCATATAGAATTATTACAACGGAACACGAACATCAAGGCGGAATCGGCTGTTTTGAAAATATGCCCGAATACGAGGTACACTATTTGAGTGATGCTGTGTTGGAAGATAAGGAGGCACTTAAAAAGAAGATCGAACAAATTAAGCCTCATATCGCATTTTTCTCTCATGTGTATTACGATACGGGAAGCAAAACCCCTGCCGAAGAATGGGCCAAATTATTCAAAAGGTACGCTCCCGATTGTAAGGTAATTCTTGATGTTGCTCAGTCATTGGGAATAATGGATCTGCCTTTCGGCGATGCCGATGTGCTTATTGGAAGCACCCACAAATGGCTTTTTGGGCCGCATGGAGGAGGTTTGATTTGGATGAAAAATAATTTCAAGAATTGGATCACGTCGCTCTATTGGAGCGGTCACGGAATATCGACAGATTCCGATCTTGAGTCAATCAGTATTCCCGGCGGGCAAGATTTTATGCTTTACCCGGCCGTTATGGAAGCTTTGAAACTTTATAAAAGTGTCGGAAAAGATAAAGTCTTCCAAAGATCGGGAATGTTGGCTAATTGGTTCCAAAAGAAACTGGCGGAAGCTTTTATCGGCATGAAACAGGACCTCGATGCCGAGAAGCGCTCAATCGAGAAGGTCTGGTCGAAGAGAGAAAAGAATATGGAGAAGGTGGTGCGCAATATTGCCGGTATGCACGGC
>CAIPDV010000099.1 GCA_903863935.1 uncultured Bacteroidota bacterium
ATATTGGGACAAACGTTCAGCATCTGTCATTTTGCCGTTTTTAGGAGCTACCACGTTTATTTTCTCAGTGTAGGTTGAATCGCCAACGCAAAGTTTCATGGTATAAATACCAGGCAAAACCATAGGGGCAATAAAACCACCCTGATCCATTTTTGTTCCACCAGAAGCCGTTTTTGGTCCTGTAATGCGCATGTCCCAGTATACTTTATTCAACCCTTTACGTTTTGTAGCAGGAATTTCTTTCAATAAGGCACCACTTGCATCATAAAACTTAACAGTTACATCGCCAGTCATGACACGCTTTTTAAGGTAGTATTGAATAGGAGGGATGTCGTCGGAATTACCGCTAACCCAACCATCATGCTCAGGAAATCCACCTTGATATTTACCATACGATAATTCCATTTTATCAATCGGATAGAGGTAAACATCCTTGGCTGCAACCTGCTCCGACATGTTACGTATTGGAGTAATATCATCTACAATCATAATACCACGACCATAAGTGGCCAGTATCAGATCATTGGTTCTGGGGTGTATTTGCATATCCCTAACAGGGCAATAATCCGGAATGTGGTTCTTCATACGGAACCAGTCAGCCCCTGCGTTAATGCTGCAAAATAAGCCACGTTCTGTACCCAGGAACAACAAGTTCTTATTTTTCAGATCCTCTTTTATTTTATGGGCAAAACCCGTAAATTCAGTGCTATTGATACGGGTCCATGTTTTTCCTAAATCAGTTGATTTTGCAGCATAAGTATTAAAGTCTCCATATCCGTGATTATCGAATGATGCATAAATTGTATTCTTGTCAAACTTGGAAGGTTCGATACTGCTAACCCATGTTCCCGTTGGAATACCACACTTCCAGATGTTGTCTGAAACCTTGGTCCATGTTGAACCGCCATCGGTAGTAATTTGTAAGTTACCATCATCTGTTCCTACAAATACATAATTGGCATCCAATGGGCTTTCTGCTACTGAAAAAATGGTGCAATGGTTTTCTGCCGATGTATTATCTGCACTTAATCCCCCAGATTCTTCCTGCTTTTCTTTATTAGGATTATCGGTTGTTAAATCCGGTGAAATACGCGACCAGGTTTTGCCCTGATTGGTTGATTTGAATAAATATTGGCAACTCATATACAAGTTGTGCGGATTGGCAGCACCTATATAAATTGGAGAGTTCCAGTTCCACCTGAATTTCTTATTCTCATTTTTTGACTTCAAAGGTTGAATGGAAACATCCAGACCTGTAGTAAGATCAATGCGTCCGGCTTCCCCTCCCTGAGCTTCTGCATAAACGGTGTTGGAGTCGGTTGGATCGGGTTGTACCCAGAATCCATCGCCGCCAAATAAAGGGCGCCATTTACCATTGCTTACTCCACCAAAATATTGCGAAGGGCCCATCCATGAACCATTATCCTGTAAGCCACCATATACATTATAGGGGTCTTTCATATCATACTGAACGTGATAGAACTGACCAACAGGAAGATTTTGAATAAAGGTAAAGGTCAAGCCTCTGTCATTGCTTAGAAATACACCACCGTCTGTTCCAAGCCAAACTTGATTGGTGTAAAGTGGATTGATCCAAATTGCATGGTGATCGCTATGAACCCAGCCACCTTCATCACTTGCATCGGTAAATGAAAAGCCTCCATCATCACTAACCGACAATTGGTATGCCGGACGATAAACACGTTTGTCGTCTTTCGGGTCAAATGCTAATGTGCTGAAATAAAACGGACGAGCTTCAACGTTTAAAGTAGATGCCTGTTTGCTCCAGCTTTCGCCTCCATCCATACTAACATAAAGTCCCGTCGCTTTTGCTTCAATTATGGCAAGTATATGTTTTGGATTCGACGGAGAAAGGGCAAGTGCCATACGTCCTAAATCGCCTTCCGGTAATCCTTTGGTTATTTTTGTCCATGTTTTTCCACCATCTTTTGATTTGTACATAGCACTTCCTTTTCCTCCGGAACTGAAAGCGTATGGTTTACGACGAAATTCCCACATGGTGACAAGAAGTTCATCGGGATTTTGTGGGTTCATAACAACATCGGCACAACCCGTTCTTTCATCAGTGTATAAAATCTTATTCCAGGATGTTCCACCGTCGGTGGATTTATATAGCCCACGGACTTTACTGTCGCTCCAAAGGGCACCTGGTACTGCCACATATATAATTTGTGTATTGTTCGGGTTGATGAGTATTTTACTTATGTGTTCTGAACTGTCAAGACCAATCTTGGTCCAATTGTCTCCACCATCGGTACTTTTGTATATACCATTTCCATAACTAACGGTGTTACGCATATTGCTTTCTCCGGTTCCCACGTATACCGTGTTGGCATCATTCGGATCGAGCGCAATTGCTCCAATGCTTTGAACATACTTATCGAAAATAGATTTGAATGAAGCTCCGGCATTCGTGGTTTTCCAAATACCACCTCCGGCACAACCAACATATAATGTTTTACCATCAGCAGGATTGCCTGCAATTGCCGAAATACGGCCACTCATAGTTCCAGGGCCAAGCCAGCGGGCCTGCATCACATCAAATGTGCCCGAATTAACCGGGCTTTTTTGCTGTGCATTGCAAAGATTGAAAAGCGAGGAACTAAGTGCCAGGAATGAAAATGCTAATGTTTTTCTCATTGGGTTTGGTAGTTATTTGGTTGGTATGAATTGAGTATCGCTGATTGGTGGATTAACCTTTATGGTAGTGTATTTTACATTCCCTATTTCCATTGGAAAGGTGTATCCATCAGCTGTTTTTTGGTAGTTGCTATAATCGGTACTTGAGTAATTAACACGAGCTTTGGTGGTGGTTTTGGTGCGCTCACGGAGAATTAAATACGAATCCAAATCGATATAATATGTTTTGGTAACGTTTAGGTTTAAAATCACTTCTATTTTATAAGTGTCGGAACCTTCAATTTGTTCTATCCCTTTATATTCTGCTTTGTATCCTTTCTTAGTATAATCAACAAGTGAACCGGCAATGTCGAGGCCAGGTTTTGCGGCTTTAACTCTTTCCGAAGGCCAGGGGTCGGGAAGTTTTTGTCCGCGGCGCGGATTGAATGACCACGCTGAGTCTGTTCGCAGAATAGTCCATGAAGTAAACCCTCCAATGAATGTTTCCGACTTTGATGCCATATTATTTACTATCCAGGTTTTCGATTTGAATTTTTGTCCTCTTCCTAAGGCCACCCCTTCCATGTAAATGGAATGAATTGAATCAAGTTTAGCTTTTCCGCCAACGGCGCTTATATATTTATTGATAATAATATCTGCACTATCCGTTGTTTGTTGGTATTCTTTAAAGAGTGGTGAAATACTAATATGCGTTTTATTTATTAATAGAACACCAACAAATAAGGGAATAGTTGAAAATAATATTAATCGAGGGCTTATCATTTCCCAGCTACCTTGACTGATGGACTGAAAATTTTATTGTCAATAGTACTGTTTACTTTAATGAGATAGACTTTAAGGTCGCCTTGCATTGATGAATTTATATCCATAGGAAATATATACCCGTCACTTGTTTTTTTATAATCGCTACGGGTTTCACTTGTTTCAATTGTTTTTCCATTTTCTGTTATTTTGGACTTCACTTGTTGAACATAATATGTATCAGGATCAATATAATAGGTACTGCTGATACTATCCGATATTTTAACCTTAATTTTAAACGATTCTGAGCCTTCGGTTTCATCTTTGCCTTCAAAAGTAACCGTATATCCTTTCTTTTTATAATCAACAAATCCGTCGGTAAGGTATAGTTCTTCCTGGCCTTTCTTTACCTGATCCGGTGTCATGGGTTCAGCAACTGTTTGGCCTGCGAAAGGAGAAAAAGACCATCCTGAATCTTTCCGTAATATTTCAAACCCGGTCATCCCGCTAAAAGAAAACTCAACTCGTTGCGAGGTTTTATTTATCATCCACATTTTAATGGGAATCTTAACTCCCTGAATCATATTGCTGTCTTCCTGGTAAACAGATTTAATGGAGTTTAACTTGTCAAGTCCGCCCATAGCGGCAATATTTTTATTGATAATTTCATCGGCAGTCTGAGCATTGGTAAATGCTGAAGCTCCAATCAACATAGTAAGTACAAATAGGGTTTTTTTCATTTTGGTAGATGTTTATTATAGAATATTTTTCAAATGTAGGTAATTATTAATAGGGAGTGAAGACGTTAACATTTTTTTAACTAAACGCCCGCCCAATAGGAAATTAAGCTAAAATTAGGGTGACAGAATGTTGTTAATCTTCAATAGTATCCGGGAACCCAATTTTCCAGAAGATCATATTTTAGCAAGTGTGGTAGCCAAATAAAGAACCACAACACCTAATACGGTCATCAGGGTAACTAAAAAGCCCGGATGTTTTTCGCCACTTTCTGGCAATAGGTCGCTGGCACCGATATATAGGAAGAAACCGGAAAACAATGCAAGCAAAATGCTGAACAGTGTATCTGGAATTTTGTAAAATAATGTAGATAATACACCAATAAAAGGAGCAAGGGCATCAATGATAAGCCACTTGTAGGCAAGTTTACTTTTGCCTCCGTCTTTTAATATCACACTCACTGTGTTAACTCCGTCGGCAAAATCATGGGCTATAACTGCAACCGCAATCAAAATGCCAATTGGAACCGAAACCTGAAAAGCTACTCCAATTGCAACTCCATCAAGAAAACTATGAATTGAAAGGCTGGAGGCACCAATTTTTCCGCGATGGTTGCCCGTGTTGCCATGTTCATGAGTATGCAGAATAGATAACCTGTCGAGCAATAAATAAAATAGAAACCCGGCTACTATAAGGGTGCTTATCGTAGTAACACCGAATTGCTTTTGTCCAAGAGAGAAAGCTTCAGGTAGGAGATCAAAAAATACAACCCCAATAACGGCACCTGAACTAAAGCCGAGAATCAGGCCGAGTTTATCCTTGAACCGCATAGCAAGCAAGCCTCCGCCAAGGGTTGAAAGAAACGTAAGTATTGTTAAAAGAATTGGCAATGGAATAGTTCTTAATTTCAGCAAAGTTATAAGGAAAGCGATTAGCACAAGTGGTATTAATTTCATTTTGAATAGTCAACTTTGAATTAGCTAATTATTAGCTTTGCGTTATGAAATCAGGTATGAGCGTGAGGTGTTTGTTTCTTGTCATTTATTTATTTTCATATTCCAGCATCTGTTTTAGTCAGGAAAATAATAAGCCACTTTCAAAAAAAGCTTTGCATGAACGCGATTCATTGATGGCTGTAAGCATTCTAAATCTCGATTCGAATTTTATTTTTGTGCAGGGTGGAACTTTTCAAATGGGGCTCCCCGACACGTCAGACGTGGAAGGCAGTGAATCATATAAGCCACAACACAAAGTAACCGTAAATGGTTTTTATATCCTGAAAACTCACGTAACACAGGCACTCTGGTTCTCTGTAATGGATACCAATCCTTCATGTCATAGGGACTGTTACAATTGTCCGGTAGATAATATTAGTTGGTACGATGCTCAAATATTCATCGCAAAACTGAATGCATTAAAACATGGGCACTATCGGCTGCCTACCGAAGCTGAATTTGAATATGCAGCGAGGGGAGGCAATAAAAGCGTTAATAATGAATACAGTGGGAGTAATGCTATTAATGATGTTGGCTGGTATTTGGATAATTCAGAAGGAATGAGCCACCCGGAAGGGCAAAAAAAACCAAACGAACTTGGTTTAGCAGATATGTCGGGTAATATGTGGGAATGGTGTTCAGATTGGTTTGATATGAACTATTATAAAATGAGCCCATTGAACAATCCAATAGGCCCTGCCAAAGGAGATAGAAAAGTTGTGCGTGGTGGTACATGGGCTAGTCTGGATGAAGGTTGCCTGGTGGTAGCCAGAGGATGTGCATATCCTGATTTCAGAGATAAATTCATAGGGTTCCGTATTGTGAAAGATTAATAAGAAATGAGACTTAAAGCAGCGAGGTTATCTTTAATTGTACTTTTAACGGCAATCCTGCTTATTCAATGCAGAAGTAAAACAATTAAAAAGAACGTTCAGGCGTTTGGAATTGTAAAGGTCAATTTTGAGGAAGGTGCAGGCTATTATGCAAAGGTGGCATTCTACAAAGATAGCGACTTGAAAAATCTGGTTTACACCCTGAATGGTTATGATGGCGCAGATTCTTTAAAGATGACTCCTTTTCAATCTACAGGTGACGGTTCTTCTCCTATACTTTATTTCCGTTGTCTTGATTCAACAACGGCCATGTATAAGGTTGTTACAATCGATTCAGTTGGAACCTCACTTTGGATAATTAAACAACCTGGTGTCAGTTTTCGTACTTGGCTGGCTTACTTTAATGAATTTAGTGGGATAGAGTATACAGATTTAAAAATTCATACTGGTCCTGGAGATTCGTGTTCGATTGATACCGCAAAGGGCCTGTGCACTACAGCAAAGATCCTTTCAATAAAAGGCGATTGGATGCGAATACAAACAAATGAATATTGCAGCATAATCGATAACGAGACCGCTCACAATACCACTACCGGCTGGGTTAAGTGGAGGGTTGGCCATAAGATTTTGGTTCAGGGCTACTTTAACGAATAACTATTGATATGAAAAAAGTAATGGAGGAGAAATTTTCGAAGCTTGAAAACTCACGCCTTGCGCTGCTTGAAAACCTTAAGAATATTCCTACATCAAAGTTAGAGGCATCACCTACTATTGGTAAATGGTCGGTTTCACAGATATTTTATCATTTAAACAGAGCCGAAAGTTTTTCTACAATATATGTGAGCAAAAAAAGACTGGATGTGAACAATTTGAAAAAAACCGGACTGAATGAGGCATTCAGACTGGCTTTTTTGCAATTTCTTTTTCATTTGCCATTTGCTTTAAAAGCTCCCGTAAATGTACTTGGGGATGTTCCTGATAAAGTAGATTATACAGCAATTACAACGGAATGGAATGAAACCCGGAAAAAATTAAAAGACCTTTTGGTCTCTTTACCGGATGATATGTTATATAAAAATGTATTCAAGCAGCCAGCTATTGGCAGGATAAATATTTTTCAAATGCTTGATTTTATGCAGGCTCATTTTAACAGGCATAAAAAGCAGGTGGAGAAAATAGTTGAAAGGAGTTAGCAACAACAAGCTGTTAATTCATATGCTGACAAAGGTTATTCCATATGTCGGCTTTATTAATACATTTGCAAAATACTAACATTAAAGTAAAATTATCATGAACAAAAGAATTACTCCTTTATTAATTGCTGCTTTGGTTTCCTTGTCATTTATTAGCAAGGCCCAACAGTTTTGGATTGAAAATTGGACAGGAACGAGTTGTGCTTCACTTTGTACCACTTATACAGGCCCTAATGGTGCTTGGAAAGTTGATACAGTTGGTACAATGGGTGCCGCCGCTAACATTTGGTATTTCAGTAACACGGAGCAAGGTATGGGAAGAACAGTTTGCGGATCAGGAAGTGGATCCAGCGCAACCGCCCACATTGGCAACCAATCGAATTCGCCTGCAGCATTTTTATTTTGCCCAAATGGAGATTGTGGTGCAGCTTATGATGCTGGGGGTTCAAGCCCTTCTGTTACATCAAATGAGAGAATCGAATCACCGGTAATTAATTGTACCGGAAAAGGCACAATAACCTTATCATTTAACTACATACAGGGAGGCCAGGCACTCAAGGATAATGATTCGGTAATGTATTTTGATGGAACTACCTGGGCTTTCCTTTCTGCTACCCCTAAAACTAATAATTCAGGCTGTTTGGGCCAAGGCAAGTGGACATATTACTCAGTTGCCCTGCCGTTAAGCGCAAATAATAATGCAAATGTTAAAATTGGGTTTAAATGGACCAATGACGACGATGGAGCAGGAACTGACCCTTCATTTGCTATTGACAGTATCGTTTTAAATGCAGCTACTACATCAGGTATATTGGCATTGAACGATTATAAAAACTCTCAGATTTATCCTAACCCAAACAAAGGTAATTTTACTTTGAAGTTTGAAAATATTCAATCTAACTCTTCATTGGAAATATATAATGTTCTTGGAGAAAAAGTTTACCAGTCTGAATTAAGCAGCATTGATGAAAACCAAATTAATTTGGCTAACCCTAAAGCAGGTGTTTATCTTTATCGTGTTTTTTCAGCGGACAGAACTATTTCTTCTGAAGGAAAATTCATGGTGAAGTAGGCATTGTAAAAGACTCTTACTTGAAAAACCCTGGCAAATATTTGTCGGGGTTTTTTAATTTTTCTTGTTAATAAATAAGCCCGAAGGCAGAAAATTTGCAGAAGTTTACTAAATACCTTCGCAGAATATGGGAAAGTATTGGAGTACACTTATTGTAGCTATTGTTTTTTGCCTTGTAAATAAGCCCGGAAATGGGCAGACAAAACCGGCTTTTCAAAATCCACAGTGTGAATATTGGGCTGATTCAGTTTTAAAAACCTTATCTCCCGATGAAAGAATTGGCCAGCTATTTATGGTGGCTGCCTATTCAGATTCATCCGATAAACATAAAGATGACAAGGAAAAGTTGACAAAACTTCTGAATGAACAAAAAATTGGGGGCATTATTTTCTTTAAAGGCTCACCTTATAAACAGGCAGAACTTTGTAACTATTACCAGTCGCTAGCCAATGTACCGCTTATGATAGGCATGGATGCAGAATGGGGTCTTGCCATGCGATTGGACAGCGTGCCTCGTTTTCCTTTTCAAATGACATTGGGAGCGATGAAAGACACAACACTTGTTTTTCAAATGGGGCAGGAAATTGCCAGTGAATGTAAACGTATGGGTGTTCAGGTTGATTTTGCTCCTGTGGTAGATATCAATGATAACCCTGATAATCCAGTAATAGGAATGCGTTCCTTCGGTGAAAATAAAATGCACGTAACAGAAATGGGGCTGGCATATATGAATGGTTTGCAAAGCGAAAATGTACTTGCTTGCGCTAAGCATTTTCCTGGACATGGAGATACAAAAACAGATTCGCACCTGTCCTTGCCTGTGGTGGATTACCCTCTCAGCAGGCTTGACACACTGGAGTTTTACCCATTTCAAAAAGTGTTTAATGCAGGTATGGGAAGCACGATGGTAGCACATCTTTATATACCCGCTCTTGATTCAACTCCGAACAGGGCATCAACACTTTCTCCAAAAATTGTTGATAGTATACTCAAAAAGCAAATGAATTTTCAAGGGCTGATATTTACCGATGCCTTGAATATGCAAGGCGTAGCAAAGTATTACAAACCCGGAGAAGTAGATTTAAAGGCACTTTTAGCAGGTAATGATGTGCTTTTATTTTCAGAGAATGTAGGCAAAGCAATTAAAGAAATTAAAAAAGCGATTGAAGACAGTTTAATAACTCAGCAGGAAATTGATCTGCGCTGCAAGAAAATTTTGATGGTAAAAGCATGGACCGGGTTAAACCATTACAAACCTATTGTAATGAACAACCTAACAAAAGACCTTAATTCAATTCAGGCGGATTTAATAAATAGGAAGATTGCTGAGAAATCAATTACACTTCTTTCAAATAAAAATAATTTGATTCCGCTGAAACGTTTGGATACCCTTATTATGGCCTGTGTTATGATAGGTGATACAGGAATGAATAGTTTTCAATCAAGATTGGATGGATATGCCCGAATGGATCATTTTAACCTGAGTATTCATAGCAAAGACACCGTTTTAGGAACCTTATTGCAAAAATTAAAAGCCTATAACCTAGTCATTATTGGAGTAAATCATACAAACAATCATCCGCAAGATACTTTTGGGTTAAAACATATTGCAATTAATTTGCTCGATACTCTCGAAAAGACAAAAAATGTAATTCTTGATCTTTTCTCTGACCCTTATATTTTAAACTATCTGCCACAAGCAGAAAGGGCAAATGCTTTGATTATGTCTTATCAGAGTACATCATATTTGCAGGACTATTCAGCTCAATTGATTTTCGGTGGAATAGGAGCAGAGGGCTCGCTGTCTATATCTGCTTCTGAAATGTATAAGCGTGGATTCGGGTTTTGTACACCGAAAACAAGATTAGAATATACCATTCCGGAAGAATTAGGAATTTCCTCCGATAACCTCGCAACCATTGATACTATTGCTAACTATGGCATCCGTCAAAAAGCATATCCGGGTTGTGTTGTATTTGCTGCAAAAGATGGAAAAGTGTTTTATGAAAAAGCTTTCGGAACCCGCGATAATAAGGACTCATTGAAAGTAAAACTGGATGATGTGTATGATCTGGCATCCGTAACTAAGGTAGCTGCCACAACAGTTGCATTAATGAAGTTGTCAGATTCAAATAAGGTGAATGTGGACAGTACTCTTACCTCTATTTTACCCCAAGCAGCAAACTCCAATAAGAAAGATTTGCTGATTAAAGATATCCTTACTCACCAATCTGGGCTTAAGGCCGACATTTGGTTTTATAAGGAAACCATGAATGGGGATAAGTTTAAAGATGGTTTTTACAGCACTACTGCATCAGCAGAGTTTCCTGATCCGGTAGCAACAAATCTTTTTATCCGGAAGGATTATAAGGATACTATACTACATGAAATATTACAATCTCCACTTGGTAAAAAGGATTATAAATACAGCGATTTAGGGTTTATTCTGATGGGTATGGCAGTAAATCATGTTTCGGGTAGGTCACTTGATAAATATTTAGCGGAAGAAATATATCAACCAATGGGCTTACAAACTATGGTGTTCAATCCGATGTATAAATTACTCGTTTTAAAAACTGTACCAACCGAGTACGATAGTATATACCGCAAACAATTACTTTGGGGAAATGTGCATGACCAGTCAGCAGCTATTTTGGGCGGTGTTGCCGGAAATGCAGGACTATTCTCAGATGCCAGCGACCTTGGTTCATTAATGCAAATGTTATTGCAAAATGGCGTTTATGGCGGAGAAAGATATATTGACAGTAATACAGTTAAGAAATGGACATCTTGCATTTTTTGTAATCAAGGCAACCGACGAGGCTTAGGTTTCGATAAACCGGAGCCCGATAAAAGCAAAGAAAGCCCAACATGCCGTTCTGCATCGGAAGAAAGCTATGGACATTCTGGTTTTACTGGCACTTACGTGTGGGTTGATCCCAAATATGGAATTGTCTATGTTTTCCTTTCTAATCGGGTAGCATTCGGTTCTTCCGATAATAAACTTGTAAAATTGGGCACCCGCACCAATATTCAGCAGGTGATTTACAATGCTGTAGGAGCAAAATAATCAGTACATTAGCCGTATGAATTTCTTGAGGAATTTGAAAGAAATGCCTTTATCCCAAAAGGTATTTTATATAATAATGCTCCTATTCGGGTGTATATTTTTTACAACCCTAATAGGCAATCATTATTACTTCCGCACCTATGCTTTTGATTACGGAGTTTACAATTTTGCATTTTGGGATTATGCACACTTCCATGTAAGTTTAATTCCATGCCTTGAAGTGGTCGGCAATTCACGAATGACATTTATGCAAGATCATTTTTCATTAACATTCTGGTATTTTGTTCCTTTATTTTGGATTTTTAACTGGTTAACAGGATCATATACGCTACTTATTCTTTTAGCACTTTTCATTTTATGGAGTGGTTGGGCTACCTACAAATTAATAAAATTAAAGACCAATGATGAGTGGCTGGCAGTAATTTCAGTGTTGTATTATTTTTTGTTACAAGGTCGATACAGTTCCTTTGCTTCAGACTGTAATATTTTAATAATAATATGTTGTTTTGTGCCTCTGTTTTTATTTTATTTCGAATTGAAGAAATATGTAGTTGCAGGTATTCTGTTAATTCTTCTTTTATTTTCCCGTGAAGATATGCCAATTTGGTTTATTTTCATTTTCCTTGTAATTGGCACGTGGCATTGGAAAGATAAGAGGGTTCTCGCACTTTGTGTGGGAGGTATTTTAGTTTGCATTGTTTACTTCATTGTTTTATTCAAGGCGTTTATTCCAATGCTCGAAACTCCAAATAAACCATATACATTATTTCAATATTCTGTATTAGGTAAAACTCCCACAGAAGCTTTGGGTTATTGTATAATGCACCCTATTGATACTTTTAAGCTATTATATATAAACCAATTCCACAACCCTGTTTTTAATAATGTAAAGGAAGAATTTTACCTTGTGTATCTTATATCAGGAGGATTTATTTTGTTTTTTCGACCCCAGTATTTTATTTGGTTTATTCCAGTTATTGCCCAAAAAGTATTTAATGATGATGAAGGTCGTTGGGGAATTAATGGTTATTATTCAATTACCATAGTTACCCTTTTGCCAATTTCTGTTTTCCTTATTATTTCGAAATTTAAATTAAGATGGCTTCGGTATTCCTTTTCAATATTAGTTTGTATTATGGCTTTATCAGTTACTTGGTATAAAATGAATATTAATAATCGGGCTGTTCCCTGGGGAACTACAATAAAGGAGAATATGTTTGACCCAGCTTTTTTTCATCCTGATTATGATGCGGGTTTAATTCATAAGGTCCTTAAATTAATTCCTCCTGATGCAAAATTATCGGCTTCTTCATCCATTCTTCCACATGTGTCGCAGCGGAGTTATATTTATGAGTTTCCGGATTTTAAAGGGGCTGACTATATTGCGGCGTTTACTTTCAAAGATTATTATGTTTCGAGTGACAGTGCCTATTCAATGTTTTTAAATCATTTGATTTTTTATCCCGGTTGGGATATCGTCTCTTATATTCCTCCTTTTATTTTACTTAAGAAAAATAAAAATGGAACTTATGTAAATAAAGTTTTCGACAGTATTGAATGTGGTGCTGAATATATTGCTTCTGATAAAAAGCATCTAATTACATCTGATGGTGAATTTACAGACAATCCTGAAACCCGCGACAGTTCTGTAAAACGGAATGGATGTTATTCATGTAAAGTAAGCAGTAAGAATCAATTCGGATATACTTATCACGGTGTGAATTTTAAAACGGGAGATTTTTTGAAAATAACGGTATGGAAATATCCTGCAATTAAAGATACCGGTAACCTGATTGTATCCTGGGGAAAAGACATTGGTAAATTTACTTTTAACGGGATTAAAAAGGATTCTTTAGGTTGGGAAGAGTTGGAATTGTATATAATGGTGCCTAAAGTTCGCTCAGATTTTAAAGTATTTGTTATGAATGATAAGAGTAAACCAATTTGGTTCGATGATTTAAAAATTGTGAAGTGCTCTGTGAAATGATTACTTCTTTTTGAAGATCCAAACACCATAATCCATTCCACCAAGAACAGTAAATTTTTCCTTGGGATCGAACCTACGAAGCAAAGTAAGATTAGGATTTTTCAATAAAGTATCTAATTTAATTTTGCCTTCATTCGGGCCATAGTGGCTATCCCAGATCATAATACTTCCTTGCGGCATATTTAAGTCGGGTCGTTGTGAATTCATTCCCCATAGTTCACCCCTTTTTGCAGTATCATAGGGGTCAATATTAAGGCTGGGAGTAATATAAGGGGCCAGGTAGAATATCTTTTTATTTGCATCAGGGGTTTGCTTCAACCAGTCAGTGGCATCTTTAATAACCACTTCTTCTGCACCAAGTTTAAATGGTATTTTGTACCATAAATCATAAGGGGCGTAAAGAACAGCAATAACAAAAACAGTCGCAATCCATGTTTTAACTTTAGTAAATTTAAATACATCAGGAATCAAATTAATAAACTGTAAGCCTCTTAATGCAATAATTGAGGCGAGTGGTATGAGTGGTGCCATGTATCGCAACAATCCTAGTGTAGGGAAGAAGCCTGTAGCCCAAATTATAGTGTGCCCTACGAATATGTTAAACACGCAACCATACACCAACAAAACCTCCTCTGTCCTATACGCATTTTCTGTGCCGGTTGCAACTCTTCTGTTTAAATATTCACCTCCAATAAACCATAGAACACCGGCGATAATCAGAATTAAAAGTCCTAATCCAACAATATCATGGGCAGGTGCTATATAACTTATGAGTGAACCTTTAACATTACCATAGGCATGTGAGTTGCTTTCTGAATAAGGGTTTTGGTCTAATAACCAGTGAAGATTCTTATAGTAAATTGCTCCAATAAGCGTAATTATAATAGTCCCTACCGGAAGTAGAAAATTAGCCAAGTATTTCCTTTTCAGAATATAATAAAAGATAAACAGTGGTAATACAAAAATAAACTCGGCCCGTACGAATGGCAGAAAGGAAAATAGTATTGCACTTAAATAATACCGTTCATTCATGATGAGCCAAATACATCCAATCAGCATCATGGAAAACATTGGTTCTGTTAATCCGGAATTTACAACGGAAAAGTAAATCGGTGCAGAAAATGTAAAAATAATAGCAAGATAAGGGAAGGGAATTGCCAGTTTTTCCGCTATTCTATAGGCAAAGTAAGATGCTCCAAGCCCGCAGAGAATATTGTATAGAGTTATTCCTTTTAATCCGAATTGTGCAAAAGGAGATGAAAGCATGGTAAAGAATGGTTTTCCCCAATCATCAACAAACAATCGGTGGTGGTGCCATGAATAGCGTGATATCAGATAGTGTGCTACCCCGTCTCCAGTGTCATATGTAGAAGAAGAAAAGAACAGGATAATACAAGCATAAACAAATAAGATTGCCAGTATTGAAAAGGCAATGAACTTTGTATTGGTTGCGTTTTTTATTAATTGCATGGTTAGTTTAAGTTTCTTAAATCATAAATAGATACATTTTGATAATTGCCTATCTTGTATTTTAAATATGGTTTAATCCAGGAATAATCAAGATAGGACGGTTTTGAAACAATCAGATATTTTGCACCAAGTCGTATAAACTCATTAATTCTTCCCTCATTTGCAAAGCCGCCATAACCAAAGTCGTCAAACCCTTTTTGATCCATAAGGTATAGAGTAATATTAATGCTTTGGTCAGGAATGCTTATTACTTTATCGGTTCTTGAAATTCCAAGCCTCCTTAAATAAGGAGTTATCGTTTCAAAGGCCTTGGTTTCATTAACGTAAGTGAAATGGTACCAGTTCCAGAAATCGGAATTTCGATCATCTATGATAAAATTATATTTTACGATAGGGGTGGAAGTTGAATACCTGATATTTGTTTCTACAGCGCAGTAGTATATATTGAATAGTAAGAACAGGCTAAAAATAAATTTTAGTTTTACTGAGCTGAAAATGGCAGGGTAGTTATCCTTAAGGAAAATTAAGAATGCCACCAAGGTTGCAGGAACAAAAATTAAAAGATTAATCAGGTAATAGTCATGTACATTCAGAACCTGGAACCACAGCACTAAATAGAGGATTATTCCTGTAAAGAGCATAGTTAAAAACCAAAGATAAAACTTGCTGATCTTTTTATGGTTGATCAGAAGAGATACGAATAGCAGAAGTGTTAGAAACAGTATAGGCATACTGAAATATTGCGGAAGTAAAAGGGTGTATAATTTAACAAGCGTGTCATGAATCGCACTTTTGTCAAGTTTCCATAAAGGAAGAATATCTGTACTGAATAAACCTGCGTTATGAATTTGGTTGTAATGTATTGAATATAAAGTCCATGAAAACATAAGCAGTCCCGCAGCCAGTATGGTTAATACTTGTATTAAAGGACTAGTGAAAAGTTTGTTGTTTTTGTTTTTTCGAAAAGTGATGATCTCATAAAACAAAATAAATATGAGAGGAATGAAAGAAATAAGCCCCGTTATTTTTGTAAGGCCTGCTAACAAGAAAATGAAAATGGAAACATAAAAAAAGAGCATACGTTTGGTTTTATAATAACGGACAAAATAGTACCATCCCATTAATGCAAAACTTAAAGCGGGAACATCCATTAAAAAATTATTGGAATAAACCGCAAAAATTGGTGATGTGAAAAGTAAAATTGAAATAAGTAGTGCCCATGCTCCGTCACTTGTCATTTCTTTTACCAGTAAGAATAAAGCGTACAAACCTGAAAAGGCAATAAAAGTATCAAGCATCCGGTAAATGAATTCATGGTAACCAAATATTTTCCATAGTATAGCAACTAAATAATAAATTAAAGGACATTCACTTGTGCTGGTCATTCCATTGCCGGAAGGCCCCAGCATATGAACTGAAGGACTGAGAAAGTGCATTCCTTCCTGGTAGTAATTCAGTGCAATAGAAAGACAATCGGTCTGTCTCCATTGGTGAATAGAGTAAGGGCGCATCCAAAAAATATTTTGATAGGAATATAAGAAGGCCACGCCAATAAGTACAATGAAAAAAAGTAAATCCCATTTTTTGGGAGTTTTGAATAGTGCCATCTAATTTCGATCGGTTTTAGTTTGGGTAAAATTAGAATTATTCAAATTCATAGGATAAATTGTTATTGATAAGTCATCGAAATACGCATACCCATTTCCATAATAGAAAAGGTATAAATTAATGTTACCATCATTAAAACTTGAAGGAACTAAGCATTTGTATTCTATCTGTTTCCATCCATGTGAATCAGAATCAATTACTGCGTGGCCAAAGGCATAAAAATCACCGTTGCTTTTTGATGTGAAAGCAATTCCTCCCCATCCATCATCCGATTTCCGCCATATCTTCGTTACTATTAAACTACCCCGTTTTGAATGTATTGCGTAATTTAAGGCGAATTGATTATCATGATTCATCAGCACTGAATTATTACGGGAATGATGTTCTTTAGTGGTAAGTGAATTGATGCCGCCGAGAGTGTCTTTTCCATCTGATGAAATAGATTTTGATTTATCTGAAGTTAATCTTTCAAGGTCAAAGTTTATTTCAACCGGATTGTCCATCATTGTTTTGGCCATCGTTTGGTTGCCATCCAGTTCATATATAAATTCATTTGACTCTTTGCGAGCATAAACTAACTTTTTTTGTGCAATAGTGTCTTTACCCCAAATACAAAATTCTTTCAAGAAGGAGGCTCTGCCAGCAGAATCCTGCTCATTAAAGTATGCAATTATTTTCTTGTGTTTTGAAAAAAGCTCGGGCATATAAAAAATATCGTCCCAATGTGAAACACTTTTACTTGGATGTATAGTTCGGTAGGTGTTGGGGTAAATACGTTTCAAAAACTCCCAATATTTATTATTGAAATTCCCTGCATAGGCAACACCTAATTCAATGGCAGGTTCAATTCTTGAACTAGCAAAACCTGCCGTAATTACTATAGGGGTGTCACCGTATTTGTCAATAAAATCAGCCGTTTCAGAAGAAACCGCTTTCGGAAGATTAAAGAAAAAGCCTTTTAAATCTGGAATTACAAGGTAAGCAGAAAAAAGGTAAATTATAGCAGGGAAAGCAAATTTTAGCTGTGGTGTTTTCACGTTAATAAAATCACGTAATAAACCAGCAGATCCGGCAATTATTAATGGCAGGCAAAGCTGAATTGGAATAAGGTAGTGGAATGAGTAGTGTTTTGCAACAAGTATTATAAGAATTAATGATGATGCAAAAATGCCAGTTAGAAGGCGCAAGTAAATGCTATTTGCAGGTTGAATTTGCTTGCGTTTTATAAATCCAGTTATAAGTGAAATGATCATAAGCACATAGATTGATGTGAAAAACATATCCTTAGAAAATATTTTACCCAAGTTAGTTGTGAACTCTGATGAGTTTGCAAAGCCCTTTTCTCCTTGTCCATAACTTCCTTTGTGTGTGGCAATGTTGGTGAGCCAGTCAACTATTTGACTCATAACTGGAATTGCAGGAGAAATGAATACAAGCAAGAATAAAACTAAATATTGTAATCTACTCCGTGTTCCAGGCAATAAGAATACAACTAGAAAGAACAAAGGAAAGCAAGTGTACTTGCATGTTATTAAGAATGCGGAAAAAGAGGCGTAAATTAATAATTGCTTAATACCTGTTTTTCTTTGCGATGATTTATCTGAATAAATAAGATTGCAAAATAAGTAGGCAATAAAAGGTACTCCAAATAATAAAATAAATGATTCAGGTGATGGAGCAGAAGAAGTAAGATATTCTTTTGCAATAAGAGGAGTTAATTGAAAAAGCAATGCCAAAGGAAGATTAGCAGTTCTTTTCAATACATAATACCCCGTATATAATGTAATTAAAACCCAGAGTAGGGAAATGGCGACACATATTGCGTAAAGGTAACTCTCTGGATGCAGCAAAAGATCCTGATAGAGTGGAATACTATGGTTGAAAAAATGCTTAACATATATAACTAATGCGCAAAAATACTGCACCGGTATCCCTGGATTATCAATATAATGGATGGATAATTTTCCTGCTCCAATGTTCATGCCGGTAAACAAATAAATGTAAACCGGATCTGCACAAAGCGTGTAAAATGGCCTCCAGTTAATAAAAAATACTCCTGAAAAAAATAAATAAACTACCGGAAGTATTAATAGCAAAAAATACTTCCTGTTAATTGAATTCATAGCTATGCATCGTTAACAAAATAAAAGATATGGTACTTAAATATTAAAAGAAATTATGGTTTTCAAATTAATCAAAAACAAAAATAACAAGAATTATCACGTAATTCCATTTAGTTCTTGTTAATGGTTTTTGGTTAGGGCATATGTTTGTTTAAAATTTTTAAAGCAGAATCGGGAAAACCCCAAGCAAGGTCATTTAACTTTGCTTCGGTTGATTCAACAATAATTATATCATTTTTTTTAATTGATTCACCAAGATTAAAAGTATTTATCCAATATTGGGGTTTATTATCCGAAGGGAAAACCTGAGCATAATAATAACATAGGTCTCCGGATGTAAAATTGGCCCAAAAATTATAATGCTTTTCGAGTATTAAGATATAACTGTCGCCAACAACGAGCGTTGAATTTTTTTTAACTGAAGTATCATTCGGGTTTGAAGTGTGCGGATGTCCAAGTTTATCTTGTTTCATTGTAAACAATAAATTCAGATCATCCTCCAATTCAATCTCATCATCATTGGCATCATCAAAGGTTACATTGTTTTTCCATAGTGTATGTGGCAATTTTTCGTGTCTTAGTTTTTCAAGCATTGTCATAATTGAATCACCAGCAATACATGCCCCATAGGCTGTCCAATGACTTCCATTCTTGTAAAACAAAGGATATTTTGATTTCTCTTTGTTCTCAATAAAATACTTGTTGAAATCAATATAATTCAACCCCTCAGTTTTTAAAAGTTTTTTACAAACGTCGTAGTTTATTGAATCAGCAACCTTGTATCTCTCCGGAACATCTTCTGGATTGAATAAGGTTTTTGAAGGTGCAATAACAAGTAGCAGGGTTTTATTCATTTTTGCAAAAGTGTCTTGAAGAATCTTTAATTTGTCAAGCCGGGCTTTTAGTTTGATTGTTCCAATAAAATTCCATCCTGCAAACGATTCCATATACCATTCTGGGAATAGGTCGTCGTTGTTGCCCATAATAAAGTCGGTTGAATTTATTTTGCTAAATAAGCTAAAATCAGCTTGGTTCCTGCTGCGAATAAATAGATTTCGTAATCCAAATGTATCACTTAAATATTTTTCTTTATGTGTTTGATATTTTCCTGAAAACCAACCATCAGTTGAAAAAAATGTATCCGCTACTTGTGTATATGCACCCGCCAGGCGTTTTATTTTAAATAAATGGAAATTACTTTGCAGCAATGGCAAAAATAGAAAACTTAATAAGACAATAAAGATTAGTTTCAGAAATGGCTTTTTCATTTATTGGCGTAGGGTTAATTCATCACGTTTTTGTTCTTGCGTAATATTTTACTTACTTGCGCCGGGAAATCAAAACCCAATTTGGTAATATTGGCTTCGGTAGCTAAAAGTATAAAAACATCATTCTTTTTTAGTTCACTCTCTATATTCAGGTTATCATGTGTATCCTTATTACCTTTTGGGTAAACGTGCCAGGAATAATACCAAAAAATACCATTAGAGAAATAATCCCAGAAACTAAAATGATCACGCAAAGCCCAGAAAAAACTATCCCCCACAACCATTGCAGATAAGTTGTTTTTGGTTGAATCTATATGTTCTAAAGGTTCAGGGTGGCCAAAAGGTTCGTGCTTGAAAGAAAATACTAGATTCATATCATTTTCCATTTCTAATTCATCTCCACTTGGTCTCTCTTGTATTATTTGGTTTTTCCAGGGTAAATGCTGCATTTTTATATTTCTTAAATTTTCAATTTTCGAAATGATAGAATCTCCTGCTAAGTAAGCTCCGTATGATGTCCAGTGGCTGGCATATTTATAAAATAATGGGGCAAGGGCTTTTCCTTTAAGCGATAAAAAATAAGAGTTGAAGTCAATATAGTTTAATCCATCCATTTTCAACGTGTTTAAACTTATGAGGTAGTTAGACGAATCTCCTTTTCTAACCGAATCTGGCAGGTCTTCCTGGAAATAATTGTCCTTTGAGGGGGCAATAACAATAAGCAATGTTTTGTTGTGTTCGGCAAGAGAATCCTGAATCGCTTTAAGTATACCAAGCTTTTCTTTTAGTGCTTTTGAGCCTATAAAGTCTCTTCCTGAATAGGAATTAAAGTACCAGCCCCAGAAAATATCATTATTTTTCCCGATTACGAAATCATCGGCATGTACTTGCTGAAAGAGTGAAAAATCAATCTGATTTCTTATCCTGATAAATATACTCCTCAGTCCGAACACATCGTGAAAATATTTGTCTTTTTTTATCTGGTATTTCCCTGAAAACCAGCCGCCAGATGTAAGTACAGTATCTCCCGAAAGTGTGAACATTCCTGATAAAGCCTTACAGTTTATTAAATTGAAGCGATATTGAATGGCAGGAAATAGTAAGCAACCAAAAAGAAAAATAAATAGTGATTTGCGAAAAAGGTTCATGCTAGTTTAATTGAGCGGTATTGGGCACTATTCCAAAAACCTTGCATGCAGCGTCAGCAAAACCCCAACCAATTTTACTAAGATTTATTTCTGTGGATTCTACCATGATCAGGTCTGCTTTGTTTATTGCATCGCGCAAATCCAGGCTATCTATATCAGCAGACTTATCTGCGCCCAAAGTGTAAACTGTTTTATAGTAATAGCAGAATTTAAAGGAAGAAAAACTGGACATAAGGTCATAATGTGCTTCAAGGTTAAGGATGTAACTATCTCCAATTATTAAAATAGAAGGTCTTTTTTGCTTTAGATTAATTGTGTCTTTGATCTGCGGGTGAGCGAGCATCTCGGTTGGAAAGCCAGAAAAAATATTTAGTTCGTTTGATAATTCAAGTTCATCTCCTTCAGCTTTACTTATAGTAACATTATTTCTCCATGGGTAATGAGGGATTTTTATTGCACTTAAATATTCTAAAGCACCAATAATAGAATCGCCTGCAACACAAGCCCCATAATAACTCCAATGGCTTCCGTAAGCAGGAAATAGCGGGTAAGGACAAGTTTGCTTTAGTTTAATGAAATAATTTTCGAAATCAATGTGTACCAATCCTTTTTGTTTTGCTTTTTTCTCAAAAACTTCATAATTGGTAGAATCGCCCTTTTTCGTCCCTTCGGGAAGGTTTTCCGGAGCATATATATCTTTCGATGGAGAGAAAACTACTAGCAAAACCTTGTTTCGTTTTGCTAAGGTATCTTGTAATAACTTAAATTCAGAAATGATATGATTTATTTTTGGGCTGCCAATAAAATCAAGCCCTTTATAAGTATCAATATACCAAGTGTTAAACAGAAAATGATTCTTGCCTTCAACTACATCCTGCGCATGAAATTGGTGGTAAAAACTAAAGTCAACCTGGTTTCGGCAGCGAATAAAAGCACTTCTTAATTCAAAGTGATCGTTCAGATATTTTTCCCTATGTGTCTGATATTTGCCCGAAAACCAGCCGTTTAATGAGAAAGTGGTATCGTCGTTTAGTACAAAGGTTCCGTCCAATGGCTTTTCGTGAAATACTGGAAAACTTCGCTGGAATAGAGACAAAGACAAGAAGACCAGGATAAAAATAAAAAGTATTTTAGGGATACTGAACATGCTTTCTTAAAATTCTTAAAACCTAAAATAGATAAATGGATTGAAGCCGCTGCCTGCAATATTCCCGACGGATAAAATAAATAGTATCAGTGCAAGGAAAGCAGTTACCAGATGTCTTAAATTAGAGTACTCATGGGTGAAAACTCCATCCTGTATCTTCTGTGTCCATTTAAAAAAGGTGAAGAATGCAAAAAAAGCAGCAATTATTAGCAGGGTATAAAATGCAGGGTCGGGTATAAACTTATATTCTTTTGGGTTTGAAATGAACATTCGCTTTATAAACTGAATTGCATCACTAAATTTTTCAACCCTGAAAAATACCCAACCAATAATTACTATCAGGAAGGTTATAAAGGTTCTGAAAAATTTCCCGATCTTATCATATATCTTTAATAAAAATGCTCTTTCAAGGGCTAGAAATGTACCATGATAGGCACCCCAGAAAACAAAATTCCATGAGGCACCATGCCACAAACCTGAAACAAGAAACACAAACCAAAGGTTGAAGTAGAGACGGAGTTTACTGTCAACACGGTTACCACCCAGTGGGATATATAGATAGTTTTTCATCCAACGCCCAAGCGACATGTGCCATCTTCTCCAAAATTCAGTAATGCTTTGTGATGTATATGGGTTTTCGAAATTCTCAGGGAACTTAAATCCAATCATTCTGGCTAGGCCAATAGCCATGTCTGAGTATCCTGAAAAGTCAAAATAGATTTGGAAAGTATAGGCTAAAATGCCCATCCAAGCTGCGTATGCAGAAAGGTCTGCTGTACTCGTTTTGAAAACTGCATCTGCCAAAGCACCCATTTGGTTAGCAATTAATACCTTTTTAGCAAGTCCGATAATAAAGCGGTAGAAGCCTAGCAGGCGGTTCTCAGTAGTTTCATTTGCCGAACGGTCTGTTATCTGGTCTGCCAATTCATGATACCTGATGATTGGTCCTGCAATTAGTTTAGGGAATAGAATTATATACAGCTGATAATTCCAGAAGTTATCAAGGGGTTTGTGCTCTCCCCGATATACATCTACTACATAAGTAATTGTTTCAAATGTATAGAAGGAAATACCAAGAGGAAGCACCAATTTAGTCCATCCTAAAGGATGCACATGGAAAATATGTGTTATAAATACGTCTACATTTTCTATAAAAAAACCTGAATATTTAAAATAGAATAGTAACCCGAGGTTCATGCAAACCGACACAGTGAGTAAGATTCTTCGGTAAAGCCTTGTCTGGGTATTATACATCCACTTAACAAGAAAGAAGTCTACCAGTGTAGTACCTAGAATTACAAAAATAAATTTGGGTGCCCCCCAACTATAAAAGAAAATACTAAAAACCAGAACTACTACATTCTTCAGGAATTTAGGGGTGATATAATAGACAAGTAAAAATACAGGTAAAAAATAAATGAGAAAAAGTATGCTGCTGAATATCATATAAGTTTAATAGATTAAATACAATAATAACATTTAAATGCTAATCATTATAGTATGAAATAGTAATAGAAACAATGCAATTACATCACTTTTTTCCCGGCTACAAAGTCTTTCAGGTAGAACGGCTCATAATAGGCAACATCAGTAAACTCTTTTTTAGCAAAGGATTCTTCTGCTAGTAAAATCATGTTTTGGGCAGATGCATGAATTTCATCCACCCAAATACAATTTGTATTTTCAAGAGGAAAAAGCTTTTTAAGTTTAGGCATTCCATCTCCTCCGAATGCTATAGTTGTGGTTTTTAGAATTTCACTAAATGAATTTTCATTAAGTATTTTTGCTTCTACCGGAAGGATCTCGTTGCCTTCACAAGAATAAATGCCTGTGTATACTTCCAATCTACGCGCATCTACAAGGGCGCAATAAAATATATCTTTCCTTCTAATAATTGATGCTAATGAAAGTGCCATTGCCTTAAGTGTCGGAACCGCAATAAGTGGTTTATTGAGTGAATAACAAAGCCCTTTAGCTGTTGATGTTCCAATTCTTAGACCTGTATATGATCCCGGACCAGTGCCTATGGCAATAGCATCCAATGTTTTCAAGTCATGGTGTTTGGTAATACTTGCAATAAATACAGCAAGTTTTTCAGCATGTGCATTTGGGATTAAGGATTCCTCCGAATTCACAATTTTCCCATCAATGGCAAGGGCCACAGAGCAAACAGCAGTTGATGTTTCTATATTCAGTATTGTTGCCATTAATAAGCTATTGGCCATGCCTATAAGCTATTAGCCATTTTACAAAGGTATAATTCCCGGATAAACTGAAAAAAAATTAAGCTGGTATATTGTATTCACAAATAATTAGTAATATTGCATCGCGTTCCCCGCATTTATTTCCAAAGACATATTATTTCCCGCTAGTATTTTCCCCTCCCTTCTTAGCAATCAAATTATTTATTTAAAAACATATTTATGTACGACATTTTACAACTCAATGGCAAATCCCTAATACAATTAAGGGAAATTGCCAAGGAATTAAAGATCCACCGCGGAGATCATCTGAAAAAACACGACCTTGTAACTAAGATACTGGATGCCCAACAATCCCTTGAAAAGCCCGTTGAGGAAATAACACCAAATACAGATATTGTTTCACAACCAGTGGAAGAAACTGAAATTGTTCCGGTTGTAAAGACTGAGAGTATTGAGTTTGAAGCCCCTATGGAACCATTATCTGATTTGAATTCAGATGAGCCCAAAATTTCAAATCCTGTGGAAGTGGCACCAAACGTAACATCTACAGCATCTAATGACGCTCCGCTGGATTTTGGCTTTCAGGAAAAAGTGCAACACGAACAACCTAAACAACGCGAACCCGCTTACAATTTCGACAACATAGTTCAGGCTGAAGGCGTGCTTGAAATTATCCCCGAAGGCTACGGATTCCTCCGTTCAGCCGATTATAACTACCTAAACTCTCCTGATGACGTTTACGTTTCGCAAAACCAAATCAGGTTGTTTGGATTAAAGACAGGTGATACCATTCTCGGATATATACGTCCTCCCAAGGAAGGTGAAAAGTATTTCCCGCTTTCTAAAATAGAACTTATCAATGGTAAGGCACCTGACTTAGTGCGTGACCGTGTACCATTTGACTTTTTGACACCGTTATTTCCATACGAGAAATTTAATTTGGCTGCACATCCACAGGCTACATTATCGAGCCGTGTGGTAGATATGTTTACCCCTATTGGTAAAGGCCAGCGCGGCTTGATAGTTTCCCAGCCCAAAACCGGTAAAACCGTATTGCTAAAGGAAATTGCCAATGCCATTGCATCCAATCACCCGGAAGCATACTTGCTGATATTACTGATTGATGAGCGTCCCGAGGAGGTTACCGATATGGCGCGCAGCGTAAAAGCTGAGGTAGTATCATCTACTTTCGATGAGCCTGCAGAACGCCATGTACGCATTGCCAACATCGTTCTCGAAAAAGCCAAGCGTATGGTAGAATGCGGACACGATGTGGTTATCCTGCTCGATTCAATTACCCGCCTTGCACGGGCTTATAATACTGTTTCTCCCGCGTCTGGTAAGGTTTTATCGGGTGGGGTAGAGGCTAATGCTTTACAAAAACCAAAACGTTTCTTCGGTGCTGCCCGCAAAATTGAAAACGGCGGCTCACTCACTATCCTAGCTACAGCCCTTATCGATACAGGCTCTAAGATGGACGAGGTTATTTTTGAAGAGTTTAAAGGTACTGGTAACATGGAGTTACAACTCGACCGCCGCCTCTCCAACAAACGTATTTACCCAGCTATCGATATTGTAGCTTCCAGCACGCGTCGTGATGATTTGCTTGTGGATAAGGAAACCCTACAACGCCTGTGGATACTGCGTAATCACCTTACGGATATGACTCCAATCGAAGCTATGGAATTCCTCCGTGAAAGACTTCAGAGAACCAAATCGAACGAGGAGTTTATGCTCACCATGAACGGCTAGGTCGGTCGTATGCCCAACTGGCAATTTAGTGATAATGGTACTAGATTACGGCTCGAACAGAGTATTAAAGAAGGACGTGGAATAGAAGCATGAAAAAATCGAAGGATTTTTTGGTTTACCTGATTTATTTTATTCTTGTTATTACCTGGGGAAGCTCGTTTATATTGATGAAACGCGGGTTGGAGTACTATAAACCTGAACAAGTTGCAACCATAAGGATGCTTTCTGCATCCCTATTCTTTTTCAGTTTTGGAGTATTTCACATTTTTAAAATTCCGGCTAAAAAAGTTGTTTATGTAATGCTTTCGGGCCTTTTTGGTATATTCATACCTGCATATCTTTTTTGCTATGCTGAGGCAGGTCTTAATAGTGCCATTACTGGGATTTTAAATGCACTTACGCCTTCATTTACATTAATACTGGGGATTTTGTTTTTCAGGCAGGTTTTTATAAGAATGCAGGTGATAGGCTTATTGGTGGGGTTTATTGGTATAGCTTTTCTGGTTTTGGTAGATACAAAAGGAGAATTGGAGTTGAATCATTTTGCCCTCTTTGTTATTGCAGCCACCATTTGCTACGGACTAAGTACAAATATTGTAAAAAATAAACTTGCAGATATAAACCCTCTTTATATATCTTCTGTTTCAGTTTCTTTTGCCGGATTGCTTGCCCTTTTCTATTTTATGTTTACCGGAGGTTTTCATCTTCTTCCTTTAACTCAGCAAAATAAGGTTCCACTTATTGCCACAATAACATTAGGATTGTTTGGAACGGCCATGGCTCAATTGCTGTTTAACGACATGATTAAAAAGTCATCAGCGGTTTTTGCGAGTTCAATTACCTACGTGCTGCCTATAGTTGCAGTATTCTGGGGAGTGTTAGATGGAGAGAAGCTTGTTTTATGGCACTATTTTGGAATGGCTTGTATTATTGCCGGGGTAATAATTATAAGGCGGGCGCATATAACAGCGCGTGCAAGACGCTAATTTAAAATAGAATATTCTTGATAAAATGGACAACAATTTATTCGTTATAATATTTACTCAATCATGGTAGGTTTCATTAAACCATTTTTCCATTACTACTGAAACAAGTAAGCCTGCTAAAGCCCCGACACCGATCCAAATGGCAATGGGTTTGAATTCTATCAAATGGTTGTCCCATTCAATAAATATTTTAATAGCCCCTCCGATAATGCTTCCCAGGAGGCCATATTTAAAAACATGTACTATTTTACTAACCATACTTTCAGGGTGTTTGATATATATAACAATAGTACGGTTCAAACTTCCTCTTTAGGCTGACAATTGTCATTTACATAGATGAGATTTTAATATGAAGTATATGATTGTTGTCATAGTTTAATGAGTTGGTGTGATGGGTTTTATTTACCAGTTGTATTCCAATACTTTCTTCTTTTCATTAAAAACCTCCTTTTTTGTTATTATTGTATATTAAAAACCTTTTAAACTGACACTTTTCAAAAAAATAGATGGAAGGATTCTGGGGCCAATTTTACTGGTACTTATTCTTGCATCTTGCAATTCAGGCAACCACGTAGTTTCATCGCTTGGAAAGCGGAAATATACCAAAGGGTGGTATTCTTTTCTCCATTTGAATTTGAGGCATACAAATACGAAAGGAGAAAATAACACTGTGATAACAAACTCAACACCTAAAAGAAGTCTGAATAAAAAGCCAATCGAGGACAACCTTGTAGTGATAAGTAACCCTTCCAATACACAGTCGCAGTTCAGTAAAACCAGGCAAAACAAAATTTCGAAAAAAAAAACGGATGTTAAAGTAGCCACCGCTGAAGTTAAATATCGATCTGAAAATGTTATTTCGATGGAGGAGATACCTCCACCTTACTATCCTCACTACCACTCAGAAAGTTTAGACAGGGCGATGACATGGATTGCAATAATTTGCGTACTCATTGTTCTTCTAGCACTGGTGGGTTTGATTTTTACTATAATCGGTGCTTTCGGAGGGGGTGCGGTCTTCCTTTATATAGGCATTCCGATTCTGGTGGTTTTTGGTTTCCTTCTATTAATTATTTGGGTTGTATAAGAAAAAATAGAAGGTTAAATTACCCAAAATAAATCTTGTTTCAAATCGTCTCTTGCTTTTATTATCCTCAACAAAACATAAGGCTTGGACCTACTTACTTGTAATTTTCATTTCTGTTCTCCTATTCAATTGGCGGCCTTCAGGTGTATCGTTAGTTGCAACTGGCCTTGTTTGACCATACCCTTTGTAAGTTAGGCGTTCAGCAGCAATAGTATGGTCAATAAGATACTGGTAAACTGATTTAGCCCTGTTTTCCGATAGTGTTATATTTTTCTCGGGCGTGCCTTGATTATCTGTATGTCCGCTAATCTGAATTTTGATAGTCGGATTGTTCTTCATAAACCCAACAAGTTTATTCAATTCCACTTGCGATTCAGGTTTAAGGTCATATTGATTAGTCGGGAAAAACACGTTGTTCAATACAATAGAAGCACCGGTGTCAATAGGCTGCAATGGAACATCCATTAAATAGGGGTGTTCGTATGATGCCTGAATATCTTTCAAAGAGAAATTCTCCGAGTAAAACAAATATCCCTTTTTACTAACATTTAAAGCATAGTTTTTATTTACAGGCAAGCAAACCAAAAAAGTACCATCAAGTGGTTGAGAAGTAGATTGGGAAACTATTCTGCCTGTGGTAAGGTCTATAAGGGTAAAATAAGCTATCAGCGGAATTCTTGTAGTAGCATCATATACTTTCCCTTTCATGTAGGTTACTTGCTGAGGTCTTATGGAATCGTAAAGCTCAAAGGAATAAAGATCTAATTCTCCAAATCCTCCTGCACGGTCGGAAGCAAAATAAGCCAGTTTGCCATTAGGGTCAACAATAAGCCCGGTTTCATCCTGTGGGGAATTGATAGGATAACCTAAATTCATTGGAAAACCCCATCTACCGTTTGGTAATCTTCGGGACATAAAAACGTCGGTTCCACCCATACCTGGATGTCCATCGGAACAGAAATAGAGGGTTTGATTATCAGGCGATATAAAAGGGCATTCTTCGCGCCCAGGGGTATTAATAGTATCACTTAGTTTTACAGGTCTCGCCCAATATCCGGAATCATTCAGACTGCTTACATAAATATCTTGGTTTTTAACTGTATACCCTTCTTGTCTTCCACGAATAAAATAGAGCGTTTCCCCATCGGAAGACAAACAGGGTTGAGATTCCCAATCTTTTGAATTGATTGGCTTACCAAGATTTCTTGGGGTAGACCATCCATCGCCAACGTGATATGCATAATACAAGTCGCAACTCCCATATCCACCCGGCCTGTCTGATGTAAAGATCAAAAGGTTTCCATCAGCCGAAATGGTGGAGGCCCCTTCATTGAATTCTGTATTCAAGCGGTTGCCTGCATTAATTGCTGTAGTCCAATGCCCGTTTATTTTCTGGCTCATATAAAAGTCTTCCTGGTATTCTTCTTCATGCATTCCACCTGCGCCTTGGTCACCGGATAGTTGCAGTCTACGTGTAAAGAGCATCAATCCGCCATCCACTGTTATGGTTGGGAAATATTCGCTCAACTTAGTGTTGACGGATTCCCCAAGGTTGATCGGATTGAAAGGCACAGGATGTTTCATTGCATTAATAGCAAACTTGCAATCTTCAATCATTTGTTTAGCCAATCCTTCCAATTGCTCCGACCCTTTGCCTGATTCCAGAAAGTGGTTTAGGTTTAATTGAGCTTCGGAATAATTTTGAGTACGTATTTGCATTTTCCCCAAGTCGAAAAATATGTTCGGAAAAAAATTGGGATTAATGCGTATTACCTTGATGTATTGATTAATAGCATCCTGATCCTGGTGCATATCCTCATACAGATATCCTAACAAACCTTGTGCGTCGACAAAATTGCTGTCTTCTTTAATAGCTTTCTTTAAAAGTTCAACTGCATTGGCATTTTGATGGGCATCATAATATCTGCTGGCATCCTCAAAAAGCTTAGCTGCTTTTTTACTTTTTGTAGATAGCGGTCTGTCCTGGCAAAAGAGCTGGCTTGCGGCGAATAAAAGAGCAAGTGATAGGAAAAATGCTTTTTTCATAGTCTATAAAGGTACAATTATGCAAAGGTCGAAAAGTTTCTTAACATAAAGGATATTTAAAACTATGATATATCAGCATGGTTATGTGGGAAAATAATTTTAATATTACAAATATTTGTGTCGTATGAAGAAAGCTGAATTAAAAGCATTAAAGTATCCTACCGGGGAATTTAAAATGCCCAAAAAATTCTCGGAAAAGGAGTTGGCATCTCAAATTAAAACTATTGCAAATTTTCCAACATCTTTAAAAAAGGAAGTGGAGAAAATGTCGGAAGACATGATGGAATACAGACACCGCCTGGGTGGTTGGACTGTTCGACAGATCATTCATCACTGTGCAGATAGCCACATGAATGCGTATATACTTACCAAACTTGCTTATACTGAAAAAAATCCTACCATAAAACCTTACGATGAAAGCGCATGGGCCAATACCGATGATTCAGGAGAAGCACCTGTAGCATGGTCCATTCAATTACTTGAAGGCTTGCATAAACGCTGGGTAATGCTCTTGAGTGAATTAAATGATGATGAATTAAAGAGAACTTATTATCATCCGGAACATGAGAAAAAAATTACGTTGAGTAACCTTGTTTTCTTGTATGCGTGGCATTGTAATCATCACATTGCACATATTAAGCAAGCCAAAAAGTACAAGAACAAATTCAGTTAAACGAAGATGGTTTTTAAGCCATTGTATCGTCTGATAATATATGATTCCTAAGGGTTTAACATTAAGAGGTGTTTTGTTCATCTCTTATTGCTTGTTTCTAACTTCTATCCGGGGGTATGCACAGGATGACTCCCATGCAATAGGTCTTTATAATGATGGTCTCTATGGCAGGGCAATTGAGGAATTTCATAAACTTATAAAAGCCAATAAACACGATACAGCAGCATATATATACAGTGCCTTAGCCAAGGAAGTAATTAAGGACTATGATGGAGCTAAGCATGATTTTAAAAAGGTTGTTAAACTAAGGCCCAATGATGCAGCAGCTCATTTTAAAATGGGTGTCATTTACACCGAAACCGAGGATTATTATCATTCCATCCGGGAATTTACAAAGTCTATATTGTTGGATCCTTCCGATGCTGTTACCTTTAATAACCGCGGTAATTCGGAGTTTGTTGTAGGAGACACAAAAAGTGCTTTGGAAGATTTCGACAACGCAATAAAACTTGATTCAGGTTATGCTGACCCTTATTATAACAAGGCAAACATAAAAATGCGTTTTGGTGATTATAAAGCTGCCATAACTGATTTTTCAATAGCGATTGGTTTAATGCCAACCGATGCTGATGCTTATTTTAATCGGGGAGAGGCATACGATATTCTTAACGACGATACGGATGCGGTAGCAGATTATGATAATGTTATACTGATTGACAGTTCCTTTACCGATGCTTTTTACAGCAGGGGTATGGACAGGTTGAAGCTACATAATGCGCAAGGCGCGGCTGACGATTTTACTCAAGTAATTAAAGCAGATAGTTCAGCTTATCATGTATATTATTTACGTGGAACAGCTTATGATTCCATTGGTAAATACTATGAAGCAATCCAGGATTTTAACTATGTAATTGAACAGACGGGAAACTACGCACCAGATGGTAAATCATACTTTGGCAGAGGGTATGCGTATTTAAAAGTTGGAAGCACTGACCAGGCTTGCAGGGATTTTCATACGGCATATTACAACGGTATATATGAGGCAGACAATTATATTGATAAGAATTGCAGACCTCAAAAAAAGAAACGTCAATTTATTCAGAGATAGAGGATTTGAATGGAGTAGGTAAGTAGAAACTCAGTCTACCTATTATTTGATACCATGACTGGAACAAGACGTTGTTCTGGAAAATTATCAAGATTTGAAATTAAATTGTTTATTGTTTTCTCAATGGCCGTCAGCTCTGCTCTCATTTCTTCAAGGTATGTTGCAGATTCGTTTTTAATATGAGGTATCAGGCTTTTATAGTAGTTTATTCCTTTCATTAGGTTTTCTTTAAATGTAGTAAGGTATTTTTCCTGCACCAATGCTGCGTTATCAGTGTGTTCAGCAATTTTATTTTTCAAATAATCGACATAAATGATAAGCTCATTTACAAATATATTGGGGCGCTTTACCGGATTAAGAATATTTATTCTTCCATAAATGTGATCCACCATCTGTTTCAATGAGAACACTCCTGAAAAGTATGCAAGATTTGGCCCAGGACAGATAGCAACTGCTTTAAGTTTATGAGGAAGGGGGATGTTGTTTTTTATCAAAGGAGAAACAGCTAGTCCTTCGCAAAGGCAATCTTTTTCAATTATTTTATCGTATTCTTTTTCGTATTTAATGGGGTCGAGATTTAGTGTATTCAACTGGTTTATTTTAAGATTTTGATATTCCCGCGAGGCCGTACAAATTGGTTTTTCTGTAAATTCATTATTTGATGATAGGAATTTTTTGTAGCATGGGCTTCCGGGTCTGTTTTTTGCAATCCTTTCCAATCGTTGCATTTCCGAAGTGCTTTTTCTAAAGTTGTTAAAGGAAATCCCTAAAGGTGATGAACCGCTTAAAAAATAATCTTCTTTTTTAGCGGCAGAAAGGAGTTGCAGGGTTTCACTATCTACATTTGTTGCTTCCGGAACGAGGAGAAATGGGCTACCCCAGCCAGTTCCATCTAGATTATAATGTTCCAATAAAAAATTTTGTTCGTGTGCTGTTCCAATTCCACCTTGTGCTGTAATCTTTAACTTGGGGGCTGTTGTCAGTATTTTTTTCCCTTTTTGCTGAAGTGCATTATTGGTCATTGTAAATAATTCACTTTCCAACGCTGGGTGGTTTACTTTAAATTCCTCAAGGATAGGGCCGAGTAAGAGTCCATCGGTTGCAAAAGCATGTCCACCACAGTTTAAGCCCGATTCAATCCTGAATTCAGATATCATAATTCCTTTTTTTGCAAATATCTTGCCCTGAACAAGCGCAGACCTATAATCGCTAACTTTAATGATTATTTTCTTTTTAATTTCACCTTTTTCGTTGGGGTAAAAATCATTGAATTGTTCAACGTACCCATAAATACGTGGGTTATATCCGGCTGAAAAAACAATGGATGAATTCAACTCGCTATTTGCATATCCGCGAAGTGCGGAAACTCCATCGCAATAATCTGCGGGTAATGCTTCACCTGTTTTGGAATAGTTGGTTTTATCAAGTTTAACCATAATATTAACATCAATGGAGCCAGACTTCATCATTCCCCTTAATTGTTCCTGTATAATTGAACGCTCTTTATCATCGCTTGATAAAAGCATTTTTGCATAGGTCTTTTTCATAAGTGACTCATCAGGCAATAGCTCAAAATACTTTACTATTTCGCTTCCTGGTGTAAATGGAAGAGTAATGATTGTATTAAACTGTTTTTTTACAAGCTTGTTTATCAGGTTAAGGTAGGCTGTGATCCTTTTTGCACGGTGATCAATGTCGCTTTCGTTAATTAACTCGTATGGCTCACCTGCTTTATAAGCATGATATTTTCGCATTTCTTCCAATAATCCATCTTCAATAATGGATATTACCGATGAAATTCCAAATCGGGCAACTTTTAAAGGGGTGTCAACTGTGAAACCAAGACCCATTACGGGTATATGGAAACTATGCGCATTGGTTTTAATCATTCATTTATTTATATATACCACCATTTTGTTTTTATTAAATTTGGTTGTATTTTAATTTTAGTAAAATTACGCAACTTCGTGAACTTGCCAGGTGACGAAGGTCAATACATACGGTTGATTATTATCAATTACCGTAAGATAGTGATTTTTTTCCGGGAATTAAATTACAATGAGAAGTATTATATTTGAATCAACTAATCATGGTTTTTTATATGAAATGGAGTAAATTTTTATTAACGCAAATAGTACTATTTACAGCTCTAAATCAAAGCTATGCGCAGAATATCAGTATCGATCAAATTAAAAAAGCTTTAACAGGAGTTTGGCTCAACACTTCAGATTCTAACCATATGCTTACTTTTACGGATAATGGCAAGTTCTTTGAATATCCTGTTAAATACACGGTAAGCTCAAAAACGGATTCTCTTAACGGAACATTTCATGTTGAATATGATGAAGCGGGTTTCTTTTCCTGGGCCGATACTGTTGGAACTGGATTTGTAATAGATTTCGATCCTGTTGCCAAAGAAGGCAATTATGAATTTAAAAGAAGGATACTCATGTTTCAGAAAAATTTTCTGGAAGTAGCAACCTGGAAAGGTGGCCCTTACCTTTTTAGGCGTAAGAATAAATAATGGGCCTTGTTACCCCCCCCTTTTTTGTAGCTTGAAGTTTGAGTTAAGTTTTCTTCAACTCAAACTTCAAGCTATTTAAAACCTCTATTATTACCTTGGGCGACTTCCACCTCCATTATTTCTAGGTGCAGGGGCTGGTGCTGAGCGTTGCGGAGCTTGTTGCTGAGGGGCTTGCTGTTGACGCTGTTGCTGCTGTGGAGGAGGGGCTTGTTGTTGTCTGGATGGTTGAGTCTGTTCCCAATTATTGTTATGATACTGCTGTGCGGGTTGTATCTGATTATAATTATACTGAGGATTGTTAGTACTCGGCTGTGCTTGGTGCTGCTGCGGTTGAATCCTTTGTGACTGCGCACGTTGAGGGTTTACAGCAGGTTGAGGAGTAAATTGTTGCCTTACATCGGGCATATTCTGTTCCTCTTGAATTTTTGGCTGGGTAGAAGCAGTACGTAAAGCAGGAAAACTGGAAGTGTTTTTAGCAAGATACTGGTCACGGGTTTGTGTGTTAACATGCCCTGTTTTGTCCAGCGCCTTTTCATTCAAAATACCTATTTGTTTTATAGCATCAGCTCGTTGCGTCTTTGAATTGCCTTTAATGAAATCAGCAGGTAAGTACTTGCGATTTTCGTGAACCCAATTATGAACCACTTGTCTGCTGAGTGTATTAGACCTATGAGGGCCATAATAATGGTGTATATACGCAGCACCTAAATGAGGATATCTGTGGCAATGGTATGGGTACCAGAAATACCAATTGATAAAGTAGTAGGAAGGGAAACCAAAAACAATAATTTGTCCGCCTGGGCCGTAATAGAAACCCCAGTCGTACCAATATGGGTATGGGTACCAGTATGCATAAGGATACCAAGTTGGATATCCAAACCAATAAGAGTAAGGATACACGGAATAGTTATCGACCGAGTTTTCATCCACCGGAGCATCAACATCATTCGTTACATAGCCATTGCTGTCGGCATAATCATTAGCAGCCTGGCGAAGTTCATTTTGTGCAGCGGTATCTTGCTGAACGGTTTGTTTCCAATCATTCAGTTGTTCTGCATTAATTTTTGCCTGGGCAAGTGCATTGGAATCGCTTTTATGCATTACCCAGTCCGGGTCACGCCTGAAGTGGTCTCCAACACGTACGGTTAAACTTAAATGGTCATTCAATATATTCATTACTTCTGGCAGTTGAAGCAGGTTTGTAAATGTTTTCTGAACATCCTCTGGGTATGAATTAATAATTTGCTGAAACTGTTGATTAGTTTGGATTTGAAGGGCATCTACTTTTAATAAAAGATCATATTCATCAGTTCCATATTTAATGGCTATATCATGTATTTCAGAAGGATATGAGGAGAGGATGGTTTCCATATCTTCTTTTGATTTCTGCCCACCCTGAACAAGTCTGGAAATAAGGTTCGGATAACGGCTCAGATTCCAGATATCTTCCTGTTTTTTCTTTGGATACGAACCTAACATATCAGCAAAAACGGTACTGGAATTTTTCTGGAGACTGGCAACATTAACAATAATAGCAGGGTATTCACAGGCTTGAAAAATTTGAAGTTTAACAGAATCAGGGTATAATGCCAGGGCATTAATAGCAGCTGAATCTTCCCTAGTCCATGGAACGTGTGATGTTACTTGTTGTGAATAAGCACTGGAAATTACCATGCTTAACGCAAAAATGCTTGAATAAATGAGTGTTTTCATAAAAAGAGGAATTAGGTTTTTGATGCCATTATTAGATTAGACGATTATTCATTCTTTAACCTTTTGTTAAATAATGTTACATCAAATGCAAAGGTAAGTACCTATAAATGCTTCACTATGCAATTGGTCATTTTCTTTTCTGATAACAATCATTTGCTGAACAGATATTCTCGACAATAAATGAATTAAAGCCCCTTAGGATAGCACAAAAAGTATTTGTGCGTAATCTTGTCCAATTCTTCGGCACCGGGATAATCGGAAGCTCGCGTTATATCAATAGTCTTACCATCCGGATAGAGGATGTTTATCCTGCCGCTTCCACTTACTTTATCCGATTTATAAATGGCATTTTCAACTTCACCGGAAAACACAAAATAAGAAACCTCATAGGCATTTAACTTGTATTTAGCCCGGGCACTTTTTATAAGTTGTTTTATTTTCTGCTCGCCGAATGGGTTCTTTTGCAGAAAGGTGTGGTAGAGCCTGCGATTGATGAGCCAATTGCTTAAGGTTGCCAAAATAAAATCAGGGTGGCTAATCCATACTTTAATGCAACTCATAATATCATGGTCGTCAATCATTGCAAAAGCATGCAGAAGTTCTTCGTCTTTTTCGAAATCATTTTTGTTAAAACTCTTGTAAATAAAGATCCGTAGGGCGGGAGTGCAGAATAATTCACCTCCATCGGCCGCTATCTCTTTAGCACGTTCAATAATTTTCACAATTAATTCCATGGCTGAAAGCACTGTCTTGTGCAGGTATACCTGCCAGTACATAATACGTCTGGCAATAATGAATTTTTCTATCGAATAAATCCCCTTGGCTTCTACAACCAGGTTTCCACCTGCTACATTCAACATGTTAATTATACGGTCATACCCTACAACACCCTCCGAAACACCTGTAAAGAAAGTGTCACGGGTAAGATAATCTAATCTGTCAACATCCAATTGGCTTGATACAAGCTGGTGAAGGAATTTTTTTTTATACTTATTCCTGAAAATACGCATAGCAAGGGATAATTCTCCATTAAACTCCATGTTCAGTTTTTCCATGAAAATGGAAGACATATCCTCATGGGTTATATGATGCACAATACTATGCTCCAAATTATGTGACATGGGACCATGCCCGATATCATGCAATAATATAGCTAGTTTGGCACCCTCTTCTTCTTCTTCTGTAATCTCAACTCCCTTTGAACGCAACGTTTCAATGGCTTTATGCATCAGGTGCATGGCACCTAATGTATGATGAAAACGTGTGTGTATGGCGCCCGGATATACAAGATGGGTAACGCCAAGTTGTTCAATCCTTCGTAGCCGTTGGAACCAAGGATGTTCAATTAACCGGAAGATATTGCCTTCTGGAATTGTAATGAATCCATATATCGGGTCGTTGACTATTTTTTTCTTGAACATAGTTTAACTCTTACTCGGTTCTTTTAAAATCCCTGACTTCTTTGCGTACTCATGGCTATAATCATAAAGGGTTGCAGCAAGGGCTTCATCACCTGTCGCTCTTTTAAGGGTGTCGCTTTGATTTAATAGCATTTGATGAACGAACTGGCGCATTTCATCTACATTCATTTCTTTGGTCCAAAGGTTTAGGTGCAATGAGGTCTGGTCTTTACCATCCCACAGGGCAAGAAAGAAAGCCTTGCAGTCGCCGCTTTCGTTATTTTCGGAAGATGACCAATGCATCTTAACCGGTAAATTATTTTCGTTTAATTCAACCGTAATGTTGATTTCCGATTTCTTTGTCATACTTATTGAAATTAGAGGTAAGGATTAGGAGAGACGTAATTAATAATTGGCAAAATTATTATTAAATGCATACTCATTAACTCTGGCAAGAATTACATCTTATTAAAGTTATTAAAAGTTGTTAATACTTGCCTATTGTTCTTTATTCCTTATTCTATTTTACCCATATCTTTGGAATCCTATTTTAAGGTAAGGCATGACAAAAACATTAAGGCAATACGATGCAGCTGTAAAATCGGCGAAGGATATATTCATGAAGAAGATGTATGACTATGGCACCGCATGGCGCATACTGCGTACTTCATCCATTACAGACCAAGTATTTATAAAGGCACAACGCATCCGAAGCATTGAGGAAAAAGGCACTCAAAAAGTGGGGGATGATATAAACGGAGACTTTATCGGGATATATAACTATGCTGTTATTGCACTTATTCAGTTGCACATGAAAGATGACCTGCGCACTGAGATTCCGGGTGATGAAGTTGAAAAGCTTTTCGACATGCAGGCAAATGAGGCCCGCACCCTGATGCAGGATAAGAACCACGATTATGGTGAAGCATGGCGAGAAATGCGGATTTCTTCACTAACTGATCTTATATTGATGAAGTTAATGCGCATCAAACAAATTGAGGAACATAAAGGTCAAACGCTAATATCTGAAGGCATTGATGCCAACTATTATGATGTTATGAATTATGCTATATTTGCGTTAATACGTCTTACTGAACAGGTTAAACATACAAGCGAGAGTGAAAAGAGTTGATATATTGGATGCTTCCCTTATTTTTGGTTCCTTGTCAATTACACAAGTAATAATACTAGGAATATTGGGTGTTCTTATTCTTGCAGGGCTAATTTGTCTTGCCATACCAACTAAAAAAAAGACAGCAATAACAATTTTCAGGGTTCTAGTAGGAGCTTTATTTATTTTTTCCGGTTTTGTGAAGGCTGATGACCCTTTGGGTTTCACATATAAGCTAAAAGAATACTTTGCCACGGATGCACTCAATTTTCCATCAATGGATAAATTCAGTTTCTCCATTGCTTTTGTGGTTCCCATTATTGAAATGACTCTTGGATTCATGATATTGATAGGCACACGTAAAATGCTTACATTAACTCTTATTGTTGCAATGATGCTGTTCTTTACTTTCCTTACGTGGTACACAGCGCATTATAACAAGGTACTGGAATGTGGCTGTTTTGGTGATGCAATTCCGATGACCTCCTGGCAGTCGTTTTGGAAGAATGTTGTGTTAATGGCCTTTGTGATAATACTTCTTGCAGGTTATAAACATATAACATCTCCATTTACCATGAAATTTCAAAATATTTCTGTGTTGGTGTTTTTGGTCATGGCAACTTTCTTTTCCTGGTATTGCTACAATTATTTACCTGTAATTGATTTCAGGCCTTACAAAATCGGTACCAACATAAAAAAGGACATGCAAGGTACTCCGGATGTTGAGAAATTCTATTATTCTTTAAAAGATAAGAAGACTGGAATAACGAAAGAGTTTGATAAATTCCCTGAAAATTACCAGGCTAATTATGATTACATAGGTAGCCGGACGGAAATTGTAAAAAAAGGAGTTGAACCTAAAATTAAAGATTTCAGTATTTCGTCGGCTTCAGGAAACGATGTAACGGATAGTATTCTGAGTGTTCCGGGTAACCACTTTATTTTGGTTTGTTTGTCAATTGATGAAGCAAACAAGGATGAAAAAGTTGTGAATAAAATTAATGCCCTTGCATCGGATTGTATGAAGAATCATTGTGGTTTTATTTGCATTACTGCTTCTGATGAAAATGCTGTTTCCGGTTATAAGAAAAAGTTTAATCCGCCATATAATTTCTTTACCACTGATGGAACTGTTTTAAAAACAATGATACGCTCCAATCCCGGATTAATTCTTATTAATAGCGGAGTTGTAAAAGCAATGTGGCATTACCATTCAATTCCTTCCTATTCTGAGGTGGCGGAAACCTATTTTCATTAAGCGTGATAAGGTTTGTTTTAAAACGGATAATGCATGGTTGCTTAGTATTGTTCGGTGTACTTATTCTTGTATTCTTGTTGTTTAACGTTTTACCGGGCGATCCTGCAAGGCTGATGATGGGGCAGAGGGTGAACCAAAAATCACTTGATATAATACATAAAGATATGGGCCTTGACGAACCCATCTATGTCCGTTTTTTTCTCTACCTGAATGATCTTTCTCCCGTTTCAATCTATAACCAGAATGTACCCCAAAGCCACATTTATTTGGACCCGGAAAAGTACAGTCATTCATTTCGGATTATAAGCTTTACTCAAAATCGAACACTAGTAATCAAGTTTCCATATTTAAGGCGGTCCTATCAATCAAGAAAAAAGGTTACTGCTATTATTTTTTCTGCTTTACCAAACACTGCTGTATTGGCATTCACTGCCATTATTATCGCCTCCGTTTTAGGCATTATTATGGGTATTATTGCTGCGCTATTTAAAGATTCTATCTATGATAAAGTCTCAATAGTATTGTCGGTGCTTGGGTTGGCCGGACCTTCCTTTTTTACGGGTTTAATAATTGCTTGGTTATTTGGACATGTATTAAATCATTACACGGGTTTAAATATTACCGGCAATCTGTTTATTATTGATGAGGACGGGAATAGAGTTTTACAACTGCAAAATCTTATTCTTCCCGCCATAACACTAGGAATTCGACCATTGGCTATTATTGTACAGTTAACCCGTAATTCTATGTTGCAGGTAATGACTAAAGACTATATCCGTACTGCATTTGCTAAAGGGCTTTCATTGCGTAAGATAGTAACACGTCATGCAATGAAAAATATGCTTAATCCAGTAATAACCGCTATTTCAGGCTGGTTTGCCAGTCTAATTGCCGGAGCCGTTTTTGTAGAATATATTTTTGGCTGGGAAGGAATTGGTAAAAATATTGTAGATGCTTTGAGCAGATTTGACTTGCCTGTAATAATGGGAGTTATACTTGTAACATCCGCTTTGTTTGTAATTATTAATATATTGGTGGATATTTCTTACGGATTATTAGATCCAAGGATAAAAAATGTCTGAACTATGATTTTTTGATTTTAAATAAATAAAAAGTATGCGAAAAAAAATTGTTGCCGGAAACTGGAAAATGAATAAGTTATATTCAGAAGCCGTAGAGTTGGTTGATGAAATAACTATTGCTTTAAAAGACGATACTAAATCAGATGAGATAGTTAAAGTTTTAATACCTTCTTTTCCTTATTTGCGTAAGGTTGCGAGGCATTCACATGGTATACCCAATTTATTCACCGGGGCACAGAACTGCGCTTATGAAGAAGCCGGGGCTTATACGGGTGAAGTTTCGGCGGGTATGATAAAATCACTTGGGGGTACCTACGTAATCATTGGGCATTCAGAACGCAGAAGCTACTTTCATGAAACGAATGAAGAGTTGAAAAGGAAAGTAAATATAGTTCTTGGGCAATCACTCACTCCCATTTTTTGCATTGGAGAATCTCATGAAAAGCGTCATGCCAAGGAACATTTTGCAGTTGTGGAAAAACAAATTTCAGATAGTTTATTCCACTTAATTGCAGCTGATTTTAAAAAAGTAGTTTTGGCTTATGAGCCTGTTTGGGCAATAGGTACCGGGCTTACTGCAACGAGCCAACAGGCGCAGGAAATGCATTTGTTCATCCGTACTTTAGTAGAAAAAAAATATGGTAAAGAAGTAGCCACTTCTCTATCAATTTTATATGGAGGAAGCTGTAACTCAAAAAATGCAACAGAACTGTTTGCCTGTCCCGATGTAGACGGAGGGCTTATTGGTGGCGCATCACTTACAGCAAAAGATTTTGTAACTATTATACATTCATTCCCGTCTTGATGTTTATGAAAAGATTAGCCGTTATATTTTTATTTATTCTGCCTTTTACAATCCATGTAAGCGCACAAGGTAGTAAGATCACCCAGTTTCAGCACGACTCCATAAAGTTTTTAGATGATTTGGAAGTATACCTGAATACAGGCCTTGCAGATAAAAGCGGGGTTAAGGATTATATAAAGCAATTTGCACTTATATGGAAGTCGCCGGCTTATAATTCATATTACAAAAAGATTACTTATCGTGTTGCCGATGAAATGCTGGAAAAGAAAATGCCTGTCTACCCAACATTTCAAAGTTTTTTAAATTCGATGCAGAACATAGCAAAATCGGAAATGCCATTGGCTAAATTCGATGAGTGGTATACTTGTCTTGAAAAACAAATGAAGCAAAAACCTTTTAATAATCTAAATAATTTTTTATCCATTTGCGAAAACCTTTTTGGTTCAGGTGTAATGTTCAAATCACCAACTTTAAGCTGGAGTACAAATAATAAAGACTATGATTTCAACTGTGATAGTGTACAGGAAATTATTTTTCATGGGTTGAATTTAAAATGTACCAATGAGCGAAACGATACCTTGGTAATATATGAAACTAAAGGAGTTTATTTTCCGCTGAAGGGAACCTGGCGGGGTGAAGGTGGCCGTACAGACTGGACTCGGACAGGTCTTGAAGCATCAGAAGTATATGCTTTTTTAAAAAAATACAACATTATTTTTAAAGAAGGCGGGTTTGCGTCCGATTCGGTCACCTTTTGGAATAAAACGTATTTCGACAAACCTTTGGAAGGAAGAATTATTGAAAGGAATGTTACAGAGCCAAAAGAGAAAGAAACTTATCCACGTTTCAGTTCTTATGGTAAAAGGTTGACTATACCAAACCTTACTGCAGATGTAACTTATAATGGCGGATTTTCAATGCGGGGCAGAAGGTTTGTTGGATCAGGAACTAAAGAGGAACCTGCCCAGTTGATATTTATGAGAAATAAGAAGCCTTTTCTGACTACTTCATCACTCTATTATGGAATTACAAAAGATAATATCATGACGGATGATGCACGTATTAATTTCACATTAGACGGTGATTCGATTTTCCACCCGGACATTCAAATGATATATAATATAAAGAAGAAGCATGTTTCACTTATTCGTTCAAATCAGGGCCTTTCCCAAGCTCCATTCTTTGATACTTATCATAAAGTGAATATGTTTTTTGAGGAGCTTTCATGGTATACAGAAGAGCCAAAAATTGAATTCAGGATGATGGAGGGTAACACACAAACAGTTGCCGATTTTGAATCGCAAAACTTCTTTCGTCCAGATTTGTATGAACAATTACGCGACCCATCCGGATTAAGCCCTCTTGTGGAAATATCCAAGTATTGCAAATCGATAAATTCACGTGACCTGTTAATGGATGACTTGGCCTCATTTATGCATATCACCTCTGACGAACTCAGGCCAATTATTTTTAGGCTTGCAACAATTGGATTAGTGAATCTGGATGTTCAGACCGACAAAATTCATGTTGAGGATAAACTCTTTACTTTTATACAAAACCGTTCCGGTAAAGCGGATTATGATGTAGTAGACTATCACTCGGAAGACCCTGCCAAATTTGCTACAAATGATACAACTGCCAAGGACAATGGTGTAATGGATTTGGGTAATTTTGATATTAGCCTGAACGGCATACGTAAGGTTATTTTGAGTGATTCCCAAAGTGTGATATTCTTCCCGGATAAAAGGCATATGGTACTTCATCGTAACAGGGAAGCTACTTTTGCCGGTGTTGTTCAGGCAGGAAGGTTTGCATTCTTCGGAAAACAATTTGATTTTGATTATGAGAATTTCAAAATTAAAATGAAAAATGTCGATTCACTCAGGCTGTATGCGAATTCATATACCAAAGATTCTGGCGGAAAATATCCAATTGTTCCTGTTAAAAGTTTGGTTAGGCACCTTAGCGGAGAATTGATGATTGATAAAACCACGAATAAATCCGGTATTAAGCAACTGAAACAATATCCGATTTTAATTAGCGATACGAATACTTTCGTTTATTATGATACCAAAGATATTCAGCACGGAGTGTATAAACGAGATGCTTTCTATTTTAAAGCAGACCCATTTACAATTGATAGTTTGGCTAGTTTTTCAAATTCCAGGCTACATTTCGACGGAACATTTGCCTCGGCTGATATAGTTCCTGAAATGCGTGAAACTTTAAAGCTTCAACCGGACTATTCATTGGGTTTTGTGCATGATGCTCCTATCGATGGTATGGACCTCTACAAAGGAAAAGGTAAGCTATTTAACAAGCTTAAGTTAAGTAACCAGGGTTTAATTGGAGATGGTACATTTAAGTATGTAACATCTGTTTCCACTTCGCCTAAGTTCATTTTCTTCCCGGATTCAATGGATGCCCGAGCTGAAACATTTAATGTTACAGAGCAAAAAATGAAACCTGAATTTCCGGAAGCAAGTGGCGATACGGTGTATGAACATTGGATGCCAAAGCAAAATCAACTTTTTGTAAAGGATCTTGTTCACCCTTTTACTTGTTATAATAAGTTTGCTACTTTTCATGGAACATTTACCGTTGCACCTGAACTACTTTCCGGTAACGGAGAAATGGATTTCTTAAAAGCATTTGTTACCTCGAACGAGTTTAAATTCCTTCAGCATAGGGTTACGGCAGATACTGCAAGTTTCAATCTTAAATCAAATGATCTTTCCGGTATCGCATTTGGCACATCCAATATGAAAACGGATATTGATTTCGAAACCAGAATAGGAGAGTTCACAACCAATGGAAGTGGATCAGTGGTTAAGTTTCCGGAAAATCAGTACATAGCTTATATGGATGAATTCAAGTGGTATATCGATCAAGATGATATAGAGCTTGGAACCAAGGAGAAACAAAAGGAAACTACCAATGCTAAAGAACTGGAATTCTCAGGTTCCCGATTTATTTCTGTAGCCCCTCATCAGGATTCTCTTCAGTTCATTACTCCAAAGGCAAGGTTCAGTTTAAAGACGTATGAAATTTCGGCGCATAAAGTACCATACATTGATGTTGCGGATGCCCGTATTATTCCTGATAGCGGCAATATAACAGTCCACAAAAAAGCTGTGATGGAGCCCCTGATAAATGCGAATATTACTGCCAATAAAGTAACCAAATATTACACTATTTATAAAGCGGATATTAGTATTACCTCTCGCAAAAATTATTCCGGTTCGGGTTATTATGATTTTATTGATGAATCAAAGAACAGGAGGAAAATGTATTTCAGCAATATTCACGTGGATACTTCTCACCAAACCATTGCCAACACTGAAATAGCGGATACTGCCAATTTTTCAATAAGTTCGAATTTTAAATATAAAGGCAGGGTTACATTGAAAGCCTCGAATCCTTTCCTTTATTTTGATGGTTCCTGCCGAATTGATCATTCTTGTAATGAGATCAAAATATCTTGGTTGAAATTTTCATCGGAGGTGGATCCGAATAATGTGGAAATTCCTGTAGGTATGGCTTTGAATGATAATCTTATCCCGCTTGCTGTTTCGCCGGTCTTGTCCACCGCTGACTCTATAACAATTTACGGAGCCTTCTTGTCGCCCATAGTCAACTATAAAAAGGACTTTGTAATGGTTCCCGATAGCGGTTACCTGGCTTATGATAAAGCCACTCAGCAGTATCGAATATCGAATAAAGAGAAGCTTATTGCTCAAACATTGCCTGGTAACTATGTTAGCCTTGATACCCGAAAGTGCATAGAGTATGGAGAGGGCAAAATAAAGCTTGGTGCAGACTTGGGAATGGTTGATATGAAAACCGTTGGAAACCTTACAGACTATATCATCCCCGATTCAACAGTATGTAATTTATCCATGCTCTTCAATTTCTTTTTTGACGATGGGGCAATGGACAAAATGGCGAAAGATGCTCAGGGTTTTACAAATCTTAAACCGATCGATTTTGAAGATCCGACTTTCCAAAAGAACTTGCGTGAATTAATGGGTAAAGATGAAGCCGATAAACTGGTTTCTCAATTGACTTTATATGGTACCGTGAAGAAGTTGCCAAAGGAATTAGAATCTCAATTCTTCCTTTCAAATGTAAAGCTAAAATTCAATGCTGAAACGCATGCCTATATTTCTGAAGGGCCTATTGGTATTGGAAGTATTGGTAAAACAATGATAAATAAGCAAGCTACAGGTATTGTTGAAATACGTAAAAAACATGCAGGTGATGAGTTGAATATCTATCTTGAATTTGATCCTGGACATTGGTATTATTTCAATTACTATGCAGGTGCTTTGCAGATTGCTTCATCCAATGATGATTTCATGAATATTTATAACGCAATGAAAGAGGATAAAAAAACATTTAAGAATGATAAGGGAAAGATTGTTATCCAGACTACAACCAGTGCTAAGAAAACAAGTTTCCTGCGCAGGATATATGGAAATTAAATATGTTTAGCGGTCAAAGAGTATCCGCTGACCTTTAATTGATTCGTTGAAAGAGTTATTTGCATAAACAAGATTGCCATTTACAAACGTGTGCGTAACCTTCGAATGCAATGTTGTTCCTTCAAGTGGGCTCCACTTACATTTGTAAAGGATGTTGGTTTTATCAACAGTCCATGCTGCGTTTAAATCAACAACAAGAAGGTCGGCCCAGTAGCCTTCACGAATAAAGCCGCGTTTGCTAACTTGAAAGCAAATAGCGGGTGCATGGCACATCTTATTAACTATTTCCTCTATTGATATTTTCCCGTCTCTGTGCAATTCTAGCATTACCGCTAACGAATGTTGAATCATAGGCCCACCTGAAGGACAGGAAAAGTAAACCTGCTCTTTTTCTTCGTGGGTATGGGGTGCGTGGTCAGTTGCTATTGTGTCGATTTTATTTTCAAGCAGGGCTTGAAGTAGTGTGGTTTTATCATGTTCCGATTTAATGGCAGGATTCCATTTTATCATATTGCCTTTTTCAGCATAATCTTTATCTGAAAACCACAAGTGGTGGGGGCAGACTTCAGCGGTTATTTTCTTTTGTTCAAGCCGAAGATTATTGTCAAACAACCCTGTTTCTTTAGCAGTAGAAACATGCACTACATGAAGCCTTGTATTGTGTTTTTTAGCTAATTCTACAGCATGGGAGGAAGAATGATAACAACATTCCTCATTACGAATTACCGGATGGCAGGATGGTGGGGGATTATCGCCATATTTTTCTCTGATGAGTTTTGAGTTCTCCTTAATGATATGTTCTTCTTCACAATGCACTGCAATTACCGTTCCAGGAATTTTAAAGAGTTTTTCAATGCTTTCCTGGTTATCCACAAGCATATTACCAGTTGAGGAACCTAAATATATCTTTATACCGCAAACTTCTTTCGGATTGGTCTTAATAACTTCCTCGTAATTATCGTTGGAAGTACCCATATAAAAGGAATAATTCGCAATCGATTTTTTAGAAGCAATTTCAAATTTATCTTTGAGTAATTCCTGTGTCAATACCGGTGGAAAAGTGTTTGGCATATCCATAAAGGATGTAACTCCACCTGCAACTGCGGCTTTCGATTCAGTATATATATCGGCTTTATAAACAAGTCCCGGTTCACGGAAATGTACATGTGTATCTATAACACCAGGTAACAGGTACTTGCCTTTCGCATCAATAATTTCCGTTCCTTCTGGGAAAGTGCTTATAGATTCGCCAATCTTTTCGATCAGTCCGTTTTGAATTAAAATATCACCTTGAAAAGTTTTACCCTCGTTTACAATTATTGCATTACGGATAAGTATAGCAGGCATTTTAATTGACCTTTATAAAGCGCATTTTAAGTACCCCAAAAATGGCTTCTTTAAAAATTTTACCACTCATTTTTGATACTCCGATTTCACGGTCGGTAAAGGTTATAGGTACTTCTACAATTTTAAATCCTTTTTTATAAGTCCTGTACTTCATTTCAATCTGAAAAGCATATCCTATAAAATGGATATCATCAAAATGAATGGCTTCAAGCACTCTACGCCTGTAACACTTAAAACCGGCAGTGGTGTCTTTAACATTCATCCATAAAACCATACGGACATACAACGAGGCAAAGTATGACATTAGCACTCTTTTGTAATCCCATTTGGCAATGTGGCCTCCCTTTACATACCTGGACCCGACTGCGAGATCAGCACCATTGACACAAGCGGCTTTCAAACGTAACAGGTCGTCGGGGTTATGGGAAAAGTCAGCATCCATTTCAAAAATAAATTCATAGCCATGTTCCAATGCCCACCTGAAACCTGCAATATATGCAGTCCCCAAACCTTGCTTACCGCTTCTTTCGACAATAAAAAGTCTCCCGTAGAATTCATCCTTCATTAAGGTTTTAACAATATCCGCTGTACCATCCGGTGAGCCATCGTCAATAACAAGCAAATTGAAATTGCCTTCTAACGACATTACTTTCCGGGTGATATTTTCAATATTACCCTTTTCGTTATAAGTAGGAATTATTACGAGGCTGTCTGAAGACATTTATTCTTTTGAGAGTTTGCAAATATCACAAAATAAGTTGAGCAGGGGCGCAAAAATTAACATATCAGTCTCCTGTGGTAATTTATCTGCCCTAAATGATAACCTAAATGAGATATGAGGTGCATAAGGAAGAAGCCTTTAGTAAGTTTTTCTTTGCCAAGTAAATGTGCCGGAAAAGCAGTATATTCTTCTTCCAGGTCTATTACGGCAGAGGTATTCATGGTTGAAATAACAACGGATATTGTTTTCTGCACCTCATCAATTAATTCATCTGCACTTATGCCGGTTGCTGAGAACTCTTTATCACGGTTGCGAACATGGCCACTATTACCAAGAACATTCCCTATAAAATGTTGTAAATTTCCACATATATGAAGGCATAAATTACCGCCTGAATTTTTTATACCATCCGATATTTTCCATAAAGCTTCAGTATTTGGGTATAACTTTATTTCTTCAATAAGTTTGTTCAGTTCCCGTTCAAAAATTTCTGCGGCAAATTCGGCTTCCATGGTTTTGGCGTTTTTATGTAATCAAAGGTAATTAAATAATACATAGCCATTGGATATTACAAGGTATCTGATTGCTAATTAAATCAGCATTCTTGCTTTCAGTTCCAAATATTTATTGATAACTGCAACGGTTAGTTTGGATGGTGGAATAAGAATTGTATGGATTCCAACAGATTCCAATTCCTTTACCATTTGCTTTTTTTCTAATACAAATTGCTCTGCAATGGTCTTAATATAAATGCCCTCTACTTCTGTTGGGCGGTCATTCAGGAGTTTATCCAATTCAGTATCTACAAAGAAAACTATGACCAGCAAGTGATTGACCGCAATTTTCCGCAGGTATGGCATTTGTCTTTTTAAGCCTTCCAATGAGCCGAAATTTGCAAATAACACCAATAATGCCCGTTGATGTATGTGCTGGCGAATCCGTGCATAAAGCAATTCATAATCCGATTCAAGATACCGGGTCTTCTGATTGTAGAGAGTTTCAAGTATTGATTTTAGTTGTGTCCGCTTATTATCTGCCGGGAGCACAGCACCCATCTTGTCCGAAAATGTTATCAGGCCTGCTTTATCCTGTTTTTTTAAGGCAATGTTGGCCAGCACCAGGCTGGCATTGATCGAATAGTCCAGCAGACTCAATCCTTCAAACGGAAGTTGCATGGTTCTCCCTTTATCAATAATGCAATAGATTTGCTGAGATCTTTCATCTCTGAAATGATTAACCATCAGGTTTGATTTCCGGGCTGTTGCAGTCCAGTTTATTGAACGGGGATCATCTCCGGGAACATATTCCCTTATAGTTTCAAATTCCATGGAATGGCCCAACTTTCGCATTCGCTTAATTCCGGTCTCCGGCAATTGTTGCGAAATGGCTAGTAGTTCGTATTTATGCATCTGCATAAAAGAAGGATAAACCGGGACCTTTGTTCCTTTATCAAAAATAAACCGACGTTTCACTAATCCCAAAATGCTGGTTACATACAGGTTCAAAGAGCCAAAGCTATATTCACCGCGCTTTACCGGGCGTAGCGTATAGGTAATTATTTTGTTGCCTTTTGGGTTAAGTTTAATGGTGTAATGAAAATCACGAACCTGGAATTGATCCGGAATTTCATCGATTAAAGTAACACTAATTGGCATTCTGTAGTTATTTTCAATGAAAACAGAAATTGTATTTATATCTCCGTTCGAAAGTTTTTCCGGTAATTCCCTTCTGGCGAAAACTTGTTTCTTACCGCGGTAGAGCAAAAAATGATCGATTACAACAAGTACAAAAAACGCAATTGAAATTAGTTTAGTATACACATAAACCAGGTCATAGAAATATCCGAATACAAAAAGCATTACCAGGGTAATAACCCCAAGGTAAAACCATCTTCCGAAATATAGACTTTTTATGTAGTTCACGTTATTCTGTTAAATTCCATTCGTGCCCATTCTATCTGGGAACCTCAATACTTTGAATAATCTGTTTAACGATATCATCGGTTTTAATTCCTTCCATTTCTTTTTCAGCGGTGAGCATAATCCGGTGCCGTAGTATTGGGTAGGCTACATATTGAATATCTTCAGGTTTCACAAAATCGCGACCATTTATTGCTGCATAGGCCTTAGAGGCAGTCATCAATGCCATTGATGCCCGTGGTGAAGCCCCAAGGTAAAGGCTCTTATTATTGCGTGTATGTTGCACAATGGAAGCAATGTAACTTATCAGGTTGGGTTCAATATGAAATCCTCCGATACGTTTTCTGTAATCCATAACCTGTGCGGCTGACAGAACAGGTTTAATAATGGATGGGTCATTCACATCATTGCGGTTGTGGAACATAGTTAGCATTTTTATCTCCTGTTCTTTGGCAGGGTAATCTACATTTATTTTGAACAGGAACCGGTCTAGTTGGGCTTCAGGTAGTCTATAGGTGCCTTCATGTTCAATTGGGTTTTGGGTAGCAATAATCATGAAAGGAGTTGCCATGGGATATGTTTTCCCATCCACTGTAACTTGGAATTCTTCCATTACTTCAAACAGGGCTGACTGGGTTTTTGCAGGTGCCCTGTTAATTTCATCTACCAAAACAACATTAGCAAAAACGGGGCCTTTTTTAAATTCAAAATCGTTGGTTTTGGCATTATAGATAAGTGTGCCTACAACATCAGAAGGCATCAGATCGGGCGTAAAGGACATGCGTGAAAAACTGGTACTCATAGCCCGGGAAATGAGTTTTGCAGTCAAGGTTTTAGCCACACCGGGTACACCTTCTATAAGCACGTGGCCGCCTGAGAAAATAGAGGTTATGATCATATCTATCATATCGTCCTGACCAACAATTATTTTATTTATTTCATTACGCATGCTTTCTACAGAAGCTTGCAGATCGGTCAGTTTAGACCTGTTTTCAAAAATTTCCGGTGTTTCCATTTAGTTTGTTTTTTTATAAAAGTCTTCAATCAGTGTATTAAGTTGGAGTAGGGTAGGGGAATCAATTTCCGGTTGGTGCTGTACCCTGACTATAAAAGCAAATAATTCTTTGAGATCGGTAATACTAATAAGGGTTTTTGCTGAAAGCGAATTGTAGAATTCTCCTTCGGCATCATTCGCATTTACTTTAAATTTTGTGCGTATATAATCATACAAATATTTTATCCTTTTTTCGGCAATGCCCTTGTTCGTTCCCTTCTGAAAATAAAGCCTGCCAATGGTTTCAGTGAACTCGAGACTTGTATTTTGGAGAGGTTTTATTACTGGTATAACCCGTTGTTTTCGTTTTCCTTCGAATAATATATATATAAACAACGCGAAAATCATAAGATAATAGGCCCGTTTTAAAGCACTATTATTAAGGATATATCGCAACGGTGTTGAAGCTTTGCGTTCTATCATTTTATAGTTTTCATCCCAGCGGGTATCGGCAATTGGCAGATATGACAAAGACTTAAAAATGTAATCATTCTCAGGATATTTTAAAGCATAATAATTTGTAAATGCTTTGGGTACAGTGGACAGCAATAATTTTCCACGACCAATTTGTTTGGCTATCATTACAGGTTTACCATTGGAATTGCGGCTAAGCACTTCACTATTTTCACAACTGTCGAAATAGGAATCTACAGAACCCTTTTTGTAGGCGTAATCTTTGCCTTGCATAAATAATTCATCGTCCATAAAATTTAACCCCAGTGAATCGGTTGCAATTACTGAGCCCATCTTTTCGGTTACTTGTATTTTCAAAGAGTCAGATATTGAGCCATAGTAATAATCAGCAGCAATAAATGCTGTATTGCCTCTCTTTACAAAGTTTAAAAGCGTTCTTAGTTCCAGGGTATCCGGGTTAAAAGAGTTATTTATAATGATCAGATTGGTATTATTCAATGAATCATTGAGAGACCTGTAAAGTGGCAGCTCAGAAGTGGTGACGCGTTTACCTGGAAACATATCTTCAAGCATATCGTATAGCGCGTAATCTCCATATGGAATCTTATCGTATCTCGAATATGATTCACTCCAATTTACAGGTAATGGTGTGTTGTATTCAATAACTCCAAGGAGAATGAAAATAAGCAGCAAAACCGCTATGTATATTTTCTCTGCTGTTTTCAAATCTTTTGGGCGGTCTGCCTGTTAAATTGTTCGAAAGAGGATTGGATCTTTACAAAGGTGCTTTCATTGATAGTTGCATTGCCGTACCATGCATAATCAAAAAGAAGGGTTATTTCTGAAAACAATTTTGAAAAAGGACTGGCACGGAGTTCTATTGTATAATCGTGGTTTGTTTTCTCTGCTTTCCATTTTATCAGGTCATGGTCGGAAAGTTGTTTGAGTGATTTTAAATAAAGGTAGCGAATTGCTTGTCTGTATTGTCTGTTACCTGCGGCAGTTGCAATCAATTCATCAAAATTCATTTGCGAAATATCTTCGTGTGCTTCGGTAAATTGCAGATTGCTTCCACTGTTTTTTGCAAATAAACTTACACCCTGACTTTTTAAAATAAAATATACGAATAAAAATATGGCTCCGGCAATGATAAGTAATTCGATTATCGTCCAGATGGTGTTTGCTGTTGTATACCCACCCGGAATGCGTTTAGGAAGGAAATGCCGGGCTAGCCAATTAGTGAACCTATCCCAAAGAGATATATGTTCGGATCGGACCACTTCATAATTGAAATTTCTGTCTGATTGGAATTTGCTGATCTTCTCTGCCGGAGGCCTTCGTACCACTACATGCGTGTGCGTTGATTTCTGCTGCAAGGCAAAGCCCTGCTGAGTCAATGCCAGCGTACTAATTATTAAAAAAAGAAAGAGTTTAATAACTGCCTTCATCTTCTGTTTTAGTGGTGGGCTTAGCACCAATGCTATCAATTGTTGCAAGCAAATCGGTTTGGTCTTTGCTTTCTTTCAGGCTAAAGTAATATATAAACCATGCCGAAACTGAGATTGGGAATAGCAATCCTTGCCCTATCTGGCCTAGAACAGACGATAATATGTAGTACAAACGGTAGCCTTCCATATCAATTCCTTTGGCCGAATTAAAGGCTATTAAAAACTGCAGAATGCCTTGTGGTATGAAAAATACGAATGAAATGATAGCTACAAGAAAATAAAGAATGTAAAATAATCCGAATGTTCTCCACCAGTTATCTGTTATCAGCCTGCGCGATTCGGAGAATGATTTGCCAATACTCATTGATTCTCTCTCACCATTATTTTCCAGAATGTAAGCAGGTCTGGCCAGCGCATTGGCAACAGAGAAATAGATACCCGGAATTATAAGAAATACCAAACCACCAAGTGTAGCAGCATAATAAAACAGAGAAACACCTAGAAAACCACCAAAGTTACTGCGGATGTTTTTATAAATGGCCGTTCTGTCAAACTGGCTGGAACCGGTTTCGGCATATTGTTTAAGATAATTACCAACTATACTCATGCATAATGCTGTGCCCAGAAAACCGGAAGCTATTGCAGCATAATACATTGGATCCATAAAGTAATACACATTTAAACCGGCAAATTCGGCAGGTTTATCAAACTGGACCATGCCCATGCATATGCCAGTAATTATAAAAAAGGGTGATGAAAATAATAACAGGTCGCGAAACATTTTAAAGTAACTGATGCGCAGAAATGCAAATGCCGTATTAACTACCTGCCCGATGTCCCTTTTTTCCCTAAGGTTTATTTGTTTTTGTTGGCTCATAGAATATCTTCAATACTGGTTTTTTTATTTAAACGAATTGGGTATATAACAAAATACCAAATGATTAGGGTCAAAGATAAGAAAATCAATAACCCGTCGAAAAGTTGCGATGCCCTTGCATGCCGGGTTATGAAACTCTCAATGGTGGCAGCAATTATAAAAAATGGTACCGTACCTATTACAATTTTAAGACCTTTTACAGCTCCCTGTTTGAAGGAAATAGCACGGGAATATGTTCCGGGGAAAAGAATACTGTTACCCATAACCAGCCCGGCACAACCTGCAATAATTATAACCGAAATTTCAATGGTACCATGCAGCCAAATAGTAAGTATTGATTCTTTAAGCGCACCTTCCTGATAACAGAAATACTGGAACACGCCTACCATAATGCCATTATATAAAAGAAAATAAGCACTTCCGAATGAAATTAGGATGCCGGCTGCATACGCTATAAATGCAACTTTAATGTTATTAGTGGCAATTTCAAAAAACATCATCAGTTCATTACTGCTATTGTAAACCGCAAGGGGATGGCCATTGCGGATGTTTTCGAGAGTCATGTCAACATACCCGTCACCTAAAATTAGTCTTATAAAAGAATCATCATTTTTTGCTGAAATAACACCAATTAATGCGGAAACAATAAATATAAGGAAAGCAATAAGTAATGAACGGTGAGAACTATAAAATATAGCTGGTAACTCAGTCCGCCAGAACTCTACTATACGGCTCTTTTTCTCTTTTTTGTTTTTGTAAATAACAATGTGCGCTTTTCCTGAAAGATCATTCAAATAGTTGCATACCGGCGATGCTGAATAGAAGGTGCGCGCATAGGAAAGGTCATCTATCAGCTGAATATACAGCGAAGCAATCTCATCAGGATTATTCCTATCTTTGCTCTGAAGCATGCTCTCAAACTGCTTCCATTTATCCGTGTTTTGTTTTATAAATACAACTTCGCGCATGAAAAATCTTTGTCGTAAAGGTAATTAAATATGGAAAACGTAAATATTGAAACCACTCAAAATGTAAATATTGAGTATCCAATTGCCGGTATACCCGAGCGGATGGCTGCTGCTTTGCTTGATTTGCTTATCATGGCAGGGTATATGCTTATTGCTTCAATCATTATTAAAAATATTGCAGGAGATAATTACCGGGAGAGCAGATGGGAAGTAAGTTACATATTGTGGGCTGTTTTCTCCATTCCTTTATTGTTTTACACGTTGGCTTTCGAAACCTTTATGAATGGCCAGACCATTGGGAAGCGTGCTGTTCGAATTAAAGTAATGAGGCTTGATGGAAGGCAACCCACCTTCGGGAATTATATTATGCGTTGGATCATGCGAATAATCGACATATTCCTTACTTCTCCTTTATTTGGGGTGATTGCAATAATTACCGTTGCGGTAAATGGAAAAGGCCAGCGTTTAGGCGATATTGCTGCCGGAACCATGGTGGTAAAGACCACTTATGGAGAGGAAATCGGCAAAACCATATTCACCAATATACAAGAGGAATATGTTCCGGAATATCCCCAGGCTACAATGCTTACCTTAAACGAAGTGAATGTAATTAAGCGGGTGCTTTCACTAAAACCCGATGAAAATAGTGAGGAAGCAGTGGTGAAGTTGGTTACAAAACTATCGGAACATCTTGGCATCAATCCTCCGATTGATAACAGAGGGTTCCTGAAAGCCTTGGTTAAGGATTATAATAAAGTTAACGGTAGAAATTAATAAACACTTAAATCTTATTTTTATGTTACTAGGCGTACATTGTTCAGTTAGCGGAGGATTGGAGCATTCCTTCGAGGAAGCAAAAACATTAGGGATTGATACATTTCAAGTCTTTACCCGAAATCAACGTCAGTGGAAAGCCAAACCAATTTCGGCTGAAGAAAAGAAACTATTTGCAGATGCGTGGGCTCAAAACCCTCAAATTAAAGTAATATTCTCCCATGCTTCCTATCTTATTAATTTAGCTAGTGCCGATACTGAGTTAAGAAACAAATCAATTGCAGGATTCACCGAAGAGGTGATTCGTTGTACTGAATTAGGACTGGCTTATACTGTTCTTCATCCAGGCGCTGCCGGAGAAAGTACACCAGAAGAAGCAATGGAGCGTATTGCAGATTCATTAAAAAAAATAGTAGCCGAAACCCAAAGTTCCAACGTAAAGATCTTACTGGAAAACACTGCAGGACAAGGCTCGCACGTAGGGTATAAATTTGAACATATACGGAATATAATGGACCTGACCGGTTCGGACCGCATTGGAACTTGTTTTGATACATGCCATGCTTTTGCGGCTGGATATAACATTTCTACTGAGGAAGGTTTCCATAAAACCTGGCATGATTTCGATAAAATTATCGGACTTGATAATCTACATGCTATCCATTTAAATGACTCGAAAGGCGAATTGGGTAGCAGGCTTGACAGGCACGACCATATAGGTCAGGGGAAAATTGGGACGCTAGCATTCAGTATGATGATGAAAAAATTCAAACATATTCCAAAGGTTATTGAAACCGATGAGGCCAATAATATGGATGCTGTTAATCTTAAAGTGCTGAACGAACTTGCAGAATAGATCTATGCAGGTCAGTTTTTTCGAAAGGTTGAAAGAGGAAATAGCCAAAGGGCTTCCAGGCTGGGATGCTCAAAAACGTATGGCTCCATTGGGCCGTAACCAAGCCAGGTATATACCCGGAAATGTTGGGAAAACAAGAGAAAGTGGGGTTTTGATATGGCTTTATCCGAATCAAAATAGAATTTATACACGGTTGATTCTGCGTACCGCAGGGGGAGTTCATAGCGGACAGGTTGCATTCCCGGGAGGCAAGGTAGAACCAACTGACCATGATTACTGGCATACAGCCTTGCGTGAAGCCAATGAAGAAATTGGTTTGCCTTCTGAAAACATTTCACTTATTGGTGCGCTAACACCGCTCTATATCCCCCCTAGTAATTTTTGGGTGCATCCATTTATTGGCAGGGGAGAAGGAAGAATTGAATCCTCAATAAATAAAGCCGAAGTTCAAAAATATTTTGATGTTGAATTAATGGAATTGCTCGCACCTGAATCGAAAGAAGAACGGATAATTACGGTAAGTTCAGGAGAACAAGTAATAACACCTACTTATATTTTACAAGGAAATACAGTATGGGGTGCCACGGCCATGATGCTAAGCGAACTCGAAGAGCTAGTTAGGAGAACCATAAGCTAAAACAAACTGCTTATTGGTAAATCACCATTTTCTTTGTAATGGTTGAACCTAAAGAAGAAATAGAATAAAAATAAACTCCTGCATTTAATTCATTTGCATTCAGGGTAATAGTATGCTCACCAGATGTTTGTGTGCCATAATTTTGAACATATACTTCTCTCCCCGTTAAATCTGTTACTTTGAATGATACCTCAGATGACTTACTAAGGCTATATGTTATTACGGAAGTCTCATTAAACGGGTTTGGATAATTCTGACTGACATTGATTAATGGAGAATGAAGCGTTGGGATTCCAACTGTAAAATTCATTGCAGCGGTGACCATAATGTTTATATTTTGAAAATAGGTTGCACCATCGGTGGCTGTATCATATGTATGTTTTGAGGTGTCGCAAGGATAATAAACATTATTGCCCGATCTGTCAGGAAATAAACCATAGCCTGTATATTCATTCCATTGAACAAAGCTATTTGCAATAAAGGGTGGTGTTTCAGTTACTTTTGAGAAGTGGGTGTTTTTTGCAAAAACACCACCTGTAACCTTATTCGGGCAAGCATCCGGAACAGAACCGAAGCCATAGATAAACCAGCAACTGTCTAGTTTAGATGCATCATAATAATCCAGTTTAATTGCAAACTTTGTACCTGATAAAGAATAGTAATTCAAACACCATTTTAATACTTTAATCTGGCCATCGTTTCCGTACCCAATTGTATCTCCTATAAAGAGTGTAGACAAAAGTGGAGTGGTGCTCGGGTATCCCTGGGCATCAATTGTAATCAACTGAAGTTTCAATGTGTCTTTCTGATGGCTGTTATTAACCTGCACTATAGGAACATAAATAGTGTCAAGTAGTAAACTGTTAACTGCTCCGGGTGAAAAACCCATAGCATAGTTAACCGCATAAAGACTGTCAAAAGCAACAATTGCAGTATTTATGCAATCGTAATTTTGATAGAACATAGTTGAGGCCTTATAGCTATTTGCGGTGTCTTTAGGAAAGCGATAATAATTGTTTATCAACTGACCCTGTTCAGCCTGATAAGATGAATAAATAGCTTGATCGGCGGTTGAGTAGTCTAGTAAAATATAAGCGGAATCAACTTGAGCAGGTTTCGATATCTTTCCACCTCTTAAATGATGGTCAGGCAAACCTTTAGGGGTTTGTTTAGTAGTTGTTTGACCATTTGTAAATGAAATAATGCCAACCAGAAAAGTGACTGATAATAAAAGATTATTTTTCAAAGGATTAAGTATTAAGTGGAACATCAAAGGTACGCATAATTACATAAAAAAAACCCTGACTATAACGCCAGGGTTTTTTTATTATTGCTTTAACAACTATTACTCAGTAATAATCATTTTCTTGGTAACCTTGGTACCGTTTATGTCAAATGAATAGAAATAAACACCAGGGCTAAATGAATTAGCATCTAAGTTGATAACATGTTGACCAGCGCCAGCGTTGGTAACAGTGTTAACTAAAACTCTTCCGGTCATGTCATATACTGAGAAAGTAACATTTGATGACTTGGTTAAGCTATAGTTGATAGTAGTGTTCTTGTTGAATGGGTTAGGATAGTTTTGACCAACTGATAAACCAGCTGAGTTGATTTTATCCATGCCCGCAGGAACTACGCTGATAGAAGGGAAGATAGCGATATCCTGAACACTCCATTGGATGGTATCGCCACCGCAGGTAGAGTATAAAAGAACTGCCGGAAGTGGTGCCCAATAGTAGGTAGCTGAGTTCATGTAATAACCTTGGTAGGTACCTGAGGTTAAAGGCCATGATAATGAAGAACCATTTCCATGTTGACCAGGAGAGGTGAAATACCACATTCCGTTTGCAAAAGTGTTAACACAATTTACAGCTCCGTTAGGAACACCAATAGTTGTAGGCTCTGGGGTGTAATATCCACCTAAAGCTGTACAAGCTGTACTTCCTTGTGAGTAGTAAACAGTTGCTATTGAGTCCATGGTTTTGTCAGCAAGAACTGTCATTTGAACTGAGAAGTTCCAACCGTGACGTGCTGAATTAGGAACAGAAATTGGCTTAACTACATAGAAAGATTGCATTGAATCTACTGTATTGTAAGGGAAGAATGTAGGGCTTACTACTACTGTATCAACACCATAAACGGTTGAAGTAGGAAATCCGGCAGCATTCACTGACATAACAGAAAGAAGAATGGTATCATTGTTACCTGAAGTGTTGTGGTAACGTACATAACAAGTAATGGTATCAACTTCTACAACCATACCTGGGGTGGCAATGTTTGCAAAACCTTGAGAATAAAGATCCCAGCAGGTGTCAAAAACGGTTGTTACATTGTTTGCATTAAGGTTGTAAGCTGAACCGCTATCTGCAAGAGAATAATTGTTATTGATGAACAGGTAAGGAGACCAGTTGTAAAAAGTTCCTCCTGATTGAGCCGCGTCACCTGCTAAGTTATCAAGGAGATAATTAGGGTTAGATGTCACTTTTCTCGAAGTAGACGAATGGGTTACTGGTGCAAACTTTCCACTAGCAGGAACCGGGTGGGTTGACCTGATTTTGGAGAAGTTTCCAGGAATTTGTGCCATAGCCCCAACTGCCAATAATGACAAACTGAGGGAAGCAATTAAATTAGAAGTCTTTTTCATAATGTTTAAATTTTTGGATTTGATTTAGGACTGCTAAGATATATATAAGTTTAATATCAACTTCTTTTTTTAACCCTTTTTTTTGCAATTCTTCAAAAATCAGTCTAAAACTTTGGAATTATCCATTTTCCACTGACCTTCATCACCTGTTCTATTACATCCCTAACACATCCTTTCCCGCCATCAATATGGGATATGTACTTAGAAATGCTCTTTATTTCCTGAACTGCATCTTTCGGACATACAGGAACTCCCACTTTGGTCATAACTTCATGATCTACCAGGTCATCTCCCATATAGAGTACTTCGCTAAGGCTTAAGTCGTATAGTTCAACAAATTCTTTCATTGCTTCGAATTTGTTTTCTGTTTTTAAATAAATATCTGAAATACCTAGCCTGTTAAGGCGCTGTTTTACAGATTGGGAATTTCCTCCGGTTATAATGCATAAATGATATCCATTCTTAACGGCCAGTTTCATTGCAATACTGTCGCGCATATTCATAGTACGAACTAATTCCCCATCGGGCATTATTATTAATGAAGAATCGGTTAGAACCCCGTCTACATCAAATACCATTGCTTTCACCTGCCTTAGCAGTTCCTTAAAGTTTTTTTCTTCCATTGGCTGATTTGATAATACTATTAGTCAGTAAGCCGTAAATTTTCAAATAATCGGGATGCGATTTTAAGAGATCCCTGTGTTTTGTTAATATTCTCTTATCGTTCCTGCTTGCCGGGCCTGTCTGGCAAAGTGCCGGAGATTGCCAGGCAATATTATCCACTGTTTCTTTTGCAAGTGGTAAAAAGAGTGAGAAAGGGATACCCGCTTCTTTACACAGGTTTTCTGCAATGGCAAAGAGATGGTTCGGGAAGTTGTTTACAAATACAGCTGTCATATGGATCTTTGCCCGCTGAGCCGAATCCATGTAGTAGAATTTACCTTTTAATTCCTTTACCAAACCTTCAAGTTTTGCCTTTGTTTGCTTATCGGAAGCTTCAACAAAAAAGGGGATATTTTTTGCAAGATCTTTCTTTCCGGCAAATGAATACATAGGCCACATTACCCCATAAGTATCGGAAACATTTTTTAGGGTCTTTAATGCCGTACTTCCGGAAGTATGTATAACCATTTTGCCTTTAAGCTTAAGTTTTTTACAAACACTTTCAAGAACGTCATCTTTAACTGCAATAATATAAATATCAGCCTCTTTATATATTTTACTTAAATCATTAGTGAAAGTGCTATTGTGTTCCCTTGCCAATGTGCGGGCATTGGAGAGCGAGCGGCTGTATACTTGAATGACATCCCAATTTTTCCGGAGTGCTTTTGAGAGGGAGGTAGCCACATTCCCCGAGCCTATAAAAACAACTTTTTGTTTGGAAGTCTTTTTCATTTTTAACTTTCAATTCCTGTTGTTATTGGAATCAACATTAAATTTATTCTTTTTTCGCTTCTTTCCTTTTCTTAATGCGTTGCCTTATTGAAAGAATTGTTCCAAGAACCATAACAAGGCATCCGAACCACAATACATTTATGTAAGGAAATACAACTGCTTCTAACACGATAAAGTCCTTTTCGGTATGTTTTGCCTCCGAAACACTAAAATCCATCGTATGCTCATCAGGATTGATTTTTTGGAATGTAAACGACAAACCTAATTCAGGCACTGAAGCAGGAATGTTACGTATACGATTATGAGATACTACATAAACAGGTTCTGCTATGTGTATTTTGTCATTTACATCAATTACCTTTAAAACGGCTCCTGCTGCAACTTCATCGGCATCAATGTTGTATTTAATATGGTCTATCTGCCTTTCAAGCTTAGTAAAAACAATAATACTGTTGGAAGAAAACATAGTATCACCCACTTTCAGTGTATGAACAGAGCCAGGTTCGGCACCTGCATCTCTTCCTTGCTCACCTTTCATCGTGAGGTCAGCGGCCATAATGTGCGTATATATATCCTTTGTAAAGAAATGCCGTGTAGATGGTTCTGCCACATTACCCATCTGTGGATTGATCTGAATAATCGGGTGGAGAGTAAAGTCAGATGAGTACTTTTTAGTGGAGGAATCTTTGTGTAAAAACTCAACTGCAAATAAGATATCGTGCCCGACTCTTTCTTTGCCAGTATAAGTCACAAAGTACTCGCCCATTCGAAGTGTGTCACCTTTATTCAGGAGGATGTCGGTTGAGTTAGAAAAGTCTTTACCTTTTGTTCCGACATCAATTCCAGAGGAGTTAACCGATATAACTTCTTTCTTTGAGGTAGAAATAAGTGCTCCCATAATAATAAGTCCAAAACCAAGGTGAGCAAAGGTGGCACCGCCTTTCTGGAGGTTAGCTTTTTTAGCCCTGACCCAATAAAAGAAATTGGCTGTTACAGCAAACCAACTGGTAAGAAGCAACGTAATAAAGAATCCGTTTGTTAATTTGAGAACTAGTGAGGATATGGTTGTAATAACAACTGCCAAAACAAACGGAAGTGTCAACTGTTTTACGAATTGCTTGAGGTCGGTTGTTTTGAATTTAAAGTAAAGGCCAATAGCTACAAGGAATGTAACAATAATTGCAAACGGTATCTGCCAGCGATTATAGAACCCAACCCGGTCAACAGGAGGAGCCTGGTTAAATCCGAATATTTTGTTGGTCACCGGAACTGATGTAATAACAATGATCTGCATGCAGGACATTACCAAAACCAAGGCACCTAAAAACATCCAAAATTCCCTTGACCAAAGGTCTTCCTCATCTGGCTGTTTAGGTAGTTTGCTGTAATTAACTATAATGAGAACTGTTGCTAACAGAATGAAGAATAACAGATAAATAAGTAGCCAGCCCGACATACCTAAGTCGGTAAAGGCATGCACGGATGTATTGCCTAATATTCCGCTACGGGTAAGGAAAGTAGAATACAGGACAAGTATGAATGTTATTATGGGAAATATAAAAGTTGATAAAGCCCCACGCTGACGTGCCTTATAAATGATGAGTATGTGCCCTGTTCCCACAAAAGTAAGCCATGGGATTAGAGACGCATTCTCGACCGGATCCCAAGCCCAGAAACCGCCAAAACTCAACGATTCATAAGCCCATGCACCACCCATAAGTATTCCGGTTCCGAGAATCATGATACCAAAGAATGACCATGGAAGCGCATCTACCTGCCAGTCGCCGTATTTCTTTTTCCAGAGGCCTGCAATGGCATAGGCAAAAGGTACTATTGTGGAAGCGAAGCCAAGGAAAAGGGTAGGAGGGTGGATGGTCATCCAGTAGTTTTGAAGAAGCGGATTTAGTCCTCGACCGTCGAGGTGGCGCAGATAATCTGCCATACCGAAAATTGGGATATTAGCATATTCAGGGGTTTCACGTAAAAGCATAAAAGGGTTGCTTCCAATGCGAAATCCGAAAATATAATACCCGAAAAGCATTGAAGCTAAAAATACCTGAGCCAGTGAAATGGTGGCCATTACCGGGGCTTCCCATTGTCGGGTGGTTCTCATTAAAATATTTCCAAGCACCACCTGCCAGAAAGTCCAAAGTAAAAAACTGCCTTCCTGTCCTTCCCAAAAGCATGCCAGAGTATATTTCTGAGGCATACTGTTGTTTGAGTGTTCCCACACATAATAATATTCATACATATGTGTGAATATCATGTAGAACATGGTAGCCATTATGCCTGCCACCGCTAATGAATGCACATGAAATGAAATCCTTCCCAATTTCTTCCAGGGGCCGCCTTCCAGTTCATCATTCTGTGCTGAACGGAAATAAGCGAATGCCGCCAGCAAAGCCGCAGTAAAGGACAGGAATACAAAAGTGTTTCCGACCATTCCTGCCCAAATGTGTTCGCCTATATATGTTATATTGTTCAAGTAGAGATCTGTGAATAGTAAATTACAAAGGGCGCAAAGTTAATCAAGAACTGTTAGTGTAGGAAATCGTTATACTGAACTTGTTTCAGCATCCCACTAATGCGGTTTAATAAAATAAATCTTTTGTTGGGATGCTGAAACAAGTTCAGCATGACCGTAGGGACTACATCGAACTCGTTTTCGTCTCGGTAGGTTTGCCGTCAGAGTATTTGGAAGGGCATTTCATAAGCACATCCTTGGCTTTAAATTCATCGTTTCCATTCGCTGAGCCAATAACCACAATCTGTTCGGAACGTTCAAAATCGTCTGGTTTTGGTTTTTCCAGCATTACTTTGCGCTCTGCTCCTTTGTTATCTATCAGATAAAAGGTAAACAGGTTAGCGTTTAATTGAGCATCGTAAAGGAATGGCTTGCTTTTATCCAGCTTTCCAACTACGTGATAAACCTTATCGGGATGGGAGGCTGCTTCATTAAAAGTAGCATACGTACTGTTATTGGAGAGTGAGGTCATAACAACCCCAAAAGCTATAGCAATAATCAGAATTGCTACGATGTGTATCTTTTTCATTTATTTTTATTTTCTTCAATTTCCTTTTCAACGCGGGTTACCTTTCTGTCAATAGTTATTAGATAGACCAAAAGACCTACTAAAATTATTACCAGACACCCAACAACCACATAAATCATGCCGTTGCTTCTCATTTTATCTGCCATTTCAAGCGGCTGAGATGAGGCGGGGGTTTGTGCGGTTACAAGAACACTGCAAAGTACGAACATTATAAGTGAAAGGAAACTGATTTTTCTCATGGTAAAATATGCTAAATGTTATGAAAATACCTTTTAATACGTTCGGTACGGATGTTGACAGATGCTATCCACGTGCAAAGCAAAAGCCAACCTATTACAGCGGGATAAAATACCAGCCTCATGTGGCTGTCTAGATCGTATGAATTAAAGCCCGGATTTCCTCCATTACCTGGATGCATAGAATCTACATTGCTTAAGCGGGGATATATCATTATGAATACGATCATCATTACATAAGCAAAAATGTTATAAACCGCCGAAATCCTAGCTCTTTTCTGTTCATCATCCATAGCGTTACGAAGCACTACATAGGCAAAGTAGCTTAACAGAGCAACAAATGCGCCATTTATTTTTGGGTCGCTTATCCAACTCACGCCACCGGTGCCGCCTTCCCATGAATAGGTAGCCCATAATGCTCCGGTTACCAATCCAAGTACTCCAAAAACCAATCCGGTGTATGTAGATTGGGATGCAATAATATCATAGTCTTCTTTAGGGTTATTAAGGTATTTAATACTGTAAACAAGCGAAACAGTAAAAATATACATCATGGCGAACCACATGCAAACATGGAAATAGAGATTACGGATAGTTTCATGCAAATGTGGCAATGCCGGAACTGGCATCAGGAAGCCCGCAATCACCGTATAGGTTAGGAAAATAACACATAGGTATTTCCACCAGGATTTCGATAATATGTCTTTCTTAATCATTAATAACTCTATTAAATTTTTTGTAAAGCCCAATCGTCATTACGAGCCCTTGTCTGCGAAGCGGCAAGTGCGAAGTAATCTCTACATAATAAAAGAGATTGCTTCGTTCCTCGCAATGACGGTACTTTATTTCAAACATCCTAAAAATTCGTGTTTTTTAATCGCGCCAAAGATATGGAAATAATAAATAACAAAGGGCTGCAATCATAGCATCTAAAGCAAGGAGTGTGGCAATATATCCGCCACATCCTGTGGTGTTTACTGCACCAATAGCCATGGTGGAAAGATTTTGGGCCGTAATAAGTAAAGGAACAAGTAATGGAAAGCTTAATACGGCCATTAAAGTAAACCCGCCACCGCCTTTTGAGGCTATTGAAAATGACATGGTAAGTAGCGATGAAATACCCCAAACAGTTAGTAAAAGGGCTGTTAAAAAAATTAAAAGATTGGTGTTTCCAAAGCCAATAAAAAACTGAAAACAAATAAAGGCTATAATGCTTACAGCAAGCAGAAATACCCCATTATATAATAATCTTGCAAGGATAAACCGCGCAGGAGATATTAGGGTGTAGATGTAAAACATTTCACTTTCCCTGCCGGCAAAGCTGCCCGAAGTAGCAAACATGGAAATAAAGATGATCAGCAACCAAAACACTGCATTGTGTGTTGAGGTTTCAGTGCTTCCTTGCATACCCAGGTAACTGATGTAAACCGTACTAGCTGTGTACAATAAAATAGCAAGCCATGCTTTGCGGCTGCGCAGCTCGTGCTGTAACTCACGTTGAATGATAGCTAGGACTTGATTCATGGGGCAAAGGTACAAATTCCCCTACTTAAGAGGGGTGGGGGTGGGATACCAAATAAATTAATAATGAATAAATGTTACTTTTGACTTAATAAAATGAAGACTAAGAATATTATAATAATTGCAATTGCGTTTTTATGCTGTATATCCAATGTACATGCACAACAGGATTCCGATAGTGGGTTCACGAATAAAAAAGAAGCGGAAAACAAAATGGTTAATGGGGTAAAGGAGGGTAAATGGATAGAATATGCCGATGCTAAATGGGATTTTAATTCAACAAAAAGATATGTCTATTATCGTTTAATCACCTATAGCCATGGAAAGCCAATTGGACTTATTCGTGATTATTACAAAAATGGAAGACTTCAAATGTCTGGCATGTATTCATCGTTGTCACCTTCGGTAAAGGAGGGTGTTTTTAAGTATTATTATAAAAATGGGAAGTTACAAACATATGATTCATGTTACATTAAAGATGATTTTAATGGTATTGTCAGGCGATACTATAAGAATGGCAAGCTACAATTTGAATGTCCTGTTCAGTCTTGTATTGCTAATGGCATAGCAAAAGATTATTATAAAAATGGAAGATTAAAATGTGTTAGCCCTTTTGACGGAGGTATATTGAATGGTTTGCAAAAAGTGTATTACCAAGATGGAAAAATTGAATATGAAATACCTTTTGTTGATAGCATTTTAAACGGATACCTTAATTATTACTCAATGGATGGTATTCTTATTGGTGAAATATATTTAAAAGAAGGGGTTTCCGATACAGTGAAAGTCCATTATGAAAATGGGGGATTAAAATTTGTAGCGCATTATATCGATACTTTTCAGAATATAACTGGCAAGAAGATAAATTGGAATAAAATAAAAGCTTTCAACCCTTTGAAAATTACGGGTACTCTAAAAGAATATTCAGAAAATGGCAACCAACTAACTGAAACCTTTATTGCAGATAGCATTATCAATAACATTGGAAAACAATATTATAAAAACGGAAAATTGAAAGGTGAGGTTGCTTTAAAAAATGGAAAGGCAAACGGGTTGTTAAAAAGCTATTATGAGAGTGGTGTTGTATCTTATCAATGTCACTTTGTATATGGAAAACCTGACGGTGTAGAATATTCATTTTATGAAAGTGGCAAGATAAAAAGTGAGACTTTATTCAAAAAGGGTAAAGAGGGAAGAACAATAAATTTTGATGAAGCAGGAAAAGAAATCAAGAAATAGATTTATATTCCATGTGAAACTCTGTTTACTCCAGCCCTTTGTGTTGAAATTTCCTCTCCTTCCCCAAAAAGCCTATCTTTATAAAATGAAAACAAAACTCCTAGCTGCATTCATCGTTGCAAATGCTTTTTTCGCCTTTACTGTTGTTGCTCAGCAAAGCAGCGACACCATGGGTTTCACTAATAAGGCCGAAGCAAAAAACCTGTTATTGGATATGACAAGGCAAGGCAAATGGGTTTTGTATTACGACAGCACTTTTTATCATACCACCGACCTTGATGCTCCTTATTATAGCCTGGCTTACTATAAGGACGGAAAGGTGCAGGGTATGGTACGAATGTATTATGCTAATGGTAAGATATTTAGCGAATTGCCTTACAAAGACGGCAAAAGGGATGGTACCGAAAAAATGTATTTTCCGGATGGGAAAAACAAAGGCGAAGCTTCATTTACAAATGACAAACAGATGGGTGTTACCAAAGCGTATTACAAAAACGGAAAATTGAGAGGTGAATATGCTTTTATAGACGATAAACAAAACGGTGTAGCTAAAGAGTATTATGATAACGGACAGTTAAAAGGTGAGTTTCCGTATACCGATGGATTGCAAAACGGACTTGAAAAAGATTATTACAGAAGCGGTAAACTAAGTGGGCAATATCCATTTAAAGATGGCAAGCGAAATGGTACCCTTATTGAATATTACGAAAATGGAACCATTCAGCGGGAATATATTTGCAAGGACGATAAACTGAATGGTGTTTTTAAAGAATATTATGAAAATGGTAAGTTGAAAACACAGATATCATATATGGATGGCCAGCAAGGCGAGACGATAAAATATGATGAACAGGGTAACGCAATAAAATAGTTCTTAAAAAAGCTTTCCCCATTTTTACTATGTTTGTTCCAAAAACATAACGCATGGAACCAACTATACGGCCACTCAGCAATGAAGAAAAAAACATGATGGAGTTCCATAGGGATATTGCTGCTAAGATCTGTAAAAAATATGCCCCTGAATTTGATGGTACTTTCAATTCAAAAATGTTGAGTACGGTTTTTTCCAATTGGCTGCAAAGCCGCGAGGAATTTGTGAAAGAAAACTACGACATGGATTTTTATGCTGAGAAGGAAAGAAAGGTTTCAGCTTATATGATTAAAATGTGTCTTGGCACAGTGTTCGGAGATATTCTGAATAAGGAGTTCCAATCGGAATGGAAACATGTTACTGACCAATATGGGGAAGAGATAAGTATATATCATTCAGGGTCGAAGTACGCCACCTTTCCTTATTCTTCAATCCAAAAAAGGTTTGAATCAAAAGAATTGAATTTCTTTCAGGCTATTGAAGATACCATGCGCTGGAATGTTCAGAAAAAATAAATTGAGCGAGATCAGGGGTAAATACTTATTCCCATTATAATCCACTATTTATGAGTAAATACTATATTTGATACTGTGAAATCGTTCAAGAAGTTTGCATTACAAGTCTGTTGCATACCACTATTGCTTTGGGGTTGCCACAAATATGACCTTGTGAAAAATTATTATAGAAGTGGTAAGATAATGAGCGAAATACCCTATAAGGATGGCAAGGTGAATGGAATTGACAAAATGTATTTTGAAAGTGGTATTGTAAGCGGAGTTACACCCTATACAAATGGTAAAAAAAATGGTACCCAACGATTTTATTGGCCGAGCGGGAAACTAAAAAGTATTTATCACTATACAAATGATGCCTTGGATAGTATAGGAACCGAATATTACGAGACCGGGGTGTTGCGAATGACCGAAGAATATTCATCCGGTAATATAAACGGAACCCAAAAATTTTATTACTAGAATGGGAAACTAAAAAGTGAATGCACTTTTAAGAATAGTAAAAAAGATGGACTGTTTAAATTTTATTATGAAAGTGGAACTTTAAAAACTGAAATTTCATATAAAAATGACAATGAGGACGGTCTTCACAGAGAATATTATGAAAATGGAAAGCTACAGAGTGAAATGATTCCAAGTAACTGTGGCATGAGCGTAATGAAGCGTTACGATGAAAACGGTAATGAAAAGAAGTAGCCTGATTATTTGTCCATTTTACTTTTTGCCTCCATGCACCAAAGTAGCTCACTAATAAAGGCTGAAGCGCGTTTATCAGTTGCAGGTTTGTCAGTTGGATTTCCAAACTCATCGAATGCATTTTGAACTTTCGGCACCGGAAACATGGCAGGAACAGTCCAGGCTCTTATTTTCCACAAAGAGAATTGCAGTGAAGTGATAACTTGAGTTCCGCCAAATATCCCATTAGAAGCAGTGGAAATAGCGATAGGTTTGCGGTGCCATTCTTCGTATAATAAATCGATTGCATTTTTAAGGCTGGCAGGGTAACCACCATTATATTCAGGGGTTACAATAATAACCCCGTCGGAAGATTTAATTTTTCCGGAGAACTCCAGCATTGCAGGAGTCGGATTTTTCTGAAATTGTAGCCGTTCATCAAATAACGGGAATTGGTACGTGTTTAAATCAATTATTTCGGCTGTGGCTAAATTATTCGTTACAATATAATTTTTAAAGTAGAGGGCCAGTCTGTGGCTGTTTCTGCCAATACGAACGCTGGATGAAATAATTGAAATATGAGGCATTTGACTTAATAATTTAATGTTAAAAGTAAGCTATATTTAATTGGTAAAATTGAAGTAAATCACAAAAATCATGTTCTTAATATGTATTACTTTTGGTTTTGAATAATAAAACGTCCTATTTTCTGTTATTCACAAAGCATGAAGATATCATTCACCCTGTTATTGCTATTTATCCTATCATTTGGCTGTAAAGCTCAGAAAAATGATACGGTAGAGATAATCCACAATTTGCTTGCTGGTACCTGGGTTGATGTCGAAAATCCAGACCATATTTGGTCTATTTCAAAAGATACCATACGAACTGAAATTACTTGTTGGGCTAAATACAAAATTGATATAGAGCATCATCAAGGGGTAAAAACGGCTGGTATTTATTGGTTTGGGTTAGGGTACCAATATTGCGGAGAAGCATTCCGCTTACATATTGATAATATTTCACTTGATAAAAACTCTATGAACTTCCATGATAATGACAATGGAGTCACTTATCGGTTTAAACGGAAATAGTTTTTTATCTAACATATCATTTTATATCCTGAAAAGAAACTTTAGTCACAGTTTAGTATGGCTAAGGAATTGTATTTTTGAATTCATCGTTCAACATTATTCTTGATTATTATTAAAAGCCAATGAGGTTTACCACACTATGTGTTTTGTTCACTTTTTTATGCGGTTGTCAGCGTGAACATGGCTTCACGTTAAAGTCAGATGCAGGTAATGTGGTGAAAAATGGTGTAAAAGAGGGTAAGTGGATAGAATATTATGATGCCGATGGTCGTTTGGTTAAAGATAGTAACCGTTCGTTTTACTATACTCTTATAGAGTACCAGGCCGGTGTGCAAACAGGTTATTCCAATTCATTTTACAGAAATGGGATGCCCTACAAAGTAAACCGGTATGAAAACGGTGAAAAAGAAGGTTTAGAGAAAGAATATTTTCCGAACGGGCAATTGAGCCGCGAAACAGAAAATACCCAGGGGTTCAAAAATGGGGTTGAAAACATTTATTATGAGGATGGAAATTTAAAAATTGAACATTCTTACAAACAGGGAAAAAAGAATGGAATAGAAAGATATTTTTATAAGTCGGGGAAACTAATGTATACCTACACGTTTATCAACGATAAAGAAGACGGCGTTCAAAAATGGTATTATGAAAGCGGGGCATTACGTCAGGAAATCCCCTATGTTGATGGAATGAGAAACGGTATAAAAAAAGGATATTTTGAAGATGGAACTATTGCGCGTATTTCTCCATTTACAAATGACCGGGAAGATGGTGATGAAGTGTGGTATTATCCGAATGGGAAAATTAAAAATATAACCCCTTGTACCAACGGGGTTATAAATGGTACTGAAAAAGAGTTTTATGAAAATGGAAACCCGGAATATGAAAGGCCATATAAAAATGGAAAAAAGAATGGAAAGTTTATACTTTATTATGATTCGGGAAAGAAAAAGAACGAGGTTTCCTACACTAATGACTCTATAACCGGAACGGTAAATTACGACCAAAACGGAAATGAAATTAAATAAATGAATGCTTTCTCTTTCTTTATGTTAATTCACTAATTCCTCGGCAAAATTTTTCACATTCACTCCGTCAAAATTACCTGAGCTCATCATAAGCAGATTCGTATTAATCCAATCTATTTGCTTTAAAGATTCAATCATTTTTGAAGATTCTGTATACACTTCTACATTTCCAAAATAGTTCTTCACTTCATCAGCACTAATGGGTGGCAGGCGTTTATGTTCCAGTACATGCGGATTAAAATAAACTTTCTTAATATCCGCCTTATCCATCGTGTTTTTATATTCCTTTAAAAACTCTTTTGTAAGGCTGCTAAAGGTATGAAGTTCCATACATGCAACTAATTTCCTTTTCGGAAACTGCTCTTTTACGGCTTGTATTGTAGCGGTTAGTTTAGATGGTGAATGGGCAAAATCCCAATAAATGTTGCTTACTTCGTTTTTTGCTACCAATTGCAAACGCCTGGCAGCACCTTTAAAGGAGGATATAGCTTCGGCAAATTCTTTTTCAGTAACTCCAAGCATCTGGCACACCTGTTTAGCACCACCCATATTTAATAAGTTATGTTTACCAAACACCTCAAGGCAGGTACCATCTTCCAGATAAGTTACGCCTTCTTTTACGGTATTGGGCAAGGTATTATAGGGCAGCATTTTTACCCCGCTAACCGCAAATGAAGCCAGTTTTCGCACTTCTTCATCTTCATTGCAATAAACTAATGAACCACTAGCCGGAAGCTCTTTTACAAAGTTCTCAAATTGCTCTACGTAACTTCTGTAGGTTGGGAAAACATTTATATGATCCCATGCAACTCCTGATATTAAAGCAATATTGGGTTTGTAAAGTAAGAATTTAGGTCTTCTATCCAATGCAGATGCAAGATATTCATCTCCCTCGAAAATGGCTACCGGGGCATCTTCTGAAAGTTTTAAACTTGTTTCGAATCCTTCTAATGCCGCTCCTGCCAGGTAATCAAAGTTCTTGTTGTGATATTTTAACACATGCAATATCATTGCTGTGATTGTGGTCTTGCCGTGGCTCCCTGCAATTACTACTCGTGTTTTATTTTTAGTCTGTTCAAATAAATATTCAGGGTACGAATAAATACGGATTCCCAACTCCTGAGCCTTTATCAGTTCAGGATTATCAAGCCTTGCATGCATTCCCAAAATTACCGCATCAAGGTCTTTTGTTATTCGCGTTATATCCCAACCATCTGTGGCTGGTAATATACCATTGCGTTGCAAATTGCTTTTTGCAGGGTCTACAATTTCATCGTCCGATCCGGTTACTTGTATCCCTTTTTTATGTAAGGCTATTGCGAGGTTGTGCATGGCACTTCCGCCTACTGCTATAAGATGTACTTTCATAAAGGCAAAAGTATAGATAATAAGAAGGATTCTTAATGGAAAAATAATTAGAAATTAACATCGTGTTATTCATTATTATTTCTTGATTTTTTATTCCCAATTAACTTTACCTTTGAGCACTTATAACCCTATGGAATTATACAGCATACATACCGGAAATTTCAAATTAGATGGAGGTGCCATGTTTGGCGTTGTCCCCAAATCAATGTGGAATAAACTTAATCCTGCCGATGAAAACAACATGTGCAGTTGGGCCATGCGCTGTCTTTTAGTACAGGATGGCAAAAGGCTAATTCTTATTGATAACGGCATGGGCACTAAACAAGACGCTAAGTTTTTTGGCTATTATTACCTGCATGGTGATGATACCCTCGAGAAATCTTTAGCAGCAATCGGATTTACAGCAGATGATATTACCGATGTATTTCTAACACACCTTCACTTCGATCATTGCGGTGGTAGCATAAAATGGAACAGTGACCGCACGAAATACGAACCCACATTTAAAAATGCCACGTATTGGAGCAATCCACTGCACTGGGAATGGGCAGTTAAACCTAATGCGAGAGAAAAAGCAAGTTTCCTGAAAGAAAATATTCTTCCAATTCAGGAAAGCGGACAACTACAAATGGTAAAAGGAAATGGTGAAACACAACTGCCGTTTTCAGTTCTATATGTTCATGGCCATACCGAAGCGATGATGCTTCCCAGGATCATGTACAAAAACCGTGCTGTAGTTTTTTGCGCCGACCTATTACCTGCTCGCTGGCACATTCCTGTTCCTTATGTTATGGCTTATGATGTTCGCCCACTTGAAACATTGAAAGAAAAAGAAAGATTGCTAAATGACTTTGTGAATACAAACACAGTCGTGTTCTTCGAACATGATCCGGGGGCAGAGTGTGCAACATTACAAAAGATTGATGGAAGGATTTCATTGGAAAAGACACATACTTTAAAAGAATTATTCAGTTAAGGAATTATGTTACGCACTAAAAAATCAGCATATGCAAAATGGGCAGACTGGGTTGTTCTGTGGCTGATACTGGTTGCACTTTTCGGGCTGCTTAAGCTTTCTTATTATGCCCCGCCGGCGGCTAAATCAACTCCAATATCTTTAGGCATAAAATATATTCCATATTATGCCTGGCGGTCTGTTTTCCGGATGATAATCGCCTACTTTCTTTCCATTCTTTTTTCCATATTTTACGGCTATGCCGCAGCCAGGAGCAAGCTTAACGAAAAAATAATGCTTCCCATACTGGATATTTTACAAAGCACACCAATCCTTGCCTTTCTGCCTTTGTTTGAAATTGGTTTTTCATCTGTTTTGCCCCAGAATGTGGCCTTGGAAACAACAGCTATTTTACTTATCTTCACCAGTCAGGCATGGAATATGACTTTTGCCTGGTATCAGTCACTTACAACCATTCCAAAGGAGCTAAAGGAAGCCTCTAACATATTTCTGCTTAATTCATGGATGAGATTTAAAAAACTGGAACTTCCGTTCGGATTTGTAAGCCTTGTTTGGAATAGTATTATGAGTTGGGCCGGAGGCTGGTTCTTTCTTTATGCCGCAGAGATATTTACGGTTGGGAATAAAAATTTTGAGCTTGTAGGATTGGGTAGCTATATTCAGGTAGCCGGAAGTCATGGTAATATACCTGCACTTGTTACTGCAATTCTCACTTTAATAATAATTATTGTTTTGCTCGATCAGTTTATTTGGAGGCCACTACTCTCCTGGTCTAAAAAGTTTAATCTGGAAATGGTAAGTGGTGGTGCAGGCACCGAAACGGTTTCATGGTTTTACCCTGTTTTACGCCAATCTAAAATTATCCTTTGGTTTGAAGGGCGGATACTTAAGCCCACGGTAGCAGCTATGGATAAATATTTCAATAAAAGGCTTTCAAAAAAGAAGATAGTAGTTGTTAAAGAGGACAGGCCAATCAATAAGAAAGTATTACTAGTTGGAGGTATTATATTGGGGCTGGTTTTATTGTTTGGAGGCCAGCGGATGATTTCATTCATGAGTACAGTAAAAGGATCGGACTACCTGCATGTATTGGAAGGAGCCTTTGCAACAATGATGCGCGTATTTGTTTCGCTTTCTTTATCGCTGCTCTGGACAATACCAGTCGGGGTTTTGATCGGTAGCAATAAAAAGGCGGCATTGCTATTACAACCCTTGGTTCAAATTATGGCTTCAGTTCCGGCAACAGCCTTTTTTTCTATTTTAATACTTTTATTTATCAAAGTACCTTTCGGAATAAATATTGCTGCAATAGTATTTATGATGTTGGGTACACAATGGTACTTGTTGTTTAATATAATAGCTGGCGTGGCAACAATTCCCCAGGATTTGCGCTATACTGCCTCATTAATGCGTTTAAAAAAATGGAATTATTGGAAAACCCTTATTCTTCCTGCACTTTTCCCATTTATTATAACCGGTTCTATAACTGCATCAGGCGGGGCCTGGAATGCCAGTTTGATTGCAGAATATGTTAGTTCGCATGATAAAACATATTCAACCATAGGCTTGGGCTCAATTATAGCAGATGCAACGGCTAAGAGCAATTATCCAGTGCTATTTGTGGCCACCTTTGTAATGATTGTTTTTGTAACCTGCATCAATAGGTTTGGCTGGAGAAGGCTTTATGCACTGGCAAAGGAAAAATATAAAATGGAATAAAATTGTAAATTAGCGTTTTATGGACGGCAAACAAAAAATATTTGAACTATCGGAAATTGGGCAGGTTTACCTAACAAGACAATACCGCTTTACTGCTTTAAAGCATATTAACATGACGGTTGAGTCCGGCGATTTTGTGGCTTTGCTCGGACCTTCGGGTTGTGGGAAAAGCACATTGCTGCGTATTATTACGGGGCTTCAACAGCCTACCGTAGGGCAGGTCATTTATAAAGATGTTCCTTTGAAAGGTATCAATGAAAATGCTACTATAGTTTTCCAAACCTTTGCGCTGTTTCCATGGTTATCTGTACTCCAAAATGTAGAACTGGCACTTGAAGCGAGGGGAGTTCCCAAAAATATGCGCACTCCGAGGGCATTGGATCTATTGGATAGGGTAGGGCTCGATGGTTTTGAAAGTGCATACCCACGCGAGCTTTCCGGAGGTATGCGCCAAAAGGTAGGATTTGCCCGGGCCATGGCGGTAGAACCGGAACTACTTTGCCTTGATGAACCTTTTTCAGCTTTGGATGTATTAAGTGCTGAATCTTTACGTGGTGACCTGCTTGAACTCTGGCTGGAGGGAAAAATTCCTTGTAAAGCGATATTATTGGTTACCCATAATATTGAAGAAGCAGTATCCTTAGCAGACCGAATTATTGTTATGGAGAAAGATCCGGGAAGGATGGTGAAGGAAATTAAAGTGGATTTGAAACACCCGCGCGATCCACAGGCACCAGCATTCCAGCGATACATGGATGAAATTTATGAAGCACTTGCAGGTAAAACGAAAGCTCGTGCCATTGAGGCCGGAGGCGCACCAGGTGAAGCCGGAACAATACGTTTGTTGCCACACGTGGTAGTGAATTCAATTGCTACATTTTTGGAATACTCCTACACACATACATCTAACACAACAGACATTTTCCGCATAGCTGATGAATTGGGTATTGATGCCGATGAAACATTGATGCTTACAGAAGCTACGGAAATTCTTGGCTTTGCCACAGTTGACAAAGGGGATATTGCCATAACTGCCTCTGGCAGGGATTTTATGGATGCCGATATTTTGAAAAGAAAAGAAATATTTGCCAAAGCCGTAATGGAATTACCAATATTTAAATGGATGGTATCTCTAATTCAGAAATCTGCAAAGAAGCGTTTGCATAGAGAAATTATTTTAGGTGCACTTGAGTTAGAGTTTCCTGAAAAGCAAGCCAACAGGCTGCTTGATACACTTATAAACTGGGGCCGTTATGCCGAGGTTATATCATACGATGATAACACAGAATTGATATACTCTGAAGCTTCTCAATTTGCTAAAAAGGATTAAGTAATGGCAGGTAACCGGAATAATACTGTAGATACCGGTGATAGAAAGAAGGCAGCCCCGATGCTTTTTTCTTTATTCATGAACTTGATTTTCGCCACAGGTAAAGGAATTGCCGCTTTTTATGGGAACTCAAATGCATTGATGGCAGATGCCGGAGAGTCTATGTCTGACGTACTTACGTCGTTTATTGTTTGGATTGGAATACGTACATCTGTTAAAGGCCCGGATGAAGACCACCCCTATGGCCACGGTAAAGCTGAACCTCTGGCAGCCATTGCGGTTGCAACCTTTCTTATGATTGCCTCCGTGCTAATCGCCAGTCGCGGGATTCAGCGATTATGGGTTCCCCCGGAAAAACCTGAAATATTTACTCTTTGGGTTTTAATTGTTTCCATTCTTATGAAGGAATTAGTTTACCGATATTTAAAATATAAAAATAAAGATGTAAAAAGTAATGCAATGCTTGCAGAAGCAACTCATAGCCGTAATGATGCCATTACATCCTTTGTAGCTCTTATTGGAATTGCAATTTCAATATTTGGCGGTAAAAAATACATTTCTGCTGATGCCTACGCATCGCTGGTTTCATCTATGATAATCGCCTACAATTCTATCCGAATTTTCCGGCCTGCTTTTGATGAGATTATGGATGCTGCCCCATCCCGAGACTTGATTGAAAAGATAAAATCGATTGCTGAAAAAGTAGAGGGGGTAAATGAAGTGGAGAAATGCCAGGTGCGTAAAATGGGTATGAAATATCTGGTCGATATGCATGTATATGTGAACGGTACCCTTTCAGTTATCAGAGGGCACGATATATCACATAGGGTTAAAGATGCGATAAGGGAAAGCCTTCCCGAGGTTTCCGATGTGCTCATACATATTGAACCGACTATTTAAATGGGATGTTGAAATCGAAAACAACATTATACTACCTGCTTGGAGGCGTACTTATTTTGGTTTACCTTTTAGTTTCGGCAAATCACCGGGGCGACCTATATATATATGAATTAGGGAGCAAAGATATTTTAGCCGGTAAGGACGCTTATTCCATTCATTATGTAGATGGATTTCATTACTACTATTCTACCTTATTTGCACTGCTAATATACCCGCTCGCTTTATTGCCGCAATACCTGGGAAATTTTATATGGCTGGGGATGAACGCTTTTTTTCTTTACAGAGTAGTGGTTGTTCTTGGCGGGTTCTTCAATCTTGAAAAGCTGACAAAAAAGCAGGTAATATTATTTGCAATTGTCTCTATTATTTTCGGATTACGCTTTATTCTTTCTAATTTCCATACTCAGCAGATTACAATTTGCATCCTTTACCTTTTGCTTGAAGGTCTGCGTTTAATCTTCTCTGGAAATAAATGGGCCGGAGCATTATTAATAGCGTTGGGAATTAACATAAAGCTATTGCCAATTGTGTTAATACCATATCTGTTATACAGAAGGGAGTTCACAGCAACTTTTTTTATCGTTGTGTTCTATTGTGCCTTAATGATATTGCCGGGGTTCATATTAGGATTCTCACAGAATAATTTACTAATATCCAGTTGGTGGAATCTTGTAAACCCAACTAACACAATACATAATTTAGATGTGGACGAAAGAAGCTTTCATAGCCTTTCTACACTGCTTGCAACACTGCTAGTTGAAAATGTACCTGATAAATTTGCCTTGCATATCCGGAGAAACATAGTGGATATAAGCTATGAGCACCTTGTTTTGGTACTTAATACAGTTCGCTTAACACTAGTGGCTTTTGCTCTTTATTTCCTGAGGACAAAACCTTTTGTTGCTTCCATAGGCAAAACGCACAGGATAGTGGAAATAAGTTATTTGCTTTTGCTGGTTCCACTTGTTTTTCCGCATCAGCAAGATTATGCTTTTCTTTTTATAATGCCGGCTGTAGCTTGCATTGTATTTTATTTAATTGCAGAAAAGAAAGATATGCCTACAAAAAAAATTCAGATGATTTTGGCTTTATCAGGAGTATCCTATCTGCTTTGCAACCTTAGTCTTTTACTTGGCCAGTACCGCGAATACTACGATCACTTTAAAATTATGACCTACGGTGCTTTGCTTATAATTCCATTGCTTGCTGTTTGTTATCCTCCGAAAAAGCAATTAAGCAAAAATTAATTTTTTATACAAAAAAAATCCCTCCAGGTTTTTACACCGGAGGGATTTTAAGATTATCGAGGAACTACTACTTGTTTACTTTTCCAGCCAAGTCAGCTCCAGCTTTGAATTTAGCTACTTTTTTAGCTGCAATTTTAATTGCTTTTCCGGTTTGTGGATTTCTTCCATTACGGGCTGCTCTTTTAGCAACTGAGAAAGAACCGAATCCTACTAATGCTACGCGGTTGCCGCCTTTTAAAGCTTTGGTGGTTTGATTTACAAATGCATCAAGTGCTTTTTCTGCGGTTGCTTTCGATAATTTCGCTTCTGAAGCGATTGCGTCTACTAATTCTGCTTTGTTCATGTTTAGTTTTTGGTTTTAGGGATTAATTTGTTTGTTAATTGAACGTGAAGATATATAAAAACTCTTTATTGATAAGGCTTACACCATAAAAAATATTCAAAAAAAAATATTTTAATAAAAATGCGTATCGCACAGCATTTGTTTTATATTTGCAAAACATATTTTCATAAAACATTGATATTCTGTGTTTTGTAAATATATCAATACTTGCATCCCAATATAATCAGGTAACGCAGACCTAAAAAAGGTAGGAAAGACCTATGTTAAATCTCCATTGCAAGTCGACCTGATACCCATTTTCATGCTGATAAACCGGAATGGCTATTGAAACCGGAATAAACAATTGTTGTTTAATGTTCGCCACTAACCCGGTAGAAATGTAAGAACGTAACGCACCCGTATTTGCATTGTAAGTTCTCAAACCATTATCATTTGCAACAATATCCTGGCCCACATGTTCCACTTGCATTCCTGCAAAGTAGTTAAGTGCAAATCGGGAAGGGGTACAGGTCATGACGGTTGTGTTATTGGAGTCATTCAAGCTAGTTCTGCACTTCGATTTTTTAAGTAATGGAATATACGCAGAAATATCGGCGTTCCATAAGGATGCATCAACATTTCCCATTTTGTCGGTGTATTGAAACACATAGGTATAGATGCCCCGGAATGTAACTTTAGGGAACATCTTATCAATGGTTACTCCTGTTACCGGAACCCAAGAATCGGCACCGGGTTGAAACTGATCGTCAAAAATTGAACCGTCTCTTGCAACATTATTGTGAATCCCGGTTGGAGCTATAATTCCAAGAGTTGGAATCATTTCCCAGCCATTGCAGCATTCTCTTTGCAATAATACATATTGCAGGCTTGTTTTTACGTTGCTTATGCCTCTTGAAGTACCTAACACATCTATATTTGGCTGACCCGGTGTTGCTGTTTGCAAATTGGAAATCGAGTTGTAAGGTAATGTTACAGAAAGATTGAACCTATTGCTGATCCCATAGGTCAGGCTGAATGTATAAGTCAATTGGTACGACTTATTATAAACACTGAAAGAGGTATCTCTGCTTGCATCCTGGGTAAGCTGAGAATTGCTGAGCGGCTTAAAACTGCTGTATCTTGCGGTTAAATTAAAAAGCAGCCTTCCTTTTTTCACCAAGGATGATCCACCACCCGAATTATCGCCGCAGCCAATAGAGCTGCAGCAGGCGCATTGTGAGTCCGCCTGTTTGCTAAAAAATAGCAGAGCACATAGGAAACTGTATATGATTATATTTTTCATTTTATCAAAATAAATTAATTAATATTAAATAAATTAATGCATTTATAAAAAATAACGGAGGTTATTGCACCCGTTTTCTATTTTTTAATAAATGAATTCGCATGCCTTTAAGGCAACCTGAATTAAGCTAAAGATGGCGGGTGGAAAATGCCACTTCCTTCTTTTAAGGAGTTAACTGAAATATTTTGAGGAACAATTGTAATGGTGGAATTATTTTGAATATTCAGAAAAACAAATGCATCGGAATAATACAATTGAATATCGGTCTTTAAATCCGGAAATGCCGGGAATTTTTGTTGTTCTTCCTGTTCTGCTAATTTTTTCTTTAAAAGGCATTTCCCGCAACAATGCATTTGCGGTTTATCTTTATTCACGCAATATTTGGCGGTAATTTCTGCCTTATTAATTTGATAATCAATAAAAATAATTGACCTGCTCATATTCACAATGAGAAAGGAAACTAAAATTAATAGTGATAACAGACTTTTCAACTTGGCTTTTTTACGCTACAAAGGTAGGGTTAAATACGAATTTATCAAAATGACTTTCCTCATATAAATAAGATGACATAAGTAGGTATAAATAAGGAAATTCTAATTCATTAGACTTTCTGAATATATTTGTATTAAAATGTTCTTATAACGATTAATATAATTTCTATGCCTGTATTTAAAGAAGTTCTCGATAAAATTAAGGATAAACCTGAAGTGTTTATCGAAACCGGTTCATATTATGGAGATGGTGTACAAAATGCATTGAACTAAGGCTTTAAAAAAGTGCATAGTATAGAATTATCTGAAAAGCTGTATAAGCACTGCGTAAAACGTTTCCGCTGGAAAAGCAGGGTAAAAATGCATCAAGGGGATAGTGGGGTAAAACTGAAAGATGTATTGGATACCATTAAAGTAAGAAGCCTGATTTTTATAGATGCACATTATTGTGCCGATGATGTAACCGCCTTAGGTGAGGTTTGGATACCGGTGATCAATGAAATGAAAGCAATTGCTTCACATCCCATAAAAAAACCACGTGCTTATTATTGATGATATGTTAGCTATGAATAACACGCACTTTGACCCTAAGTCAGGCAAGTGGGCTGGTGCTATAGGCATTGAAAATCTTGCAAAAATGATATTGGAAATTAATCTGGCTTACGATATTGAAATTGATTTCAAACATAATCAAATGATATGTGTGATTAGTTCTTCCAAAGAGTTGCCAGAGGCAAAAATTGAGAAGATAATGACGTCTGTTTATGACAACCTGATTGAAAATAATAAATCTGTAATTAATTTCCTGGTTGAGCAATGTAAGGCAAATAATATTGAAACTGCTATGGATGTAATTGACTATTCATCCTCTAAAAAAGAAGTAATTGCCGGAATGGATAAAGCCAAAAATGAACTTTCAGTAAGACTTGAAAAGAATAGGAAGTCCGTTGAAAAATAGCCTTCGTTAAAAGAACTGCAAAGTTTTTTTATTGGAAGAAGCTTATAAACAAGAATTTAACTCTTGTTTTTTAGTTCTTCATTTTAACTCTGAAAGTTCCGGCTGCCCCGCATTTACCCAGGCGGTGTACCAAAAACTTGCTACATCAATAGCAGATGCCCTTAGTTGCTTTTCTACCATACCGTTTAATGCTTTATTATATGCTGCAATATATTCTTGTGTGTATTGTTTCTTGAATTCACCGTTTTTATGAGGTAAATATTTTTGACTCTCGGTGAAGTGAGTAGTGACTTCTTTCTCGGTTGCCAATACGGCTTGAGCCAATGGGTAAGCTTGTTTTAAAATATTCCATACAGTTGCTTCGGGGTCTTTTAAATAGACGGCTCCTCCATTAATGTGTGCATAGGTATTCCCGAAAGCCTCGGGTATTGCGGTTTCCCAAAGGCCATGAATACCTGTTTGTCCAGTCTTCTGGCCATTGTAATTGGTAATGGTATGCAATGGTACATGTGCATCGGCAACATAGTGTCCAATATTAGCAGAAGCCCGCAATATAAGTTGCAAATCCTTTTTCTTAAAGGCATCCGTCAGTTTATTTTCCCAATAAATGATTTCATAAGGAAGGGTACCATACTTGTTTAAGGTATCTTCCGTAAACTTTTTAACTGCGGCTGACCAATAGGTTGGTAATGCATCAAAGGGCTTTGCCCCATAATGGTCGAGGTTTATATAATGATGAGGACCTTCAGCGGAGTCTACAAACTTCTTTTTATCCGGATCAACGGCGTGCTTAGTAATAAATTCCATGTTCTTTTTATAGAATGCTGCAAGCGGGGCAGGTACTCCATAAACTGCCATACGGTTAATTTTTTTGTGAGCATAAAATCCCCATGAAAATGCGTTTGGAGATCTTGATATAAGTAGTATGAATGCAACAAAAACAAGGGAGATGAAGTACCCGAGTTTTTTCATTGTTATTTGTGGTGGATGATATAGTTGCCTTCCATAATAGGTACTACAGGGGCAAGGTCAAGCGTCAAGCAATACTTTACATCATCTGCCAAATTCAATTTTTCGAGTCGCTTGAAGTGAGAAGAGTTTTCCATAAAGCCAATTAAGTCTTTGTGTGCCGTCTCATAAAGTGTTTTGGCCGCTAACGTGGAGTCGTAATTGGTTTCAAATAGATTGGTCTTATCAAGGGTGTGTGCTATTGCACCGGCACACAGTGTATCTTCCAGGTTGAAGAAATCCTTCCAACCCGCACAAAGCAGAATGATGTTTTTATGTTGCTTTGCGAGCCATTCGCATAGTACCGTCATATTGACGAACGAGCCGATAACTATGCGGTAAGCCTCTCTGGCAGCACGTATAGCCTGGGTTCCGTTGGTAGTGGTAAATACAATTATTTTGCCTTTCAGTTTTGGGTTTCTGTACTCCGAAGGAGAATTGCCTAAATCAAAACCTTCCACCTTTTGAGCCTGCCTTTCAGCCGCGCAAAGAAATCCCTTGCTTTGGTAATTTCTGGCTTCAAGTACCGATGCTACTGGCAAAATACGTTCAACGCCTGAATGCAAAGCAGCGCATATAGAAGATGTAGCACGGAGAACGTCAATAACAACTACAATACATTCCTCATGTGGATATAGCGGAAACGAATGTGGCGAGAAGCACACTTCAATCGTATTTTTTGCGCTTTTTTCCTGCATGGTTTTTATTTAGCAGGTTGCGTATAGAAAGGGGTTTTCACAACAATAGCCTTTATAAGTTTGTCACGTATTTTAATATATATTTCCGAGCCTGGTTTCGATAGTTCAGTCTTCACATAACCCATCCCAATGGCCATCTGTAAGGAAGGTGCTTGTGTTCCAGATGTAACAACTCCTTCAATATTTCCATGGGCATCGGTAATCTCATAGCCATGGCGAGGAATACCTTTTTCAATCATACGGAAACCAACTAACTTGCGTGAAACACCTTTTTGCTTTTGTTCCAACAAAACTTTCGAGTTTGTAAATTCCTTGGTGAATTTGGTGATCCAGCCTAATCCTGCCTCAATAGGGGAGGTGGTATCATCAATATCGTTTCCGTATAAGCAGAATGCCATTTCCAGGCGAAGGGTGTCGCGACATCCTAATCCGGCTGGCTTAATTCCTTCTTCTTTTCCGGCTTCCAAAATAGCATCCCAAAATTTTCCCGCATCTTCATTTTTGCAATAAATCTCAAATCCTCCTGCACCTGTATATCCTGTGCATGAAATAATAACATCATCAACCCCGCAAAATTTACCGATGGTAAAATTGTAGTATGGGATAGAGTTCAAATCAACCGGAGTAAGCTTTTGCAATATGGCAGTAGCTTTCGGGCCTTGTACTGCAAGCAATGATGTTTCTTCCGAAGCATTGGTCATAACTGCTCCTGTATCATTATGTGATGCAATCCAGTTCCAATCCTTTTCCATGTTCGATGCGTTCACAACCAACAAATATTTCTCATCATTTATTTTATAAACAAGCAAGTCATCGACAATACCGCCATCATTATTAGGAAGGCAAGAGTACTGTACCTTTCCGGGTGTTAAAACTGAGGCGTCATTGCTAGTTACTTTCTGAATTAATGGTAATGCTCCTTTACCGGTTATGTAAAATTCACCCATATGGGAAACATCGAATATGCCCGCATTGTTGCGGACGGTATGGTGTTCATCATTTAATCCGGTGTACGATACAGGCATGTTATAGCCTGCAAATTCTACCATTTTTGCTCCTAATGCAATGTGCTTGTCTACGAGTGCTGTCTGTTTCATTTAATTTCAAATATGTTATTAACTCCAAATATTTTTCGCGGGGTCATAAATCCTTCAGCATAGCGGGCTCCAATGGCATGGCCCCAGGCACCGCATCGTTCAACAATCGAATCAAGGAAGTGAGGTTGTGAAAGCAATGTTTCGGGTTCATTTGAATCCTCCGAATGAAACTGGGAAGCAAACGCCTTTATTGAAGCCAGTTTTTGTTCCATTTCGTCACTAATATCTACTACAAAGGAAGGATCGTAATTATAATGCTGCATAAAGTAAAACAACCTCGAAGGCCTGAATGGCTCCTGCTTTTTACCATCCAATTCAGTTTCTATCCGGCGCAAGCCTGAATAAAACCAAGCCTCGGTAACCATTGCAGAGCATCTGCCATGGTCGGGGTGACGGTCGAGTGGGGGATTGGTGATAATTATATCAGGTTGGTACTGCCTTATCTTCTGAATGAGTAAGTTCCTATTTTCGTGGTTATGTTCAAAGTAACCATCCATCAGGTGCAGGTTTTCCCGAACGGTTGCACCAATTATTTTAGCGGCAGCATCCGCTTCTTTCAGTCTTAATTCGTTGGTGCCACGGGTGCCTAACTGTCCTTCTGTTAGGTCTATCATTCCTACTTTTTTACCTGCTTTAATAGCCTTGATAATAGTGCCTACACAGGAAAGTTCAACATCATCGGGGTGGGCAGCTATGGTAAGAATGTCTAATTTCATACGGAAAAGTGGTCAGTAGTCAGTTCTCAGTTGTCAGTCGGGGACAAAAGTATGAAAATTAATTGCCTTTTGCAGTAATACTTTATTGGTTTAACTCAATACAAGAGTTTAGTTATTTTTACTTTTGAACTTCATTTATATCAATTCCCGCATGAAAAAACTATTCCCCTTATTATTTTTAACTTTTAACCTGTCATTTTTCTCATATTGCACTGCACAGAATAGCTATGTTGACAGCCTGAAAATTATCTTGGGTAAAACCACCAAGCCTTTAGAGCGGTTTAATCTGTTAAACAAGATTGAATTTGACCATTGGTACAGTGGAAATGGAACAATTGATTCTTCCTCTGTTAAACAATTGCTTGGCATTGCACAACAATTGAATAACGATTCTTTAAGAGCCATAAGTTATGACTGGATTGGCGAATACTACTTATACACGGCAGTTGACTACCAATCGGCCCTCGAGTTTTTTCTGAAAGGAATTTCATTAGTTGAAAAGGGGAATGATAAATTTTGGTCAACCATTCTGTATATTGATGTCAGCGGGGTTTACAGTGATATGAATAATTCGGCAGAAGAATTAAATTATTTGAAAAAGGCAGAGGCATCCTTACCAGACAAGTCCAATCCGAGGTATGATTATGCACTAAGGCAAACAGATGTGTATTGGAGCCAGTATTTTGTAGAACAGAATAAACCTGACTCGGCTATTCATTATTTGCATATAGTTGACGAAATAAATAATAAGTCTAAAAGTCCTTACTGGGAATCCATGGAAATGAATTTGTTCGGAATTGCCTACGGACAAAAAAGGGATTTGTCGTTGGCGGAAGTTTATCTGAAAAAAGCGTTGAATCAGGCTAACCTGAACAAGGACTACTATGGTTTTTGCAGCATTGCACCAAGTTATGTAGATCTGTTGCTTTTTGAAAATAGGGTGGAGGAATCCAAAAGACAAGCAATGCAAGGCTTTACTATATGTACCGAACATAAATTTTATATTCAGAGTATTACGATTGCCAACTTGTTGCGTGCCATATATTTCGACTTGAAAAATATGGACAGCGCCTATTATTTTTCACAAATTGAATCGGCCATGAAAGACTCCATGTTTAGCCAGCAAAAATTGAACAGGTTACAGGCAACGGCTTTCTCAGAGCAAATAAGGGTAAAGGAGGAAGAAGCGAAAAGTGAAGAAGAGAAGGAGCGGCGAAGGGAAAATATTCAATATGTATTAATAGCAGGCAGCATCCTTTCATTTGTAATTTTGTTTTTGCTGCTAAGCCGAAGAATTATAACGAATGAAAAACTAATAGAGTTTTTGGGGGTAATAGCTTTATTAATAGTATTTGAATTCCTGAATCTTGTGTTACACCCGTTTTTAGACAAGTTAACACATCATACCCCTTTATTCATGCTGCTTGCATTGGTTTGTATTGCAGGAATATTAGTTCCTCTTCATCACCGCATTGAAAAATGGGCAACTCACCGCTTAGTTGAAAAGAACAAGCAAATAAGGCTGGCAGCGGCTAAGAAAACAATTGAGAAATTGGAGAATAATAAATAATTTTACCTTTGTTATTAATTATTATTAAAGTTTCATCCAATATTTAATACTATATGAGTGATAAACTTCCTAAAGAGATTAATTTAACCGAAGTGTCTAAGACTTTCTCTGAAATGAGGGACAAGTACGATAAATTGGGGCTTAATCTTGTTCAAGCATTAGAAATGTTCTTAATGGAAAAGAAGATACCTTTTCTATCCATAAACTATAGAGTTAAAGATAAGGTAAGTTTCATTGAAAAGATTGAAAGAAAGAAATACGAAAAGCCATTTGAGCAGATTGAGGATATATGTGGAATTAGAATAATCTGTTATTATCAAAGTGATATAAATGAGATAGATAAAATTATTCTCAATGAATTGGATATATTGGAAAACCAGGATAAAGAAGATTTATTAGAAGCAGATCAATTTGGCTATCGCTCTACACATTTCATTGTTAAAGTTAAGAACAAATGGTTGCAAGCCCCCAATTACCGAGGGCTAGAAAATTTAAAGGCAGAGATTCAAGTTCGAACCGTTCTTATGCATGCATGGGCAGAGATTGAGCACAAATTATCCTATAAAAAGGATACAGATGTTCCAAAGCAGTTTAAGAGAAAACTATATATAGTAAGTGCTAAACTTGAGGAAGCTGATGGTCAGTTTGAAGAACTAAAGAATGAAATTACAGAATATAGAAAGAATATTGTGGTAAGTTATTCTAAAGATAATAAAGATATTGAACTTAATCTTGACAGTTTGCAGACCTATCTAGATATTACATTTCCTAATAGAAGAAAAGATATTAAAGATACAAGCGAATTAGTCGACCAATTTAAGAAAGAAGGAATTACTTTAAGGGATTTTATTAACTACTATGAGAAAACAAAAAAATATTTACCTGAAATAGAAAGTGAGGTATTTGGAAAACTTATTGTTGTGTCAGGATGGACACAAGGGGGAGTTGTGAGATGGATTATGGATATAAGCCATAAGGACTTTGCTAAAAAACGTGGGATGTCAGACTATCACTTGAAAAATATTAAAGAATGGACTGAAAAAATTCAAGAAGGGGAAAAGAAAAAATAAGGCTGGCGGCCGCTAAGAAAACGATTGAGAAATTGGAGAATAATAAGCCCCAAGCCTGAAAAGCACTAACCAAATAAATCTCGTAGAATTTTGGGAGCGTTTACCGGAAAACGAACGCCTGATGGTAGATGTGTTGCGACAGATTGTTTTGGAGAACCTTCCCGATAATTGCAAAGAAAAATTTGCCTGGCATGTGCCCTGTTATTATGGTAAGCGAATGATTTGCATTATTTGGCCTGCTTCAGTTCCGAGAGGTGGAATTAAAAAAGGAGTGCTGCTGGGTTTTGCTCAAGGCACTAAATTGAAAAATGAAAACGGGTATATTAAAAGTGGTAACAACACAAAGATATATTATCGTGTAATTCCAACCGTTGAGGATATTGATGAAAAGGAAATCAAAATCTTGTTGAAAGAAGCTGTTGAAGTTGACGAGCGATTAAAGTAGAAGAATTGAACGCAGATTACACAGATTGTTTAAGATTAATTCAGATCTGCGGAAATCATGCAAAATCCGCGTCATCTGCGTTCAATTGCATCTTAAACTAAAACTCCAAATGCACCCTAACAGAGCCAATATCCACAGGCCCACGGTCAGCATTGTAAGCAGGATTTGCCACATGCTGGTAATCCAATGCAAAATAGAAATGCTCGAAGAACCTGAATTGATAATAAGTTTCTAAAATCTGCTCATAAGCATAGTGGGGTAGGATGCCATCACCAATGATAAACTGGTATCCTCCTGTATTTTCAAAGTCTTGGTGTTCTTTTGAAATGCCGTTTGCTATATAAGCTAATCCGAAATTATCACCTTTTCTCTTCCACCATGCACCATCTAAACTTAAACCGCCTGAAAAGGTTTGGTCAACTTCTGTAAAGTCCCATATCCCTGTTTTGCCGTCATTCCAACCGGCCCTTAGGAATAAGCCTATATAATTACTAAGCGGGTAGCTGAAGTTTAATCCTATTCCATATTTTTTGTTCCCATTATAGGCCGACGCCGAATCAATATGCAATGCATTCAGGATGCCTGCATTATAATCAGCAATTGCTTGCTCATAGTAAGGGGCTCTATTTTGATTCATATAAACCAAAAGGCTTATGCTGCCAAAATTTCCGCCTGCTTTAAACTTATATCCTGATTCAAAATTAAGGCCAAATACTTTGTCGAAGTGAGTGTCCATATAAGCCCCATTGGCATAAACAGGCTCCAATGCATACGATAGATATGTGTACCATTTCGGTTCTATAATTTGAACAAGTGCAGCATACGTATAACCTCTTGTATTGGCAGAATAATCCCAAGCCCCGTTATCCATCAGGCACCAGTTCATAAATTGGGTAAGGGCATCATGCGAATAAGTATTAAAATCATAATAATCTGCAAGGCAGAACTTGCCAATGTTTACTGTTATTCTTTTATTGGGAAGATACTGACTAACCTGGTTGGCATTGTCCGAAATTAATGTATCTTTACTTCCCGGAAGTGCAAATGATTGTTCAAAATAACCCCGTGCAATATAGGCACCCGGTGCAGGATTACCGACCCGGTATATTTCCCCGTTCGGAAAACCGGCAATACCTGTAGTGCCGCTAATACCTTTTCCGCCTGATATTTCGGGATTAACGTAAAAAGCAGCATATTTCCATAACCGGCAACCAAGAAAAATAGTTGCGGTAAGCGACATATCATTTTCAACCGTGTCTTGAAGACTGTTTTGCCCGGAATAAGGCGCATGAAACTTGCCATGGTATTGGTCTATTACCGTTGTCTGAAAATGAAATGACCAGCGGCTTTGAGCTACTTTATTCAAAGAGTCCGGTGGTGAGCAATATCCGGATGATACAAAATTGCAAAGTATGAAGAGTAATAGTACTTTCATTATATTACCTAAATTAGAGTATCAAATAGTAAATAGATATTCAAAACTAAAATAATAATAGCCACAATCCAAGCCGTATATTTCAAAAGGGGGCCGTTTGCAAATAAACCCATTTTTTGTTTACTGTTTGTGAACAGAATAAGAGGAATTACCGCAAAGCTTAATTGCATGGATAAAATGACCTGGCTAAGAATTAATAATTTGTCGATGCCGCTTTCTCCGTAAAGAATAACAACAATAAATGCAGGAATTATGGCAATTAACCTTGTGATAAGCCTTCGTAACCAAGGTTTCAGACGTATCTTAAGGAACCCTTCCATAACAATTTGGCCTGCAAGTGTGCCAGTTAAGGTTGAGTTTTGCCCAGAAGCAAGCAACGCTATTGCAAACAACGTACTGGCAAGGGTTGTACCAAGTACCGGGGTCAGCCATTTATAGGCATCTTTAATTTGAGCTACATCCTGATGCCCTGAAGTATGGAAGGATGCCGAAGCCATTATAAGTATGGCTGCATTAATAAAAAAAGCGAACATAAGAGCAACGGTACTATCAATACCTGCAAATTTTATGGCCATTTTTTTTCCCTCTTCTGTGCGAGGATAATCGCGGGTTTGCACAATGCTTGAATGGAGGTAAAGATTATGTGGCATAACCGTAGCCCCAAGTATTCCAATGGCGATATACAGCATGGAATGGTTAGTGATAATTTCGGGATGAGGAAGGAGTCCGCTCAACATTGGAAATATCTGCGGGTGCGAAGCAATTATTTCAAAACCGAAAGCAACCAGTATTGTGAAAATAAGGCCTGCAACCAAAGCTTCTATATAACGGAAGCCTTTATACTGAAAGAATAGGATTATTAGAACATCAAAAGCAGTGAGGGAAACACCCCATATAAGCGGCAAGCCAAAGAGCAGGTTCAAGGCAATAGCCGAACCAATTACTTCTGCCAGGTCGCAAGCTGCAATTGCTATTTCGCACAAAATCCATAAACTGAAAGTAACCCGAGGGCTGTAACTATCTCGACAAGCCTGTGCAAGGTCACGCTCGGCGGCTACACCAAGCTTTACAGCCAAGTACTGCAATAACATTGCAAACAGGTTGGAAATAAAAATTACCGATAACAGGGTATAACCGAAACTTGAACCACCAGCTATATCTGTCGCCCAGTTACCCGGATCCATGTAGCCTACAGCAACCATTAAGCCGGGGCCTGAAAATGCAAGTAGCTTCCTCCAGAAACCACCATTTTGGGGTACCTTTATAGTGGAAAACACTTCAGGCAGTGATTTTCCGGCATATAGCCTTCTCCAAGCCTTAACACTGGTCTTATTTTCTTTTTCCTCCGACATTTTTATTAGGCTTTGCAAACATACGCATAATATATCATATAACTAATAAATAAAATTAGGTGTGTCTAATATAAATTAATTAGGAATCAGGAATTAAAAATTAGGGATTATTACTATTTTAATTTTATTTCCTTAACTTTGCACCGCAGGGATTCCTAATTTTTAATTCCTGATTTCTAATTATGATACATTCCTTTTCGGAAGAGAATTACCTTAAAACTATTTACCTGCTTGGTTCAGGCGGCAACAAAATAAGCCCTACTGCTATTGCAGATGCCCTTCAGAATAACCCGGCATCGGTTATTGATATGCTTAAAAAACTGACCGATAAGAAACTTATAATTTACGATAAGAAAAAAGGGGCAAGGCTTACAGCATCCGGCATAAAAGCGGCGATAGAGATAGTGAGGAAACATAGGCTTTGGGAGGTGTTTCTATTGGAAAAGTTAGGTTATAAATGGGACGAAATACATAGCATTGCCGAACAGTTAGAACATATAGGTAACCCGGAACTGGCTGACAGGCTTGAAAAGTTTCTTGGTTTCCCGGACTATGACCCGCACGGCGACCCGATACCTAAAGCCGACGGAAAGATTGCTGATGCATTTAAAACCATGCTTGGGGAGGTGGAAACGGGTAAGCAATACAGTGTTGTTGCGGTAAAAGATACCTCAGCAGCATTTCTGAATTACCTTCAAAAACTGGGTATTGGAATAGGTAGCAGGATAAAGGTTATTGAAAAAATTCCCTTTGATGGTTCACTTATAGTTCAGATTGGAAAGAACTTGAATACTACAATATCCAATAAGTTTGCTGAAAATGTGCTGGTAGGTTAACCGACTTGTTTTTATCTTTTTTGTTTGCGTTTTTTATAGTTTGATGATAGTTATCATTGTCAAATGCTAAATAATTTGTATTTTCGCAGCCCATTAAAAAAAATACGTCTATGAAAAGGTTATTTATTTTCTCAATTTCAGTTGCTTCTATTGTTTTTGCATCATGTAATCATGATCAGATAGAGCAGCAAAAATCTCAAATTTCATCCCTTAAAAAGGAAGATTCAATCAGGTTGAGGCAAATAGAGGCGAAAGACTCTTCTCTTTCATTCTTTATTAAAACTATTAACCGTATTGAGATCAATCTGGATACGATAAAGCAGAGAGGCAATATTTTATCCACAGGCGGAGAATCAAAAAAAGACACAGCAGCCATTATGGCTGACCTGAATGCAATCAGCAACCTGATAGCTCAAAACAGCCGTGATATGGCTGCCCTGGAAAAGAAGTTAAAAAACAGCGGTGCTAAAAATGCAGATCTGCAAGGCATAATTTCACGTTTAAATAAAGATATTGCCCAAAAAGACGAGCAAATTGCCGCCCTTCAAAAAAGCCTGGCTGAAACCAATACTGCTTTGCAAGGTGAAATAAATAAACTGAATGATACCATTAAGATGGCTATGTCGCAAAGGGCTACTATTGGTAATATGACAACCCAAATGCATACAGTGTATTACACATCAGGCAAAATGAAAGACCTGCAAAAGAAGGGCATTATTACCAAACAAGGCGGATTTATTGGTATTGGTAAAACGGCGGTGTTAAACTCAAGTATTGACACAAAGAACTTTACTGAATCTGATCTTACAAAGCTTACTACCATTAGCTTCGCATCTAAACTTGATCATATCATAACCAGCCATCCTGCAGGTTCTTTTAAAATTATAACCGGTGAAAAGACCGACCAGTTAAACATTACCGACCCGCAATTATTCTGGAGCAAATCGAAATACTTTGTTGCTTTATTGAAGTAATAGAAATATAACGCACTTTTTAAAGGCTCTTCTGCATAAGAAGGGCCTTTATTTTTTCCAGCAAGTCTTTCGCCTGTACATCGTTAGGATGTTTTTTCAATACTTCCTCAAGGTATTGCCCGGTCTTGTTATACTGCTTATTAAAAACATACCAACCTGCCATATTCATGAGGGCCTGGCGGTCGTCCGGGTCGTATGAAAGTGCTTTCTCATAGTCCTCTTTAGCTTTATCCGTATGTCCTTTTTGCAGTTCCAGGAATCCTTTATTGGTATACGCCGAAACAAATTCAGGGTTTTGAGTAAGAATATAATCATATACTTTTTCAGCTTCTTCATTCTTGTGAAGCGATGCCAGTGTCACTCCTAATTTGTTTTGAAAATCAAGAATAAAAGGTGCTAATTCAGTTGCCCGTTTATAAAATAAAACAGCTTGCGCAGGATCACTCATCTGGTAAAAAGCTTCACCTATTCTATACGATACCCAGGCATCGGAATTGCTGTAATTTGTATGGGTTAGCGTACTATCCAGTAAGAATTTTGGAGTTACTACGCTTACATAATAGAGAAGTTTTTGGTAGTCGAGCTTGTAAAAACTAATGTCAATAAGTGCCGAAAAATTGTTCTTTATATCACTAGCTGAATTATCAGGAAAATAATGCTTGGCAGAGTCTAATAAAAGTGGTCTGTCTGACTCGAAGCTGGAAAATTGCTGAATAAATGCCCGCCCAATCGTTGCAGGTGAAGGATTTGAATTATTTACATCATATAGTGTAATAAACTTCTTAATCTTATCGAGGTTCTCTTTTTTCTCCGGTATCCGAATATAATGATCTGTGGTTATCACATGCGGAATATCGATAGTATTCCCTTTGGTCATGTGGCACTCAATACAATTCACATTTAATTTTTCGGTTGTTTCAGCATGTTTGAGGTATTCCTGACGGTCAATTATTTCCTTGCAAAAATTGTTTGATTTCAAGCTGTGGCAACTCTGGCAAATTGCATTAAAAGAACTATCCTTTACTGAACGTACATCCAAATGTGGGTTGTGGCATGTAACGCATGTCAAACCTTGTTTGAAGGGTTTTAATGATTTTGAATTTTCTCCTTTGCCCAGGCTTTGCAAAAAGCACTGACTCATCTTCAACCTAGCAATGTGCGAAGCCATAATGTATTCATCCTTCATGCCTTCGTATTTTGGCATAAATACATCTTCAATATCGGAGAGTTTGGTTCCGGGTTTAAAATCATAAAATGATTTGCCGGGCTTTAGTACTGCATTGCCTTGCAGATGGCAGCGTTGGCAAACATCAATTTGTAAGTCAATGGGTAGTTTGGCGGGGTTAACAATTGTATAATCTATCTCTTTCGTAGTATCCACTTTATGCCCAAGTTGAACAGCCTGAATATGCAAACCGCCTGCACCATGGCAGCGTTCGCAGGAAATTCCATTTGGAACGGCTGTGAATTTGTTGGTTGAACCCTGAACAAATTCAGGATAAGAATTATGGCAATTCATGCACTCAAGGCCTATTTCACGCGAAAAACGAGCATTAAATCCATCTGAAAAACCGGGAGCCAGATCCCATTTGCCTAACTGGGTATAAAAGGTAATTGGAGCTTGATAGAGATATCCGTTTACACGATAGATGTGCGAGTTAGTATGTTGCCCGGAACCAATAATATAATTGATCTGCTTAATGCGTTTATATATGGTATCTCTTCCTTCGAGACGGAATTCAAGGACATACAGGCTATCTCCTTTTAAAAATGGATGATAGTAAAAGTCTTTAGCTGAATCATACACCACCACGCGAGGGCCAAACTTTGCGGAGCTTTTTGTTTTACTTGCCACATCGAATGATTCTCCCATACCAGTATGGATAAATGAACTGTGGATGTCCTGATGGCAGAGCATGCAAGTATGTGCACCCACAAACTTAACCGTATCATTTGTGTTTAGGTAATTACGGGCCGTATCAAGAATAGAAAGTAAAGAGACTTTTTGTGTTTTTTGAGGACTATGGCATTGAATAACAGAAAGCGTTACCAATGCGGAAAGGCAAATAAAAATGATGATTCTTATTCTGGCAACTTTGCTTTTCACTCAGGCTTTTTTTCTTCTTCTTTTTTTGAATTCTCTTTTATTATTAAGCGGATAAGACCAAAAAAGCCAATTGTAAGAAGCAATGCCAGAGGCGCAAAAAGAAACATGAACATGAATGATACCGGAGCAAATAGAAGCATCGTAAAGTTTATTTAATGGAAGTGATTGGAGTTGAAAGTTGGTTGATCCGGTTTCGTATTTGAGCCATGGAGTATTTGGGCAAAGTTATAACATTTGAATTGGGGGTAACACAATTTAATGAAATACAATTTTCCAGCAGCCCTTTCTTTTCAGCTAATGCAAGCAATTCGAATACATAGTTTACTTCAGTAAATTCAGGAGAGAAATATTGCTTGAAAACCTCTTTAATAGGGGAGAGGCAGGTTTCATTATGGACTCCCAATGGCTGTAAATCCTTGTAAATTTCAAATAAGAGATTGGGTAAGATTGCCCGCCCGGATGAACCGTTCGGACGGGTTTCGTTCCTTATAATGACGTTACTTCCTGTCTTGATTCCTATAAACAATGCCGGTATTTTCTTCCTGTTAAGTGCTTGAATAAAGATTTCCGCCGGACTTTCGTTATCAACCTTTTTGGTGGAAACAGAATAGTATTTTCCATCGGAAATTAAGGCAATGTGAGGAGGTGTTTCATTCACTCCCGCTAAAACGATCCAGAGCCCCTTATCAAGTTCGCCGGAGGTAAAAGAATCGGTTTTTAAAGAGAATGTTTTGTCGCCTTCAAAGAATATCATATCTTAAAAGTGCCTTTGAAAACAAATGTGGCAGGGCCTTCCAGCCATATATCAGTGAAGCCTTTTGGGGTTAATTTAAACCAAACCCTCAACATTCCGCCCATAGTTTGTATATCACAATGGTCTTTTTCCGTAATCAATCCTTTATAGGCGAGAACCAATGCCGTTGCCACAGTTCCTGTGCCGCAGGAAAGTGTCTCATCTTCAACACCACGTTCGTATGTTCTCAGTAAAGGTGGGTTTCCGGTTGAAACTTCTACAAAATTTACGTTAATACCATCCTTTTTAAAGGGCTCGCGGTTGCGGATGTTCTTTCCGTCAATATTCACCGGGATCCGCATGGCATTTTTTACAAACGTTACATAGTGTGGTGAGCCGGTATTGAGCGTATAATAGGTCTTATTATCATCAATGGATTTAACATCATTCATCTTTAATTTAACGGTATCTTTATCTGTAAAAACAGCCTCATGTTTGCCGTCAATTGCGGTAAACTTTACCGATTTACCCTTTACAATTCCCAGTTCTTTTGCAAGATGAGTTATACATCTGCCTCCGTTGCCACACATGCTACTTTCATTGCCATCAGCATTGAAGTAGACCATTTCAAAATCATATCCTTTCTTGTCCTGGATCAGCATTAAACCATCTGCACCAATACCAAAGTGGCGGTCGCATAGTTTTTTCCACAATTCCGGATTTTTAGCTTTTAACTTTTTGTCCCGGTTATCTATAATTATAAAATCGTTTCCGGTGCCTTCGTATTTATAAAATTCAATCTTCATAACCCTAGTTTTTTTAATATTGCTTTATCTGAAACCCTTTCGAAAGGCTTATAATCGTCGGTATATTCCACTCTGAATGCGGTTTGGTTTATAACCAGGAAATTATTGTAATCCAATGTATAAATGGTAGCATTGGGTACAGGTGCTAACCCATATAGCACAACCTTTCCACGAGACATTTTATAACCCTTGTAATTCAAAGGTGATTTCCAGAATTCAACCCGGATGAAAACTCTTTCTGCAAGGTCATTCACATCACTCATAGATTCAAGTGCGGAATCTGTTTGCACGTTCTTTTTATTTAGCGTGTCTTTATTTTTCAGCTGGGCAGATATAACCGAAACCAACTGATTTGTCATTACCACTACATCCGTATCAGCAGGCATGGTGTTAATTGTATTAGCACTTTTTGAGTTTGCAGCCTTACTGTTGTCATTTGTTGCAGGCGTTTTTGCGGTAGCAGGAGCGGTGGGTTTTACAATTGCTACAGGCGTTTGAACCGGTTTTTTAGCATCGGGCACCAGTTTTCCCTGTATGCTATCCATCCGCTGCGACAGTTCGTTTTGCTTTACGTTTATACGGTTAAGGCTTATATGCAGTTCTTTAAACTGAATGAGCAACTCCTTAATTGCTACACTGAATAGCACCCCAATAGTAACACCTGCAACAAGGCCAGCAATAAAAATGAGTACTTTATTTTTCATCGGTTGAATTACCTGTTGGCGTTAACAGGCGCGCAAAGTTAACATTTTTTTACAGTTAATAAGTGTTAAAAACATGTGTGTCTGTAAGGCTTATACAGATATTTGCATCGGGAAAATAAACAACCATTTTTTGTTGAATGAACAATTACTGATTACTGATTTTAATTTTTAATTACTAATTCTTATTCTATGAAAACAATCAAAAAGTATCTTGCTGTATTCAGCGCAGCACTCTTAGGGGGCGGAGTTGCCCTTACCATCGATCATTCTTATTTTAATTCCAGGTCATCTTATATAGCCGAGGCTGCCATACGAAACCCGGTTCCCATAAAGCTGGCAGGATTCAATTCTGTTGCTGCTGCACCTGAAATGAACAGTGATTTTGTTACAGCGGCTCAAAAAACCGTTCCGGCAGTAGTGTATATTCAATCTACCGTTCAAGTGGAGGGCCAGGGAGGCTACAATTCCATGTTGGATTTCTTTAATGTCCAACCCCGCAGGGAAATGATGCAGGGCGAGGTAAGTGGTTCGGGGGTTGTGGTTTCAGCGGATGGATACATTGTAACCAATAACCACGTGGTGGATGAGGGTAAAAATATTGAAGTAACCCTTAGCGACCGGAAAAGATATAAAGCCAAGGTGATTGGAAAAGATCCGGAAACGGATTTGGCCCTGCTTAAAATTGATGCCAAAAACCTGCAGGCAATAGATTATGGTAACTCCGATAATGTGCTGGTAGGGCAGTGGGTTTTAGCGGTAGGAAATCCGTATAACCTTACCTCGACCGTAACGGCAGGTATTGTGAGTGCTAAAGGAAGAAGTATGGATATTCTTCCACGGGAGTATGCTGAACGCAGAATAAACCCTATTGAATCATTTATTCAGACCGATGCTGCTGTTAACCCCGGTAATAGCGGAGGTGCACTGGTGAATACTTCCGGTCAGCTGATTGGTATTAACTCGGCCATCGCATCTAATACGGGTTCTTATACAGGGTATTCATTTGCAATACCTGTTAACCTGGTTAGGAAGGTGGTAGCCGATCTGCTGGAATATGGCAATGTTCAAAGGGCATTTATTGGCGTTAATATTAAAAATGTGAATGAAGAAATGGCAAAAGATGCCGGGCTTGCAACGCTCAACGGAGTATATGTTGATTCTGTACTTACCTCCGGAGCAGCCTACACGGCAGGTATTAAACATGGAGATATTATTTTAAAAGTGGGCGATCAGGATGCATACGATGTATCGAGCCTTGAAGAACAGATAGGAGGACACCGCCCCGGCGATAAGATTACACTTACCGTTGTGCGCGATGGCAAACAAATGGATATTCCGGTTACACTTAAAAATCTGGACGGAACTACTGCAGTTGTTACCGCTGCGAGCCTGTCGAAAAATGAAAAGATTGCAGAACTGGGTGCTTACATGGCACCTTTAACCGACGAGGAAAAACAGAAATTAAATATTGAAGGAGGCGCAAAAGTGGCCCAAATTGAGGAGGGCACCCTGAGTGAAATTGGTGTGAAGAAAGGATTTATCATCACCAAGATAGACCATCAGAAAGTTAACTCTCCGGAAGATGTTAAGAGCATTCTTGACGAAAAAACAGGAGGTGTGCTGGTTGAAGGTCTTTATCCAAATGGCATGAGGGCATATTATGCTTTTGGAATGTGATTTTTTAAAAAGGTTAGGTTGATGTGTGTGTAAACCTCCGCCCAAATGGGTGGAGGTTTTTTTGTGTTGGTTCTATTGAATAACTTGGGCGTGCCCCAAGCTGCGCAAGGGTCAGGCTTTCCGCTTCAAGTCCTCGTTCCTGCGGGCTTTCCACTTCAATCCTTCACGCTAATCGCACTGCCGTAATTGTGACCCCGACGCTTTGGTCGGGAGAAACAATCTATGCTGTAATCTGTAGCAGTTTGCATGCTTTCCTCTACCATCCTTAACGCAACCCCAGCGGGGTGTCCTTTTGGTAGAAAAGAAATCATTCATATTGCTATGCCCGCCGAAGAAACAGTGCAGATATAGATACCTGGTAGTCGGCGGGATGATTTTTCGATGATGTGGGTTGGCTACCAAAAGGTCACCCTATTTGGGTTGAAAAGAGGAAGTTGAAAAGGTGGTTGAACAGGAAGGGCATCTTTGAAAAGTACTGAGAAATATAGAAGCTACTAGTTAATTAGGTATATATTCATCGTTTAGCCTGTTCCCGAAGTCCCGTTGGAATTTTTTGAAATCCTGTTGAGAATCTAAATATGCTTGATAACTATCCTTTTCGTTTGTAAAATATTTTTCTTTAATAGGCATTACGAGGTCTGTGAAACCGTCATACAACTTATATTGTGCTGTCAGTTCTTCTGATGCCTTGATAGAGGCTTTAAATTTTTCTTCTCTAATTCTTTTCAGGTTGAGTAAATGTTCTCTGTTTGTCATACTTCCTTTTGTTTAACGGTTTATAATTTGTATCGTATGCAAATGTAAGATAAAACAAGATAAACCTAACTTAAAAAGTTAGCTACTGACTTACCAGTCAAATCATTGAATATATGCTTTGCAGCCTCAACATTAAGCCCTACTGCGCCATTAACAACTAACTCAGTTAGTTTGCCTCTAAGTAATTGTGACCAGTCCTTTTTATCTAAAATCTTGACAGTTTTCTTTAATTTTTGAAGTTCATCAAAAATGATTTGTTCTCCCATTTCATTCCGTAAAATTCCTTCTTTAGCATTGTTGATTTCTTTAAGAATCTCGTCGATTTTACGGTTGATTTCGATTGGATTAAAATGTAAAGTTGACTCTCTTGATGGCTGTTCGTTCTCAGTATTTAACAATTCGATTTCGGATTTCGTCTCTTTACATAACTCTAAGAGTACCGTGTATGGGTTTGAAAAATCATTAAAAGGTTTTATAATACCGTTGTAATGGTTTATTACACTTGTATTCATACTATCTCTATGAAAGTGCTTTGCAAG
>CAIPDV010000100.1 GCA_903863935.1 uncultured Bacteroidota bacterium
CAACCCGAAAAAAACATAATGATTGAAATTACAGCAACCAAAACCACAGATAAAATAATTCTTACTTTTACTGATAATGGCATGGGCATAGATCTTAAGACAAACGGAGAAAAAGTATTTGAACTATACCGACGGTTTCACAGCCATGTAGAAGGCAAAGGGGTAGGTCTTTTTATGACCAAAGTGCAGGTGGAAACTCTTGGAGGAACAATAGGAATTCAGAGCAAAATAAATGAAGGAACAACATTCACCATCGATTTACCGTTATAATACAGTTAATATAATTCACTATGACAAATACTACGTATGATTTTATAGTGATAGACGATGACCCCATTAACAATATGGTTTGCAAGGCATCCATAAAAGCAAGCTCGGGCGGAAAAGTTCCGGTTTGTTTTACCAATCCTGTAGAGGGTTTAAAATATTTGGAAAATGAATATATCACGCTGGCGGGAACTAATCCAATTATTTTGTTTCTGGATATTAATATGCCGCAGATGAGTGGATTTGAATTGCTGGAAAAATACTATCACTTTCCGCCGGAAGCCAAAAAGAACATAACTATTTTTATGCTTTCCTCTTCCGTTAATCCGGAAGATATAGACAGAGCCCGCGCCAATCCTGACGTGAAGGAGTATCTATATAAACCACTCAATAAAGAAAAGGTGCTGAAGGTGCTTGAATCACTTTCTATAACCTGATGTCTTTTGCTGTTTCAATGAGATGAGAAAAGAAAGGAAACGACAACTCATTTATTTTATCTTTTTTATTTTTCCGGCAGCCAATTTAGTTGGGCAAAAAACAGAACGCAACCTTAATTCCCTCGACTGGAAATTCCGCCGGATAGGCGAACAAGTGTGGCATAAAGCCACTGTGCCGGGAACTATTTATACCGACCTGCTCAACAACAAACTTATTCCTGATCCATTTTATGGAGATAATGAAAAGCTTGTGCAGTGGGTTGATACCTGCGATTGGGAATATGAAGCGGAATTTACTATAAGTGAGGTAGAGCTAAAACAAAATCATATTGAAATTGATTTTAAAGGCTTGGATACCTATGCAAAGGTTTATGCAAACGACTCATTAGTTATTGATGCAGATAACATGTTCAGGGAATGGAATCGGGATATTAAATCAAATATTCATGCAGGTAGAAATCACTTAAGTATCCGCTTCAACTCCACTCTTAAACATGATATTGCTGAAGAGAAGAAGTTGCCCTACAAACTACCTGGGGAAGAAAGAGTATTTAGCCGCAAAGCCCAATACCAGTATGGTTGGGACTTTGCACCGAGGTTTATTGGTTGCGGCATTTGGAAGGATGTTTCACTAACCATTTGGAGTGATGCGATTTTAGGGGGATTTGGATTTAAATATTCGTTGGCATATCATATTGATTCGGTAGAGCCGTCAGTTTTTATTGATGGGTCTGTTAGATTAGATAGTGCCAACGAGGCTTCACCGCATGCTCCTCCGCATTTAAAAGGCAGCTCAAACAACGCGAAAAATTATTTGTATTGGCAAAAACATCATCAAGCTAAGTATTACTTAGTAATAAAATTTGAAGGAGAAGAGCCTGATACCATAGATGCAGGTAATCGTGGGTTATTAAGTGATGCGGGTGATATTATCAAGATTCATAACATGCAATTGTGGTGGTGCAAAGGTATGGGTAACCCTAAATTATACCAAGTAGTAATAGAACTCTGGAAAAGAAATGTTGGTATGCTGGACAGTAAAAGTTATGATGTCGGATTCCGCAGGATTGAATTAGTGCAGGATTCGGATAAAATCGGTAAATCATTTTATTTCAAATTGAACGATGTCCCTGTGTTTATGAAAGGTGCCAATTATGTTCCGCCGGACATGTTTTTGCCAAGAGTGAATAAAGCTAAATATGATTCATTAGTGGACATGGCGGCAGATGCTAATATGAATATGTTGCGTGTTTGGGGTGGGGGCGTATACGCGGATGATGAATTTTACAAAGAGTGTGACCGTAAAGGAATTTTAGTTTGGCAAGATTTTATGTTTGCATGCGGCATGTACCCTTTTGATGACATATTTGAAAAGAATGCTTATACTGAAGTAACTCATGAAACTTCAAACAATCAACATCCTTGTTTTGCGCTATATTGTGGCAATAATGAATGCACTGAGGGTTGGTATAATTGGGATTGGCAAAGGCAATATCACTACTCGGAGATTGATTCAGCCAAGATATGGAGATATCATAGATATTTCTTTGATTCTACTTTAGACTATTTTATTTATGAACCAACACAACAATTATTTTGGGGTTTAAATTACGTCCCTACCTCCCCGCAAATCGGTTGGGGACATGAGGAAGCTATGAGGTGTGGAGATTCGCACTATTGGGGCGTTTGGTGGGGTATGGAGCCATTTGAAATATACAATAAAAAAGTGCCTCGGTTTATGAGTGAATATGGTTTTCAAAGTCTGCCGGATATGGAAACGCTGAATAAGATAACTGATACATTAAGCCTCACTTCAATCAAACTAAAAAACCACCAAAAGCACCCGACAGGCTTTCAAACCATTGATGAGTATATGAAGCGGGATTTTATAGTACCTGCTAAGTTTGAAGATTATGTGTATGTGAGCCAATTGCTGCAAGCGGAAGGTATGCAGACTGCCATAGAAGCCCACCGCAGACACAAACCAACTTGCATGGGAACACTCTATTGGCAATTTAATGATTGTTGGCCGGGCATCACCTGGAGCAGTATTGATTATTATGGAAAGCCCAAAGCCCTTTACTACCGGGCAAAAGAACTATATGATAATGTTTTAATTTCTGTAATTAAAGAGAATGGAAAGTATAATGTCTATATAGTTTCAGATAGTATGAAGCCTTTAAAAAGTCATCTTGTTGTACAACTTATGGGCTTCGACGGAAAAGTTCTGGCCGAGCAAGATATGGGGGTGAATGTTCCTGCAAATAGCTCTGTTTTTTGTTCAACACTTGGAAGCGACTTCCTCGATAAGATTGATACGACAAAATCAGTTCTAGTATGTTCATTTATGAATAGAAAGAAACTGTTTTATTTTGCCAAACAAAAAAACCTAAATCTGCCGAAGGCTAAAGTTGATTTTAAACTATTGGATGGCAACATGCTTGTTTTAAAAAGTAGTACACTTGCCAAGAATGTTTACATCCATCTTGATGGAGTAACTTTCAGCGATAATTATTTCGATTTATTGCCAGGTGAGAAAAAAATCATAAAATGGTCCGGCAAAAAGACCTTTACGGAATCAGATGTTACCATTACATCGTTAGGTAATGTAATGAGCAGATAAATCCAAATTCGGACAATACTAATTGTATAAGATTGCTTTGTTTCTCTCTTTACCAGCATGATGACATTTCTCATATTTTAAAATAATTTCCATCATTCAAATCCCCTTTCCGCAGAAGTATTTTTGCGACCTAATAATTTAAAATATAAAAATTAAACCATGAAAAAACTACTTTCATTCACAGCAATGCTGTTTGCAATAGGCACACTTGCGGCTCAATCTGTGCCCGACGGAGGATTTGAAAATTGGAATACAATTTATTTACAGGCACCCAATAAATTCAATACTTCCAATATGTTATTCAATAATACCATCTCATCAACTTATTTACCTAATGTAACACAAACTGCCGGAAAGTATGGTAGCTATGGTGTGCAAATTGCTTCGGTTCTTAATGGAACTGACACCTTACCCGGGTTAATTGTTGATGCGAACATCAACCAAAATGGCCTGAGTGGTGGCATGTTTTTACTCAACCCCACTGTAAACCAGCATACAAGTAATATTAATATTTTTCTTAATGTGAGCAAATGGTAAACACTTTTTTTTAATATTTGAATCTTATACAATGACTATCTTTACTAAAGGTATCTGGAA
>CAIPDV010000101.1 GCA_903863935.1 uncultured Bacteroidota bacterium
GCCCGGAAGGATACCCAAGTATATCGGCACGGGTGTCGGCAAGTATCATACCTGCGCCTCCTGTACCATCTGCGGTTAACACGAAATTGCGTTTTTTAGAGATCCATAATTGGTCAACTCTTCCTATTTCGGCACTAAAATCATTCAGGCCATCACAATGTTCAAATTCCGATGCATATCCTTTGGGCAACGAATCTATAATAGAAGGGCCGTTATAACCGTTCGATTCGGTGTTGCCGCCTCCTTCGCCAATAAGTATTTCTTTGTTATTGTATATGCCAATATTCTTTCCTCCAGTATTATCTTTTGATATGACTCCGTTAATCAATGTTGTTTGCTTGTCTATAACATATTTCATGTGGTCCTGGCCAAATGAGATAAAAGTTTTATCGTTTATATAATAGCCAAACCGCAGATTGTACTGAGGTATGGTTACATTATTCGGGCTCAGATAAAATAAAGAGTATGAAACGGGTTTGTCTTTTGCTGTTACATTATGCAGTGTGAAATCATACCCATCGCCCCAAATATGGATATTGCTGCTGGTATAAATGGAGCGGTTATAGCCCCAGTAAACAAAAAATTTCCCCTTCTGTTTTAATGGTTCCGGTTTTAGTGGGTTGGATATTACAGTACTGCCCGACTCTCCGGAAGCCGCATTTGCACTGCTTGGGCTGGTTTGTGCCGACATACAAAACGGGCTAAAAAAGAAAAATAGGTATGATGCTATTTTAGTAACTTTCATAAAATAAATAATTGGGATAATAGCGCAAATGTAATGGAATAAGTAAACGCAAACCTGATTCAAATCAGTCTGATATATTTTCGATCCCAATTTGATAATTCGAAAGCTATCCCGATGATTTGCCATATCCCTTCTAATTGCTTATTCCCTATCTTTGACCTAAATATTTTCTTATGAATCCTTATGCAATAGCTATCCACGGCGGGGCCGGAACCATTCTTCAATCGAGCATGACACCGGAAAAAGAAGCGGCTTATAAAAAAGGACTGAGTGATGCGATTGCTGCCGGCGAAGCTGTTTTAAAAAAGGGCGGACGCTCGCTGAGTGCGGTTGAGGAGGCTATCCGTTCGTTGGAAGACAACCCGCTTTTTAATGCCGGACGAGGTTCGGTGTTTACCAACAAAGGCAAAAATGAAATGGATGCATCCATAATGAATGGCCGTGATTTGACGGCAGGCGCGGTTGCCGGCGTACGAAATATAAAGAACCCGATAAGCCTTGCACGTGCGGTTATGGAAAAGAGTGAGCATGTATTTTTATCTGGTGATGGTGCCATGCAGTTTGCCGAGAAGCTTAAGCTGGAAAGGGAACCCGACGATTACTTTTTTGTAGCCGAACGTTTTGAACAGCTTAAAAAAGCAAAGGAAACAGACTCTATAACGCTCGACCACAACGATGGCTCAAAAGGCAAGATAGGTACTGTGGGCTGCGTTGCTATTGATGTGCACGGGAACCTGGCCGCCGGAACTTCCACCGGAGGAATGACCAATAAAAAATTCGGTAGGGTAGGAGATACACCTATGATTGGCTCCGGAACGTATGCCAACAATGCCACCTGCGCCATTTCATGCACCGGGCATGGGGAGTTCTTTATTAGGGCTGTGGTGGCGCATGACGTTTCGTGCCTGATGGAATATAAAGGGTTGTCATTAAGCGAAGCGTGTAAAATTGTTGTACAAGATAAATTAGTGAAACTCGGTGGCGAAGGTGGATTGATTGCGTTGGATACAAAAGGAAATATTGAGTTGGTATTTAATTCGGAGGGGATGTACCGCGCCTCTAAAAGGCAAGACGAATCCTTGTATCTTGGAATATATAAATAAAGCCTCTCCCTACCCGCTCCAAAAAAGAAGGAATAAAGTCCTGAAAAAGACATAAAATAACAGGAAACTATCAGGAGGCATAACAGGAGCATAACAGGACGGTAACAGGAAAAATAACAGGGAGAAATGCGAATCTCGATTTTTTCAACACTCTGAATAATAGCACTTTGCTGAAACGGCTGCCTGTTAATAACAGGCCGGAACAGGAAAACGGTTAGGAGAATTATTCCTAAAATTACTCCCCAATATGCCGGATTTTTGTTCATACCACACGCCTTCGCTTTAATGCTATGGCGGACAATGCAAAGATACTGTACGAAAAAGTGTTTTCTTAAAAAGTCAATGACCTTTTATTTTGATATAAGAGATGAGATATAATATATAAGCAAAAAAACATGCGATTGACTCATCTCTTATCTCTGATAACTCATCTCTTTATTTTAACCTATTTACCAATAATTGCTTAATGGAAAATCAGTTGTATGTCAGTAAAACATAGCTTTTATTATAGCAAAAATACGGGCTTCGTAATTGATTTTCAGATAGTAAAAGCATGTCAGTTGTTTTGGGGTACTGACATAAAATATAATAAATTTAATTATAGATTAATAGTTGAAAAATAA
>CAIPDV010000102.1 GCA_903863935.1 uncultured Bacteroidota bacterium
GGTTAGTGTCAGCATAGTAATATTTTGAAATTCCATTATTAGTTCCATTTGAATAGGGTTGCTCAGATTGTAAATGTCCTATTGAATCAAATTCTGTATAGATTATATTACTATCCGTTAAATTTTTCCAATACGATTTAGATTTTAAATTCCCATTTGAATAATATTCAACTAAACAAATAATGGATGAACAAGCTACAGTAGCCTTCTTGCCACTTTCATCTTTTACGGTATCAAAATACTCATCATATATAAATGCGTGTGGATTTATAGAATCCGTTTTGAAGATACTGTCATAATTAATTGCATTATCAGCACCCTTTAATTTCCAGGAAACCGGGTTAACTTTATAAAAAACCTTTTTCCATAAATTACCATTATCATACCAATAGGTCCATAAACCGAATTTCGAATGCCTATAATATGTTTCCCCTTTGGAAATTATATTACCCTCCTTATTTCGTGTGACTTCTTCTTTCACATAATTAGTTCGATCGATTATTTCCCAAGTACTCGTATTTTGAGCATTCAAAACACCTGATAGTAAAATAAAAATGAGGGTTGGAAACAATTTCATTTCAAAACATTTTTACTCTTATTAAAGATACTTTAATCAGACTATTACAAATATAATGAATTAAAACCGGTATAAAAAAACGGAACGAAAATCAAAAAACCTTTTACACCTCCACCATCTTTCTTGCTATAACCTTCTCAACCGCCTTAACGATATCCGGTATATCAAGGCCGTACTTTTTCATCAGGTCATCAGGTGTACCGCTCTCTCCGAAGGTATCGTTTACTGCAACAAACTCCATGGGGGTGGGTAATTCCCTGGCAAGTAATTGAGCAATGCTCTCTCCCATTCCGCCCAAAATATTATGTTCTTCGGCAGAAACAACGCATTTTGTTTTCTTTACAGATCTTAATATGGCGGCAGCATCCAACGGTTTAATCGTATGAATATTTATCACTTCAACAGAAACGCCTTTTTCGCGCAAGGCCGATTCTGCTTCCAATGCTTTCCATACCAAATGGCCGGTTGCGAATATCGTAACATCGGTTCCTTCGGTTAAAGTGACTGCTTTACCAATTTCAAATTTCTGGTCGGCGGGTGTAAATACCGGAACAGAGGGTCTGCCGAAACGCAAATAAACTGGGCCAACCATTTCAGCAATGGCAAGTGTTGCGGCTTTGGTTTGGTTAAAATCGCAAGTATTTATAACAGTCATTCCCGGAAGCATCTTCATTAAACCGATATCTTCCAAAATTTGGTGGGTGGCTCCATCTTCTCCAAGGGTAAGCCCGGCATGTGATGCACATATCTTCACATTCTTTTTTGAATAAGCTATTGACTGACGAATTTGATCATATACCCTGCCTGTAGAAAAGTTGGCAAAGGTTCCGGTGAATGGTATGTATCCACCTATAGTTAATCCCGCAGCAATGCCCATCATGTTGGCTTCTGCTATACCCACCTGAAAAAAACGCTCCGGATGCTTCTTTGCAAATGCATCCATTTTTAATGAACCGGTTAGGTCTGCACAAAGTGCAACCACTTTCGGATTTTTTTCTCCGAGTTCAGACAGACCAACTCCAAATCCGGAACGGGTGTCTTTCTTTTCTGTATAGGAATATTTATTCATACTGAATTAATTATTGTAAATTTACGAGTGTACTAAGTCCGGGTTTTACTTCAAAACTATTATCAATTGTATATACTGTTTGTTTGCCATTTTGCGGGCGATAAACTATCCTGTAATTTCCAGGCTGCAATGTTAATAGCTGCTTTGCTGCACTATTATCCAGGTTACATACCCATACCATTTTTTGACCGTTTTCCAGATAAATACTTGTTGGGCCGGGACCCGGTTTGGTAATTGTAACTACACCTGCCTCAGGAATAGTTACGGTGGTTGTGGACCGTTCCGAAACTTTTACACCTGTTTCATAAATACGGGGCAGGGTAAGGATTTCAATATCATATTTACCTGTAATATATTTTTCGGTCGACTCAACATATTGAACATTCAATGTGTTTTTGTCATCGTGCTTTTTTACAATTACACCTAAGCTCCTGTAATCGTTTTCGCCATCCATAACAAAGTGCAGATATCCTTGTGGCGCGTCTACAGCAATGGTGTTATGCTTTCCGGGGGTAAGCGTAATGTTGCTTTTCTCCACTTCGGGTATAGTGTGTACAACTAAATGATAGATAACATTCGGGTCAAGATAAATAGTGTCAGGATTTCCATAATTATTAAGTGTATGCATGAAATTATAGATCCGCTTGCCGGTTGTCTGATCATAAAAAGTCATAGCCACATCTGTTTCGGTTGGCTTTCCCTGCGCATCAATCAGGTTAACCTGGGCACTTGTATTATTAAGGGCTTGCGAAATAACAATCTTAAGCACATTCTTAAAATTATCTTCCTGTTGCACATCAAAGAATCTTCCAATGCAATTGTAAGCATCACTAAAATCTTCATTACCAATTCCAATAATAAACGGACGCAGGTTAATTCCTTTTGAATGCAATTTTTTTGCCACTTCGCAAGGGTCACCACCACACTCTTCTATGCCATCCGTTATAAGAATAATCACATCGTGGCAATGGTCGCAGGGAGTAAAGTCATCTGCACATTTATCAAGGGTATATGCCAAGGGGGTTGTTCCCATTGGCCTTATGGTTTTTAAAGCATATTCTATTTTCATTCCGTTATCCGGTCCAAAAGGCACAAGCAAACGGGTATCCTGGCAGTTGCGTTCAGGATAAAGGGAGTAATCAGCACCAAGTGTACGAAAGGCCAGTTGCAGATTTGGTAAGTTCCTCACACTGTCAATTATTTCCGTAAGAATTCGTTTGGCAACATCCATTTTTATATTCTGCTGCCAGGTATCGGACATACTGAAGGAAGCATCGAAAATAAAAAGAACACGTGTTGTTAATACCTGTTTCTTTGCCTGCGCGTTTGCTTTATAGCTTATACCCAGCAACTGATAGCTGATAGCTAAAATAAATACGATTGATTTTATGAAACGATTCCTCACTTAATCTGGAATTCGATTTTTAGATTTTCACTTTCCCCCGCAATTCTGCGGGATTTCACTTCGTTCAACATTTTCAATAATCGCCCAGTGTTTCTTCCAATTGAGCAAGTGCTTTACTTAGTTCCTCTGCATTAGGAGCGGTTCCGTGCCATTTATGATGGTCTTCCATAAAGTCAACTCCTTTGCCCATTATAGTCTTCATTAAAATCATAACAGGTTTTCCTTTACCAGTGTGCTTCTGCGCTTCTTTTAAAGTAGCAATTAAATTTTCAATATCGTTGCCATTGCATTCCAGAACATCCCAACCGAAAGAGACCCATTTAGCTTTCAGGTCGCCGAGTGAAAGAACATCATCTGTTTTTCCGTCTATCTGTAATCCATTAACGTCTATAGTAGAAATAATATTGTCAACCTTATGTGCTGCCGCGAACATAGCTGCCTCCCAAATCTGGCCTTCTTCCATTTCACCATCTCCGTGAAGTGTATAAACAAAACTGCCGTCTTTATTCAGTTTTTTGGCGAGTGCCGTACCAATAGCAACGGATAGTCCCTGACCCAAGGAGCCGGAAGCAACACGGACACCCGGAAGGTGCTCGGCAGTTGTAGGGTGTCCTTGCAGACGGGAATTCAACCTGCGGAAAGTATTCAACTCATCTACCGGAAAAAATCCGCGGTGAGCCAAAACACTATACCATACAGGGGAAATATGTCCATTGGACAAAAAGAAAATATCTTCGCTCTTGCCATCCATATTAAACTTGGCAGGGTCAAACTTCATGATCTCATAATACATGGCTACGAAATATTCGGTGCAACCCATAGACCCTCCCGGGTGGCCGGAATTGACGGCTGAAGTCATGCGTACAATATCCCTACGCACCTGGGAGCAAATCTTTTTAAGTTCAGGAATTGTAGGCACGGTAATTGTGTTTTGTATGTGTTCAAAAGTATTGCAATTTAACCACCCCCAATTCCCTTTGTTGAAAACAAGCAGTGAATGTTGAAAAGTAATTAAAATAACGATGAACGATGAGTTCTGAACTATGAATTATTGTAAACGCAAAAAGTAATTTGATAACATAGTTCATCGTTTATAGTTCATAGCTGTTTTTGTCTATTTTTGCCAAAATTTTAAAAAAGTGGGTTTACAGTGTGGTATAGTAGGTTTGCCTAATGTTGGGAAATCTACCTTGTTTAATTGCCTTTCGAATGCAAAGGCTGTGGCGGCGAATTTTCCGTTTTGTACAATAGAACCGAACATCGGTGTTATCAGTGTTCCGGATGACAGGCTTGCCAAGCTTGCAGCTATTGCTAATCCTCAAAAGATTGTTCCTGCAACCATCGAAATTGTTGACATCGCCGGGCTTGTAAAAGGCGCCAGTAAAGGCGAAGGATTGGGAAACCAGTTCCTGGGAAATATCCGTGATACCAATGCAATTATTCATGTGTTACGTTGTTTTGATAATGGTAATGTTATTCACGTAGAAGGCCATGTAGACCCTCTTCGTGATAAAGATATTATTGATACTGAACTCCAACTGAAAGATTTAGAAACAGTTGAGAAAAGGCTGTCAAAGGTTTCTAAAGCCGCCAAAGTTGGCTCCGATAAGGCAGCCCAAAAGGAAAATGAAATATTGAACCTGTATTATAATTGTTTGTCAGCAGGTAAATCTGCGCGTTCAGTAATTTTATCTGATGAAGACAAAGCTATTGTCGCCGATTTACATCTGCTCACAGTTAAGCCTATATTATATGTATGCAATGTGGATGAATCTTCCCTTAAAGGAAACAAGTACACCGACTTAGTGAAAGCAGCGGTGAAAGATGAAAATGCTGAAGTACTTATTATAGACGCTGGTATTGAAGCTGAAATCTCTCAAATGGAAAGCCCTGAAGACCGCAAAGCCTTCCTTGATGATTTAGGTCTGGATGAACCTGGCGTAAATAAACTTATTAAAGCGGCATATCATTTATTAAACCTTCAGACCTATTTCACGGTTGGAGAGATTGAAGTAAGGGCTTGGACTATATATAAAGGTGATCGTGCACCACAAGCGGCAGGTGTTATCCATACAGATTTTGAAAAAGGATTTATTAAAGCCGAAGTTATAGCTTATGATGACTTTATCCGATTAGGATCAGAAGCGGCCTGCCGTGAGGTTGGCAAATTGATGATTCAGGGTAAGGAATATGTGGTGAAAGATGGTGACATCATGCATTTCAGGTTTAATGTGTAATTGAATTCAAAACAAACCAATCTTTGTCTCTATGCTTTAACCCTGCGCTTTAGCGCGGGGGAATAATATAAATACAACCGGGCTTTAGCCTTGATTAAAACAATAAAATGTCTTACGTTAAGTCTTGGATACATGCTGTATGGGGAACCAAAGAAACGACTCCTGTTTTATCAAAAGAACTTAGGCAAAAACTTTTCCCTCACCTGAAGGAAAATGCAAGAGCTAAGGGAATGTATATTGATTTCGTTAATGGATACTTTGACCATGTTCATTGCCTTATACTCATTAATGCGGATATGTCCATTGCCAAATCCATCCAACTAATTAAAGGCGAATCGTCACACTGGATTAATAAGCAAAAACTTTTGTCGTCAAAATTTGAATGGGCTGACGATTATTTTGCAGCTTCCATAAGTGAATCAATGATTGATAAGGTCAGGGAGTATATTAAAGATCAGGAAGAACATCATAAAAAAATTACATTCACGCAGGAATATGAAAAATTTATTAAAAAGTATGACCTACAGACTCATGGCTAAAGCCCTAAGACATGATAGACTTTCGCCCCGCCATAAATGGCGGGGTTAAAGCAAAAAGCATACCAATTCAATATGAGCTACTTATTATTTCCCCATAATCACTACCTTAGCGTCCTATATCCTTACAAATCACTTTAATCTTATGAAAACTTTTGGGTGGATTTTATTAGTAATTGGAATTTCATTGGGAATTTATGGGTTAACTATGGATGTTAGTGTTGCAGTTCCTGGATTTTCAGATAAAGTGAATAATCTTGGCTTACTCAATAATCGCTTAGTTTATCTAATCATTGCTGGTGTTCTTATTGTAATTGGAACAATACTAATAGTTAATACAAAGGAAGAGTCTCCTATTATGAAAAAGAACCGACTTTTCTTTGTAGTTTTTCTTCTGCTTATTCTTGTTGCAGTCTATTTCAAATTCTTCCGAAATGGATTTTCGACCATTGGAGGTACCGATCACGATTTTGCCGTGAAAGATACCGGAAGTGTTACAAAAATATTCATTGCCAATAAAAACAACCAGACAGTAACTTTGACCCGTAAAAGCAAAGGGGAATGGCTGGTTAATAACAAATTCAGCGTACGAAGCGATGCCATGAACACCTTACTCTACACCATTAACATGTTGGATGTTAAGTCGGTTATTGATCCGCGCTCGTGGAATACAATTCTAAAAAATCTTGCAGTCCAAGGTGTTAAAGTAGAAATATATGAAGGTGACAAGCGTGTAAAAGTATATTATGTGGGAGGCGAAACTGCAGATGAACTGGGTACTTATATGCTACTCTCCGATCCTAAAACAGAAGATAACTACGAACAGCCTTACATTATCTATATACCAGGGTTTGATGGATACCTCACTACCCGCTATTTCATTAAGGAAGATGACTGGCGCGACCGGACCATTTTTCAATATTACCCTTATGACCTTAAGACTGTTTCAATCACCTATCCTCAGTCTGATTCCTCTTTTAGAATTAATGTGGAAGGCAAAAACCATTTTATGCTGGATAATCCTGCTAATGGAATGAGAGCAAAATCAATGGATACAATGGCTGTTAAACAATATCTTACCTATTATCAAAGCATAGCATGGGAAGTAACTGCCATTACTCCTAAAAAAGATTCCATCATCAGCACCCCACCAATTGCCATTATCCGAGTAGAGGATGTGAAAGGAAAAGTTACCGAATTAAAATTATTCCACAGGCTTGCAGCGGCTAGTGCTCAGGGCAAATATGGCGTAGATTATACCTATGACCCTGACCGGATTTTTGCACTTATTAATAACAAAGACTTTGTTGTGGTGCAATATTTTGTTTTTGGTAAGATCCTGCAGCCTGCCAGCTACTTTTCTCACAGGTAAGCCAACAAACCTGCCAAAACACCCGTTTGTTGAAAAAAAGTGAATAACTATAGTTCAGCATACCCCTCTTTTGACTGGCGAGTTTCTACTTTTGTTGCCTTTCGTAATAAAACCTAAATAAGATGATGAAATTTGTCGTTTCCAGCAATACCCTTTTTAAAGAGTTACAACTCATTAGCGGTGTTTTAAATTCCAGCAACGCATTGCCTATCCTCGATGATTTTCTTTTCCAACTGAAAAAGAATGAACTGAGCATATATGCCTCCGATATCGAAACTACTATCAATACCACCGTTCAGGTTGAATCGAACGATACAGGAGAGATAACTATTCCTGCCAAGTTATTGATGGAAATGCTTAAGAACTTTGCCGATCAGCCACTCACTTTCAAAGTTGATACCGACAAATACAGCATTGAGATCAATTCAGAATCTGGTAAGTTCAAAATCATAGGGCATGATCCGGAAGAATTTCCTAAAATGCTTACCGTAGATAACCCTGCAACACTTGAAATTGATGCCGACGTGCTTGTATCGGGTATTAACAAAACCATATTTGCTGTAGCGAATGACGACCTTCGCCCGGTAATGTCAGGTGTTTATTGCAGCTTCTCTCCTACCGGAATGATTTTTGTTGCTACAGATGCACACAGACTGGTAAAATTCAAAAAACCACTCGTTGGAGCACAGGGAGAAAGTTCTATCATTATTGCTAAGAAACCTTTTAATCTGTTAAAAAATATTCTTACCACAAAAGACGGCAAAGTTAAATTGGACTACAATAAAACCAATGCGTCTTTCAATATCGACAACCTCAGGCTTTCCTGCAGACTGATTGATGGCAAGTACCCGAACTATGACGCTGTTATTCCAAAGGAAAACCCAAACAAACTAACCCTTTCACGCCAGGCATTCCTGGGTTCATTGCGCCGTGTATCCATTCTTTCCAATAAAACTACTCACCAGGTAAAACTGAAGATCAGCGGTAACGCACTCAGCTTATCCAGTGAAGATGTTGACTTCTCTAACGAAGCAAACGAAAGACTGGCATGTCAGTACAACGGTGAGGATATGGAAATCGGTTTCAACTCCAAGTTCCTGTTAGATATGCTTTCCAACCTTGATTCAGATGAAGTTGATCTGGGCATGTCTACCCCAAACCGTGCAGGAGTGCTCACCCCCATCCCTCAACCCGATGGAGAAGAGCTTCTAATGCTGGTTATGCCGGTAATGCTAAACAACTAATATTTATTTTACTTAACCCACTAACGGCAAAGTCAACTTAGCTGTTAGTGGGTTTTGCTTTTCAGGTAACCGATTTATTGCTATTATTGTATAAGCATATATGCTCTTATGCAATGAATAGTGCCAAAGGAATATTTGTCCGGGGCCTTAGTTTAATGCTTTGCATTACATTTCTCATTTCATGTCATTCCGGTAATAATGTAGTTTCTTCGTATGGTAAGCGAAAATACCGCAAGGGATGGTTCTGGTTCAGCCGTAAATCTGTAGATACAAAAGCAAACAAAAGCAAGGACTCTACCTATACTCGTAAGCATGTTGAATCACAAAAACCGGAAAAAAAAGTATCTACAGAACCTCCACACCCGGAAAAAGAAGAGGTTAAACCTGAAAAACACAATCATCGTGCTGAGAGAGATTCGTTAAAGAAGGCTGCTAAAGCAAGAAAGCAGGAAGCCATCAAAAAAAATGAACAGAACAAAATAAAAACAAAAGCTCCGCCAGATCCGCCTGACCATGTGCTAATGCGGCTGCTAGTTCTGATAGCAATTATTACTGCTCTCTCCTTACTAATTACAGGACTGATGACTCCTATTATAATTTGGAAAGTCACACAGAATTTTTTGATCATTTCCGGAGTTGTATTTACATTCTTTGCCTACATCCTTTCAACAAATGCCAAACCGGAAATAAATGATTCGGAAAAAGGAATTGATAAACCCTATAATTTGGGGAAGCCAGCATGGAAATTATCTGTTTGGGCACTAATTCTGATGTCACTTTTGGTCGGTACGGTTAAAACTTCACTTATCGCTGACCTACTATTAGTTAATATCACCACAGTTGGCTTATTTATAGCAGGGGCTTGTATCCTGTTAAGCCTTTTATTTGCTATTAAAGCATTATTTGTAAATGACAAGCATAAAGGGAAAGCCGCCCTTGCACTTATTATTGATATAATACTTATTACTATCGGAATATTGCTTTTTATTTAGCTTGTATCTGCACTCTCGTATATTTGTATTCAAACTAAGCAGTCGGATGTCTGACATTAAAGAGGACACAACCAAGGAAATAAACGGAATTCGAAGTTGGGCGGAGGAAGACCGACCCAGGGAGAAATTGATGATGAAAGGCTCCAATGCCTTGTCTGATGAAGAGTTGCTTGCCATTCTCATTGGTTCCGGCACCCCCGGAGAATCGGCAGTAGATTTATGTAAGACCATTTTAAAAGATGTGCACAATAACCTGAATGAACTGGGTAAGCTTTCAGTAAAGGATTTGAAAAAATACAAAGGTATTGGAGAAGCAAAAGCTATCACCATTGTTGCAGCACTTGAACTTGCCAAACGCAGAAGAACAGCGGAAGTTATAGAAAAAGAAAAAATAACTGGCAGCAAAGATGTATATGAGTATTTCCATCACCTGTCAGATTTGAGGAATGAAGAGTTCTGGGTAATGTTCCTGAACAGGGCTAATAAAATTATCACCTCCCAAAAAGTAAGCCAGGGTGGCATTTCAGGAACGGTGGCAGATATCCGTTTAATATTGAAAGGCGCAATGGATAATTTTGCCACAGGCATAGTGCTTTGCCATAACCACCCATCCGGAAACCTTACGCCCAGTAATGAAGACAAGGAATTGACACAAAAGGTAAAACAGGCAGCCAAACTAATTGATATAAATGTTCTGGACCATATAATTGTTTCTGACGCCGGATACTTTAGCTTTGCAGATGAAGGTCTCTTATAAACTATGATAAAAATTTTAACTGTAATAGGCGCACGCCCGCAAATCATTAAGTCTTCTGCACTTGACAGAGCTATTAAAAAAAGCTATAGCAAGGAAATTCAGGAGGTGATATTGCACACCGGACAGCATTACGATGACACAATGTCAGATGTATTTTTCCGTGAAATGGGTATTTCACAACCAAACTATAACCTGAATGTAGGTTCAGGTACCCACGGCAAACAAACTGCATCCATGATTGAAGGTATTGAAAATATTGCCCTAATAGAAAAGCCTGCCGCCATTGTTGTGTATGGTGATACAAATTCAACTCTGGCAGCTGCAATAACGGCATCCAAGTTAAAAATTCCATTGGTGCATATTGAGGCAGGTTTGCGTTCTTTCAACAAAACCATGCCGGAAGAAATCAATCGCATTGTTTGTGACCATTGCTCTACGTTGCTTTTCACTCCTACAATATCCGGATATAATAACTTAATTAAGGAAGGCTTCAATCAGAATAATGAATCACCATTTACGATAAACAATCCGGGAGTTTTTCATTGCGGAGATGTGATGTACGATAACACATTATACTTTTCTGATGTTGCGGAAGCTTCGTCAAATATTATATCGGATCTGGAATTGATAAACAAAGATTTTTTATTGGTAACAATTCATCGGGATAGCAATACCGATGTTCCTGAAAGGTTGAATGCAATACTTGAAGCCATAAATGAAATTAGTATTAAGGAACATGTGCAAATAGTATTTCCAATGCATCCACGCACAAAAGCATCCTTGGAAAAGATGGGGAAATCTGCCATGGATGCTATTAAAAAGAACCCTCTGTTTAAAATCATTCAGCCTGCATCTTTCCTAGAAATGCTGTTGCTCGAAAAGCATTGCTCAATGATATTAACCGATTCAGGTGGCGTACAAAAAGAAGCATTTTTCCTGCATAAGCCCTGCATTGTATTACGTTCTGAAACCGAATGGGTGGAGTTGGTAGAATGTGGCAATTCCATTTTAGCTGATGCAAATGCACAACGTATTAAAGACGCTTACGCGCATTATAAAAGCAAGAAAAATATTGCATACCAGAAGCTATACGGCAATGGCAAAGCAGCTGAATTTATTTGCCAGGAAATTATTCGTAATTTCAGCTAATGGAACCCGGATTATTAATATATACACCTAAAGTAACTCAACGGGTTAATTATATTTTTCAACTTTTTTTTGATTCTTTAATTAAAACGCATTATACCATTACCTCTGATGAGGGTGCCTTTATAGCTTATGCAGGGCAAAAAATAAATTACTCCACCAATCAATTTTCTCCTGACGAATTACAAATAATTCCGAATGGCTTACTTGCTGAAAAAGGTATAAAAGCCCAGTCAATAAAGGTATCCGACTGGAACAACCTGAAAATATTTTACCAAACCGCCCATGGAAGTTTACCATTTGATATTTTTTCAGCTTCCTTTTATCTGGTGAGCAGATACGAAGAATATTTTTCCCATAAACCGGATGAACATTCCCGGTTCCACCACAGTAACAGCCTTGCATTTAAAAATCATTTCCTGGATGAACCGATTATTAATCTTTGGGCTGAGGAATTGAAAAAAATCATTTTGCAAAAGTTTCCATTGGTTCCGTTCGCAGAAAATAAATATGCGTTCATTCCAACCGTTGATGTGGATATTGCTTATGCCCATTTAGGAAGGAGTATTGCGCTTACGTTGGGTTCTTATTTTAAATCACTGTCGAAATTTAAGTTTGGCGTTCTTCTGGAAAAAAAACTGGTTTTATTGCGTCTCAAAAAAGACCCTTACGATACTTTTGAATACCAGCAAAGCATTTTCACAAAACATAAATTACGTCCGATCTACTTTATGCTGGCCGGTAAGCGCGGACATAATGATAAAAACACTTCGCCCGAAAACAAGCGTTTTAAAGCACTCGTAAAAAAGCTGAGTTCATTTGCTGAAATTGGGATACACCCTTCCTATAATTCAGATAATAACCCTGAAACCGTTAAGAGGGAAATAGAAAATGTTGAACAAAATATTTCTAAAAAAATCAGTTGTTCCCGACAACATTTTTTAAAAATGAATTTACCCGAAACATTCAATTGCCTTGCTAAACTTGGCATTACAGACGATTATACGATGGCGTATGCCGGAGTCTCCGGGTTCAGGGCAAGTATATGCACTCCGTTTTATTTTTACGATTTGAAAACTGAAACCATCACTCATGTCAAAATTCATTCAAGCGTAGTAATGGATGGCACGTTGAATGGTTATCTTCATATGTCGCCAAGAGATGCGATTGCAACAACAAAAGAATTAATTGACAAAGTAAGGAAATGTAATGGTGAATTTATTGCCATATGGCATAATGACAACCTGAGTGAAAAAGGCCACTGGAAAGGCTGGAGAACTTATTTTGAAACAATAAATGAAGTAGCTTTATAATCTCATTCACATTGATTCAGCACCTCGAAAATAAGGCAATAGATAAGGCAAAATGGGATGCCTGTATAGATAATTCCACCAATGGAATGGTCTATGCTTATGCCTGGTATTTGGATATTGTAAGCCCGGGCTGGGAAGGACTTGTAGGGGATGATTACAAGAGCGTAATGCCACTCCCCATGGCTGAAAAATATGGATTTCGCTATACCTATCCCCCACCCTACATACAGCAACTGGGGCTGTTTTCAAGTACTGATATTGCCGAAAAAGCAGTAACCGTTTTTATTGCACATATACCTGCAAAGTACAAGTATATCGAGATGAATCTGAATGAGCAAAATCCTTTTTCGGGTAAAGATTTCAAAATTACCAAAGGGGTAACACACTTGTTAAATCTGGATAAGCCTTATGGAGAAATTCTGTCAAGTTTTTCTACTCAGACAAAAAGAAACTTAAAGAAAGCACAGGCTGCTTCGCTTACAATTACTAAAGAGGCTCCGATTGAAAAGGTGATTGAACTATTCCGGGATAACCGGGGTAAACAATACTCCCACAATTCCACTAATTACGATATCCTAAGCAGACTCATGCTGGCCTGCAAACAAAAAGGCATAGGCCATTCCTGGGGTATTTACAACAAAGAAAATGAATTATGCGCCGGGGCGTTTTTCCTTATAAGCAACGGCAGATCAATATTTCTTTTCTCCGGTGCCAACGACAATGCCTATGAAACCCATGCCATGACTTTTTTAATCAATAAATTTATTGAAGAACATTCCGCACAAAATTTGATATTTGATTTTGAAGGCTCATTGGATAAGGATTTGGCAAGGTTCTACAAAGGTTTTGGTTCAACAGAAACAATTTATTTGCAAATCAGAAAAAACACATTGCCCCTGCCTGTGAAGTTGTTGAAGGAGTTTCAATACAGAAGAAAAACTTCAGCGGGAAGATAGATTCTTATTAAGGTAACCCTTTAAAATGGGGTGCATAGTATAATATTGTGCAAGCGGGTTCCCAAGCCCATCTTGCTTTACGAATGATAATTTCTTATCCAGAAATCCTTTAATCGCTTTTCCCATCACGTCGTTGCTTTTGAAAAAACAGAATGCACGATAATCGGAAATTGATTTTAATTTGTTTTTATCTACATCAATCTTTTCCTGTAATAAAATATCTCCCTCATCTATTCCTTTCGATATCCGGTGAATGGTTGCAAAAAGTTCATTATTCTCCCACAAGGCCCATTCAACATTGTTCATACCGCGATACATGGGCAATTTGGATGCATGTACATTGAGGAAGATGGCAGATGAAATTCCAATAACTTCCAAATTAAGTTTGCCGCTATTGCATGCAACAATTACATCACCCAAACCTTTAATCAATTGAACAGTTGATGCATCGTTAATTCCCTTTCTATTAATTATTTTAGCAGTGGAAATAAAATCGCTTACTTGTTTAGAGTCATCTTCGCTTAATTTATAAGTAATTGGATTGACTATCTTCTTGCCATACGAAGAAAGAAAAGAAAATGTTTTTAATCTCCTTTGCTTTATTGTCTTTCTTATAAAATTAATTCGCTTTGAAAACTTGTGGATTCCACCATAGTGAAGGATTATAAAGTCCGGCTTAATTCCATTTTTCAACATGGAACTAAGTTGCTCTCTGAAATCTTTATTATCGAGACTATATGTAGTTAACCCGATTTTCATTTGTTAAGTTCAATGGCTTCTTTCAAACATTCTTTTTCTAAAAGCAATGAATCTGCAAAGTATTTGGTGGCCCAGTTTGGGAAACTAAACGGTTCATATCTTCCCCAAATAGGAAAGGAGCCGGGAATAGCGCCTTTGGTATTTGCTGATTCGCTTACCCCTCTGTCCTGAATGAAAATCAAAATGTCATTCATCTTCATGGCAGCATTCAGATATTGAATATTTTTTGTGAGTTTGAATAGCTTCAACCAAATAATGGCAGTCTGCGCACAGCCCGTACAAATAATATCTTGCGCCCCCCGCCATTTGCGGTCATATCGCCCATTAAGAAATTTGTGTTTGTTGAAAAGCTCAAATAATTTATCCGCACTTTTAATGGCTGCATCAATAATTTTTTGGTCATTCAGGATTAATCCACACTCCAGCAAACCGTCTATAGTGTATGCAATGGTATGCAGTATAGGTTTATCATTTCTTTTAATAGTATTATCACAATCTTCAAACCATCCGTTTTCCAATTGTTTGTTATTGATAATCCAATAGAGGTTTTTCAGAGCTTTCTCGCGGTATAATTCATTTTTCGTAATCTGGTATGTAAGCAATAAGGGGGCATCTACATAACTATCGTACACCCTTGGAACTCCCCTGAAGGCAAACTTCTGCCAGTATCCTTCCTCTTCCTGAATAGAACATAACCAATCACAAGATTTTGCCGCAGAATCAAGATATTTTTTGTCGTTGGTCTGTTTATAAACTTCGAGCAATCCCCGAATTACCTGGCCTGTATTAAAAACCACTTCGGCACGGTTATCGGCAATGTATTCGCCCTGCCAGCCACCACTTGGTTTTTGGATGGAAACAAGCCAATCTCCGGCAGCAAACATTCGTTTAATGATATCATCTTTTTTCTCTCTTCTGGCATAATCAAGCAGCGTTGGAACAATATAGCCCGAGGTCTCCACATACGAAGTAGTCCATTTTTTAATAATATGATAAGAACCAAAACCCGCATCACTCATGGAATCCTGAGAATGAAGAAGCCAGTTAACCGCTTTATCCAAAGCCAGTGCCCTTTCTTCCTCGCTATATACCTTATTCGACCAAGGGTTAACCGTCTGATTGTTGAGGACCTTCTGCCCCAAAACAAATCGGTTGAAATCCTTCAAAACGATGCTCCTTTCCCTGGTAAAAAGCAGGGAAATACTGAAATTTTTAGCGTAACCGAACAGACTTCTAATCATGATATCAATCAGTACAAAACTAAGGGAATTAATTTTAATACCTATTATCGGGTTTCGAACGCAACTTTTTTCTCCATTAACGTAAAATAACATAGAGGTTACAACGTTTAACATAGAAAAGGTTTATCTTTAGTGTCTAAATTACTGCCTATGAATTTCCTGCCCGAACAATTAGAAAAATATGTTGACGCCCATACTGGTGAAGAACCGGAAATTCTGAAAAAGTTAAACCGGGAAACCTATGCCAAAGTATTGATGCCGCAAATGCTCTCGGGGCATGTACAGGGAAGGTTTTTGAAAATGATTAGCTGCATGGTTAATCCAATACAGATTTTAGAGGTCGGCACTTTCACCGGGTATTCATCCATTTGCCTGGCTGAAGGCCTTAAAGAAGGTGGAATGGTTCACACTATTGATATCAATGAGGAACTGCACCCCATGGTTGTTAAATTTATTAAAGAGGCGGGTATGGAAGGTAAGATCAAAACCTATATTGGAAATGCCTTGTCAATAATTCCAACCCTTGAACAAACCTTTGATTTGGTATTTATTGATGCCGATAAAATTAATTACAGTAAGTATTATGAATTGGCAATTGGTAAAGTAAGAACGGGAGGATTTATTGTTGCTGATAATGTTTTATGGAGTGGTAAAGTTGCCGAACCTATTGCTAAAGCTGACAATGACACTAAGGCTATTATGGCTTATAACGATATGGTAATGGCTGACCCAAGAGTAGAAAAAGTATTAGTACCTATAAGAGACGGATTGATGATTGCAAGAAAGATTACGTAATTTTTTTCGCCATGAAAGTATGGCTTATTTTTCCTGTGTTTTTTGTTCTTCCCCTTTTGGGGATAGCCCAGGATTTGCAACCCGACGACAGCAATGCTTTGCTGAATGTATCGGTTATTGACTACCTGAAAAAGCCTATGTCAGGCGAAAAAATTTCTTTCGCATCGAAGGTCAATCAGAAAGTATTTTCAGGGATAACAGATAGTACGGGTAAATTTCATTTGCTTATTCCTAAAAATGCGGTTTATGATGTAAAGTACGTGCAATTTACTTCCGAAGCTAGCTACAATAATATCCTCACCATTCCTGAAGGAAAAGACCAGTTACTCACTTTTAATTATACCGTCAGGGTTCAGTTACCTGAAAAATACACACTCAACAATGTGTTCTTCGATTTTAACAAGGCAACCATAACCAGGGAATCTTATGAAGCCTTAAACCAGTTGACCAATTTTATGAAAGCCCAAAAGACCATGGTTATTGAAATTGCCGGGTATACCGATAATATAGGCACCGATGAATCCAATCTTAAATTATCCCAGGAAAGGGCGGATGCTATCCGCGATTATTTGATGAAGCATGGTGTACATAACAAAAAAATAACTGCGAAAGGTTATGGTGAGACAGACCCGGTTGCTACGAATGACACTCCCGAAGGCAGAAAACTGAACAGACGGACCGAAATCCACATTATAAAACAGTAAGTGTCGACTGACTACTGATAACTGACTACTGACAACTATTCCGTAAACTTATACCCTACCCCTCTTATGGAGTGAAAATGTAAGGGATTTTTGGGGTCGTTTTCGAAATACTTGCGGAAGTTAACAATGTGGTTGTCTATAGTACGTGTAGAAGGAATAGCATCGTAACCCCAGACTTCTTTCAGCACCATTTCACGTGGTATCACCTCATTTTTCCGTTCTACAAGTAGTTTAAGAAGGTCTATTTCCCGCTTGCTTAATTCCTTTGTTTCTCCGTCTTTGGTTTTTATCTCGTAGGTTTTGAAATTAATGCTGCATTTCCCGAAACGGTACTCCTCAACTCCATTGGTCTCGCCATCGGAATTGGAGCGTTTTAATAACGATTTTACGCGCAACAATAATTCTTCCAAATGAAATGGCTTACCCAAATAATCGTCGGCACCAAGTTTTAATCCTGAAATACGGTCTTCTGGCGAACTTCTGGAAGTAAGGAAAAGAACAGGTGTCTTCTTATCTATCTTTCTAATTTGTTCGCAAAGTTGATAGCCACTCATACCCGGTAGCGTTACATCCAGAATAATGAGGTTGAACTGCATCCCCTTAAACCGTTGCCATGCCTCTTCAGCATTCATAAAA
>CAIPDV010000103.1 GCA_903863935.1 uncultured Bacteroidota bacterium
AACTAAATAACTAATTTTGTAACAAACATGAAACAACAGAAAATAGCTTCAATCGGGAAAGAAAATTTGGTGGGTCAGTTTAATGCGGAATGAGTGGGTCTCTTTACGCGGAATATCCACTTGACCTTAAAGATAGGTATGAAGAGACGGTTATGCGAGACTACCATGCATGCCAGCAGCTTAATAATGCTGAAAAGTCACTTTCTTTATACCCAAATGAAATATACAATCCAAAGCAGGCACCAACCAAGTGGATAGTATCAACTTCATTTGAAGGAATTAATATTGAAATAGATGGATGTATAAAAATCAATTATTTTGAACTGCTTAATTGCTTAAAAAACCCTGATATTATTTCAATATCTGGCCTAATAAAAGATATGTATAGTAATAGAAATATAAAATTATTATACGACGAGTTTTCTAATGGAGAATTAGATTTCTATACTAAAATGATAGTTAAAAGTGCTGGAATTCCAATACCGATTTTTGATTCCTCACAATATTGCAGACCTTTATTAGGGGAAAATGAGGAACATTCGATTGAATTTAGCAAGAGGTACCATAAAGCCTTGGAACTTGATAGAGAAAACAGAAAGCCCCAGGCAATTGCTTTGCTAAAAAAATGCCTATTATTAAAAGAGAATGATGGAGATGTTTGGGGAGCGATTGCCAATATTTATACGGATTTAGAAAATTATGAAGATGCATTTTTCGCTTTCAAAAGGGCATTGCATCTATTACCCAATGACCCATTTATTATGAGGAACTATGCATTAGCATTATTCGATGCAGGAGAAGAACATAAAGGATTAAGTTTATTACTTGATTTTCTTCAAAAATTCCCGTTATTGGAAGATGTAAGAATACTCTTTCAAAATAGAATTGTAAATAATATAAAAAATAAAATCTTAAAGGAAAATGATATATTGATACTACTTGAAAGATGGGATAAAGTAAGGTAACCGGATAGGTGGATTCATTTGGTTGCTCCTGAAGAGGAAAAATCAAATCAACAATCAATATGAACCAAAAACCAGTTATTCCAAGCGTGAATTTTCATCTATGGGAACCCTGCAATTTCCGTTGCAAATTCTGCTTTGCATCCTTTCTGGATGTTAAAGAATCCATCCTCCCGAAAGGCCATTTGCCTAAAGAGGATACCCTAGAAGTCGTCCGGCAGTTATGCAGGTATGGGTTCAAAAAGATAACTTTTGTCGGTGGGGAGCCAACGCTTTGCCCCTGGCTTCCGGAACTGATTGCCGAAGCCAAGTCATTTAGGGTTAATACAATGATTGTAACCAATGGAAGCAGGATAACTTCTGAATATCTACTTCCTTTAAAGGGAATTCTTGACTGGATTACCCTAAGTATTGATAGCACAAATCCGGAAATAAACCGGAAGTCCGGCAGGGGAAGAAACAGTACATTCTTTTCCAGTCAGGATTATCTTTTAAAATGTGGGATTATAAAAGATGCCGGATTCCGACTGAAAATAAATACTGTAGTTCACCGCTTGAATTATAATGAAGTTCAATCTGGATTTATTTCACAAGCCAGGCCAGAACGGTGGAAAATATTCAAGGTTCTTCCCATATCCGGTCAGAATTCCACCGGAATATCCGGTTTGGATATAACCGATGAAGAATTCCTCCATTTTCTCGAAATAAATAAAGACTTGTCCCCGGGTGTAGATTTTGTTCCGGAAAACAATGATGCCATGACTGGCTCCTACCTGATGATTGACCCGGCAGGGAGGTTTTTCGACAATACCAAGGGGGAGCATAGTTATGGCCAGCCATTACTAAAGGTAGGAATAAATGAAGCAATGAATCCAATCAATTTCAGCTATGAAAAATTCATTGAAAGAGGAGGGTTATATGAATAGACCGGATATAAAAATTATACTGAGCGGTACAGCAGGTAAGGGTAAAACTACCATTGGGAAACTTTTAAGCAAGTTAACCCGCGTAGAGTTTTTTTCTGTAGGCAAGCTAAGGGATTGGGAGCAAAGATTGAAAATACGCTTTAAATGGCCAGCATTTAATAAATAGCATAGAAAATCTGGAACAAGTAAAAATAGCTAAAAACCTGTCACATTTTTTACTAAATTTAGATTGCTATATCATTTTACTATATTTGCTCTCAACTGCGCAAAGCATAATGAAGAATTCTATAAAAATATGGCCTGATTTAAATGATATGACTCAGGCATTAATTTCATATTCAAATAAAACGCTGAATGTTGAGAATGAAATGCATATAGACATGTCAAATGTCCGCAAAGCAAATTCTTCTGGTGTCGTATTAACATTAGTATGGCTATAAGGAAGGGTTTTCATCAGAACTTGTAGAAGACGCTATAGATTCTACAATCTTTAAGAAAGATGATTTTATTTTAGATCCATTCAATGGTAATGGGACAGTTACTCTTACTGCTTCTATAAAAAAAGTAAAAGCAGTAGGAATAGAAGTAAATCCCTTTGTTGCATTTATGTCAAGGGTAAAACTCCTAAATCTTAAAACAAAAAATATTGATAGAGATATCGATTTCCTTATAAACTCTTCAAATAAAGGAAGAACTTCAAACTTATTGAATTTTTCAACTTTTTCAGAGTTAACTGGAAAAAGTAAATGGTTATTTAATTCTCAAGTTTTAAACTCATTTGAAGGAGGCTGGTCAGCTACTAAGAAATTCCCAAAGAAAAAGAGGGAGTTATTTCAATTGGCTTTAATAGGTGCCGCTTTGGATAATTGTAATGCCTCAAAAGATGGAAAATGCCTAAAATACAGGCCGAATTGGAAGGATAGAGAATTCGATAAAGATACTTTTATAAATTCCTTAGAAGATAGGTTATTAGTAATTAGTAAGGATTTAGAAGAGAATCCTATTCCAGAGAAGGCCATTATAATCAATAAAGATTCAAGAACTGCAATTAATAAGATTTCCCAAAAATTTAAGCTTTGTATTACATCCCCCCCTTATCTTAACTCATTTGATTATACTGATATCTATCGACCAGAACTTTTTCTTGGAAAATTCATTAATGGGCATGAAGAATTAAGAGCACTAAGGCAAAAAACCGTTCGTTCCCACGTTGAGATTAAATTGCCAGAACCTTTATCAATTGAATACGGTGATGTTTTTAATAAAGTTTACGGAAATATTTTAGAATCTGAGAATTTGTGGGATAAACAAATTCCGATAATGATTCAAAGTTATTTTGAGGATATGCAGAATGTTTTATCCAGTTTAAATGAAAAAGCAAAAAAGAACGGTCAATTATGGTTAGTCGTTGCAAATTCTGTATATGCTGGTATTGAAATACCTGTAGACCTTATTTTAGCAGAAATCGGAACTCGAAAAGGGTGGGAACTGAAACGAATTGAAGTATTAAGAAAGATACAAAGAAGAAAAACAAAGCATAATGGAAATATTAACTCCGTGCGTGAGAGCTTGATTGTATTTCAAAAATAATTAGCTCAGGCTCTCTCAAAATTTAAAGGCAGTGGTAGGTTTCATATTTATAACCTAAGGAAAAAGAAGCCCTTAATAAAATAATTATTGCATATTGCGATATGCAATAATATTTTTCATATATTTGCAAACCAATGCAATAATTTAAATTATTGCATATCGCAATATGCAATAATTATACATATGAGACCAATACAATATAATTTGAAGCCACAAGATGTAGTTATCCTGCTAAAAATCGTAGCCTATGGTTCTGAGCCCTGGCAGCAAAAGCCAATGGCAGAATCACTAAATATGAGTCAGTCAGAAATAAGCCATTCCTTAGCCCGTTTACACTACGCCGGATTGCTTGATGAAAGTGGTAAAAGAGTAATGCGGCTTGCATTGATGGATTTTTTACAGTTTGGTTTGAAGTATGTATTTCCTCAAAAACCCGGTTCCTTAGTCCGTGGTGTACTCACAGCCCATTCAGCCCCGCCACTAGATAAGCATATTGTAAGCAATGAAAACTATGTCTGGCTTTCTGCTACCGGCAATGCAAAAGGATATAGCATAGTTCCGCTTTACCCCTCGGTTGTGGAAGCCATAAGGAATGATGAAAAGCTCTATCAACTCTTAGCCCTTGCTGATGCCTTGCGTGTAGGAAGAGCCAGAGAAAGAGAATTAGCAGTAAAGGAACTGAAACAACGGATATTGAATGAAAAATAAAAATATAGATAAAGAGGTTGTTGCAATGATTGCAGCCGCATTGCAGGAGCTTAAGCCTCAAATGATATTTGTGGGCGGAGCAACCCTTAGTTTGTATATTAATGATGTAGTGGCCGATGAAATTCGCAATACAAATGACATTGATTTGACCATTCAATTAACCGGTTATGCGGAATGGGCTAAAATGCAGGAACGGTTATCACAACTTGGGTTTTACCCAAACCCGGAAGGACATGCCATTTGCAGTTATATCTATCAAGGTATATTGGCAGATATAATGCCTTCCGAAGACGGACACATGGGAAAGGCAAATACTTGGTATAAACCGGGGTTTGATTACTTGCAAATGGTAATGGCTGAAAATATAGAAGTAAAAATCTTATCGGCTCCCTATTTTCTTGCCACTAAATTTGAAGCATTCCATAGTAGGGGAGGAGATTACCGCACTAGCCATGATTTTGAGGATATAATTTTTGTCTTGGATAACAGAACCACCATTGTAGAGGAAATTCTTGCTGCGGACAGCAAAGTGAAACCGTTTCTTAAAACTGAATTACTGAAAGTGCTTTCAAATTCGAATTCAGAGGAAATAATCAGTTGTCATATTCATCCATCAGTTGTAAAACAAAGGTACCAGCTTGTATTAGAAAAAATCAATAAAATTATATCCTGAAAGATGGAGTAATGGTCAATTTGATTACGTGGGTTACAAGTAGGGTACTTGGAAATGGAGCCAACTATTTCCATTTTGGAAACGGTTCATTAGAGGTAATACAAGTTCTATTTATTTTGTATCCTAATCAAAACTAACTAACATGGACGAGTACAAAACAAAAGAAGAAGGGTATTTAATAATACCCAGAGCATGGCTTCATGAAATTTTGGAGAAGCAGGACAAAATAATTTCCTTATTAGAAAATAGGTACGGGTTGGATGAGCCCGGTATTATCGGCGATTACATGACCGAAGAGGAAGCCAAAAGAAGATTGGGTAGAAAAACAACATGGTTCTGGAACCTGAGAACTTCCGGAGAATTGGGTTATGCCAAAGTAGGTAAAAAAATATTCTACCTTCAAGATGACATAAAAAAACTTATCGAAAAGAATACGAAAGCGAGTACACCTCAATATCGTGGAATTCACCGGTGAGTTTCTTTAGCCACAAGATTTATAAATACTTTAAACTAGATTTAAGTTTTATCGGTAGAAGGGGCGAGAAATGTCCCCTTTTACTGATAAGAAGACAAAGTTTATTATACCCGAAAGGGTATAAAAAGGCATTTGAATCCGTGATTTATACCCGAATGGGTATAAGAAAGCTAGGTCAGGGTCACAATTAAAAATATTTATATTGTGGATGAACTAAATGAATTGGCAACTACCGAGTTTTTCTAGGTAGTTAAAAAGGATGAATATTAAATTTTGATAATACCCTTCAAAACGTATAAATCCCGTAAATCATCGTAAATTTGGTTGGATATTTGGTCATTAGGGCTCACCTTATGGGACTGGCGTTGAAATTTCAATGCCAGTCCTTTTCTATTAGTCCCATTATCCTCGATTTTGCGGCAAATTGTTTCAATAACACCATTTATTTTTTTGGTTCGAAATGCGTTATTTTCAAAAACGAGCTTTTCAGGAAATATCACACTTATTATTTGCTGCTTTTCCTCTGTATCTGCCTTTTCATAGCCTTTGTGAAGGCTTTTCAGCATGACAAAATCATAATCAAGATACTTCTTGTAATCTGCATCCATAAGCGAAATTTGCAGCTTTTGCCTTTCCAACCTTTCAAGGGCAGGCTCATACTCTTGCTTTATTCCCCTATATTCCTGAGCATCAATTTCCCCATCAAGTCTTAGTTTCATTGCATTATTCAGCCTTTCTTTATTCTTACCAATATCGTCATGTATTTTCCGGAGTGCATTTACCTTAAATTGACTGTTTGACCGGAACATATCATCCATAATTTCATAGTAGGTATCAATTACACTTTCATTAGCTGAAATGGTAGCTAATGCATTAATAAAGCGTCCATTTACAATATCAGCTTTTGCTCTTTCCTTACAGCCTTTCATGCAGTGATAATAATAATACAGCCCTCCATTACCTTTGGAGGCACTTCCTGTTAATGTTCCTCCACATTGCGGGCATTCAAGGAATCCTCTTAGAGGTAGTTCATTTTTCCTTGTGTTTTTTAAGCGGAGTTTTCTTTTCCTTCCATTAAGAATATCCTGAACTTCATAAAACAAAGATTCAGTGATGATAGGTTCGTGTTTTCCAATCACATGAATATCATCCTCGTCCTTATATGCAGGGATAAATATCTTTCCACAGTAAACAGAATTTCTTAGCAGGGTATAAAAGTTATTCTTACTACAAACAAGTCCTTTCTCCAAACATATTTTTCTGATGTCTTCGGCAGGGGAAACCGCTTTTTCCAGTTCTTCAAATGCCCACTTGATTATAGGTGCATCTTTACTTGGAATAATTATTGGGCGATTGTTTTCATCCCGTAGGAGTAAACATTATAGTTTGCTCCTGCCGAACTTGAAGCTGAAAGTGCATAATGTAATCTTACGTTTTTATATCCTGTTGTTGGCATGTATAAATACATATATGCGTTCGTGGAAGGATTTCTTGAACGGATACCTATATTTCCTGCTTGTGTACCAACTGAATCATTACCTAAAGCTGTTTGTATGGCTGGTATTCCAGCTACTGAACTATTAAGGTCATTTATATAAGCATAATTTGGCAATTCTGCTAAATTATCTAGGATACCTTTTCCGGATGGTTGACTATAAAGGATGTGTCCTTTAGTTGATATGGCCGAATAATCAGTATAAAGTGGATATGTGGTTATAGCATTATCCTGGCTGAAAGTGTGCGAATAACTGTAGGCTGCACCAAGACTATCTTTTCCGCCACCTGACGTTGGTAAGGTGCTGTTAAAATCCCAATAATGAATTACCTGGAATGTAGCTGCTCCGCTAACACTTACTGTTAAAGCAGGAATCTGGGTAATGCTTACTGTAGCGGTAGCCGTACAGCCACCATTATCAGAAACTACGACTGTATTGGTTCCGGCAGAAAGATTAGTTCCAGTTGAACTCAAACTTGATGAACCTCCATTCCATGTATACGTATATGGAGTGTTAACACTTCCGGTAACATTAGCTGTTGCAGTTCCGCCTTGGCCTGCGCAATCAGCACCCGTTTGACCGGAAAATGTAATGCTTAAGCCATTATTTAATATGGTAACACTGCCTGTTTCAGAACAACCTGAATTATCTGCCACGGAGCAGGTATAGGTTCCTGCACTTAAATTTGTAACTGATGCAGTTGTTGCACCACTTTGCCAATGGTAAGTTAAAGGTGCAATTCCACCGGAAGCAGTAATTGTACCGGTTCCGAAACCTGTTCCACCACATACAATATTTGTTGAAGATATAGTAGCAATAACGTTGGTATATGTAACGGCAGAAGAGGCAGTGAATCCATTCGCATCAGTTATTGTAACGGTTAAGGGTCTGAATTTTATTTACATTGACCAAATAGTGTCAAGTAAAGGTGATTACTAGTAAGTTAATAATACAAAGTTAGTTAAGGTATAGTAGCACAATAAATAGTAGTTTACCTCGTTCTTATTAACTGAATTTTATTTGAAAGATAGAATTCCATTCAAAAAAACGCCTATTTCATCGATCTAAACCCTATATTTGCACTCTTCTAAAATAACCCTCATTAGCATGAAAATAAGTACCCGTTCGTTAAAATTATTTCAAAAAGCTGCCGCATTCTTTTCATGTATGTTATTTGGTATTGGCAGTATGAATGCTCAGGTTCAGCTTGATGCGCATAGTTTAGGTAATGGTTTATCTACTTGGAACCTTACCACAACCAAACCGAATGAATTAATAATAATTTCAGTTGGAGGATATGGAACCGGTGGAACAGAAATGGGTATTTCTCCTGGTCAGGTAACTGTAAATGGATTTAATGCAACCTACCTAACTAAGGGGGAGTGGCTAAATTTTAATTTTACGTGGACTGCCCAAATATGGGCGTATGTTGCAGTCGCTCCCGGAGCTTATTCTATTACCTGCGCTGAAATAGGATTAAATAGCCCGTTTTATTTTAACTATGCGGCATCTGTCTACCAAAATAATTGCCCGTTGAGTTTAGCAAATATCATTATTGGCGGGCACGATAGTAACCAAACCGTTACTACAATAACTGCATCTATTACTACTACAGTGGCCGGGTCTTATGTTTACGGTACTACAAATATTAATGATAACGGTGGAACAGGCACAGTTGCATGGACTTCGCTAACACAATTAGATTGGAACTATATTAATAATGGAATTGATGGAGCACAAGCCGGAGCTACCTTACCTATAGGTACTTACCCTATAACAATTACAGATATTGGGGCTTCTAACGTTTGGATGACTGAAGCACTTATTGCCGTTCAGCCAAATCCAAATTGTTGTACCCTGGCCGTGGCCCCTATTGATTCTATTAATGTTTTATGCAATGGTGGAAGTAATGGTGTTGCCAGGGCTAATGCAAGTGGCGGACATGGTATTTACACATACTCTTGGACTCCCGGTGGGCAAACTACTGATATCATTACCGGGTTGTCTGCGGGTACGTATACCATTGTTGTTACTGATTCAGCATGCAGCACTACTGCTAATGTTATTATTACGCAACCTGCATTGCCATTAACATCTAGTGTTACCTCCACAAATGTAACTTGTACTACCACTGGAAGTGCAACAGCTACAGCAGCAGGAGGAACCGTTCCTTATACGTATGCGTGGAGTCCGGGTGGGCAAACCACGGCGGCTATTACAGGAATAAGCGCAGGAACCTATACTGTGAATATCACCGATGCGAATGGTTGCTTGTCTTCATCCACGGCAACAATCACACAATCCACACCTCTTAATGTTTCTGTTGTAGGGCCGCAAATGTTATGTAATGGATCTTTCGGAAGTTTTACAGCTACAGTTACCGGTGGAACAACCCCGTATACCTATACTTGGAGTAGTGGTGCTACAACCAATCCGGCCTCATTGCCGTATTCTACTACCCAAACCTATTCAGTTACTGTAAAGGATGCTAATGGATGTACCGGAACTGCATCAGTTACCATTATTTCCGGCCCTGCATTAAATGTTACTATTACCGGCGGAGCCTCGATGTGTAGCGGTATGTCTACCAGATTATGTGCGACAACAACAGGTGGAACCGGAAGTAAAACGTATTTATGGCAACCCGGAAATTTAACAACTCCATGTATTACTGTTACACCTGGTTCAACAACAACCTATACTGTTTCGGTTCTTGATAATTGCTTAACGAAAGCTGTTGAAAATAAAACAGTTCAGGTAAATCCATTGCCAATTATCAATTTCTGGGCAGATGTAACACAAGGTTGTGCACCTCTTTGTATTCAATTCCGTAATACTACCCTTATCCCTGGCGGTTCTGCTCAAAATATCTGGACATTCGGAAATGGAGATACTATACAATCACTTAACCCTGTTTATTGCTACCCTGCCAGCGGAAATTATAATGTTTCACTTACAGTAGTTTCAGATAGCGGATGCAGCGCAACACTCTCTAAAATTAATACTATAACTGTGTTTAATCATCCGAATGCGGCATTCACACTTACACCGCCTTCAACAAGTATCCTCTCTCCAACAATACAATTTACAGATAAAACTTCGGATAGTTACGGAATCTCATACTGGAATTGGAGCTTTGGGGACGGTTCTAATTCAACGAGTGAATCCCAAAACCCATCACATACTTATCAGGACACCGGAACTTATTGTGCTAAGCTTGTTGTTATGGATGCAAATGGGTGTACGGATACTGCTACTAATTGTCTTGTAATTGACCCTGCCTATAACTTGTATATCCCTTCAGCATTTACTCCAAATTCGGATGGAGCTAATGATGTGTTTATTCCAAAAGGCAATTATATCAAGAATTTTGAAATGTACATTTTCGATCGTTGGGGTATGAAAATATATTACACCAATAATATTTTGAAAGGATGGGATGGATCAGTTAAAGGAGTAACTGCACAGGAAGACACCTACGTATATAAAATTCAGGTGACGGATTCAAAGAATACTCCACATTCATACATTGGTAGCGTTAACTTGCTAAAATAAAGAAGGAAATTATAATTATACCAGCCTCGCCTATAAGCGGGGCTTTTTTTGTATGTAGTTTATTCACGGAACCAGGCAAGTAGATAATTTTAAGCATCCGGGGTTGAACCCGTGAATAATTTAGGGTAATGACTTCCTGTAAGTGATAAAAGCAGGATTCAATATAAAGATATTGATTGTAATTGACGAAGAAATGGCTTGAAGCAAAAGGAATTGATCAGCCTGTATGAAATCAATTAACGGAGTTCTCTAATTGTAAACTCTAGCAATAAAAAAGGAGGATAAAAAATCCTCCTTTTTTATTGCAGCTGTTAATTAGTATATAGGTTATCTGGTTTTTACCATTTTCAGTTGGTCAACCAACGTTCCATCATTCGTCAAAATGCGGATTAAATATATCCCATTAGGTTGACTGGCTATGTTCATTTGCATAGATTCGTCGGTTACTTTAACCGTGTTTATATTCCTGCCAAGGTAATCATACATTTCCAAGACCATTCCTCTTTCAATTCCCTTAATTGTAAATATTCCGTTGTTAGGGTCTGGGAAAATGGTAATGTCTGTTGAATTACCGAAAAGATTATCTATGCCAACGGTAGAACGAATAATAATGCAAGTGGTTTGTGAACAACCATTGTTGTCGGTCACAATGCAGCAATAGTCTCCTGTACATTGATTATTGATGGTGTCTGTAGTTTGGCCTCCCGCAATCCATTTATAGGTATATGGTGGTGCTCCACCGCTTAAAACAGTAACTGATGCTTGTCCATTGCATCCTCCTGAACCGTGCACATCTATTGAGTCTGTTTTAATATTCATACCTGCTGGTTCCGAAATTGTAACTTCAGCTGTAGCCGTGCAACCTGAACTATCGGTAACAGTAATAATATAGGTTCCACCAGAAAGGCCAGATTCAACTGAATTCTTTCCACCGCTGGGGAACCAGTAGTAGGTATAAGCCGGAGTTCCGCCTGATGCTGTACATGATACAGTTGCATCGTGCCCACCATAGCAATTTAAATTACCTGTAACAGTTGCACTAACACTTAAATGAGATGGGTAGCTAATTGTTTCGGAAGCGGTTCCACTGCATCCATTGCTATCAGTTGCGGTAATGGTATAAGTGCCGGCGGTTAAGTTAGTTGTTGTGGCAAGGTTTGTTCCTCCGCTTGGAGTCCATAGATAGGTGTAAGGCGGAGTGCCACCGGTAGCTGCATGTGCGGTAATATATCCGAAGCCATCACAAAGTAAAGTTGTTTTTGAGGCTATGGTTATTGAAACAGATGAAGATGATTGAGATATAATAACAGAAGCTGTTCCTGAGCATCCATTATTATCGGTAGCTGTAATTGTATAAGTGCCTGCACTCAGATTGGATGCCATAAGATTAGTTCCTCCGCTTGGGGACCAAAGGTAGGTATAGGGAGATGTTCCTCCGCTCGCAGGATTTGCGGTGGCACTGCCCAAAGTATTGCAACTTACATTAGTTTGCGAGGCAATGGAAACAGAAACAGGGGATGTGGTTTGTGAAATGGTAACGGATACTGATCCGGTACAGCCATTATTATCTGTGGCAGTAATTGTATAAGTGCCTGCACTCAAATTAGAGGCTGTAAGATTGGTTCCGCCACTTGGTGACCATAAATAAGTGTAAGGTGCAACACCACCACTCGCAGGATTTGCTGTTGCGCTTCCTAAAGTACTACAAGTTACATCTGAATGAGAGGCTATGGTAATTGCAACTGAAGAAGCTGCCTGAGTTATTGTAACGGAGGCCGTACCAGAACATCCATTGTTATCTCTAGCAGTAATTGTATATGTTCCGGCACTTAGATTAGAAGCAGTCAGGTTGGTTCCTCCACTCGGTGCCCAGGAGTATGTGTAAGGCGATGAGCCTCCTGTTGCCGGGTTAGCAGTTGCACTGCCCAAGGAGGTACAGGTAACATTGGTTTGTGACGCAATAGTTACAGAAACAGGTGATGGAGCCTGGGTTATAGTTACCGAGGCACTGCCAATGCAGCCATGGTTATCGGTAGCAGTTATTGTGTAGGTACCTGCACTCAGGTTAGAAGCTGTAAGGTTTGTTCCACCGCTAGGTGACCAGGAATAGGTATAAGGTGAAGTTCCTCCGGAAGCAGGGTTTGCCGTTGCACTTCCAAGCACACTGCAAACTACGGGGGTCTGCGAAGCAATCGATATTGTAACTGGAGTTGGTTGTGTTATAGTTACCGATGCGGTGCCAGTGCAGCCTTGAAAATCTGTAACTGTAACGGTATAGTTACCTGCAGTTAATCCGGTGCCGGTAGCATTTGTTCCACCTGCCGGAGACCATAAATAAGTATATGGTGCCACGCCACCGCTGGCAGTAACCGTCGCTGATCCATTATTGCCACCATTACATAAATCATCTGTAGGAGTACCCATTGAAGCAGTTAAAGTACACGTTGCAGAAGGCTGCACAACAATAAGGGTAATTACTGCATAAGGATTAGAAGCACCCGGGTCAGTAACGTTAATTGTATATGGTGCCGCAACGGCTTCTGTCAATCCGGCATGAGAGCCGTCAATACCATTACTGATATAATCGTGGTCTAATTCAGTTAATCCACCATTCCAGCTTACAACACCGGTACCGCCATTGTCATTGATAATTACATAACCATAAATATAAGAGTTGGCAACTGTAGTAGTGATAGAGGCTGAAATATTGGTTAATGCTGCATTATCATTAATGGTACTTGCGGTAATATTTGCCAAGGTTAAGGTAGCAGCAGGTTCATAAACACAGGCAGCATAATTAAAATAGAACGGGCTCACCTGACCCACTTCGGAACAAACTAAGGTATATGTACCAACTGTTGGGGCAACATAAGCCCAAATTGAAGTGGTAAATGAAAATCCATTTGTATATACGGCCTCATTAATATAGGTTGCATTATTCCCATTTACAGTAACTGTTCCGGCAGCTGTACTGAGGGTACCATAACCGCCTGCAGAAATTAAAATAAGTTCATTTGGTTGAGTTGTTGTAATATTCCAGGTTGAAGCACCGGCAGCATCGCTATGTGCATCCAGCAATACCTGAGCATTGACTGATATGCCTGTTAAAAAGAGAATAGCCAAGGTAAAAATAGATGATCTGAGTAGGAAATTTAATTGAATAATTTTACTTTTCATAGTATAGACTTTAAAATTAGTTGAGTAAATAATACCAGTATTTGTTTATAGATCGGGCGTATAAATACCCTACAAAACTAAAAAAAATTGGGGTTATAAGAATAGGACGAAATAAAAAATGCAAAATTAAGAGTAAAATTATATTCAAGCAGCTTATATTCAGCAAATTAATATAACTATTCATATGATATTACTTTGTGGCATCTTTTCTGGTTTTAATATTCGTATTTCCAGTAATACTTTAAAAATATTGGATGAGATTATTATAATAGTCAATTGCAAAACATTTTTCCATATTATCTGAAACTCTGATTAGTCACATTTTGACAAACTAGTATATGTGCTTTTAATCAATAAAGTATAAGATACCTGGAAAGCCAGATGTAATGCAAGTCACATTTTTAAGGCCTTTATAAATTGATAAATAAGCGAATACGTGTCTCAAATCATGTTATTAAACATCTAATTTATTGACAAAAGTCATAGGTGAAAATCACTAGCAGATAGACTTTTGCATCGGTAAAAATTATGTTTTGATTCATAACGAAATTCAAAATGGATTCTAAAAATCTGGTAAATTCAGTACTATGTTAGCAAATGAACCAAGTTGTTTGGAGTGTCCCGTTACTCTTACATGAAAGCACTATTTCTTGAATATTATACGTTACGAAAGGTCATCTCAAGAAAAAATTGAGTGCATAATATTCATAAGGGATTTGCAATGCAAATCAACAAAAAACGATATTTTAGATACTTAACCTGGCTTTTCCAACAAAAGGATTATACAACTTTTCATGTCCAATAGTTGTAGGGGCCCCATGTCCCGAGAAGACCTTTACATCATCGGGCAGAACAAAGAGTTTGGTGAGAATATTTTGTTCCAGAGTATCGTAATCCCCTCCGGGCAAGTCAGTTCGGCCAATACTTTCAAGAAAGAGAACATCACCTCCCCAAAGCATCTTGTTTGCAGCGTCGTACAGACATAACCCACCAGGGGAATGCCCCGGGCAATAAAGCACTTCAAGGGTAATATCACCCAATGCAATCTTTTCATGTTCTTCAATAAACCTTAAAGGTGCCGGGGATGGAGTAGCCTGAACCCCATAAATAGCTGCTACTTTGGGAAGGCTCTCTAAAAGGGGAAGTTCGTTGCGGTGGAGCAGGGGAGCGAGGCCATATTCCCGGCAAACAAAGTAATTACCCAGTACATGATCGATATGGCAATGAGTATTTATTAATAATACAGGTTTTAAGCCTTCTTTCTTAATAAAATCAGACAGTTGGCGGCATTCATCCGGGGTGCTGCAACCCGGGTCAATTATGGCTGCTTCTTTATGGTCATTATAAATAACATAGCTGTTTTCTGCAAATAGGTTAAACTCAAAGCACTTTTGATGTGTCATATACGTTATATAATGGGCAAATTTAGTAATTTAGCATTCTTATAAAAGCTTGAGGTGTATCATTTACGGAAATATTCATTTACAGCTATTTTAATTTTTTGCTTTTGCCAAATCGGTATATCACAATTTTATACCGGATCTCAAATGCCTTTTGGCAAGAACAGAGTGCAATATCAAAAATTCAAATGGAGTTTTTATTCGTACCCGAATTACAAAGTTTATTTTTATCCCGGAGGCGATCAGATAGCCCGGTATGTTGGTGATAAAGCATCGGGATTCATCAGGCAACTATGCTCTTTCATGGATTATCAAACAGATAAACCTATTGATTTTATCGTGTTCTGCAAACAATCGGAATTTGCCCAAAGTAATCTTGGCTTGCCGGAAGAGCAGCAATATAATACCGGTGGATCAAATCATATTGTCGGAAGGAAAGTAGTCGTTTATTTTGATGGTGATCACAACAAGTTAGATGAACAAATTCGTTTGGGGATTGCAGAGGTAGTATTCCAGGAAATGATGTATGGTGGCAGTTTTACAAATGTAGTAAAGAGTTCTACGTTGTATAATATTCCTCCGTGGTTTGAACAAGGCTTTGTTCATTATCTTGCCACCGGCTGGAATCCCGAGGTAGATGGATATGTGAGAGATGGTATTGAATCGGGCAGGTATAAACGATTTAATCATTTAACCGGCCAGGATGCAACTTATGCCGGTATCTCAATCTGGAATTATATTGCACAGAGTTATGGAGAATCGGTTATTCCTCAACTGCTATATATAGCACGTTCCAGCAGAAGCATTGAAAGCGCATTCCTTTATTCATTGGGTACCTCACTTAAAATGTTTTCGAAGGATTGGATAAGCTATTACGAAACCCAATACAAGAAAGAAACTCCGAAAGACGCACTTCCTAAAAAGCAGCCAATATTTTTAAAGCCTAAAGCAAATACTAAATATTACAGGTTTGAAGCAAGTCCGGAAGGAAGGTACATGGCATATGCCACTAATGAGCTTGGACAATGTAGGGTTTGGATGTACGATAATCTGACAAAGAAAAGTAAATGTGTGATAAAGCAAGGTGTTAAAGTTGACCGCGTTTACGATTACTCCTATCCTTTGATTGCCTGGCATCCCAGCGGCGAAATATTTTCCGTAATTATGGAAGAAGATGGGATGGAAATGCTATATACGTACACACTTTCTACAAAAAAACTTGAAAAGAGAATGATTGCAAATTTCCAGAAGATACTGGACTTTTCATATTCCGATGATGGAACAAAGTTTGCCATGTCAGCTATTCGCGAAGGCCAATCAGACATTTACATTTTCACTGCCGGGTCAAATGCATATGAACAAATAACGCATGATGTATATGATGATATGTCGCCCAGGTTTATAGATCATTCAAATAAAATAATTTTCAGTTCAAACAGACCGGATGACTCATTAAGGAACGGCGGAAGCTTTAATAAAATACAAGGGCATTATGATGTTTTTGAGTATAATCTTAAAACAAGGTCGAAAACTTTGACACGGATTACGAATACGCCAAGTATTGATGAAACGAACCCTATACCTTATTGCCCCGGATATGTAAGTTACATAAGTAATGCGGCAGGCGTATTAAATAGAAATATTGCCCGTATCGATAGCTCTATCAGTTTTGTTGATACTTCGGCACATTACAGGTATACAGTAAAGTCATTCACAATCACAGATTACAGCCATAGTATACTTGAGCAAGATGCTTCCCCTTCCATGCGTTATATGACGGAAATATTTTACAGCAAAGGAAAATATTTTCTTTATAAAGACACATTACCCGAAAAACTTACAACGAATGTTTCGCTAAGCCCTCAGCCAACCTCATTCATGAGGCAGTACCTTGCTGTAGAAAGAAGAAGAAATTATGAAGATTCTGTGGCGCACGCGGGAAGCAGAAGAGATACAAATTCAATTATTATCAGATATCCTTCCGAACCTGAAAAGAAGGAAGTGCCTAAAACAGACACAGCTAAAAAATCTAAGTCCGATGCCGCCCATAAAGACCAATATCATTTAAAAGTCAATATCAATTCTTACTCATTTGATGAACCTCAAACAACCGAAAAACCTGTTGTTAAAACTGTGCCACCGCCTCCTCCGGTTCAAACTACAATTACATATCCGGTTGTGAGAAATTTTGAAGCTCCGAAAGATTCCGTGGTTAAGAAACATTCCTTGATCAAAGAAAATTACTACGTGAGTTTCAAGCCTACATTTATCAATACCCAGATTAATAATACATATATGACAACTTCATACCAGCCATACCTTGCAAATGCAACGGCTAGTATGCTGGCACCTAATCTGGGGTTCAATATTTCTTTAAATGGTCTTGAAGATCTTTTTGAAGACTACCGTATTTCAGGCGGGCTGAGAATGGACTTTGGTTTAAGCAACAACAATTATTACCTTACGTATGAAGACCTTTCCAAAAGGTTGGATAAGGAACTGATTCTGCAACGTTCAGCTTTCCTGGCAGTCGCAAGCGGAAATAATCTGGCTGACGAATACACACTCGACGCTACGTATAAACTAAAATGGCCTTTTAGTGAAGTAACACGAATTGAGGGAAGTATAGGATTGCTTAATGAAAAAAATATTACACTGGCCCAGGATATACCCACATTGGAAACTCCGCCAGCAGCGTCCTATTTACCACACGCTGAATTAAACTTTGTTTATGATAACACAAGGCCTGCAGGACTTAATATTTATTACGGATTAAGGGCTCGGGGATTTCTACAATATTATAACGACCTAGGGCAGAACAAAGGGAGTATGTATGTTTTAGGAATGGATATTCGCTATTACAAAAAAATTCATCGTGAACTTATCTGGGCTAACAGGCTTTCAGCAGGTACTTCGTTTGGCCAGGAACATTTACTCAATTATTTGGGTGGTGTTGATGGCTGGTATAATCCCACGTTTAATGCAATAACAGGAATTACACCGGGCCAGAATTATATATTCCAATCATTGGCTGCTCCTATGCGTGGCTTCGATCAGAATATCAGGAATGGAACCAATTTTGTTTTATTTAACAGTGAAATACGGTTCCCAATTATCCGTTATCTGCTTAATCGTCCCATTAAATCAGATTTCCTGAATAACCTTCAATTGGTAACATTTGGAGATGTTGGAACAGCTTGGACGGGAGCAACACCATATTCTACAATAAACTCTATTAATACTACCGTAGTTGGTGCACCGGGTAATCCTATTACGGTTATTATATCTACACAGCAATATCCTTTTGTGGAAGGTTTCGGAGAAGGGATCCGAACCCGGATATTAGGATATTTCCTGAGGCTTGATGAAGCCTGGGGAATTAATAATGGCATTGTAATAAGCCAACCCATAACCTACTTCTCTTTCAGTCTCGATTTTTAAGAGATAATTCTATAATTCAATTTTTTACTGCTTTATTTTCCTGCCGGAAGATCAAATCAAATTATGTGAAGTGATTTGTGAATTTAAATTTTGAATTATCGTCATACATTTATTGAAGTTGCATATTCATGGAATTGTCCCTTTACGCGGAATCTATGAAATGTAATTGACAAAAACAACCCCGTTGCTATTTTATTTTTGATTGTTTTCACATGACAAATGTCATCTCCGGAGACTGTATTCATGGCTTAAAAGCAGGGATAATGAAATAAACACCTTTTTAGGGAACTTTTATTTTTTAGTGCCGTAAACCTAACCATAAACCACTACTAATGACTAAACCAATACTAATGAGAAATGATTACGAAATGGGGCACCCCACTTGTTCTGGTCGCGATATCAGTATTGATATCCGCTCAGAATGTTTGTTCACAAGACAAGCAGGGACAGACGAAAAACTTTACACAAGCAATTCAAAAGAAATCAGAAACGAAGAACAATCTAAATCCTTCCTCACCAAAGAATGAAGCATATTTACAAGTTCCCGCACAGGGGACCGCCGACATTGAGGTTAGCGAAAAACTGGTTTCCCAATGGAATAATATTCTGAATGAAACCAGGCAAGAAGCAAATGCAACAGATAAAGATTTTAACCTGTTCATCCGCTTCAACCAAAACTATGTTGATTCAGAAAGATGCGCTCTTTTCCAATTAGTAAAGTCGGGGAAAATAAATGAAAGTAATATAACCCCTTACATAAGCGCAAAAAAGCAAAAACTACAGACGCTTTATTCTCGATTCCTTGAAATAAAAAAGGAATTCCCAACATCGGTGGCACAAAATGCAGTAAATGCACCAATAACCCTCGATACTTGTTTCCCTAGCTGCACTAATATAGATTTCAGTTCCGGTAATTTTACCGGATGGAGCGGGTTTTACGCAGTAAATAATTCAGTAACCAATTATAACATCACCAATATCACAGGTGGACTTCTCGGGCCGGTTGTGAAAGGTGCTCTCGACCCATTTACCGGGAACACATATCAGGTTCATATTACATCTAAAGCGAATGTAGATTGGTTCCTTAAAACATTTCACGGTATTAATATGTCTCAGGCTTCCCCATGGGGTGGCAACTTCTCTGCAATGATTGGTGACAGCATTAATAATGGAGCCGGCGTTGCAATGTTAAGTCAGAAGTTTTTTGTTTCTCCCGGCACTACGAATTTTACCTATCAGTATGCAGTTTTTCTTGAAAACCCTAACCACCCTGTGTTTGAACAGCCATTTTTCAAAGTTGCATTGCTTGACCAGAATGGTGATACAATTCCGGAATGTGGACAATACGTAGTTGTTTCTAAGGCTACCATACCTGGTTTTAAAGGAGAATATTATCCTGCCAGAAATGATACAATTTATTGGAAAGACTGGACACAGGTAAATGTACCACTTTCAAGATATGTTGGTCAATGTATAACAATTGTTTTTGAAGTTGCAGATTGTGAACCAACAGGTCACTGTGGTTACGCTTATGTAGATGCATCTTGCTCTCCGCTTGCTATATCATTAGCTTCACCTATGTTATGCGGACAAAATACTGGAGTGCTTGTTGGTCCTGCAGGAGCTTCACAATACTATTGGACTGGCCCAAATGGCGGTATAGTTGGAAATGATACACTTCAAAATGTAACAATAGATAGTACAGGAACCTATACATTGGTAATTACTCCTGTAACAGGGGCGCAATGCAAGGACACATTAACCATTAAAGTGATAAAAGATCCGGGTGTAAAATTAACTTCGACTTCAGTTAATATATCATGTAATGGAGGAAACAATGGAAGTATCACAGCCACTGCAACAGGTGGTTCAGGAGCATATACATATTCATGGTCTCCTTCAGGAAGAACAAATGCAACTGCAACCGGATTAACTGCGGGAAAATATATTGTAATGGTTACCGATTCATTCGGATGTGCAATTCGTGATACAATAACATTAACCCAACCTGCACTATTAACTGCCGCTGCTGCAACTTCAAAAAATGTTGGTTGTAACGGAGGCAATACTGGAAGTGCAACAGCCACAGCTGCGGGTGGAACAGCACCGTATACTTATAAATGGAGTCCTTCAGGGCAAACTACAGCCACTGCAACAGGATTATCTGCCGGAACATATACTGTAACAATTACCGATGCGAACGGCTGCACTGCAACAGCAAAAACTACAATAACCCAGCCTCCTGTTTTAACTGCTATAGCAAGTGGTGGAAATTTGAGCTGCTATGGTGATAGTACAGGATATATTATTGTGGTTGCTGGTGGTGGAACCGGACCGTATAAATATTTATGGGCTCCATGTGGTTGCACAGAAGATACAGTATATGGATCTAAAGCTGGGGTATATTCGGTAGTAGTTACGGATGCAAACGGATGCACAGCAACAGCTGCTGTAACCATTACTCAACCGACAGCATTGACAACAATAACTGCAATTACCAATGTAACCTGCAATAGTGCTAATAATGGAACGGCTAATATCAGTGTTTCGGGAGGAACGGCTGCATACAAATATGTATGGATGCCTTCCGCACAAACCAATGCAACAGCTACCGGACTTAGCGCAGGAAATTACACTGTTACAGTTACCGATGCTCATGGATGTTTAGCTACGGCAGTATGTACAATTACACAACCAACTGCCCTAACTACTGTAGCAATAACTAGTGCAAATGTTAGTTGTAATGGTGCAAATAATGGTAGTGCAAATGTTGCGGTTGCGGGTGGAACAGCTCCTTATACTTACTTGTGGAACCCTTCCGGACAAACAACTTCAACTGCTACCGGCCTCAGCCCTGCAACGTATACTGTCACAGTTACCGATGCGCATGGTTGTATTGCAACTGCAACTACCATAATCACCCAACCCCCAGTATTAACAAGTATAATAGTACCAATCAATTTAACTTGCTATGGTGATTCTAGCGGAAGCGTAACAGTTAATGCAACAGGTGGAACAGGCCCGTATACATACGTATGGCTTCCTTGCTCATGTCCGCATCAAACAATTAATGGATTAAGTGTAGGAACATATACTTCTATTGTAACAGATGCAAACGGTTGCACAGTATCAGCGACTGTGACTTTAACTCAACCAATATTATTAATTGCTACAGCTACGACGCTAAATAATATAAGTTGCAATAATGCAAATAATGGAAATGCTAATGTTATTGCATCCGGCGGAACAGGCGCATATACATATTTGTGGACACCATCCGGACAAACAAATGCAACTGCAAACGGATTAAGTGCAGGAAATTATACAGTAACTGTAAATGATGCACATGGATGTTCTGCAACCTCCTTAGCAACAATTACACAACCTACAGTGTTGACTGCTGCATTAGCTTCATCGGTTAATGTTAGTTGCAACGGAGGTAATAATGGCAGTGCAAATATTACGGTAACCGGAGGTACAAATCCATACACTTACTTATGGACTCCATCCGGCCAAACCATAGCAAATGCAACAGGACTAACTGCAGGAAGTTACTCTGTAACGGTTACGGATGGACATGGTTGTACATCTACAACCTCAGTAGCTATCACACAACCATTATTGTTAACAGCAAACGCAACCACTGTGAATAATGTTAATTGCAATGGGGCGAATAACGGAAGTGCAACAGTTGCAGTAACTGGCGGAACAATGACATATACTTATTTGTGGAGCCCTTCTAGTCAGACAAACGTATCAGCCAGTGGGCTGAGTGCAGGAAGCTACACAGTAATCGTTACTGATGCTCATGGATGCATTGCTACTTCTTCAGTAATAATTACACAGCCAGTAGCATTGACTGCCGCAGCGGCAACAGCAACCCATGTAAGTTGCTTTGGTGGAAACAATGGTACCGCAAATGTTGCAGTTAATGGTGGAACAAATCCATATATTTACTTATGGACCCCATCCGGACAAACAACTGCAAACGCAACAGGACTTACTGCCGGAAATTATACCGTAACTGTAACAGATGCGCACGGATGTTCTGCCAGTGCTAAAACAACCATTACTCAACCATTAGCCCTTACAAATACGATTGCCGTTACAAATGTAAATTGCAATGGAGGAAATAATGGTAATATATCCGCAACCGTAAGCGGTGGAACCGGACCGTATAACTATGTATGGACACCATCTGGTCAAACTTCTGCTGTTGCTTCTAATCTTACGGCTGGAAATTATACCGTAACAATTACTGATGCAAATGGTTGTTCTTTGACTGCAAACGGAGTAATTACACAACCAACTTTACTGACAGAAACAACTACATTCAATAATGTTACCTGTAATAGCGCAAATAATGGGTCTGCAACAATTACTGTAACCGGTGGAACTTCACCTTACAAATACATCTGGACCCCATGTGGCCAAACCAATGCTACTGCCATTGGGCTAAGTGCAGGAACTTATTCGGTTTTAGCAACCGATGCACACGGATGTACGGTAAATGCGACTGTAACAGTTACTCAACCAACTAAACTTTTAACTACCGCTTCCACAATCAGCAATGTAAATTGTAATGGTGGAAACAACGGAAGTGCAACAGTAAATGTATTTGGCGGAACAAATCCATATACATACGTATGGATGCCTTCAGGCCAAACCAATGCAACAGCAACAGGTCTTATTGCGGGTAGTTACACTGTAACAGTTACGGATGTAAATGGATGCAACACGAATAATTTTGTAACCATTTCGGAGCCCCCAATATTAAGTCTTGTAGTAAAAAGTTCGGCTCAAACAATCTGTAACGGACAATCAGTGAATATTGACGCGGCTGCAACCGGAGGTACCCAGCCTTATACTTACAAATGGAATAATGGCAGCACCACTTCATCCATAACCGTAACTCCTACAATTACTACAACATATATAATAACAATTACAGATGCGAACGGATGCAGTACACAAGGATCTGTAACGATCTCTGTTAATAAACCACTAACTGCTTCTGTTGGTCCGAATCAGGCTATCTGCCCTGGTTCCTCAGCAACTTTAACCGTTACTGCTTTAGGCGGCGATGGATTATATACCTACAATTGGATGCCCGGTAATAACACTAATCAATTAATAACAGTTACACCTGCAGGAACCACTACCTATACTGTTATTGTAACCGATGGCTGTAGCTCGAAACCGGATACCGTACTTATAACTGTAATTGTAAGTCCGTTACCAAAAGTTTTGTTTGGTGCAGATATCCTGCAAGGTTGTGCACCACTTTGTATTCAGTTCAGAAATTCAACAACGATCAGTTCCGGTAACGTTGTTCAATGGGATTGGGATTTTGGAGATGGAAGTATCTCACATGATGGATCACCAAATCACTGTTATGCTAATCCTGGAAAATACACTGTAACTCTTACTGCAACTTCAAATAACGGATGCAGTGCAACTTTAACAAAAGTAAATTACATAACTGTGTTTGGCTTACCAACTGCAGCTTTCACAGATGACCCTCAGCCTACAACTATTTTAGCTCCAATGATCCAGTTTGCCGACCAAAGTTCAGATAAAGATGGCATAGCAAGCTGGTACTGGACTTTCGGCGAACCCGGTGATTCAAACTGGAGTTACAATCGCAATCCATATCATAACTATAAAGACACGGGAACTTACAATGCTACATTAGTAGTGGTAAATGTTCACGGCTGTGTAGATTCAACATCGCATGACGTTGTAATTGGTCCTGATTTTACACTTTACTTCCCGAATGCTTTCTCTCCGAATGCAGATGGATCAAATGATTTCTTCACCGCAAAAGGTTCTTATGTGAAATCATTCGATATGTATATCTACGACCGTTGGGGAATGAAGTTATTCCATACCTCTGACATAGAAAAAGGTTGGAATGGAACCGTTGACGGAGGAAATTCTATAGTACAGGAAGATACCTATGTGTATGTAGCTACGGCCGAAGATACCAGAGGCGTAAAGCATAATTACATGGGCAAAGTAACTGTTATAAAATAAAAAAATATCAACTAAGCAGGAAATATAGATGTGGATGAGCCTACCAGATTTAATAATTCCTGCTTAGGAGGAGCATTAAGGCCATTTGCTTTTAGCTGGGTTTGAAATTGAATGAAGGAAGGCAATGTAAGAAGTACTTTTTCATCTTCCGGTGATTTGAAAAAAGCAGTGTGGGTAAATGATATCCCATCTGGGCCAAGACAGCAATTATAATTTATCCCGGGATTATTTATTTTTTGCAGATCAGCCATCACATTTTTAATATTGAGCTGATTTTGTTCAGCATATTCAGGTTTGGTTGTGTAGGTAACTTTAACTATTTTCATGGTAATATTTATTAGTTTGTTATTTAGAGTTCTTGATTGTTTCAGCTTCTTTTTTCAGGTCACTGGCAAATTGTTCAAACGATTTATCAAAGGATGGAATCATTTTTGCATACATGGGAAACATGAGTCCTCCAATTTTTTCAGTCATTGAAAATGTTATTGAGCCATTTCCGTTATCTGTAATTGTGTAAACCCGCTTGCCTTGTCCATCGCCCCAGACCAATCTTTTTTCGGGTTCAAATTCTTTAATTTTTAGTTTAAAGGTCCGCTTTGCATCTAATGTAGATTTTAATTTTATTTTTTGTCCAAGTGCAATAGATCCCTCAATCGAAGTAATCGTGGAGTTCCATCTTGGGTAATCAGATGCCTTGGTTAATAAGGCCCATACAATTGATGCGTCTGCCTGAATGTTAATACTAACGGATGTCTGCCGGTGGAAAGTAGTTTTAATTGTTGCAGCCTTTCCGGATTGTGCGATAGTTGATGTTGCCATAATTTGTAGTAGAATTAAAAACGTAATTAATTTTTTCATTTTGTTTTGTTTCGTTCATAGTTTGACGAACAGAAGGAACAAAACGATAGGATTAATCCGTTTTTTTTTCTAAATATTTTTCCATTACCTGCTTATTATGCTCCAAATGATGTAGTTGCAATTCCGAGGCTTTTGAATTGAGGGGGTCAATTTCCCTTAAAATTTGCATTCGCAAGTCAAATAAATGTTCTTTATCTCCTGTTTCAGCCTCTTTAACCAAGTCTAGTTTCATTAATTCTTCCTGGGTATTCTGTTTTGGATTAAAGATGCCATTCAGTTCTGAACACTGGTGGCAAACACCCGCTTTATTTATTAATGCGCATTTCCCTTCAAAAATGTTGATCATTTTGGATCTTCCTGTATGCAGGTAATACTTTACCATAGCCTCAGTACAATCCAGAATTAAACTTATTTCACTAATCTTAAATTCATAAACCTCTTTCAAAAATATGCAAAGCTGTTGTTCCAGTGGTAATGATTTCGATATGCAGGTGAAGCAAAATGCAATATGTTCTTTTGCCTCAAATTGCCCGTTTGGCGATGTGGTGCGGATATTCATAGCCTCCTGAAAAAAATGTTTATTGGAAAGTGCTGCCGCTTTGGTAATATCGGTAACGTTTTCCGGCCATCTTGTTTGTGCTCTTAGGTTATCCTTTGCAAGGTTTGACGCAATGGTGAACAACCAGGTTTTTAAGGAAGATTCACCCCGGAAAGTATTTAGTTTTTCCAGTGCCTTAATGTAGGTGTCTTGCACTATATCCTCAGCATCTGTCATGCTTGCCGTAATTCTTAAAATATACGATTTCAGTTGGCTTATAGTGCCTTGAAATTCCTGGTTGAAAAAATCGACTGTCATAGGTTCTTCAATATAAACAGAATCAAGATAGTTTAAAATTTTAAAAAGGATTAAGAAGGATTTACAAAAGAGTGTTTATCCTTGCAAATTGTTTCAGTACAAAGTAAATAATTTTTGGTTTCTTAAATATCAAAACAAAATTAGAACGAAATATAATTTCGAAGATATTAATAGTTTTGTATTCTCAGGATTGCAAAACAAAACCCTGGTAGAAGGTAATAATGAAGAAAAATATATATTTTCTATTTTATATTATTGCCTGTTTGATAACAGAACTTGCAGACGCGCAAACTACTCAAACTATAAAGGGTAAAGTTGTCGATAAAGAATCAAAGGCTCCGCTTTATGGCGCGGTGGTAAGGTTGCAGGACACCACAATAGGAGAGATGACCGACACCAATGGAAATTTTATCATTCGTGGAGTGCCTGTTGGAAAGCATAATTTAAATGTAACCTATTTCGGATATTTAAGTGCGTCTGTAAATGAACTACAAGTTACTTCAGCCAGAGAAGTAATTGTTACAATTGAATTAGAACAGTCCGTTCAGCAGTTAAGTGAGGTAGCTGTATCACAAGTTCGGGAACACATTAACGAAATGGCATTGATAAGTTCGAAAACATTTAATGTAGATGAAGTAGAACGTTATGCGGGCAGCCGAGCTGATATACCTCGCATGGCATCAAATTTTGCAGGTGTTCAGGGCAATGACGATTCGCGAAATGATATAGTTATTCGTGGGAATTCTCCAACAGGCGTGCTATGGAGGCTTGAGGATATTGATATCCCGAATCCCAATCATTTTAATATTCCAGGCACTACAGGGGGGCCGGTTACAGTATTAAATGAAAATACCCTGTCAAATTGTGATTTTTTTACAGGGGCTTTCCCTGCAGAATATGGCAATGGGGTGGCCGGTGTGTTTGATGTGAAGCTTCGCAATGGGAATCCAGACCGATATGAATTTACGGCTCAGATGGGGTTTCTGGGTACTGAACTTTGCGGTGAAGGACCGATATCAAAAAGTAATGGTTCTTCTTTTTTATTTGCATACCGATATTCAACTTTACAGCTTTTTACCAGTTTGCATATTAATGTTGGAACTTCAGCGATACCGAATTACCAGGATCTTACTTTTAAACTCAACTTCCCGATAGGAAAGAAAGCCACGGTAGCCATTTTTGGGATTGGGGGGCTAAGCAGCATCAATCAAGTTTTCAGTAACCTGACTTCTTTTCAACCTGATTTATATGGACCTGCGGATAGAGACCAGTACTTTAATGCGAATATGGGTATAGTTGGAGCAGAGTTTAATTATACCATTAATAGCAAAACATATACAAAACTCGTAATTGCCGAGTCTGGCAGCGATGTATTTGAACACAATAATTACATCTTCCGGGGCCTTACATATCATGTTGATTCGTTGAAAAATATTTTAGGATATAACGAATAATTAGTACTACAGTTATGCATTGGTATGTAAATAAAAAGCTTGGGGCAAAACATACACTTCAGTTTGGTATTTTGAATAATCTTTACAGAACTAACTTAGTTGATAGTAACCGTGAAAACCCTGTGACTCGTCAAAACTGGCAATACGCAACAAAATATATTGGTTCAACTGATCTGGCACAAGCCTATATTCAGTATAAATACCGGCCAACAGATAATGTTACATTAACAGCAGGTATACATGCCCAATATCTTACACATAATCATTCGGAAGCCATTGAACCCCGCGTCGGTGCCAAGTGGATATTGGATCAGCGAAACTCGCTGAGTTTTGGTTATGGACTGCATAGTGAAATGATTCCATTATATGAGTATTATTCTTACGTTCCAGGAACGGATGGCAAGGGCCCATTGCCAAACTATAATGTGAATTTTATAAGAAGCCAGCACTTTGTCTTGGGGTATTATCATAATTTTTCGTCCTCATTCCGGCTCGAAACAGAAACCTACTATCAATACCTTTTCAATGTGCCAATTGAAACAAGGATAGGTTCATCTTATTCATCGCTTAACCTAATGGAACGTATTGATATGGTTTAAAAAGAGTACGGGATGCCTTTAGGGTAGATATTGTATTTGAAGTAGTGTTCCTAACTTTATGGAGTGTTGTAGCAATTGAAAAATCACGATAGTCACTCAATGAATTATTTTTAAGTAAATCCCAAGGAGTTTGAATATTTGCCTCCACTTGCAATTCCTCCTCCGGATGCACTTGTAAGGAACTATCATCCCATAGAACGCCGTAGAAATGATATCCACCATGTGGCTCAAGAATATTTTCAATTTTCCCCTTTCTTCCTACATTCCCTTTTAGGGATACCCTCTGATTTTTATTGAATTTATGAGGCATCAAATGTGAGTTTAGTAAACAAAAATAACTCTTTTAGTTAAGTGAGCAAAAAACAAGGTGGGTATTAGGTTAAAACTGTTCCAATCTCTTCTTTTTCCGCTCCCAATCAGGTAAGTATTTTCTAAGAGTATTATAGAACTTTGCACTGTGGTTAAGGTATTTAAGATGGCATATTTCGTGGATTATAACATAATCAATGCAATCAACTGGTACTTTAACAAGGTTGGTATTTAGAACAACATTTCCTCTACTGGTGCAGCTTCCCCATCGTTTCTCCATTCTCATTATTATGAGTGAATTGAACTTTATTTTCTCCCTTTCAATAATATACCTATACTTTTCAAATCGTTCGTGTAATTTATCCTCCGCGTGTTTTTTATACCAACCATCAAGCAGCCGTTTTGCCTTCTGCTTATTCTCTTTCTTATCTATACTTAACCGAAAGTATTTCCCAACCAATTTTATTTCCGGTTTATCTATCAATATTTTCAATCGGTATTGCCTTCCGAGATAGTAAAAAGTTTCCCCACTCACATATTCCAAACTCTTAGTAGGTTTGTGTATTTCAGTAAATTTCCGAATTTGCTTTTGAATCCATCTTCCACGCTTCTCTACCTTATGTAAGATTTTTTGGAGAGTTGCATTTTCAGGTGCTACAACATTAACCGATGAATCCGGATAAACATTAATGCCGAGTGTTTTCCTTCGGGAGTAGGATAAACTGAACCGGATAATGGAATTTCCATATTCTATCTGATGCTGTTGCTCCATAAGTCAATAAACATTTTTAGCCACCTTTAGCACTTCATCCAGAATAGCATCTATTTGTTCGTAACTTATTTCAATGCCAAACTCATTCCGCCTTGAAATTAAATAATCTTCCATTTCATTTTTCATTTGCTTTTGTACATCCTCATTTCGTTTCCAATCCCGGATTACAAGTTTTGAGATTATTCCTGAAAGTTCTATTCCGGCTTCTGCAAGTTTATTGTTATTTGAATCTGATTCATTATCTCCGGATTCTCGTTGAACATCGGGAAATAAGTTCTCTTTTAATATTCCGAAGAATGCTCTCGCTTCAGGTCTGCCATTTAGCATTGGTGGCGTTCCATCGGCATTTCCCTTTGCAAATTTGGAATGTATTGATAAAATATGCTCAAGGTACTGCGCCTCCGTATTCCTCTTTTCTTGAAAATCATTTATCGCTTCATTAATAAGCTCCGAAAACTTCTTGTAAAATACTGGATCTTCCTCCATCCGCTCGTTGATGCTCTTCTTCATTTCATAAGCAATCATATCCGCTTTGGAAGCCACAGTCCCGGTAACACGCTCGACTTCCTTCTTGAATAGTTCTTCGTCAAAAATATTGATAGGCTGGGTGATTTTTTCTACACCCTCTGTTCCAACATGAACGTCCAGCAACTTCCTTACCCGTTTCTCATACTCCTTATAGCTTATTTTATCGGCATAGCGCACGGAAACCGATACTTTTAAACTTTGGTAAAATTTCAATTCCTTTATAAATTGCCGTAGCCTTTCTTCGGTAAAAAATTTGTATGCTTCATCAGATGCGAGAGCCAACTGCAAGTTCCTTGCAAAAGCAGTAAGTTTTTCTGCAAACAAATCCCGGATATTTTTCGGAGCAAGAAATCTTTCTAATGATTCTATATCCTTTTTGTCAGGGACTTCCTTAAATATATCAAGCAGCTCGTAATATCGCTGCGGCAGTTTTTTGATTTCTTCCGTAATATTTGTAACCGTTCCGGTTAAATCAAGTTCATCATAGCCTTCCAATGCTTGGTATTCAGTTAATGCCTTGTCAAGATTACCAAGTAAAGGCAGGTAACTTACAATATAACCAAAATCTTTACCCTCAAATAATCTGTTTACCCTTGCAATTGCCTGTAAAAGATTATGCCCCTGTAATTCCTTTGCCAAATATAAAATGGTGGCTCTTGGCGCATCAAATCCTGTAAGCAGTTTTCCCACCACTATAAGCAATTCAACTTCGTCCTCTTCTGATTTGAATTTTTCAATTACCGATTCCTCATAGCTTTCAGCAGTACCGTAGCGTTCAATAAGTTTCTTCCAATATTTTTGAACCTCATCAGTTGGTTCTTCGTCCGGCTCATCGTGGTCGTCCCTTGTATCGGGTGAAGAGATTACCACCCTTGTATTGATTTGCAGATTAGGGTCTGTTTGTCCTTCAAAGTATTTTTGATACATCAAGGCAGTTGACCGCAAGGGAACTGCAAGCATAGCTTTAAATCCTGTTCCTTTCCAGTTTTCGCAAAAATGCTTTGAAACATCATATGCAATCTCATCCACTACCTGTTGAGACTTGTAAATTTCAGAAATAGATGAGCCTTTTCTTTTAAGAATTGCACTTTGATATTCTGTGAGTGGCTCGGAAAGCCTGTCAAACCCTTTGTCAATTTGTTGCTGGTTGACTGTTAGCTTTGCAGAACGTCCTTCGTAAAGCAAAGGCACAACAGCTTTGTCTTTTACGGCTGTATTGATAGAATATATTGGATAAATGAAACCACCAAATTTTCGGGCCGTACTTTTTTCACTACTTAATAAAGGTGTTCCGGTAAAACCCAAATAACAGGCTTTAGGTAATACCTTTTTCATCTTAGAATGTGTAAAGCCATTTTGCCCCCGGTGGCTTTCATCTACCAGCACAAACATATTGCTGGATTCATTCACAAAGTCTTTGCGATTAAGCGCTGATTCAAACTTGTCTATAACCGTAGTAATAACTTCTGTACCCGCATCATTTATCAATTCAGTTAAGTGATTCCCAGACTTTGCACGTTCAGGGGTTTTCCCACAATTATGGAATGTATTATATATCTGTTTGTCTAAGTCTATCCTGTCGGTTACAATTACAACACGAGGACTAGTAATATCCTTTTCCAATGAAATACACTTGGCAAGCATAACCATTGTCAGGGATTTGCCACTGCCCTGGGTGTGCCATATTACCCCTCCCTTGCGACTTCCTTCATTGGTAAACTCCTTTATTCTTTGCAAGGTATTTTTTACGGTAAAATATTGTTGATACCTTGCAATCTTCTTTTCCCCTGCATCGTAGAGTATAAATTTATAAGAAAATTCCATAAGCCTTTCAGGTCGGCAAAGGGAATAAAGTACCCTGTCCTGTTCTGTTGGGAGGCGGTTTTCAGCATTTACCCCGCTTACCGATGAATTTATAATTGCTTTTACAGCACTCTCTATATTTTCTTCTTCCCGCCAAGTACCCCAAAACCGGGGCTTACTATCTATTACCGAATATTTGGCTTCGTTTGGCTGGATAGCAAGAAGCAATTGTGCGAAATGATAGAGGCGGGGAATACCTTCCTCCTTCCCTTGATTCCGGGTATGTTGCGAAATAGCTTCATCAATGGATTCATTCTTATCCCTGCGCTTGTTTTCCAATACTGCAAATGGGATGCCATTAACAAACAATACAAGGTCAGGTCTGCGTGGCTTTGAAAGACCTACCACCTCAAATTCATCGGTGATATGGAAGACATTATTATTGAAATTATCCCAATCAATATATTTAATGGTAAAGCTCTTTTTATCTCCCTGTATGGTTTCTTCATAGGACTTACCTAATGTAAGCAGGTCATAAATCCTTTCACTTGTGCGCAACAGCCCTTCGTCCGGTATGTTTTTAAGTACATGGATTGCAGAATGAATATTCCCGTCAGAGAATTTGTATTTGCCGCCCTTATATTGAAACTCATTGATTTTTTTTAGTTGTTGCGATAATATGCCTTCAAGAATAACATTGGACAAAATGCCGCCCCTTTCCCTGATGGTATCTTCCGGTGAAATATAATTCCAGCCAAGTTTGCGAAGCAGATTTAAAGCGGGAAGTTGGGAATCGCTAAACTCGGTATAGGTTGGAGTTTTCATGGTCATTTTCTTTATTTATGGTCTATTGTATAGAGTTTTGCTATTTTCTATATATGAGAATGCTATCATGTATAGAAAAGTGTCATTTTCTTTATAAGTTATCCTGATATGTAAAGAAAAGCGCCATTTTCTTTACATGTTAAAAAAATATGTAAAGATTCTATCGCTTTTCATTACCTGTATTTCCAAGAAGGTTATATAAATCAGTATTGATGTAGTAGGTATCCCTGCCCAACTTCCGCTTTGATAATATCCCTATTCTTACTAATTCGTCTAAATAGCGGGTGGCAGTTGGTCGGCTTACATTTAAATCCTTAATAATAAATTCAATCTTAGTATAGGGATGCCTGAATATATTATTCAATAAGTCTTGGCTGTAAATTTTTGGAAGTTCGCTCCGCAGCTTTTGTTTGTGATGCTGCATAGAATTTTTAATGTCATTAATCAGTTGTACGGTTTGAATGGATGTTTTTTCAATCCCATCCAGAATAAACATAACCCAATCTTGCCAGTTATTATCGGTTCTAACCTTTTGCAGTAAGCGATAATACTCCCCTTTGTTTTGATTGATATAGCGGCTTAAGTAGAGGATAGGTATATGGAGTAACCCTTCTTTTACCAGATATAGAATATTGATAATTCTGCCTACCCTGCCGTTCCCGTCATAAAATGGGTGAATACTTTCAAACTGGTGATGAATAATCGCCATTTTAATTAGCGGGTCCCAATCGCAAATTTCCTCATCATTCATAAATTTTTCAAGGTTATTCATCAATTCTTTTATCCTCAAGGCACAGGAGGATACGGAAAAGAATTTAAGAATACAGCTAATTGAAGTCTCAAAAAAATTGGATACGATAGAAGAAAAATACTTTGTGTTAAACCAAATGGATGAAGCGACCTTTGAAAAATTTCATTCTAAATACAAAGCGGAGAAAGAACAAATCCAGCTTGATTTGGCGAAAATTGCCAATCCCATTTCGAACAATGGAAATGTGAACGTATTATTAGCAAAAGCAGCAGAGATAGCCCTCAAAATGCCCGAACTGTGGGCTAAAGGAGGGGCTGATAAAAAAGATGCTCTGCAAAAATTAGTGTTTCCTGAAGGAATTTTGTATGACCGCCATAAAGGGGCATTTCGAACACCTGCAATAAATCCGGTGTTTGAATTTATTCCGCAATTATCAAAGGTTTTAGGGGGACTTCCCGAAGTGGCTTCCCCCTTTTTATCAGGGGAGTCCCTTTCAGCGGAGAGAGAGGGATTCGAACCCCCGGAACCCGTAAAGGTTCAACGGTTTTCAAGACCGCCGCATTAGACCGCTCTGCCATCTCTCCAAAGAGCGGGCCGCAAAGATAACATTCTCATACAGTCCCAAATACAGGAGGGCCGATTTTTTTAAAGTTTACATATATTTGTATAATGAAGAAAAGTATAATATTAATCGTTTTCCTCGCGATTACATGGAGCTTAAGTAGCCAAAGTATTAAGAAATACAATATTGCAAACACAGGATGTTATGCCTATATGTTTTGTGACCCTGGTACTTTCAGTCTTGAAAAAAGCCCGGACTCTTCGGAAGTTTATACCGCTCAATGTAATATGGATAGCGTTGAGTATGACATAATAGTAGTAAAACTTAACTCTGGCATAGAAGACCTCAACGCTGCGGAAGATGTTGTTATTGCATATATGAATCACCTGAAAAGTGTTTTTAATGTGAATAAGAGCGCAGGATACGGAAAAGGCAGCAGATTAAATAATGACGAGAAAACACGTGGCATACTTGATTATTGGGAAGACACGACGGGTAATCAAATTAAAATTAAAGGTTGGACTAACGGTAAACTTATCGCTGTCTTAGCTGTATCTTCAAAAGCGGATATAAATGAGAATAAAGCCAATTTGTTCTTAGATGGAATAAGATTTCCATAGCAATAAAAATAAAGAAGGCAAGATTTTGTGAATCTTGCCTTCTTCTTTCCGGAGAAAAAATATTATTTACCAGATAGCCGCTCTTATTGTTTCATCCCTGTACATTGCATCACCGGGTTTTATATCAAAAGCATTATAAAACTGCGGTAAGTCAGATAATGGTCCATTTGCACGGAACATACCGGGTGAGTGTGGGTTGTTTTCAATTTGTTGTTTTGCAAATGCAGGACGCAATTCTGTTCTCCATACTTGCGCAAATGCAATAAAGAAACGCTGCTCAGCAGTAAATCCGTCTTTTACAGGTTCAGGATGCTTCTTCATTTCTTTTTGCAATGCATAATATGCAATTGTAATACCACCAAGATCTGCTGTGTTTTCTCCAATGGTAAGGTCGCCTTTAACATGCATTGAGTCGAGAACATATCCATTGAATTGGTTGATCAATACTTGCAAGCGGTTAAAATAGTTTACAGAATCTTTATCGGTCCACCATTTGATCATGTTTCCATTTGCATCGTATTGTGAACCCTGATCATCAAAACCGTGGGTTAATTCATGGCCAATAACAGCACCCATTCCACCATAGTTCATGGCAACATCCCGTTTCGGATCAAAGAACGGATAGTTCATAATGGCCGATGGGAATACGATCTCGTTTTTGGTTGGTTCATAGTAAGCATTAACAGTTTGTGGTGACATACCCCATTCAGTCCTGTCAACCGGTTTACCATATTTATGAATGTTAAAGTCAAATTCAAACTCATTAACACGGTTAGAATTCAATACCCATGCATCTCTCTTGATTTGGAGAGAAGAATAGTCTTTCCATTTGTCAGGATAGCAAAGTTTCAAAGAAACCATATCTAACTTGGCAAGAGCTTTCTTTTTAGTTACGTCGTCCATCCAAACAGCTGCATTGATTCTGTCTTTGTATGCATCAATAATGTTGTGCACCATGTCATACACCTTCTTTTTAGCGTCGGGGCTGAAATATTCTTTTACATAGAGTTGTCCTACTAATTCACCAAGTGCACCGCTGGTGGCTTCAGTCATTCGTTTCCATTTCAGTTTCATTTTTTGTTGTCCCTGGAAGGTTTTTCCCCAGAAGTTAAAGTTGATAGCATAAATACTATCACCTAGCATGGTAGCCTTACTTGTTAAAAGGTGAAACTTTAAATACGTTTTCCAATCATTTAGAGATGTTGCTTTAACTAAAGAATCAAGTTTTATCATATAAGAAGGTTCTCCCACCAAAACGGAGTCAACACCTTTCAATCCAAAAACATTGAAACAAGTTTTCAAATCAATATTTGGGGTCATGCCCATAAGTTGAGCAAGCGTCATTTTATTATATTCGGCATGCACGTTTCTTTGTTCTTCAGGAGTCTTTGCTCCTTTCGCCATTTCGGTTTCAATATTCATAATGGTTTGAATGTCCTTGGAAGCTGTTGCTTCGTTTTCATTCATTTGCATGAACATTTTCTTGCCATAATCAAGGAATGCTGTTCTCAGCATGTTCATTCTTGCATTATCCACCAGATAATATGTTTTATTAGGAAGTGACATACCACCTTGGCCGAAACCTACAGCTTCCTTCATGCTGATCTTATCATCCGGAGAAATACCGAACGCAAACATTACGTTTGATCCAATTTTTTTAAGGTGCGCAACCTCGGTCCATAAAGATTTACTATCGGAAATTGCATCAATCTTTTTGAATTCATCATTCAATGGAGTAATGCCGGCCTTGTTCATTCCAATGGAGTCAAGTGCTGTAGCATAATAATCGCCGATCTTTTGTTCTATCGAGCCGGGAGAAGCCTTCTTTTTGGCAACCCCATTCAACATATCCCTCAAACGGTAGGTCATCGTATCCCTAACAATATAAAAACTTCCCCAGGCAGCTTCCGTAGAAGGTATTGGGTTGTTTTTTAACCATCCTCCATTTACATATTGGTAAAAATCCTGCTTCGGATTTACACTCATATCAAATGTAGATTTATCAATATTGGCAGGCAGATTATCAGGGGTAGATTGTGCAAAAATGTTTGCATTGGTAATACATAATGTTATGCATACGGATGAAACGTAGAGAAGTGCTTTATTCATGTTTTTTTTAGAATGAAAGATTAAAATTCGGGCCGCAAAGATAGAAAAATAAATATCGAATATTAAGTTACCATATAACTACTCTACTGCTGTCGCTTCTATACATATTATCTCCTGGTTTTACATTGAAAGCAGTGTAAAACTCTTTCATATCGGATGTAGGACCATTTGCTCTGAAAACAGTAGGCGAGTGGGGGTCGTTTTGAATCTGGCTTTTAACAGCTTCAGGCCTGATATTGAATCGCCATGCTTGCGCAAAAGATATGAAAAACCGTTGTTCAGGAGTAAATCCGTCCTTTACCTCTTCCGGATGTTCTTTCATTTCATTTTGAAAAGCATAATAAGCTATTGTAAGTCCACCTAGATCTGCAGTGTTTTCTCCAAGTGTAAATTTACCCTGTACATGAACAGAATCAATAACATAACTATCAAACTGACGGATCAAAACACCTAAATGTTTAAAGTAATTAACTGAATCTTTAGTGGTCCACCATTTTATCATATTCCCGTTAGCATCATATTGCGAGCCCTGATCATCAAAACCATGCGTCATTTCGTGACCAATAATGGCCCCTATTGCGCCATAGTTCATTGCTATATCCCTATTAGGATCAAAAAAAGGCGGTTGTAAAATAGCGGCTGGGAATGTGATATCGTTCTTGGTCGGGTCATATTGTGCATTAACTGTTTGTGGAGACATACCCCATTCAGTTCTGTCAACAGGTTTACCATATTTGCCCATCACATAAGCAACTTCAAATTCATTTACCCGAATGGCATTCAAAACCCATGCATCTCTTTTCAGATCAAGTTTGGAATAGTCTCTCCATTTGTCAGGATAGCAAAGCTTCAGGGTTACTTTATCCAATTTGTCCAAAGCAGCCTTTTTAGTTGCAGGGTCCATCCAATCAAGCGTATTAATTCTTTCTTTATAGGCAGTAATAAGGTGTTGTACCATATCATATACCTTTTGCTTGGCTTCAGGACTAAAATATTTTTTCACATATAATTGTCCAACCAATTCGCCCATGCTTCCGCTGGTGTTTCCGATCGCTCTCTTCCACATTGGTTCCATGTGCTCAGCACCTTCAAATATCCTTCCCCAGAAGTTGAAGTTAACCATGGCGAGGCTATCTCCAAGTTTGCTTGCAAAATGGCTTATCAGGTGATACTTTAAATACGCTTTCCAGTTTTCAACAGGTGTTGATTTTATTACTGAATCAAGTTTAGTGAAAAAGTGTGGCATATTCACAACTACCGTATCTACATTATGCAGACCTACACTATCAAAACAGGTTTCCCATTCAACCGATGGAGCAGAGGCTGAAAATTTAGTGAAGGTCATTTTGTTGTATAAAGCATGAACGTCTCTTTCTTCAGTTGGAGACATAGAGCCCTTGGCAAGTTCAGTTTCAATTGCCATTACCTTGCCGGCATCCATATCAGCCTGCTTGTCGTTATCATGCATTTGAAGGAAAATATTTTTCACATACTCCAGGTATTTTGTTCGTATTTGCTTCATGGCTCTGGATGAGTCAAGGTAATAGTCTTTGTTGGGCAATGACATACCTCCCTGTCCAAAGGTGGCGGCTTCTTTAGTCGAAATCTTCTGATCAGGTTCCACATCAAAAGAGAAGAGAATATCCGGCCCCATTTTCATAAGCCTTGCCGACTCACTCCAGAAAGTATGCATATCTTTTATTGCATCAATTTTGGCCAGTTCATCATCAAGGGGATGAATTCCTTCTTTTGTAGCTTTAGCAGAATCAAGGGCAATACTATAATAGTCTCCCAGTTTTTGTTCCAGAGTACCATGGGCGGCTTTCTGATTAGCTGCGTCCTGCAGAATTGTTTTTAATTGATCAAGTACATTATAGTAAACGATATTAAAACTTCCCCAAGCTGATTGGTCAGAAGGAATTGGGGTTTTCTTAAGCCAGGTACCATTCACATATTGATAAAAATCTTGCTGAGGTTTTACCGCTGTATCAAAATCGGCTTTAATAATTCCTGTTGGCAGTTTATCCGGCTCACCCTGATTACAGGAAGTTGAAAATACTGTAATTGCTAAACCGGCAAATGCCAGAGAGGCCAATGTTATTTTTTTCATAAGAATTTTGTTTTGGGTCGGTAAAGGTATACTAATAAGAAGGAAATTATAGCAGTAAAAGTGAACTTTAACGTATGTTAAAGAAAATAAAAGGATTGCTTAGATTTCAAAAACCGCTTCAATATTGAGTTTTAAGCGATTTTTAACTTCTTCCATATTGGGCTTGCTTTTAAGTTCTTTTTCCATGGAAGTAACAGCTTTATCGGTTATTCCGCAAGGTATAATAAGGTTAAAGTAATCCAGATCGGGGTAAACATTAAAGGCAATACCATGCATTGTTACCCAATGACTTGTTCTAACTCCCATCGCGCATATTTTTCTGGCTTTACCAGGGTGGTCGGCATCAAGCCATACCCCGGTCGAACCTTTAAGTCTTTCTCCTTTAATTCCATATTCGGCAAGGGTTAGAATAACTGCTTCTTCTAAAAAACGTAAGTATTTATGGATATCGGTAAAGAAGTAGTCGAGGTTAAAAATAGGATAAACCACTATTTGACCTGGCCCATGATAGGTAATATCACCACCCCTGTTGATACGGTAGTAGGAGATATTTCTTTTTTTTAATTGCTCCTCATTAACCAGCAAATTACTTTCAGCCCCACTTTTACCAAGTGTAAAAACGTTGGGGTGTTCGCAAAAAATAAGGTAATTTCCAGTGAATTCCTGTTCCTCTTGAGGACGGTTTCTGTTGGCTAATTTTTTATCAATTACTTCTCTGAAAAGTTTTTCCTGGTAATCCCAGGCTTCTTTATAATCAATTAACCCCAGGTCGATAAATTTTACCTTTTTAGTTTGAAGCGTACTATGTTGTGCTTCAACCCCGTTCATTTGCTTGCCAACTCTTGTTTCAGGCTATCAATTACCTTTATATCCATAGCATCTACATTCCTCTTTTCTGCAAGGAACATAGAAACCCAGTCGCCCAAATGTATCCAGTAAAGGGTTTTTTCAATAGCATTTCTTCCTACACTATTTATTTCTACTAACTCAGCTGCATATTTTTCAAAAACTTTACGACAAAAGTCCAAACGCAATTTGTTGCGTGGGTTCTCGGAAGCATCCTTGAACAAGATCACAGCAACATCAGAATATGCTTGACTCCAACCTACCAGTTCATTGTGATTCATTTCAGGAACAACGTGGTGCCAGCATAGTATTTTCGAATTTTCATTCAGTTGCTGTCTTAGCCTTATTGCAACCCCTTCATGAATTTCTGAACTATAAATTACAGGTAGTTTATTATGTATCTTTTTAACAATATGATGTGCTTCATTCATGATTGCTTCCTGATCTTTTTCCAGCATTTCTGCTGTTTCAGCAATCTCTACTGATTTTTGAGGAGCAATTTTATAATGTGACAGGACGTGGAAAAGCTGAGTGAGAGAATATCCTAAACAGCTGCGTGGGGGCATCCCACCCGGAACCTGAATATAATCATTGCCATCTTTATTAGCCAATTCCAATATTTTACCCCCCGAGGTTATGCAAACAATTTTTGCTTTATGTTTTTGGGCAGAATGATAACATTCAAGAGTTTCTTCTGTATTCCCCGAATAAGATGAACAAATAACCAATGTATGCTGATCGAGATAGGAGGGAAGTGAATAGCTTTTCAAAACCTCAATTGGCAAAGATGCCTCATCAAACAAGATTTCTTTTGCAATAGTTCCGCCAATGCCGGAGCCGCCTAAACCGCAAATAATTACTTTGTTTACAGGAATAGTAAGGGGTGATAATTTTGCTTTTGAAGCTATATCAACCGCCTCTTTCAACTGGGCCGGAAATCGCTGAATCAGATCTTTCATCATAATAGTTAGACGTAAAAGGATTGCAAAAATAAGCTTCTAAGTGGAATTATGTGTAAAAACAACCTTTATTGCTATAAATATGGGTGTTATCTGGAATTTATGAACTTGTTTATATAGGCTGGTATTTCCTATTTTTGCAGTTGAAACCAATTAAACAGGCCATGAAAAAAGCGATGATATTGCTCGTACTTTATATATCTATTACTTCTTTATCGGCGCAAAAGAGAATTGAAGGGGTGTGGGAAGGCAGGCTCGATGCCGGCACTTCAAGCCTACGAATCGTTTTTCATTTTGACAGGCAGAATAATGGTTTGTATGAAGGATCAATGGATAGCCCCGACCAGGGGGTAAATGGTATCCATTGCGATAGTGTATTGGTTACGAAGGACAGCGTAATTGTTAAAATTAATGCAGCATTTGCACGTTTGAATGGTTTACGTGTAAAAGATTCGAATATCGAAGGTAACTGGGAGCAACGTGGAATGAAGTTTCCGATCTCACTCAAACTTGTTACCTCAGTTTCAAATAAGCCCAATCGCCCACAAACACCAATGCCACCGTTTACATATAATAGTGAAGAGGTGGAATATGATAATGCGGATAAAAGTGTTCATTTTGGGGCAACTTTAACTTATCCAAAAGGCGATGGTCCATTTCCTGCCATAATAATGATTACCGGCAGTGGGCTACAAGACCGTGATGAAACGATTTTCGAGCATAAACCGTTTGCCGTTATTGCTGATTATTTAACTAAAAGAGGTTTTGCAGTGTTGCGGATAGATGACCGTGGCATGGGCAAGTCGAAGGGGGATGTGATGAATGCTACCAGTGCCGATTTTGCAAAAGATGTTGAAACTAGTTTGGCCTATTTAAAAAACAGGAAAGAGGTGGATAAAAAAAGGATTGGATTTATTGGGCATAGTGAAGGAGGTTTGATTGCCGATATGGTTGCATCCCGAAATCCGGATATAAATTTTATTATTACGCTTGCCGGCCCCGGAGTGAAGGGAGCAGATATATTAGTTCAACAAAACGAAGCCATTTTTAAAGCCGATAGCTTGCCCAATCCTGCAGTGGATGCTTATATGGAACTCTACAAGAAAATTATGAATGATGCAGAAACAAATAAAGACACCGCACTTTTGTATCGTACTATTCTGAATGATTTTGTCCAGTGGAAATCCAGACAATCCCCGGAAATTTTAACAGAATTAAATTTAAGTGCCGATAGTATTGCAAATAAGAAAATTGCAAAAGCATTTGCAAAAGCATTCGCTTTACCCTGGATGAAATACTTTATTGGTGCTGACCCAAGGCCTTATATTGAAAAACTTAAATGCAAGGTATTGGCTTTAGATGGCAGTAAAGATTTACAGGTAAATGCCTCTATTAATTTGGCAGCAATAAATCAGGCATTGAAAAAGAGTAAATCCCCATCTTATGAAACAAAGGAAATTCCAGGTTTAAATCATTTATTTCAACATTGCAAAAAATGCACCGTAGCAGAATATTCACAAATTGAAGAAACCTTTGCACCAGATGCTCTTGAAATAATAGGTGAATGGCTCGATAAAAATGTGAATAATAAGAAATAAATCAAGCCGACTTTTTGCTTTTCTTCTTTTTAGGTTTTGGTATTTTACCAATTCGTTTGTCACCTTTCAAAACAAGTTCACAAGCTTTTATTGCTGCTTCTTCGAAATCTTCGCTATCAGATTGAATCATTTGCCATGCGGTTTCGCGTGAACCTTCATTTAATACAGAGACAGAGGTGAGTGAAGGAAATTCTTTTTTCAGGCTTTTATGATGTTCGTGTGAAGTGGCGATCCACAGGCCATTACAATCGGAGTGTGTTTCTTTATCCCGAAGAATAAACATAATTTTCTCACCCACATAAACTCCGTAACAGCCAAAGAATGGTTTCATATAAGGTTCAAGAGGAAGTAAATAATCCAGTATGAAAGGGAAAGGAATATTTTTTGAACGGGGCATGTATTATTTAAGGGTTGGATTTCTTTTCGATAAAGAGAACTACTTTATTAAAGTCGGCCGATGCGTTTATCACCTTACGGTAATTCTCGTACATGTTTACCGGGTAATGGATCTGACGATAATCCTCATCTATAGTTACAATAATTTTATTGCCATCGGTTTTATAATAGGAATGAAATTCCATATCCCTTTCTCCATTTGTTTCGTGGTAAACATCCATATTAACTGCGCTGAGATTGGTAATTGTGTATCCATCAGGAACTTCAAAAGTAAGCTCACGGTGATACCCTTTGTTATAATGATTTTCTACCGGTGTGTGTCTTGTTGTATCGTCATATAGTTGGTTCTGCGGACCAATTAATTCCCCTAATTTAAATAAAAATTTAGGCCCTGCCTGTTCCAGTACACTGTTGGTACTTAAGTCTGCTTCCAACACAAATGGCTGATGGAACAGTTCATTTTCTTTATACCCGGTAACATTAACATTGGTAGGTTTTGCATCAGCAAAAACATATTGGATAAGTTTTTCTACAAGGTCTTTCTTTTCCTGATCCGATGAATAGGAATAAATAAGTGGTATTTCATAAGCTTCGTATCCGGTTAATGTATTCTTGTAATGAATATTGGCTACTCCCATATCTAAATCAAACTTAGCAGTTTCAAATAAGTTGTTTTGATTTTGTTTCCAATCATTTGTGGAAATATCACGAACTTGGCCTACGCCGGTGGTATAATCCTTTCCAATGGTTACAGGATGCATAAATAAACCTTGCTGACATGTCCAATCGGCCGGGGGAAACCCATAGCGGGATGCAAGTTCCATAGGAGCCATGTATTTTCCCGATTCAGGAAAATAAAACAAGTACTTCTGTAAATAGGTCCAGGAATCGAAATCTCCGTCAAAGGGTTTGTCAAACCGGTTTGTAGTTAAAACAATTTCATGTTTTATACCTGCACTGGTAAATAATTGATTGTATAATTTTAGTAATCCGAATTCATCAGCAACATGATTTGCCAGAATGGTTTCCAGTTCCCCGCTATTTTTCCCCGTTACTTCTTCTTTTAAAGCGATAGTGGTCTTTATACTGCTTTCAATTTTACGGATTTTATCATCCAAATTTAAGGTGGTTAATTTCATTGTGTCAACTACTTTTTTTGCAATTTTCACATCACTTTTGGAAGTTCCTTTTTCCAGAACAGAAAAAATACTCTGGCAGAAATCACTCCATGTATCAATTCTCTCACCCGGGTCACCATTGGCGTTATAAGCGTATTTGTATTCCATTCTCATCAGCGCACCTTCCTCAAGTGAGTAATCTTCTTTATCAAAACCTTTTATATCGATGCCCTCGCAATAAATGTGATGCTTGCTTGTCATAACAGTATCCGTAATCATATCCGGAAACCCATTATAGCTTTTACTATCAAAGATTAAAGCCGGTGGCGAAAAAATATCTACGCTTAGATATTTGTGCAAACTATTTATACGAATGTATTCGGTCCCGCTTTTTCTGGAAGGCTGGGAAACTGTGTACAGATACTCCACCTCGCTTCCTTGTTCTATACCATCAATGGCAAATATTTTATAGCGTCCCATGTTTTCGTAGTTATCAACCTCTTTTATATTGGCTGAATTCAGAGTTGTTATTTTTCCATCCTTTGAAACAGAGCGGGCCTCTACATCTTCTAGGGTTACACCGTCCGGCATTGGTATGTAAACAGTATTGACTTCTTCAATGGCCTTGTCAGAATTAACACGGAATATTTTATGATGGGTCACATACATAATAATATCCCCATCTTTCAAATAATATTCAATAATGCGTTTGTCTTTAACCACAACCATTCCCATTTTCTGCTCACTGGCAGACAGGTCATGCAACTTGGGCGTTTCATCCCAATGATAACTTTTATACTCCGGATCGGGAGTGAATGTAGAAGCTTGCAACTGTGAAAAGGCATAGTTGAGGCTTATCAAGCCGACCAATAGAAATAAATATTTTTTTGAAAACATCTTCAGCACGATTTTACTGTTTGGTTAAAGTAACGGTTTCATTATACGCTTTGGTAAGCTGACGGATCATCTTATTCCAGCGGTCAAAATCCTCTTTGTTCAGCATGAGCGTATTAATATATATATAGCACTGGTAAATTAGTTTGTTTCCACTTTGAGAATAATTTATTTTGAACCCGAACATTGGGTCGGTATAACTACTATTAGCAGGCAGATAAGATATCTTATACCCTTTGGGTATTTCAAGCGTGTTAACACTTTTATTTATGTCTTTGTATTCAAATTCGCGAGGTGATTCCCGGTCTGCTTCAAGCAAATCATTTTTAAATTCCTTTTCAAGCTGCATGTTTATATATACGTCTTTATCGTTTTTCTGAAGATAATCGCTAATATTAAAAGCGTAGTGGATACCTAAATCCGCATCTCTGTTTTCAAGATTTTCAATGGATGAAGAATCTATCCTGAATTTATTATTTCCCTTTCTTAATAAGCCCAAAAGCAAGTCCTGTTTATCCTTATTCTCGTAGTTCATAAGGCGTCGGCCGGTTATTATTTTTTCATAACCGCGGGCCAGTAAATAACCACTGCCCTTAATTTCAGAGTTATTAATTGTGAGATGTGTGGAGTCGATAAATTGATTTTTATCGGTATCCATAATAGGAACTTTAACTATTTTAAATTTATCAGGCCCAATACCTAGAAAGGCTTCTTTCCCTTGTATCATTGATGTAAAGAAATTAAACTGTGCATCTTTTCCTGTAGCATCCAGAAAGTAATTTTGGCCGTCTTCAATGTAGGTACATATCATGTGATTTGTAGAAATCGGAGAAGGCACATCTTCAAAAGAATAAGGGATATCTCTTGTTCCAATCCATGTTTTATAAGCTTCTAATCCGGCAGCACGGATCATTTCCACGAGGGTACTTGCCATATCTTTGCAATCGCCAAACCTGCGCGAACACACAAGAGATGCCTCGCGCGGAATCATGCCGCCGAGACTGTCTTCAAAAGCAACATAGGTAATATTATTCTGTACCCAATAAAAAATACGCTTTACTTTTTCTACATTGTTGGCAGCACCGGCAGTAATGGAATCGGTAACTTTTTTCACTTCCGGTGAAATATCAGTATTAACATCTTTTACCATGCTGTAAAACCAATCGTAAAGAGCTGCAGGGTCTGACATTACTTTTTTCTCTACTCCGTTAACCGTGTATGAGTCCAGTAAAATAACAATATGCGGCACAAAATATGGGGCGGATGGTGCTCCGTCATCAACCTTTAATTTGCCCCATTGGTGAGCCTTCCAGGTATAAATTGTGTTTTTTCCGCTTTGTTTGGTCGTGAATTCAAGGCTGTCTTTTATATTAAAAAGTTTATATCTGATCTTGACACCTTGCGGGACTGTAATGGAGTATTCCGCTTCATCGGTTGGGGCATAAGATTTGAAAAAGAAGCGTCCATATAAATGCGGATCAGTTAACCTTTCCGTATATGAAAGCACTTCCCTTGAGCCATTTGTGAGGCCGGGATAGGAGAATCGGTATGCACGAGCATCATCATAAAAAGTGCCTTCTGATATCTCATTGGTGCGTGTGAAATTTTTAACTTTCATGGTTTTGTATCCACTTCCATCAGGAATTAATGAGCGTGCGTCCAGATCTTTAATAGATGAAAAATCCTGCCAGTAAACCTGGCGGTCCATATATTCAGAAGTCTTATCGGTCAATAAAAGCAACTCCTCATAAGTGGTTGCATAAATCACCGGAAGGTTGTTTTCAATTTTAATTGTGGCATCTTCCTTCCGGGAAACGTAAATTGCATTATCAGATGAATATTTTTTCCGAAGGCGGGAATAAATATCGTCTTTCTGTGCGGAAGCAGAAAACATTCCGAGTAGAAATATAAAAAATAGACTGATATTTCGGTTGCTGTAAGGCATGTCAAATTTTATTTGTTTGCAACTTTTTCACCTACTGCGTATCCATCGAAATAGTAGACTATTTTAATTAATTGCCCATTTTTATCATAATACCTGAATGGACCTTCTCTTGTACCAAGGCTATAAGTTTCCTCGTGTTCCAATACGCCATTTTTATAATAGTAGCGGCAAACTCCATCCAGTTCACCGTAATAGTAATTATCAACCTCCTTTAATGTAGTATCTCCTTCAAAATAATATTTCTGCGGACCACTTCGGTATCCTTTCTCAAAATTCTCTTCTGAAAAGATTTTTCCATTTGGTGCGTAACTTGTATGTGTACCAATAATGGAGCCTTTTTCGTAAGTACACTCCACAGATTTGTTGCCGCTAGGATAATAGCAAATAACCGAGCCCGAACTTTTATCCAATGGTATTCTTTTAACAGGCTTACCTGTTTTATCAGCCGAAGAATATGCAATGATATTTCCTTTATGAAACCAGAAAATACCGGTGACAATACTATCTCCAAAATATGAAACATACTCGCCTTCATGATCCCCTTCCGAGTAATGACTCACAATGTCCAGTTTACCATTTTCGTAATAGAACCTGCGTTCGCCATCAAGTTCATCTTCATAATAATTGGAAGTTTGTTCCAGATTGCCATTTGGGTAATAGCTGCTTCCTGCACCTTCACAACTTCCCTGCTCGTAGTTATACATAAATTTCACATTCCCGTTTTCGAAGTATCCTTTAACAGTGCCCTCGTAACTGCCAAGTAAATATTCACCTTCTTTGGCAAGTTTTCCATCGGAGTAATATCTTTTCTCAGGTCCGTCAAGCGTTCCGTTAACATAATTCAATTCATGTACCGTATTGCCATTATAGTAAGGCAGAAGAAATTTTCCATTCCCTTTATCAGATATATATCTGTAAACAGGCTTTGTTCCTGTTGTATCGAAACTAAATATTTTATCAAGGTATCCGTGCTTAAAGTAATGCTCTTCAGATAATATTCCATTTGATTCAAAATATTGAACCTTTCCGCTAATCCCTCCATTTACATAAAAGCAATGTTGGGCTACATGGCCTTTTAAATCATAGGTATACCAGTCCCCTTGCTTGTATCCATAAACATACCAACCTTGCGATTTCATATTCCCGTTCGGATGAAAAGTTACAGAATATCCATTCTTGTCATTATCAAGATAATTTATTGAATCCTGCACTTTTCCATCGGAAAAATAATCTATTTTAATGCCATCCAGGTTATCATCAGCATATGTTTCAGTGCCGGACAGATCTCCAAATTCATTGTAAAATTTCCAGGTGCCTTCCGCCATGTTGTTTTCGTAATAACCTTCGTGGTTCTTTCCCCCTTCAGGGTTGTAGCTTATCATGGATAGAATTTTTCCATCAAGCTTTCCGCTTGAAATTATGTTTCCGCTTTTGTCCTTGTAAACATAACTTTGCATGATTCCGTTTTTGTATAACAATTCCTTATACTCAATCCCATCCTTATCAAAAATAGTATCCGTTCCATCTATTTCTCCATTTTTATTATAGGGTTCGCTTTCGGCTTTTTTACCATTGCGGTAATAAAATACCCATTTAATAATTGGTAGTCCCTTATCATTGAAGTCACCTTCTTTTTGAAGACTACCATCCTTGTAAAATACTTTCCAGTGGCCCGATTGATTACCATCTGTATAAAATCCGGCCTCATGTGTTTTTCCGTTGGGACAATAGGTAGTATAAGGCCCATTCTTCAGATTATTCTTCATTGTTTTAATCGTTTTAACCTGACCACCGGGATAAAATTCCTTTAATTCTCCTTCAAATTTTCCAGCTATATAATTTGCTGAAAAATGTTGTTTACCGTCATCATAATAATAGGTTGCTTCGCCTACAATATTGTCTTCTTTATAGACTGCTCTTGTGGTTAGAATACCTGAAATATTATATTCAAAACAATCGCCTTCAAACAAATCATTATGAAATGAATACTTTGCTTTAGGAGCACCATTTTCATACCATATTTCTTCGGTTCCTTCTCTTTTTCCGTTGGAGTAATTAGCAGTTTCTTTCAGGGCACCTGTGTTAAAGAACCATTGCCATTTACCTTCACGTTCTCCTTTGTCATTATATTTCCCATGACTATAAACCGCGCAACTATGTCCGTAATAAAAAGTCCATTCTCCGGTACGTTTCCCTGCACTATTAACCTGTCCCATAGATTCAATCCGGTTATTGTCGAAATAATTGCAGGTAACTGTAACTTTTTTTCCATCCAATTCAATTTCTTTCCTGGCCCGCTGTGCATCCAGAAAAGCATCGGCCCATTTTGCGAATTTCTTTATTTTCCTTCCGTTTTTAGCAATATCTTTCTGCAGTTCAGCATCCGATACAGAGGAAGTGATGAAATATAAATAAGGGGTGAGAAATTTCTTTTGCCGGATTCCGGTAAAGAATGGCACATACTTTTCCATCCAGTAATTACCGGTGTTGGGCACATATTTTAGTTGTTCAAAAAAAAGTTGAACTTGCTTTTCAAAGTTATAATGAATTTTTGTGGTTGCCTTATACTCCTTATTCATAGCGATTTTTGAACGGATAAGAAGATCCAATTCAGTAAAGGCACTGTCGTGATATGTTGCAGGATCAACGGCAAATAATTTATTGTACTGGTATTTATTGCTGGTCATTTGTTCTATTAAACCAATGGTGGTTAAAGAACGGTTTCCCTGCGATTGAATAACAAGGTAAAATTGCAATGATAACAAGGCTGGTATAAGCCTGCCCTGCTCAAGACAGCAGCGGCCGAGGTAATAATGGCTTACAGGGTCATATAAATTTAGGTCAATAGCTTTTTGGAATGAGATTATTGCATCTCCATATTTATGCATTTTATATTGGGCGAGTCCGGTGGTAAAATAAAGTGAATACAGATTTGTATATTTAGGAAGAACTGTGTCCTGCATAAGTTTTACAGCATCTTCGTAATCTCCGTCATTCATGTATACATTTGCTTCAATGTTATAAAAATCCGGAGTGTAATCGCTTTCCTGAGCTAAACCCACCTGGCATATTTTTAAGGCTGCTGAGTTATCTTCTGCCGATTCTTTAGTAAGGGCATCTTCCAATAAGGCAAGCGAATAATTTGTATCATATGGTGAAACACATTCAAATAGTGTGCTTGCACGGGAATAGTTCCCGGTATCGGAGCAGGCCATACCAACTACAATTGAATCGTATGAACTGATATAGGGAATTTGTTGCTGTGCTTTTACATTTGAGAAAAATGTAATTGATATAAGAAATAACACGCACCAACCTAAAAAGGATTTTGTCTTCATGAAATATTTTCTCAGTTTTTTGGAAAGGCTAAATGTACGATAATTTTTAATGGGTATATCTTGGTGTCGGCATGTCCTGAAATGGAAATCCGGAAAATAGAATAAAATTTGAATATACCTGATAATTGGAATATAAAAAGTGAATTAAAATTCTTGTCGGGCAAAGTTAATTTAATAAGGAACTGTGATTTCCTAAAAAAGGTTAATTGTAGGTTTTATTAATTTACTGCGAAAGCAGAGCTAGCAATTCTGCCTTTTTATGCCGTGAAACTTCCAGTGATGAACCCTCACTCATGATTACTTCTCCGCCATCGCCTTTTATGTATTTACTTACATAACTCAGGTTGATTATATTGGCTTTGTGCACTCTGAAAAACTGTTTGGGTGAAAGTTGTGTTTCAAAGTCTTTAAGTGTTTTGGAAGAGGTTATTTTGTTGCCTTGTATAAGATGAATGTGGGTGTAATTAATATCTCCCTGCAAATAGACTATGTTATCAGGATCGAGGTATACAATCCCTTCGGGTGAAGGTACAGGAAGCTTATGTACCTTTTGTGAAAGTGTTGAAATTATTTTTTCAAGGTTTTTTAACCCCCCTCCGTCTTTGCCTTTTTTCTCTTCGCACTTTTTTACAGCGGCAACCAATTCTTCCGGAATTATTGGCTTAAGCAAGTAATCAAGGGCATTGTGTTTGATGGCTTTAACGGCGTACTCATTATAAGCTGTTGTAAAAATAACTTCAAACGGATGGCTTTTAAATCGCTGAAGAAGGTCAAATCCATTGGCAAAAGGCATTTCAATGTCAAGGAAAACCACATCGGGTGAAATGCCTGTTATACTCTTCTCCGCATCATCGGCAGAATGAACAATTCCCATAACATTTACATTTGAACAGTGCATTTTAAGAAGTGACTCCAGGGTTTTTGCTCCCAATACTTCGTCATCAACAATCAGTGCATTAAGCATAAATAAGTTTATTTAAAATTACAGGCATAAATAGCTCTACAATAGTTCCGGATGCGGTACCATCCATATTTGTTTTATCAATTAGCTTTACACTGGTTTTGGCCTTGTTCAGCATATTCACAATTTGAAGCCGTTCTTTTGCAATTGACAACCCCATTGATTCGTGCATGGTTCCTTTTTTCAATTCCATTGAGCGTTTCCGGCCAATACCATTATCATCAATAATACATTTCAAACTGCCATTTTGTTTTTCAAATCCAATTAACAGTTCGCCTTGCCGTTCTTTTAAATGCATTAATCCGTGCCATATTGCATTCTCCACAAAAGGCTGAATTATCAAGGGTGAAATTAAGATTTTTTCCGTATCAATAGAGCTATCTACAATGATCCTGTAATTGAATTTTGAAGAAAACCTCAACGATTCAAGTTCAAGATAAAGTTCGAGCATCTTTATTTCTTCTGCAAGTGGTATGCTCTCAAATCTTGAATTCTCTAGTACTTTACGTATCAATTGGGAGAACCTCGATAAATGCATGTGTGCCGCTTTTGAATCATTATTTAAAATAAAATGCTGTATTGAGTTTATCGCATTGAAAATAAAATGTGGATTCATTTGTGCTCTCAGGGCTTTCAATTCCATTGCAACTTTTTGCTTTTCGATATTCAGTTTTTCTTTTCGGGTAGTACGCCATAACCAGAATATTAAAACCGTAATTAATAGAATGGACAAGGCCACGGCAGCAATAAGGAATATGATTAACCTTTGTTTTTTGCTTGCAGCCTCCGAGATCGCTTTATCTTTTTCCACATCGGCCTGCTTAATGGCTATCTGTTTGTCGTACTCATATTTTGCTTCAAGCTTTCCTATCTGTTTGCTCTTATCATCATTCAATAAGGAGTCTTTGGAAATGGTATATTTTCGGTAACTCGCATATGCCTTTTGCCATTGGCCTGTTTGTGCATAAAGTTCACTTAGCCGTTCATTTCCCTCCTGTTCAACATTTTTATTGCTTATACTGTCGGCTATTTTCACTGATTTGGTAATGTACTTTTCAGCGTCTTTATATTTTTTCTGATCCAGGTAAACCTGTCCGATATTATAAACATACTTTGCAACTTCCGCCTGGTTTCCCATCTCCTCCGATTGTTTTAAAACAGAAGTGAAATAGTTAAGTGCTTGTTTATAATTACTATCAGCTGCGTAAACCCTGCCAATATTACCAATGGCTGATGAAATGGAGCGTTTGTCATTTATCTCTTCACTAATTTTCAAAGCCCTGTTATAGTAATCTAACGCTTTTGCATAATCCCGTTTTTTAAAATATACATTGCCTATACATTCCAGGTTATAGGTTTCACCGCTTTTGCTGCCCAACTCTGCATATAATTTATACGATTTCATAAAGTAAGTTAATGCCTGGGCATAATCTTCCTGATACAAATAGGCATCACCAATATTTCCCGTACAGGTGGCTATTAGTTTTTTATCATTTACTTCTTCCGCTAATTTCATGGCTTTAAAAAAATAGGATAACGCATCCGGAAGTTTACCTTGTGCATCATAAATGAGGCCCATGCTGGATATAATGGAAGCTGCCCCCGAAGTGTTCCCCATACTTTGGGTTATGGCAAGCGATTTGGAATAGTAACTGAGGGCATTATTATAATCTGCCTGAAGATAATAAGCAAAAGCCATATTGGAATATGACTTCGCCTGGCCTGGTACATGATTTATTTTTAGTGAAAGATTCAATGCACTTTTAGCACAATCCAATGCCTTATGCATTTCGCCCTGGTCGCAATAGGCATTTGAAAGTTTATTGAGGTGCTGAACCTTTAAAGTATCATCTCTATCCTTGCTGACCAATGATTTTAACGAATCTATTTGCCGCTGTTGTGCAGTAAGAGTGAAAGTAGAAAAGAAGAATATAAAAAAACAAGTAAGCAGCTTTTTCATAAGAAATACGAATCTATCGTGCTTGCATAACAAATATAATAATAAAAATCTGATTATGTGTTATATCTGCCTCTATTAATTAGAATTGGCCACATACGGTAATGATATTAATCAGTATGCTGATTTTCCCAGAAGAAAAACGGCCGGATGGTCGTTAAATGATTGCTTGTTTGATTTCCATTGCCGAATGGATTGGGTTTTAATAAACTCAGTTGGTAAGGTAATATCTGAAGCTACACAAAGCAAGGTTTCATCTTTACAGGCATTCAGAATATCCTTCAGCAATGCATCGTTCCGATAGGGTGTTTCAATAAACAATTGGGTCTGGTTCTTTTGCCAGACTAATGTTTCAAGTTGGCGTAAGACTTTAATCCGGTCAGGTTCCTTTTTGGGAAGATATCCATTAAATGCAAAATTCTGACCATTTAATCCGGATGAGATTAGTGCCAGAAGGATTGATGAAGGCCCCACAAGTGGTATAACACGAATATTGTTTCGATGTGCGAATTGAATTATTTCAGCCCCCGGATCAGCAATTGAAGGGCAGCCTGCTTCGCTTATCAATCCAACGTTTTTACCATTCATCAAACCCTGAACTATGGTATTAATATCCACATTTTTTGAATGTTCATTATAAAGATGAAAAGTAAGCGCATCAATAGGCTTCTCTATTTTAGCTTTGATTAAAAACCGACGGGCACTGCGTATGTCTTCCACAATAAATTCATCAATAGAGCGGATGATTTCTATATTGTAAGATGGCAGGCTATTCTCTAACGGCGAGTCACCAAGGAGAGATGGTATGAGATACAATATGCCTTTCTTTTCATTACTCATACTTTTTCTTCAAATTGAATTTTATTAACAATAATATCACAAGCTTTATCTAGCAAAGTAAACACCTTTTCAAAGTCTTGTTCTCCACCAAACCACGGGTCTGGTACAGGCATATTTGAGACCGGACTTAGTTCGTTTAAAATAAGCTTTACTTTTTTTGCTTCTTCATCATTGCTTGCCTGGTGAAGGATATCGGAGTAATTTTCATTGTCCATTGCATAAATCAGGTCAAACATTTCAAAGTCACGTTGGGAAAATTGTCTTCCTCTATGCGAGGATAGATCAATGCCATGTTTCAAGCCGCTCTCCATAGTCCGGTGGTCAGCTTTACTACCTGCATGATAATCGGAAGTTCCGGCAGAATCAACCTCAACCCAGGTTATGTTTTTATCATATAGCTTTTTAATAAGTATCGCTTTGGCCATCGGTGAACGGCAAATATTACCAAGGCAAACCATCAATATCCGTTTTTTCATAACTCTACAAATGTATTGAATTGTAAGTATCCTGATTAGTGGTGATAAGGTTCACCCTTCAAAATGGTCATCGCTCTGTAAAGTTGTTCCAAAAAGAAAAGCTTTGCCATCTGGTGGTTAAATGTCATTTTAGATAAGGATATAGTTTGGTTGGCTCTTTTCATCATATCTGGGGCAAACCCAAAAGGTCCTCCAATAATGAAAACCATTTTCTTGCCTGGCATATTCAGGTATTTCTGAACCTGTTTTGCAAACTCTACCGAGGAATAATCCTTGCCTTTTTCGTCTAACAAAATCACCAAATCAGATGGCGATATTTTCTTCATAAGTTCTTTAGACTCCGCCTGCATAGCCGCTTCTTTACTGTTTGATTTATTCTTTTGTGATGGAATGGTAACTGTATCAAATGAAGCATAATGCTGCATGCGTTTGGCATAAAGTTCAAAACCTGTTGCAAGGTATTTGTCCTCGCTATCTCCTATGGTAATAAGTAATATTTTCATTTTGGATTCATAGGTATGAAGTTCATAAATTGCAAAACTATAACTTTACAACCTTTAAAAACATTCAACAGTAATTTGAAACCAACAAAAGTCAAATCGGATATTTTTCATTCAAAGGATTTTCAGAAGAAGCTTGAATCCTTTATTGAAATGGCACTGAAGGAAGATGTGGGTGAAAGAGACCATACTTCTTTCGCTTGTATACCTGCTAATATTAAGGCAGAAGGCAGGCTTCTGGTAAAGACTGATGGGGTTATTGCAGGCATTGAAGTCGCGAAACGCATATTTAATAAACTGGATAAAAAGATAACTGTTGATACCTTTTTCAAGGATGGGGATGAAGTAAGGATTGGCGAAATTGCGTTCATAGTAGACGGCAATGCCCGGATGCTACATACCGGCGAACGGCTTGTCCTTAATGTGATGCAACGTATGAGCGGAGTTGCAACCATGGCGCACAATCTGACTAAGTTGTGTGAAGGAACCAATGCTAAAGTATTGGATACCCGCAAAACGACCCCCGGCATCCGCTTGCTTGAAAAGTGGGCGGTATCAATTGGAGGAGCAACCAATCACCGATGGGGTTTGTATGATATGATATTGATCAAGGATAATCATGTTCATTGTTCAGGCGGTGTGAAAAACGCAATTAAAAACGCCCATGAATATCTGAAAAAAGAAAAGAAAAAATTAGAGATAGAGATTGAAGTTGGTGACTTTGATGAGTTGAAGGAAGTATTAGAAACAGGAGGTGTTCAACGGATATTGCTGGATAATTTTAAACCATCTGATATTTCAAAAGCTGTAAAGATCATTAATGGAAGATATAAAACTGAAGCTTCGGGTGGTATTACAGAAGCCACTCTCAGGAAGTATGCGAAGACAGGTGTAGATTATATATCTGTCGGTGCACTTACACATAGTGTAAAGAGTCTAGATTTAAGTTTGAAAATTTACCCTTTGGAATGATTGCAACGGATATTAATATCAAACAACCCAACGAAAAGGAATATGCTCAAGTGTTGCAACTTGTGGAAGAATTTTGGCTCGATAATATTAATATGAGGCAAGAACAGTTCACCATTATTTCAGATAATGGAAAAGTAATTGCATTCGCAAGAATGAAGGAATATCCGGATGCTCTTGAGCTGGGAACACTGGGCGTGGCAAAGGAATTACGTGGCAATGGATATGGAAGTAAACTTGTAAGTCATTTAATAAGTCTGGCACAAAGAGATGTTTATGTTGTGACCACGTTATTTAAGTTCAATGCTAATTTGGGTTTCGTTCTTGTTAATGAATACCCTGAATCAATAAGGAAAAAAATAGATATCTGTGCTAAAGATTTTCATGTGGAAGAGCCTTACTTTGTTATGAAGTGGGAAAAGAAGGGGAATTAATTTAACTTTGAGTTTTATTTCAATAAAGGCAATGAAAAGACTTCTTCTGTTTTTGACCCTTTCATTTTTGACCCTTTCGTTTAAGAGTGAAAGTACCGGTTCATATACCTATCAGATAGCACGAATGAAATATAGAGGAGGAGGCAATTGGTATGTGAGTCCAACTTCGCTTCCGAATCTCGTTAGCTTTTGCAATAAAAATTTGGGTATGAATATTAACCCACAGGAAGCTACAGTAGAACCCGGAAGCCCTGAGGTATTCAACTATCCGCTAATTCATATTTCCGGTAATGGAAACATCACATTCTCCGGTGATGAAGCTGAAAACCTTCGCAACTACCTTATTGGTGGAGGCTTTTTGGAAGTGAATGACAGCTATGGTATGGACTCTGCATTTAAAAAGGAAATAAAGAAAGTATTTCCTGAACTCAGTTTGGTTGAACTTCCATTCACACATCCCATATATCACCAGAAATATGATTTCCCGAATGGGTTGCCGAAGATTCACCAACACGATGGCAAAAGGCCTGTTGGTTGGGGATTAATTTACAATGGCCGTCTGGTTTGCTTTTATAATTACGATGCCGATTTGGGTGATGGTTGGGAAGACCAGGATGTTTATAACGACCCTCCTGAGTTGCATGAAAAAGCCCTTGAAATGGGTGCTAACATATTGCAATATGTTATGCTGGGGCAGATGCCCGCCCGTGCTGGTTCGGACGGGGATAACAACAAGAAGCCTTAAGAAAACCAACCAGTATTTAGTAAACTGCGTTTTTTCAAGTAATCCCATAAATTGAAAAAGGCATTTTCATTTTTCCAATTCCAGAAGCAATATTGATTTAAGGAGTGATTTTTATGCGCTATTTTAATGTACCCTCCATGTCTCAAAACATTTTTTAATTCGAAAGAGAATTTGTCTATTGTATCTCTAATTTCATACTTTTTATTTCTTTCCATGAAAACAATATGTACGGTATTTTCATTTATTTCAATTAAAGTTATATAGGTAGAACAAATTGTATCGGAACGAAATCCTGCAATAACTAAAATGAATATGCAAAATACTATAAATACAATTAGTGTTTCTAACGGTCTAAGCGAATGTGAGTATGCTATAGGAAGGACTAATAGTAATTGAAATACTACAAAAACTATTGGCCATACGAATGACCTCCTCATTCTTTCCCAATAGGTCTTTGTTTCCTCAACTTGTACTTTGAATTTTTCCATTTATTTTGAAATCGATTTCGCCACCTCCCAAACTACAATCCCTGCGCTCACAGAGATATTAAGTGAGTGTTTTGTCCCATATTGTGGTATCTCAATGCAAGCATCACAGACATCAATTACGGCTTGTTCAACTCCGCTAACTTCATTCCCAAAAACCAATGCAAGTTTACTTGAGTCAGGAGTGAACTTGTCAAGCATTATACTTTCATCTGCTTGCTCAACTGCATATATTTTATAGCCCTCATTCTTGAGTAAATTTACAGCTTCAATTGTTGTTTCAAAATGTTTCCAATTGACTGTATCGGTCGCACCTAAAGCTGTTTTTTGGATTTCTCGATGGGGTGGTTTAGCGGTAACTCCGCATAAATAGATTCCTTCAAGAAGGAAAGCATCTGCGGTGCGAAAGACAGATCCAATATTGTTCATGCTTCTCACATTATCAAGTACTACTATTATCGGAAGTTTTTGAGCTTGTTTGAATTCGTCCGTTGACTTACGATTCAATTCTTCCATAGATAATTTGCGCATACCTTTTGATTCAATTGGGGTAAGATTGCCTCGCAGAGCCTCGCAATGACGCTATAATTCAATGTTCATCGTTAAAATATATTTACCTCACGTTCCAACTCCACTCCGAATTTCTCTTTTACCGAAGCAATAATTTTAGCAGAGAGATCAAAGATTTCTTTTCCGGTTGCATCGGCATAATTCACCAAAACCAACGCCTGGTCTTTATGCACTCCTGCATCACCAATGCGTTTGCCTTTCCAACCACATTGCTCAATCAGCCATCCGGCTGCTAGCTTTGTGTGGCCAGGTGTCGCCGGGAAGTATGCAATGCTGGGGTGCAATTCCTTAATTTTATCAAACTGTTCATTAGGTATAACGGGGTTCTTGAAAAAGCTTCCGGCATTGCCTATTTTATCGGGGTCTGGTAATTTGCTTGAACGTATTTTAATAACGGTATTACTTACATCTTTAATGGTAGGGTTAGTAATTCCCAAACTTTCCAATTCCTTGCTGAGTGAGCCATACGACACATTTACCTTTGGGTTTTTGGTCAACTTAAAAGTGACCGAGAGTATGATATAATTTCCTTTCTCTTCCTTTTTGAATATGCTTTCACGATATCCGAACTTGCATTCTGCATTCGAGAACTTATGTATTTCAAACGTATGAACATTCATCGCTTCCACTTCATGGAGCACATCTTTCAACTCCACTCCATAAGCACCAATATTCTGTATAGGTCCTGCGCCCACAGTGCCGGGTATTAAAGACAAGTTTTCAATACCGCCATAGTTGCGGTTTACACAATACAGTACAACATCGTGCCATTTTTCTCCGGCACTTGCTTTTATGAAAATGGTATTCTCATCCTGGCTAACAACTTCGATACCTTCAATGGCATTGCGGATAATAACCCCGTTAAAATCACCTGTGAATAGTACATTACTGCCTCCCCCAAGAATGATAAACGGCAGACCTTTTAATTCAGGAGATGTCAGTATTTGCTTTAAAAAGGAAGCCGACGAGAAAACGGTATAGTACTTTGCAAACACCTTTGCATGAAAGGTTGTAATATCCTGCATCGGATAATTTTCCAATAGCCTCATGCTTTCTTTAATTGAGTTCTTCTTTCTTTTTCCTTCATGATCAGATTAAGCTCTCTGCCTGTTTGGCCTTTTACCGAAGTATTTTCCTGCGCCCTGCGAATGAGGTATGGCAATACATTCTTAATGGGCCCATACGGCACATACTTTGCAACGTTATAGCCTTCCTTGGCAATATTGTAGCTAATATGGTCGCTCATTCCGAGTAATTGTGAGAACCAGATATTCGGATGATTTTTCGGGATGTTATATTGCTCCATAAGCTTCACCAGCAGTTCCGCACTTGCTTCGTTATGAGAACCTGCACAAATAGCAAATTTGTCAATATGTTTTATGCAGAATTCTATTGCTGTGTCATATTCACGGTCGGTATCCGCTTTAGTAGGATTGATGGGTGAGGGGTAGCCCATAGCTGCGGCTCTTTCCCGTTCTTTTCCCATATAAGCCCCGCGTACCAGCTTCATTCCAATAAAGTAGTTTTTCTGTTGTGCATCTTTTAGCAGGTTCTCCAGATAGATAAGCCGGTCGTGGCGATACATTTGGGCTGTATTGAACACGATTGCTCTTTCTTTATTATACTTCTCCATCATATCTCTGACCAATGCATCAACAGCTACCTGGGTCCAGGTTTCTTCGGCATCAATTAAGAGATGAACATTATAATCGTGTGCGGCTTTGCAAATGGAATCCACACGCCTTTGCATATTTGCCCAGGCCTGTTCTTCTTCAGTATTCAGTTTTGCGCCTGCACTCACTTTTTCAAGTACTTCAATTCGTCCCACTCCGGTTGGTTTAAATACCCCGAAGGGAATATGCGGGTTTGTGGTGGCTTCCTTCAAAGTCCTTATGATCTCTTCTGCTGTTTCATCAAACTCCGATTCTGTGGTTTTTCCTTCCACTGAATAGTCGAGGATTGAACCCACATTATATTTACCAAGCTCTTCAACAGTCTTCAGGCATTCATGAATGTTTTCTCCTCCGCAGAATTGTTTGAATATGGTAGCCCTTATTATTCCGTTGATGGGTAAATGTGCTTTGATAGCAAAGTTGGTGAATGATTTCCCGAATTTAACCAGTCCGCTATTACTAACCATTTTAAAAAGCATGTAAGACCTGTTCAGGTCACTGTCCGATTTGCCTGAAAACGCGTTGGCTGTATTGTCGAATGATAACATAATAAAGGATAATTAGGGCAAATATATATAATAAAGCGTGTCTTGTCTGTGAGGTCAATCTCATAGCATCTTTTAACCAAAAGATAAGGTGTAAGTCATAGTTGGGATTGATAATTTCTTTATGTTTGCTTATTGAATAAAAATACACAATACCATGAAAAAACTTACTTTCTTATTTTTTGCTTTTGGTCTGTTATCGTCGGCATCTTACGGACAAATAGCTGAAGGGCAAATTGCTTTTGGAGGAACCCAGGCTGAACAGGCTACGTCTATTGTTCAAACCAGGAGCGGCGGATATGCTACTGCCGGATACACTAGTTCGTACGGATCGGGATTTTACCAGGTTTATGTAGCCAACTTTGATAGCAAGGGTCTTTTGAAATGGGCTAAAGCAATTGGCGGAACCGGATTAGATTATGGTTATGGCATTACCCAGGCATTAGATGGTGGCTTTGTGGTTACCGGGTACACCAACTCCTTTGCTACCGGCATAGAAGACGTATATGTAATTAAGTTAGATTCTTTGGGAAATATCAAATGGACCGAATCCATTGGCGGAGCAAACGCTGAACAAGGTAAGTGCATCATCACTACAAAAGATGGAGGCTATGCAATTGGTGGCTACACAGGTTCCTACGGAGCAGGTGGCCCCGGCGACTTTTATATTATTAAATTAGATGCCAGCGGAGCGGTAAAATGGACCAAGACCATTGGTGGTGGCGGTGATGAAGAAGCCTATACCATTATTCAAACCAAAGACGGTGGTTATGCTTTATCGGGTTACACCCTTTCTTTCGGTGCAGGTAATGCTGACGTGTATGTTGCAAAGGTTGATTCAGTTGGTAATTTGCAGTGGACCCGTACCGTTGGAGGCCCGCTCGGCGATGCCGGATTTGGTATCTGCCAAACCTTTGACGGAGGTTATGCAGTTACCGGTTATGAAGCAGAAAGCTCATTTGGAGCAGGTAGTGATGATATGTATGTAATAAGACTGGATGCAGGAGGTGCAGTTAGATGGACCAAAACCATTGGTGGTACAGGTAATGATCAAGGACAGTCTATATTGGAAACCAAAGACCGTGGCCTTGTTGTAGCTGGGTTCACCACTTCATTTGGTGCCGGAGGATTTGATGTGTACCTCGTTAAACTCGATTCACTGGGTAATAAATTATGGGACAAAGCTACAGGCGGCCCCGGCAATGAACAGGCTCAGGCCCTCATTCAAACTGCTGACCATGGGTTTGCAGTAGCAGGATATAGCGATAACTACGGTGCCGGTATGGATGACTTTTTCCTGGTTAAATATGATTCAGCCGGAAACACCTGTGGCAGTTCCGAAGCGGCAGGCGGAATAGTAGGCACCGGTGGAACCTATGGTACTGGCGGAACAGCAAGCTCCGGCGGTACAATTAACTTTAAAGACAGTGGCCGTATTGTTGAATCAGGCATCCTTGATACCATTTGCAGGACTATGAGAAAGCCATCGGCTGTGGAAAACATTTCAGCTAACCTGGGCGATGTTAAGGTTTATCCAAACCCAAGTTCAGGCAAGTTAAATGTTGACTTATCTGATATAACCATTAATACAGACCTTAACCTGGAGATCACCGATATTACCGGACGTGTGTTGATATCAACCAACGTGCATAACTTTGATAATGTACTGACTTTTGATGTTAGCAGCTTTAGCCCGGGAATGTACTTTATGAGGCTTAGTTCAGGCACGGCCAGCGAGGTTAAGAAGTTTATTAAGGAATAGATATTCATAATTTCACCCATTAAGAAAGGGGAAAAGGCTTTAATGCTTTTTCCCTTTTTTGTTTAGGAAGAGTTAGAAAAGCATAAAAATGTCCCAAAAATAACAAGGGGAATAACAAGGAAATAACAATGATATAACAAGGAAAATAACAGTGAAATAACAATGCGATAACAAGGAAATAACAAGGACTGGGTTTTGCAATTTATCCTGATAATTAATGTATTACGAGTTTTCCCCTTGTTATTTAGAAAAAATAAAAGAATAAAAACTGCAAAGAGTGTCCCAAAAAATGTACTTAAAATATTAATCATTTCATGTTTCATACAACAAAGATAATTCATGAAAAAGCATTTTCTTAAAAAGTCAATGAAAGTTGAAAACTTTTTCCCATCCAGGCATGCTTGAAGTGCCACAATATTCAGAATATCAACGTATTTAATTAGCTAAATTGAGCTGGACTGCCAACCTGATTTTAGGTCAATGATAGAGTGAGTGCGGTTTTTGAGTGCGGTTTTGCACAGCATAAATTCTATTTTTTAAAATCTTCCAGTACCTCATTCTTCTAACGCGAATTAGTTGGTTCAATCTTGCCAAATCTCGAAAATCCTTTTTTAGTTTGTTCTGTAGCAGCCATTTTTTTGTCTACATAGTGCCTTTTAACAATATTAGCAGAATCATGCCCAGTAAGATTTTCCGCATGTCCATCTGTGAGAATATCCTTTTGAGTGGCGTCTAATTTCCTTAAACTTTTAAATGTTAGATTTTTCCCTGTATTAAGCAACGTATAATAATGTTTAAAACCGCCTGATAATATCCTTTTTATTTCCTTTTCTCTTTCCAAGTCCTCTATTATTTCTGGTACTAAAACATATTCGTCAGTGCCTTTTTTGTTATCATAGCCATACTCTTTTAGTGCTTCTTGGAATTCCAAAGATATTGGTAATATTTTCCGTTTCTTCTGTTTTTGATTAGTGGTTTTTTTCAACTTATTGACTTTATGGTCCTCAATACTTAAATATACTGGCTTTCCGTCTTCCTCCACTATATCTGTAAATTTAAAATAAATAATATCATTTAATCTACCGCCAAGTTCAAGAGAAATATAAAGTCCTTTAGCCAGCCAGGGGCGATAGAAATGGAGGTAACGACTCTCGCCTTTATGTTTTGTTTTCTTTACAAATGTCCCGCTTTCCGGAGTAATTAGTGCTATTAAGTCTTGGAATTCTTTCACCGGAATTGCCGTTGGTTCAAGTGTCACGTCTTGCTTCTCTATCTTTTTAAAATACCTTTTAGATATGTAGTCATTATCCAATAGCCAGATTTCAAATGAGTTGATATTTGTTCTGAAATTATTAAAAGTAGAAGGATTGGGATATCTAATTCCCAGTTCTTTAAAATACCAGCCTACAACATTTTTATCAATATCTGAAACTCGTGATTCCCGGAAATCTTTGCCATGTGCTTCAATGACGTCTTTTAATATGTAGACAGCATCCATAACACTGTCAATATACGCTTTTTCTCTATTTTTTACTAAATGTTCGGGCACTCCTTCGTCATTTAAAAATTTGTAATATTCTAATAATGCACGTTCCAATAGCACCTCATTTTTTGAATATTCATTGCTTGTAGAAGATTTCAAGTTTGGAGTCCTTTCCGGCACCTCGGTATTATCTGTTTTATTTTTTACCTTTTTACGATATTTATCAGCAGCACTAACTGCTTTGGCATAGTCTCTTGTGTCCAATAATTTTGTTTTACGACCGTTTTCTGTTCCAGGCATATGAACAATCACCTTGTATCTATGTGATTTCAGTTTATCACACTCCTCAATAGGATCGGTGCATTCTTTAAGAGGCAACCCGCTTTTGCCACATACTTTTTTTACGCATGCGTGGCAGGAGGGGCACCAAACCCGGAGCCCTTTATAATTTTCATTGAAAAGCGGTTTTAAATTACGCCGCGGTATTTTTGCCATAGAGTCTTTCATAAAATTCAATTTCAATAGGTGTTTTTGGTACCAAGGCTTCCATAGTATTTTTGGCAACCATCTTATTTTTTAAGTGTTCTAAATCTGTAATATTCTGATTACAGTATATGCTCCAGGCTTCTTGCCACTTGCCTTTGTAAAGTTTTTTAAGTTGTTCTATAAAATCAGCATAAAAAACATAATAAAACTGCTGCCGGACAATGCATTTTATTTTCTTCTCTGGGTGAGATAGAATTACAACATCATTATTAATACACCATTTTTCTGCGGAGCGTTTGTCCTTATAGTGTAGCAATTTTGCCGCTTCAATTAGAGTGAGTGTGTCTAACATTATTACAAATAATTAAATATTAAATAAAGGAAATGCAAACCATATTCTATAATTTCTGACAAAGGATTCGCCCTTCTCGAAAATTCGAGTTCAAAAAATATGGTCTTGACAATGGTCAGGACTTTTGAATAGCCCTAATTTTATTGGCTTATTCCCTCAAGCGGACTATACTTTTAACTTTGAAGTATCCCTTTGATAGGATTTTTGAGTTATGGTGGCGGCTTAATTTCAAAAACACGACATTTACTTCCGAAAGTATAAATATTAAAAGATCAAATTTTTGTATTTGAAGAAAATACAAATCTGACAGGTCATATTCTTGATTAGTACCTTTAGTTAATGATTCGTTTTGCATGTTGCTATTAATTGCGTTTTTATCTGTTATACGTAAGAAATCAAATTATGTTACTTGATAATCAGATAGTT
>CAIPDV010000104.1 GCA_903863935.1 uncultured Bacteroidota bacterium
GATTTCATACTACAATAATACAAATTATTGACAAGACTCACCCCCAATGCGGTCTATAGAAAGTAACGTGACTTTGTCATCCTGAGCATAGCGAAGGATCTGATTTTAAAACAGATTCTTCACTGCGTTCAGAATGACAATCTCACTTTGCATTTTAAATTCATCAGACTAATTCACCTGTAACATACCCAATAGATGCCACTGAAACACTCTTAACCCCCACTGCATTCAGGGCATGTATACAGGCTTCCATGGTAGCACCTGTGGTTATTATATCATCAACTATTAAAACGTTTTTGCCTTGTAATTGCTCTTTATTTTCAGCTTCAAAAACATCCTTCACATTTTCCCAACGGGAAAAACGGGATTTGTTTGTCTGCGTTTCAGTGTCTTTGTGCCGTTTTATGCCGTTTTCCAAAACGGGAACATTCATTACTTGCGATAACCCTAGGGCAAAACATGCGCTTTGATTGTAACCTCTGCGCTTGAGTTTTTTGGGATGTAACGGAACGGGTACAATATAATCCAGTTCAGAAAATGGAGAAATGCCTTTCAATTCCGCACCATACCATTTACCAAAGCAAGTACCCAACTCTTTTTTGCCATTATACTTTACCTCATGAACCAAGTCCTGAACCATACCGCCTTTAGTGTAGTAGCAAAACGCTGCCGCTGCCTGAATCTCCGCCCTTCCATAAAAGGTTTTGTAAAGAGTATTGTTAGGGAAGTTGTGATAATCCGTCTTAGGTAGTTTGTAAAAACAGGAAGTACAAATAAATTCCTCATTCTCTGCAAGGCCATCACCGCAGGTAATACAAACCTCAGGATAAAAAAGTGAGATGAAATCTTTGAGAAAGCGAATCATTCAACAAAGATAACTATGAACGATTAATGACAAAGAAACGGCACAAATTCTACATCTTCTCCTTCAAACTCTCTGCCGTATAGCTCTCCTTGCATTTAAGAATATCTTCGGGTATGCCTTGGAAAACGAGATTACCACCTGCATTGCCGCCTTCGGGGCCGAGGTCAATAAGCCAATCGGCGCACTTGATTACGTCGGGGTGGTGTTCTATAACAACAAGCGTGTGGCCTCTGTCGACCAACAGGGAAAAGGATTTTAGAAGTTTTACAATATCATGAAAATGGAGGCCTGTGGTAGGTTCATCAAATATGAAAAGGGTTTGATTTTGCTCAGCACCCTTTTTAAGGAATGATGCAAGTTTAATACGTTGTGCTTCACCACCACTCAATGTTCCTGATGACTGCCCCAAATGCACATAACCCATACCTACGTCCTGCAAGGGTTTCAAGCTTTCTACTAATCTCTTGTGGAGGTTATCTTTTTCACCTCCAGCAAAAAACTCAATCGCTTCGGAGACTGTTAAATTTAAAATATCAGAAATGTTTTTTCCTCGATATTCTATTTCCAGCACATCGGGTTTGTAACGCTTGCCATTGCAGGCATCGCACTCCAGGTGCACATCGGCCATAAACTGCATTTCGATGGTTATTTGCCCTTCTCCTTCGCAAACATCACAGCGTCCGCCAGGCACGTTAAAGGAAAAATGAGATGCTTTAAAGCTTCGAAGTTTGGCTAATTTCTGGTCTGCATAAAGCGTACGGATATCATCAAATGCTTTTATATAGGTAACAGGATTCGATCGCGAGGACCTGCCAATTGGGCTCTGGTCAACCATTTCAACGGCCTGTATCATATCAATACTACCGGAAAGCTTTTCAAATGTGCCGATTTTTTCTCCTGTAAATTCTCCCAGTTGTCTGCGCATAGCGGGATATAGAATACCTTTCACTAACGAAGATTTCCCAGAACCTGAAACCCCGCTAACCACCGTGAAAGCACCGATGGGAAATTTCACATCAATGCCTTTGAGGTTGTTGGCACGAGCTTTGTTTACGGTTATGAAGTCCTTTACCTTTCGGCGTTTGAGAGGTAGCTCAATTTTATCCCTTCCGGTCAAGTAGCGGGCAGTAAGGCTGTCCTTTTCATTTTCAAGGTCAGCAATCGTGCCTTGGAACACCACCTCTCCCCCATTCACTCCAGCCAAAGGACCTATATCTACTATATTATCAGCAGAACGCATGATCTCTTCGTCGTGTTCAACAATCACTAGCGTATTACCCATATCACGAAGTGATTTAAGCACCTTAATTAAACGCTGTGTATCTCTGTGATGCAAGCCTATGCTGGGTTCATCTAAAATATATAGCGAGCCTACTAAAGCACTTCCTAAGGAATTAGCAATATTCAAGCGTTGTGATTCTCCTCCCGATAGCGTATTGGACGGACGGTTGAGCACCAAATACCCCAAACCTACATCAGACATAAACTGCAAACGGCTGGTAATTTCGAGCAACAAACGGCGAGAAACGGCACGCTGGTTGTCATCTAACAACTTGGGTAATTCTTTAAAAAATGGGTAGCAGTCGGAGACCGGCATCAGAACTATATCTATAATAGACTTATCCCCTATCTTCACATACCCTGCATCCTTGCGAATGCGTGTACCAAGACAATCGGGGCACAGTGTTTTACCGCGGTAGCGTGATAACATAACCCTGTATTGAATCTTATAACTTTCTTGTTCTAAGTGTTGGAAAAACTTATGCAGTCCGTCAAAGTATTTTGTTCCATCCCAAAGCATAGACTTTTCTTTTGCTGTTAAATCGGCATAGCTGCGGTGCACAGGAAAATCAACCTTTCGTGCATTCAATAGGACTTGGTCTTTCCACCAACTCATCTTCTCGCCTTTCCAACAGGCAATAGCATCTTCGTAGAGCGAAAGGCTTTTATCGGGAACCACTAAATCTTCATCAATATCAATTACGCTTCCAAAGCCATCGCAACGTTTGCAAGCTCCAACGGGGTTATTAAAACTGAAAAAATGCACCGATGGTTCTTCAAACTTCATTCCATCAGCTTCAAAACGATCGGAGAATTTTTTGATGGATTTTTTCTTTCCATCTACAACCGAGATTTCACAAATACTGTTGCCTTCGTAAAAGGCAGTCTGCACCGAGTCTGCAACACGCATCCTTAAATCTTCTTCCTCTTCTTGCCCTATTTCAACTCGGTCTATAAGAATCTTCAAAAGTCCGATATCTGTCGGGTCGCTACTTATTGGTGTTTTGGTTTTGCCTTCAATTATATCCGAAACCTGCAGGATTTCATTACCGGACAAAATCCTTGAAAAACCTTGCTGCAAAAGCAGGTTAAGTTGCTCGTGAATAGACCTCCCTTCTTTTAGATTAAATGGCGCTAATATCATGACCAAGGCTCCGGTCCTTAACGAAAAAATATATTTCACAACATCAGTAACGGTTTCTCTTTTCACTTGCTTTCCTGAAATAGGAGAATAGGTAATACCTATTCGTGCATATAATAATTTCAAATAATCATACACTTCGGAAGATGTGCCAACAGTTGACCGTGAAGTACGTGTTACAACCTTCTGTTCAATAGCAATAGCAGGAGAAATACCACTTATATAATCTACATCGGGCTTATTAATTTTACCCAAAAACTGACGTGCATAGGCAGAAAGAGATTCTACATATCTGCGCTGGCCTTCAGCATACAGCGTATCGAATGCAAGTGAAGACTTCCCGGAACCCGAAACACCTGTAACCACCGTAAGTTTATTGCGCGGAATGGTAAGGTCAATGTTTTTAAGGTTATGCATACGCGCACCCTTTATAACAATAATCTTTTTGTTGTCTGTTTTAACTTTTGTTTCGGCGGTCTTCACAATTTTTTTCAAGGTTTGCAAAATTACGACTATTTAATCCTCGGAGGCAATAAAAAACCCCGCCAATTTACCGGCAGGGTTTTTATTCTTATTCTATTGAAAATAATTATCTCCTGCTTCCAAATATTCTTAACAAAGAAAGGAAAAGATTCACAAACGTGATATAAAGGCTCAAAGCGGAAAAAACAGCTGCTTTCCCGACCACATCACCATTACCTGTCATTTGGGCTCCAATCCTTTTTATTGCCTGTACCTTATAGGCTGTTAACCCTGTAAAAATCCCTACACAAACAAAGCTGATCATGTAATCAAAAGATTCGCTATGCATAAATAAATTAACAACCATTGCAATAATCACACCAAATAAAAGCATATATAGAATAGAGCCTAATTTAGTCAGATCGGTCGATGTAGTGTACCCTAACAATGCCATAGCTGCAAACATTCCGCTTGTGATGAAAAATACAGAACAAATAGATGTTGCGGTATAAACTAAAAATATGATACTTAAACTCATGCCAAACAATGCAGAAAACAAAACGAATATCCCTATTGTGGCAGGATATGATAATCTGTCACCGGCAAAACTTGTCAGCAACACCAGGCCTATTGGAGCAAACATTGCCACATAAAACAATGGAGTTGCACCTGTTGAAGTGAATAAAAGACTTCTTAAATCCGGAATTGTTGCAAAATACCAGGCAAGAACACCTGTGATCACAAGTCCTAAAGACATCCATGAGAACACTTTTGTCATGAATGTTTTGGACATTACTTCAGAACTAACATTCTGAATTTCTACGGGGTCGTTAAAATTAAAACTTTGGTTTTCCATATATAAATTTAAGGTTTAAAATTCTAAATGCAAATATACAATAATCGCAAATGATGATATGTTAAAAAATCGCAAAATGAATCCGCGCAAATCGCTTGTATTTAATTTGACGCTTATTGGCTGAAAAAACTTTATTTTGCAGTCAAGTTGAATTATTCATGAAACGGTGCTTTTTATTTGCTTTTATAGTGTTCCTGACCTTCTGTGGCTGCAAAAGCCACAAAAGCACTGTTAAAACGCCACCCAAACCGGCTCCGCAACCCAGCGCATCTGTGGTTACACCGTATGCGCCTCCTTCAACCAAGCCTATCCAGAGCATTAACCTACCTATTTTTATTCCTGTAATGGAACTGCAAACCCAGATATATCAAGTACTTTTCGCCCCGGGGTACGGTAAATATTACCCCTGTGCTTCATCGCAGGACTGCGACAGGAAATACAAAGATCTTTATCTTGAAAACCCTATTGTAAGTGTTAAAGACAAACAAATTTCAATAAAACTTCACTTGGCAGGTAATACTCACGTTTTTATTTTTAATCCGGGTATTTCCGATGATATTACACTTACAGCTACACCCTTTGTTCAGAATGATACGCTCTATTTTAAAAATGTTACCATGGAACAATCATCGGGTGATCTGCTCCTGAATTTATCGGCTGCACTTTTTAAGGACAAAATCGAACAGAAGCTTCAGCAAAACGCATGGTATGCCTTCGGACCCAGCCTTGATGCCATTACCAATCAGGCTAAAAAACAATTTCCTGTTAAATGGGGAGGTGCTGTACTGTTGCTTAACCTGAGCAAAGTCCATCTTAACAATGTAACAGTGCAGGCTGCGCCCGACCAGGGAATAATGGCTAATTTTTCTGCAGACCTGGAAGTGGAAGACAGTTCTTTTGCCCGTTGAACTTATTTTAATATAAGTTGAACAAACCCTTTCAAGTTGTAATCTCTGCCGGAATCGTCTTTGGCAGTGATAATATAGTAGTAGGTGCCCTCTGACTGCATTATACCAGAAGAACTCCTGCCTGTCCAGTCGATATTTGGTGACAGGGATTCGAATATCTTCACACCCCAGCGATCATAAATAATTATATCAAAGGATTGCAAGCCACCAGCCGTAATGTGTAATACATCATTAACACCGTCTCCGTTAGGAGTAAACACATTGGGTACACTTATTACTCCTTCGGTTACATACACATTTTCACGGGCTGTATCGGGGCATCCGTGTCCATCGGAAGTTACAAGGTAAACCGTAAACACACCCGGTGTATTGTATTGATGAAAAGGGTCAAACAGGTTTGAATTGCTTCCATCACCCAAGTCCCAATAGTACGAATTACCACCAGTGCTAAGGTTTATAAAATTCACAAACTCACCACCCAAAATTGAATCGGGGCTTGCATAAAATGCAGCATGAGAGGTTTTGGGAACCGGTGTTATTGTAGTGCTGCCGCTAACTATATTCCCACATCCGTCTGAAACAATGCAGGTATAAATGGTTTGACTGCCGGGCGATACATAAAAAGGTCCGGCACTATCGGCTGTAATTCCGTTATTCCATACATAAGTTAACGGTGGAGCACCTTTTACAAACACTTGTATTGGTATTGAAGATCCGCTGCAAATTGAATCGGATGGTGACATTACTATACTCAAAACCGGGTAAACGGAAATATTCTTTTTAACAGAATCGTAGCAAACACCGTCAAAGCCAACCACAGTAAACGAAGTATCGTCGGATAAAGAAGGAATGGTTATGGCATTTGTGGTGGCACTATTACTCCAGGTATAAGATGTGGCACCGGAGGCTGTTAGAGTTACAGAACTGCCAGGGCAAACAGAATCAGGGCCGGTAACCACTACAGAAGGAGAAGGAAGGATGGTGACAGTAATAAAAGCACTATCCTCGCAATTAGGGCCAGAAGAGCCCGTAACGGTATAGGTTATAGTTGCTGTTGGTGATGCAACCGGACTCGGACAACCTGTACAACTTAATCCGGTAGCAGGTTTCCAATTGTAAACACTTGCGCCGCCACCCGTCAGCATAATTGAACTGCCTGCGCAAATTGTTGGCGACTGAGGGCCGGCTGTTACATTCAGGGTAGCATTCACATTAACGGTTATGAATAAGGTATCGGTGCAACCGTTGCTTCCTGTTCCAACAACGGTATAAATGGTGGAAACCAAAGGAAAAACAATTGGATTCGGGCAATTGGTGCAAGTAATACCCGAGGAATTCAACCATTGATAACTTGTTGCTCCGCTAACAGTGATTTGAGCAGAATCTCCGGGGCAAACGGTAGGCGAATTAGGGCTATACGTTAAAAGTGGAGCGGGATTCACAGTTATTAAAACTTTGCCCGTATCCTTGCAACCTCCATTGGATGCTAAAACAGTATAGGTTGTTGTGGCTGTTGGCGAAGCTATAGGGTTGGGGCATGTGTTGCAGCTTAGCCCTGTGCTAGGACTCCAGTTATAAAAAGTAGCCCCTGAAGCAGTAATGTTTACTGTATTGCCAGCACAAATGGTTGCTGTAGTGGGATTTACAACTAAAGAAGGTGGAGTACCAACTGAAACAGTTACAGATGTTGTTCCGGTGCAACCACCATTACTTGAAGTAACGGTGTAAGTTGTGGTGGCAGTTGGCGAGGCTTTCGGATTGGGGCAATTATAACAGCTTAGTCCTGTGTTGGGAACCCATGTATATGTAGTTCCGCCACTGGCCATAAGTTGTATGGAATCACCTGAACAAACACCCGGATTATTAGGTAGAATAGTAATGGTAGGCGTCGGAATTACATGAATGGTTAACGTATCAGTACCTGTTCCACATAAGGTACCGGCCGAAACAGTATAGGTGGTTGTTATATTCGGTTTGGCATAGGTAGAACTACAGGAGGTACAACTCAAGCTTCCACCGGGGGCCCAGGTATAGGAGCCACTTGCTCCGTTTCCGTTAAGCTGGATGCTGTCGCCGGCACATATAGTTGCACCAAGTGAAGAAATGGTAACAAATGAATTTGCAGGAGTACAAGTAATACAGTTGGTATTTTGCCAATACACCCCGGCCATTATCCAAGAATAACAATCAGTTCCTGCATCATTGGTGTAAGTATGGTAAATAATTGAATTTTGACCTGCAGTTAAAGAGGTTGAAATAGAATTAAAATTCCAGAAATCATTGGTAAATGTTTGGGACGTACCATTAAATGTTTCTACATTATTACCACCGTTCTGGTTGCCTTGCAGATCACCTAATATTGAAAATGCTTTCGCTGCAGACGAAGCCGAACAGACATTAAATCCGTTGAAAGTTTCTAAATAAGGATTTCCGGGTGAAGATGTTTGAATTCCATCCCAAATTACAAGGCTTGCACTATATGTAGCTGTAGGGTCTCGGTAAATTACCAGTAGCGTAACACCATCCACCTCATAGGCTGAATCTCCTGCTCCAGTAATATTTACTATATAAGAACCGTTTCCGCTTATACAATTCGTTACATCCTCCCGGTAGGCGGCAGTTCCTGTTTCACCCCAGCATTTAGCCACGGAAAGGCCTATCGTATTTACATTATACGTAAAGGTATTTGAAAGTGGGTTTGTAATACTTAACTGGGCAGGATTGGCAATAGAGCCAAAATAAGATGTACCCCAATATAAATAGGCTTTAAGCACGGAGTCGTTTGTAGTGCAGAGACCGGAGAGATTTAAGGTGCCTGGGAATCCTGTACCGTTATTATTCCATGAAAATGTACTTGTGCGTGTTTCAATGATCTGGGAGACTTCTACGTAATTTAAACCGCAAACATTCTGCCTGTTGAACGTTTGGCCAAATGAGCCTGAGCCGTCGCCTATTTTGGTGAATGATGCACCTGTTGCACCTCCTTGTTTTTCAACAAGAACAGGTTTACCTAAGTCATTATTTTGTGAATAACAAACCCGGAAACTGAATAATGCAAGTAATGTTAGTAATAATATTCTATTCACTCAGGTCAATTAAGGTACATGACAAGTAAACTCAAAAGTACAAAAATTAGTATACTCTTATTTAAGATGGCTTTAAAAGCATATTAACAGACTATTGTTAATTGACCTTACCTGATCAATTGAATATACCCGTCCAGCTTGAAGTTTTTACCTGCGTAATCGGTAGCATCAAGAACATAGTAATACGTACCGTCTGTTTCCATTACACCTGAAGAACTTCTGCCTGTCCAGTCAATATTCGGATTGTTGGTTTCAAATATTTTCTGTCCCCACCTGTTAAATATCTGGAAATTAAAAGTCTGCATGCTTCCTGCCCGGATGTGTAACACATCATTAACACCATCTCCATTTGGAGTAAACACATTCGGCACTACAATCTGTTCAATAACATATATATCTTTAGTAAGTGTATCAGTACAGCCATATTGATTGGTCGCAACAAGGGTTACTATATAAGTGCCTGCTATATTATATTCATGGAATGGTGTAGTATCGCTACTTGTAGAACCATCGCCCAACGTCCAGTAATAGGTATTATTACCACCTGTAAGGTTTACAAAGTTCACAAAACCACCACCGTCAATTGTATCCGGTGTAGGGTAAAATGAAATTGCGGGTGCTGGTCTTACAACCACGTTTACCGTGTCGATAGATATGTCTCCGCAACCATCTGTAATGGTGCATATATACTGGTAAGGTGGAGGTGTTACTGTTAATGGACCTGCACTATCCCATGTAATTCCATTGTTCCATGCATAGGTATAAGGTGAATGACCGCCTGATGGCGAAACACTGATAACAGCCTTGCCTGCTCCTGAACAAACGGTATCTCTGCTGGTAGTAACTACTAAACCTGAATATATTTTGATTCTCTTTTTAATAGAATCTTTACATCCGCCATTGCTACCAATAACAGAAATAGTGCTGTCACTATTAATAGTAATTGTAGTTGGATTAGTTGTGGAACCATTGCTCCATAAATAGGTGGTTGCTCCGGATGCAGTAACTGTAACTGGAGTTCCTTTACAAACCGTGTCTGACGAGGTTATGGCAACCGTTGGGGTTGGAACCACGGTAATAACTTGTCCAATGGAATCATTGGCACATTTTCCTGCCGTTATCACATAATAAGTTGTAGTGAATGCCGGGTTAACAGTAATGGAAGAAGTTGTAGCTCCAGTATTCCATATATAACTTGGAGGACCACTTGAAGAACTAACTGTTAAGGTAACTGAACCACCAGGACATACGGTATCCGAAGAAACTGCAATTGTCGATTTAATACTTGGTGTTACATAAATGGTTACCATAGCCGAATCCTGACAAGTAGTGGATGGTGTAAACACATGTAACGTATAGGTAGTAGTTACAAGAGGAACAACATTAATAGTACTGGTTGTTGCGCCAGTGCTCCATACATAACTTCCACCACCAGCGGTGAGTTTAACAGTATCGCCGGAACAGATGGAATCTTTTGCAGTACTCAATAAGGCTATAGGAGGCGCACTGATACTTACAGTAAATGTGGTGCTTGCAGCTCCACAAGCGTTTGTAACTGTTACAAGATAAACAGTTTGACTAACCGGAGAAACAGTAATAGAAGAAGTTGTAGCTCCTGTATTCCAGAAGTAAGAAGTTCCGCCTGAAGCAGTAAGGGTATCAACCCCACCGTTACAAACTGAATCACCACCGGTTATCACAGCCACAGGAACACCAAGTATGGTTACCACCTGTCTGATAGTATCAGGGCATGGGCCACCGTTCTTAGCTACTAAAGTAACTGTATAAGTTCCCGCAACGGTATAGGTATGTGACCCATTAATTAAAATAGTAGAGGTATCGTTCGGGTTCGAAGCCGGATCGCCGTAATTCCAGTAATAGGATGTTGCCCCTACTGAAGTATTATTGAATGTAATTGTGGCCGGGGCGCATGTAGTGCTGGCAAAGTTAAACCCGCCTGCAACGGAAGGCAATACCGTAACAGTTATTAGGGTATCAGCTCCGCAGCCGTTATATACTTCATGCAGTTTTACGGTATAGGTTCCCGGTGTCGAATAGATCCACGTCGGGTTAGTAATTAACGAATCCTGATAGGTTCCTATGTTGTAAAAATCCCAATAAAATGTTGCACCAACAATAGGATTTGATGTATTTGTAAAGGTTGTTGACTGACCCGCACAGATCGTATCAGCATGGAAACTTGGTTTTGGAACAGGACCTAATGCCTTTCCAATTTTTATGGTTAAAGTATCTGTACATTGATTATTACCACCTATCATTATAACTTGGTAAGTTCCTGCACTGTCAACATAGATTGTCTGTAGTGTATCGTTACCTAAGATTCCAATTGACGGATTTCCTGACCATCTGTAACTTGCCCACCCAGGAGGAGCTGTTAAGGAGATTGAATCCTGTCCACAAAATGCAGTAGATGAAGAAATAACTGCATTTGGTGTACAACTTGCATCTACGTATGCATACCCGCAGTGACCTGAAGGTTGACAATCCTGCACTTGAAAAACTACTGTAACGCATTGCCCAACATAGTTTTTCAAAGGTACATTAACAATTGACCAGCCTTTCCAGTAAATGGTATCGGTTCTTGGAGTATAAACAGTTCCATGGAAACCGGGTGAATTATACCCATATAATGCATTTTGATTAAAACTTCCGCAACCCGGAATTGTGTCACCATTCTGATCTATTACGGCAACCGAGAAAAATGCTTGTTGATAATAAAGGTGATGTGGTGTTGGTTCTTCAAGAAAAACTGCGTACTGATATGTAAGACTTGACGTTAACGACGCCACTTTAAAGGTTTGAGTTAAAATTGCAGTTCCTTTTCCGTTATTGATACTATCCCCCAACATAACAGAATATTTCCCACCATAAGGTGAAACCTGCGGAACGGAATAAGTGGAATATGTGTTTAAAAACCAGTCGCTTGCTGCGCCTGATGTTATTCTAAGCTGATAGGTATTACCGGTGTTAGGGTCTTGTGCTGCTTTTGAAACGGCACCCAGATATCCGCCTGTAATTCCTGTAATATTAAAAGCTGTTGTTGAAGAATTATTTATACCATAATATCCATACCAGCCTGTAAAGTTTCCATCTTCAAAATCTGTATTTGTACAGTTTGCAAAACAACTATCCGCCCCAAGGCGTGGTTTGTGGGGTATTTTGTATTCATCAACCGAGGATGGATATGACTTTTCAATATCCCTAAATTTGATAAACAAATTATTAAAAATAACTTGTTTATCATTCATGTATTCTTTAATGTTGGAAAGATTTATCGTTCCGTTAAAAACACCTTTACTAAATTCTTTTTCCATAGAATCGATAGGCGCGGAATAGAACCTGTTAAATACACCAAACTCCTTTTCTGTAGCGTCATTTGCAAATTTAACCTGTTCCCATTTCATGGACCAGAAAGCAAACAACCTTTCCATTGTTTCAGGCTCTGGCCTTTTAGTTTGCGCTCCTACATTTGAATTAACTGAAAATGATAAAATTCCAATTAATAAAAAGCTAATAAATCGAATAGTTTTGTTCATGAATGGCGTGTTAATGTTGCAAATGTATTAAATAAATCGGGTCAAAAGCAACAAAACTCAAAGTATTTGCTGTTTTTAACCCATAGGCGTTTAGGTTTTATGATTTGAAACAGAGATTGCAAATATACATTTTTTTTAAATTTCCCTTAAATTTCTTCCTTTTTTACCCTATTTCACCAATGTTGCTAATTTTGCCCCGTATACTTTTCTTTATTGTACACTTAATCTGAATATTCAATTATGAACTATAAAACCGATGTAGAAGCAGTAGATGCTTTCGGACTGAAATACAAAGAACTTACCAACGAAATTGGCAAAGTAATTGTAGGCCATCAAAGCATTGTGGAAGATGTGCTTATCTCTATTTTCAGCCGTGGGCATTGTCTCCTTATTGGTGTTCCCGGGCTGGCTAAAACCCTGCTGGTAAATACGGTTTCTCAAACCCTTGGTTTGTCATATAACCGTGTTCAGTTCACCCCCGACCTTATGCCATCTGACATTATAGGTATGGATATATTGGACGAGAACCGAAGTTTCCGCTTTTTAAAAGGCCCACTCTTCTCGAATATTATTCTGGCCGATGAAATAAACCGCACTCCGCCAAAAACCCAGTCTGCCTTGCTGGAAGCCATGCAGGAAAAAGCTGTAACAGTTGGAGGGAAAAGATATACCCTCGACGACCCATTTTTTGTATTGGCAACCCAAAACCCCATAGAACAGGAAGGAACCTATCCTTTGCCAGAGGCTCAGCTCGACCGTTTTATGTTCAACATTTGGGTTGATTATCCTAGCTATGAAGAAGAAGTGGAAATTGTAAAAAGCACCACCTTCGACAAACAAGTAAAGCTAAACCATATACTCACCGCTGAAGAGATACTTTATTTTCAGAAACTGGTGCGTAAAATCCCTATTGCCGATAATGTGCTGGAATATGCCGTAAGGCTTGTATCAACCACCCGGCCCGATAATCCGCAGGCACCTAACGTAGCAAAAGAATATATTGTTTGGGGCGCAGGACCGCGTGCATCACAGTTTTTAGTTATTGGAGCCAAATGCCATGCGGCTTTGCATGGTAAATACTCTCCGGATATTGAAGACGTGAGAGCTGTTGCGGCACCCGTACTCCGCCACCGTATTGTACGCAATTACAAAGCGGAAGCCGAAGGAATTACCACCGATGAAATTGTAAAACGCCTGTTAAGCTAGTTGAAAGTATATAAAGTTATAAAATTCGTAAAGTCTAAACGGGATTTTCCTTTATAACTTTATAAGCTTTATGAACTTTATGAACTAAAATGAAAAAGGCCATTGTTTCCGTAATAAACGACCTTGCTACCGATCAGCGCGTTAACCGCAGCTGCCTTACTCTTATAGAATCTGGTTATGAAGTTCTTTTAGTGGGAAGAGAACTTAAAAACAGCCTTCCGTTATCGCCCCGCCCCTACTCCATGCACCGTATGAAATTACTTTTCACTACAGGGGTACCATTTTATGTTGAGTTTCAGATAAGGCTATTTTTCCTTCTCTTATTTAAGAAAACAAACCTTTATTTCTCGAACGATTTAGACACATTATTACCTAACTATATTCTTTCGAAATTAAAGGGTATCCCACTCATTTACGATAGCCATGAATATTTCACCGGTGTACCTGAATTAATGGAACATCCCTTTAAACGCAGTGTTTGGAAAAGGGTAGAAAAAATGATCATACCCAAACTGAAGTATATGTTCACCGTGAATGATTCTATTGCAAATCTCTATCTGGCAGAATTTGGAATACCGGTAAGGGTAATTCGGAATCTTCCCATCAGGAAAGAACTACCTATAAAAGCAACCCGGGAGTCCCTTAATCTCCCAACGGATAAAAGCATTATTCTTTTGCAGGGAGCAGGAATAAATATTAACCGTGGTGCCGAAGAAGCCTTGGAATCAATGAAACTGCTTGAAGATTGCCTTCTTCTAATCATTGGTAGCGGCGACGCGCTGGAAAGCCTCAAACAACTTACACAGAAACTAAATCTGACGGACAGGGTAAAATTCATACCAAAACTTCCGTTTGATGAATTAATGCAATACACCATGCAGGCTGATATCGGGCTAAGTATTGATAAGGACACCAATATCAATTATAGATATAGCCTTCCTAACAAACTGTTCGATTACATACAAGCTGAAGTTCCGGTGCTTGCATCAAATTTAGTAGAAGTGCAAAAAATTGTACAACAGTATAATGTTGGGGTTTGTATAGAATCTCATATTCCGGAAGAAATTGCAGGTAAAATTAAATTCATGCTGGCTGATAAGGAAAGACTGCGTATCTGGAAAGCCAATGCAGCCAAAGCAAAAGAAACACTCTGCTGGCAAAATGAAAAGACAAACTTATCTACCGTTTTGCTTACTATTAAGTAAAGATTAAGGTTATATTGTTGATAACATGATTTCGCCTTAACCCCTATGATAAAAATAAATATATTTTTGCGATATGAATTTTGAAGGAGCAGCCCAATTCATTTTGCAAAAGCTTGAAAGAGAGTTACCAGATAACCTCACTTACCACAACCTTGCACATACCAAGGAGGTATATGAAGCGGCAACACGCATTGGAAAGGAGGAAAATATTTCAGACGAGGAATTAAAACTGCTGCAAATTGCGGCTCTATATCATGATGCAGGCTGGACCTTCTCTTATACTGAGCACGAAATGATGTCCTGCGAAATTGTAATGAAATACCTCCCGGATTTTGGATTCACAAAGGAAGAAATTGAAGTTATCTGCAAGTTAATAATGGCAACACGGCTACCGTGGAGCCCGGAAGGAAGATTGCAGGAAATAATTGTTGATGCTGACCTTGATTACCTGGGCACAGACCGGTTCTTCCCACGTGCTGAAGACCTCAAACAGGAATTGATCTCACTAGGCCGACTTCCTCAGGGAACCGACTGGAACAAGCTACAGGTAAAATTTTTAGAAACACATAATTACTACACTGTGGCTTCTAAAAAAAGCAGAGGGCATAAAAAGACAGAAAATCTTGAACTGCTGAAGAAGGTCCTATAGCCAGCCTTAGGTAAGACGCCGGAAAAATCTTATTCACTCCATTGATCCGAAAGCTTTTGTTTATATTAGTAATATAAGAGGACTTCCGGATGAATAATCAAACGGAAAAATCTCTATTACTAAATGCCTTTTTGATTGTTTAATTTTAAATCCTGAATTAAATATATCTTCACATTCAAAATTCAACATCAAACATTCAACATTTAATTTATGATGCTTACCCCTATGGAAAGGGAAAATATTGTTTTCCTGGATATTGAAACAGTTCCTCAATTCGCTAATTTTTCTGACGCTCCTGAACCATTACAACATCTCTGGGAAGAAAAAATAACCCGGCAAAAACTCCTCAAAGAAAATGAAACCATCCCCGAATCATTTGGCCGGGGCGGGCTTTATTCCGAGTTTGGGAAAATAGTATGTATTGTTACCGGATATATAAAAAAGGATAAACTCCACATTCGCAGCTTTGCGGGCGATGATGAAATACAATTACTGAAAGAGTTTTATACATTTCTTGAATCCCACAAACCATTCAGCCGGCCCGTTCAACTATGTGCCCACAATGGCAAGGAGTTTGACTACCCTTACATTGCCCGCCGGATGATTATTAACCGCCTTAAAATTCCTGCTTTGCTTGATAATGCTGGGAAGAAGCCATGGGAGGTTCAGTTGATCGACACGCTCGAATTATGGAAGTTCGGAGATTATAAAGCATTCACATCCTTGAATCTTCTGGCCTATATACTTGGCCTTCCAAGCCCCAAGCAGGATATGGATGGCAGCATGGTTGGAACCTTTTATTGGGATAAAAAAGAATTAGGTAAAATTGTGCATTATTGCTGCAAGGACGTGGTAACGCTTGCCAATGTATTTCTAAGGATTAAAGGCGACGTTACAATACCCGAAGAAAATGTTATTTTTGAAGAATTATGATTGAGGTTAAAAACATTCAAAAAAGTTATGGCGAAATTAAAGCCGTAAAAGGAATTAGTTTCTCTATTCACACTGGTGAATGTTATGGCCTGCTTGGCCCTAATGGTGCCGGGAAGAGCACAACAATAAATATGCTTAGCACGCTTTTTCCGCCGGATACCGGAGAAATTACAATTAATGGGCTTAATGTTAAAACCTCCATTGAAGAGATAAAGAAAATATTGGGAGTAGTGCCGCAGGAAATAGCCCTGTACTCGAATTTTACCGCATGGGAAAACATGATGTTCTGGGGTGGATTACATTCAATCAACAAAACGGATTTAACAAAAAAAGCCGAAGAATTACTTCAATTGGTAGGCCTTTCCGACCGTAAGGATGAAAAGATAAAAGGCTATTCGGGAGGAATGAAACGCCGGATAAACCTGGCATGTGCCTTATTGCATACACCTAAAATATTACTGCTCGACGAACCTACTGTTGGTGTAGATCCGCAAAGCAGGAATATGATATTTGAATTGATAGAACAACTGAATAAAGACGGGCTTACCATTATTTATACAACCCACTATATGGAGGAAGCAGAAAGGCTTTGCGACCGTATTGGAATTATTGATAGTGGCGTAATTCTGGCCCAAGGCACATTGGATGAACTTAAACGGCACAGTGAAATTAAAGATGTTATTGTGGTTGAATGCAGTCAAACTCCTGATGAGGCATACCTGATATCGAAATTAAATTTGAATGTAAAGGTTACTGACCATACTGTTTATATTGAATCCAACGATTCCAAGAAAGACCTTACACGATGCGTCATTGGCTGTTCTGAAGCAGGCTACGAAATTCATCACATCGACATACAAAAAGCAAATCTGGAAAATGTGTTTCTTAAACTAACCGGAAAACAACTTAGAGACTAATGCTAAAAATATTAAGAAAAGAAATCAAGGCATTCTTAAAAGACAGGCGGGCTGTAATGCTTACCTTTCTAATGCCTACCATTTTAATTACAGTATTTGCGCTTGCATTTGGCAGTGGCGGTGGCGATGATGTACATAAAATAGCATTGCTGGTTTGCGATCAGGATAAATCTGAAATCACAAAAAGCACGATCAATGATATTGATTCGGTAAAGATGATCGAAGTAATTCCTTGTGCTTATGATACGGCCATTGATTTGATAAAAAAAGGAAAACGGACTTCTGTACTTATTTTCCGGAAAGGGTTTTCTGATTCCGTAAAAAATCTACATCCACTGCCATTGGATTTTAAATATGATGCTGCAAGGGTTCAGGAAACAGGGATACTTCAATCTATTTTACCAAAGGCATTATTCTCCGGAACGGTTGGTAAATTAATTACGAAGGAATATTTTGGTGAGAAGTTAAACATGTTGGATTCCGCCACCCGCTACAAGGTATTTGCCGCCCTGGCTTTTGGAGGTGCTCTGTCGGATAACAATGGAAAAGATATTTCACCGGAAAAAATAATGAGAGTAAACAGCACATCCATTATTGCAGCACAGGTTGGAAACATAGGATTGGTGCAGGCAGTAGCTGGAACCGCCGTTATGATGCTTTTATTCTCTCTCACGGGAATGGGCGGAGGATTATTAGATGAAAAAGAACAGGGCACATTGAAAAGGCTGCTTTATTCTCCTGTTCATCCTTCACAGATTTTACTTGGTAAAATGGCTGCATCCATTATTGTCGCTATATTTCAACTTAGTATAATGTTCATTTTTGCTTCGTTGGTTTTTCACTTGCATATAGCAGATAAGATACTACCGCTTACAATTCTAATTTTTGCTACGGCAGTAGCATGCTCCGGGTTTGGCGTTTTTCTTGCAACACTGGCTCGCTCCAGGTCGCAGTTGCAAGGTATGAGTACTTTGATAATTCTCTCCATGTCGGTAATCGGTGGCAGCATGGTTCCTATATTCTTAATGCCTCAATGGATGCAGAACGTGAGTGTTGTTTCTATTAACTACTGGTCAATACAAGGTTTTTATGATATACTTTGGAGGCAACTCCCAATAGGGCCTTTATTCCTTACTAAAGTTGGGATATTGCTTGCAATTGGAATAACACTTACGCTGATAGCATTCCGTTTTTTCAGAAAGAATGTAATGGCGTTGGAGTAAAAAATAAAAATTAAGTAGGTTTCAACCCTACATCCTCTTGACTGAATCCGGCAGATTCACTACCTTATCATCGAACTTATAAATGTAAACCGTTTCATTCCTGTTTACTGGATTCAGTTTCCATATTAAAATATCAAGATAGCTTGGTTCTATTGTTGTTTGGTACGCTGCATTTGGATAAAAATTTTTGAACGCGGCTATCCTTTCATCTTTCTTTTCCTTTCCAAAAAACAAAACATAATTTGGATGGTATAACGAGTCAGGAACTGTTCTCAAATACAAATAATCCTGTAAGAGTGTGTGCTGGCTTGATATCTCCCTCGGGTGAAAATACCAATTACCCGCATAAAACATGGGTGCCTGAGTAACATCGCCCCGGTTACTTTCTTCAACCATGAAATTCCTCAAATCTTTTTGCTGGTATAAATAATACATCGATTCTACCCTGCTCTTCTTAGTGTACATAGTAGATACAACAGGCAAGGCAATTAAATTCAATATCCAGAAGAATGTCCAAAAGCCTTTTAATAAGCCCGGATGTTTTTGCCAGTATTTTGAAGTGGAAAGAAATTCATTCCAGCCAATACAGCCTAACACAACCACAAACGGAACCATAGGCAAAATAAATCGCTCTTGTTTATTCGGAAAAATAGAATGGAAAGCAAAAAAACAAAATGCAGGAAGAAACAATATTGTATACTTTTTCCAGGAACGGAAGTACCCGAATAGTAATAACAAACTTATAGGTGGAACCAATATTCCTCCCAAAACCAGGAAGTAATTATACCAAGGGCCATTTGGATAGCCGCGTGAATTATCAATATTGTATTGTATGTAGGCTGTGAATTCAGCGAAAGGCCTTCCCCAAATTATCATATCAACCAACCCCTGAACTGCCACTACTGTTGCAAGGAACATTAGCCCGAAAAGAAATACCTGCATAATCCGGTTCATCAAAGTCTTCTCATTCTTTCTAAACATAACTACCAAGCCTAAGCCACCTGTGAACATAGCTGTCTGAAAACGGGTATTAAATGCAATTCCACAAAAGATACCAATCCAGAAATAGGTCATCAGTCTATCCTTCCTTTTCGGATTAATTGCAAACCAGGTAGCCAGCATCAATGGCGGAATACAAAACATTTCGACCAGGTCTCGTACACTAAGCATTGGCATAAACCACAAGATGGCGAGCAGTAAACCAGCTTGTCTGCCAACCTTCTTACCTCCATAAAACTCCGCTATCTTATAACCGACAACAACAGTAATTAAAGACCAAGCTGCCATTATCCCGCGTATAACATACATCCTGTGCTGAGGATCCATTACACCCCTCCATTTTAAATACTTTAGAATGAAGTAATGAATTCCGGGGAAAAACAAACTTGGTCCTTCCGGAGCATGGTTCATTTCTGCCCTGCCACCGAGCCATGAATTGTAATCATATCCATCAACCCACGAGCCCGCAGGATCAAGCACAAGAAATTCGTCGTCGTGAAAGGCGAATCCTTTGGAAAAAATAACAGCTACCAAACGTATTAATATCGCTGCAAAAACAATCAGCACCAGTGGCTTTTCTTCCCACAAATTACGAATGGCTTCTTTAAAACTGAATTGTTCCGACTGTTCGTTGAGATTCATTGAATACGAATATAGTTACTCAACTTTTATGGGTTTTGAATGCACTTTTACCCGCCTCCAAAAACTGTTTGTATTGGTCAATGTCGGGAGTATACCCTTTTGGCGGTGTTAATAAATTACCATTGAAATCAATAAGTACATACAATGGTTGCGTATTACTATGATAGAGGTTTGTTTCAATATCAGTCCATTTTTCACCATCGGTTTCAATTTTGGAACCATCAAATTTGGATACACTTTTTTTATCATCGGGCAATTCATTCTGGTCATCCGCATATAGCGAAACCAAAACAAAATCGTTATTAATTATTGAAGTGATAGAAGGATCTGACCATACTGTTTCTTCCATCTTCCTGCAATTAACACAGGAGTTTCCGGTAAAATCAATCATGATAGGTTTGTTGAGTTGTTTGGCAGTTGCAACAGCCTCATCATAATCATGAATACAATTAATATTGGGCGGGCAACCATGCACACTGGCTGTTTTAGGAACCATTTTTTTAGTAGTGTCCGATTTGAAATTTTGCCCTGAAGCAGATGAAATACTCCAGCCCTCTGTATAGGATGAAGGTGGCGGAAAACCACTCAACAATTTAAGAGGTGCGCCAAACAGCCCCGGTATGAGATAAAGTGAAAATGAGAACGCAAAAACAGCCATAAAAAATCTGAAAACACTAATGTGTTTCAAATCGGAATCGTGATGGAATTTTATTTTGCCTAACAGATAAAATCCGGTTACCGCAAACATCACTATCCATAACGCAACGAATATCTCCCGGCGGAGGATTCCCATGGGTCCGTTGATATGAAAATGCAGCCATTTTATGTGCAAACCAACAAGGTCGGCATTCGAAAGAAACTTTAATGAAAAGGCAATTTCGAGCAAACCTAAAACTACCTTGACGCTGTTCAGCCATCCACCGGACTTTGGCAATTTAGTTAGTAATGCCGGAACTGCAGCAAACAATGCAAATGGTAATGCCATTGCAACTGAAAAGCCAAACATACCCACCATCAAACTCCAGTATCCTCCGCTTTGCGAAACACCAGCCAATAGCCCTCCTAAAATTGGCCCTGTGCAGGAAAATGAAACGATGCATAAGGTTAGCGCCATGAAGAAGATTCCTATTAATCCGCCCTTTTCAGAAACATTATCGGTTTTATTTACCCAGGAGCTAGGCAGCGTTAGTTCAAAAGCACCAAGAAATGAAAAGCCAAAAATTATAAACACAATAAAGAAAATCAGATTTACCCAGCCATTGCTGGCAATTACATATAAACCCGAAGAACCCCAGATTCCGGTAATAATCCCGCCCAATACAACATAAATCAATATGATACTTAAGGCATAAATATAGGGACCGGAACTTATCTTTTTATTATGCTGCGTAGCCCTTTTAGTAAAGAAACTAACTGTTAATGGTATCATTGGAAAAACGCATGGTGTTACCAAGGCAATTAAGCCACCCAGAAATCCTAAAATCCAAATCCATAAATAGCCTGCACCTTCTTTTTTGGGGGCGGTTGTAACAGGGATATTTACTTTAAAATCATATTCTTTAGGTGGAAGGCATTGCCCTTCATTACATGCCTGAAAGTATACATTGCCCTTTAAAGTAAAGCCTTTAAAGTTGCGAATTGCAATTTTTTGTGTGAAGTTACAAGGCTTTGGAAAATACTTTACCACGCACTTGAAAGTAGAATCATATTTAGTAATACATGAATCATCTTTGGTTTTTCCTTCCATAATAAAGTCCGGCGAAACGGTGTAAGTAAATGCCATTGGAGTTGGCCCGTTACTATCTGTATATTGGGAATAGGTATGCCATCCGGCAGGAATATCACAATGCAGGGTAATTACATATTCACTGTCACTTACCTGCTTTTGGGAAGCACTCCACCATTTAAGCGGATCAATGATTTGTGAATTTGATGAGAATGCGAAAAATAAAAAAAGGCAGGCTATGCTTCTCTTGATTAGAAGGTACATAATTTAAATCTTGATTTCGTGGATACGTTTAATGGGGATGGTCGCGCCGTGTTTAAGAACAACTCTATCTTTGGTTACTGCCCAAACAGTAGTTTCAACTTGTTTAAGGCCTTCTGAATCTTCAAATAGGATTTTAATTTTCACTTTATCAGTTCCTAATGATGCTGCTCTTTGTAATTCATATTCCCTTTTTTCTTTTGATTCAGCAGACGTTAAAATTTCATCTTCAGGAAAATGCAGGTTACCTATTATTTCCTTATCAACCAGTAGCGGACTGTGAATTTCATTCATGGGTGCTTACTTTTTCTAGTTTACAAAGATATAAGTTTTTTGTTGCCTTGGTAACTTTATACCGGTCATCGGGGCGATATCCTATAACCCAGGCTATTTCATCCCCCGAAATTAATACAGTAACTTCCTCTTTATCAAATACTGAAATCTTATTATCAATCAGGAAATCACTTACTTTTTTCGCTCCTTTCATGCCAATCGGGTGAAAGCTGTCTCCTTTCTTCCATTTACGTATTTCTAAAGGAAATCTTAGTTTGTCGTAATCTAGAACTGCAATTTCAGGTTCTTTAGGTATCACAAATGATTTTGTCCTTTTTCGTGTTCTGAAATGATACCTGCCGGATTCCGTAATTAATTCAGTAAGTCCGGTGCTAATTTCATGTACAATTTCATTACTCTTATATGGAGAATGCTCTATAATTAAATGTTTCCTATCTAGTAAAATCCTGTGCGAATTGGAAAGAAATACCTTTCCAGCTTGCCGTTTTACGGCTTCCTTAATTTGCAAGCATTGGTCGTACTTAAATCCAAAACTTTTAATCATTTCGAACAAATAATCTTCGGGATGATTTAATTCACTGAAAAAACCCAAACTTATCAATATCCTTTTCTTCTCTTTCGTAATAAAACTCCCAATGGTCCTTTCAACGGAATCGTTCAAAACAAATTCGGTTTTTCCGATATTTTCAATCGTATTCAGGATGGTTTCTTTGGCTTTCGGATTAATATTTACCAGCAATGGAATCAGGTGATGCCGTATCTTATTCCGTTCATATTTATCCGAAGCATTGCTCTTGTCTTCACGCCATTCAAGCTCATTTTCTTTGGCATATTTTTCTATATCACTGCGGTAAAAACGGCTTAACGGCCGGATAACTTTCCCACTCTTTTCTTTGATCCCGTGCAATCCATGTAGTCCTGTTCCCCTGAGTAAGTTTATAAAAAATGTTTCAATGGTATCATCGGCATGATGCGCAGTTACTAGGTAATCGAGCTTATTGCTTTTCCTCGTTTCTTCAAGCCATTCATAACGCAGTTCCCTGGCCCCCATTTGAACGGAGACTTTGTGCTGGAGGCAATATTTTTCAGTGTCGAATTTAGAAGTGTAGCAAGGAACATCAAACTCTTTTGCTAATCCTTTTACAAACTTTTCATCGGCGTCAGATTCTTTACCCCGTAGCTGAAAATTGCAATGGGCAATACTAAAATCGTATCCTGCAAGAAAAAACATTTGTGCCATAACTACAGAATCAACTCCACCACTTACGGCAAGCAAATATTTTTTTTCGTTTGGTTTATTCTCCAGAGATTTGATGCTCTCCTGAAAAGCTTTTAGCATGATACCTGCAAAAATAGAAAAAGTTGAAAGAAGGCGGATTTATTTATATCCTGAACTAGCGTCCTTAAAATTTACAACTGTTAAAATTAAGGGCAACCAAAAAACAATTCTATATATTAGCCCTCCTAAAATATCAGTCATGAGAAAAACATTATTCATTCTATCCTATTTAAGTATTTCCGGTTTATCAGTTCAGTCCCAAAAAGTAATGACCCCTGAACTACTTTGGAAACTTGGCAGGATAAGTGGCGAAACCGTTACACCCGACGGGAAGTCTGTTCTTTTTGGTGTTACCTATTACGATATGAATGCTAATAAAGGAACCGGAAATCTTTTTGCTGTGCCTATAGCTGGTGGTAAAGCCACGCCTGTAATTCCAATGGTTGGCTCGGCAAATAATGTTCAGTTTTCTCCTTTAGGCCGTATGGGCTATATGTATAAAGGCAGCTGGTACGAATCGGAACTGGGTGCTGCAAATACCATGCAAATATCAAATGACAGTGATGGAATAGACAATGTGAAATACTCGCCCGATGGTAAATGGGTGCTCTTTACTAAAAATGTAAAAATCACTAAGATGAAAGAAGACCTTTACCCCAACCTGCCTAAAGCACATGCCAAAATTTATGACGACCTCATGTACCGCCACTGGGATTTTTGGGAAGATGGATCCTATGGTCATGTCTTCTATGCACCCTACACAGGCACAAATATCGACATGTCGCAAGCTGTGGACATAATGAAAAATGAACCTTATTATTGCCCTCAACAACCAGAGGGCGGTGCCGAAGATGTTACCTGGAGCCCTGATGGTAAGACCATAGTTTATGTAACTAAAAAGAAAGTCGGCAAAGAATATGCAATAAGCACCAATACAGACTTATACTTTTATGATATTGCCAGCAAAACAACTACCGATTTTACACAAGATAATCCCGGTTATGATACCTATCCCGTATTCTCGGGAGATGGTAGCAAGATTGCATGGCTTAGCATGGCCCGCGATGGGTATGAAGCCGATAAAAACCGAATTATGGTGTATGATTTCAAAACAAAAACCAAATACGATTTAACTAAAGACTGGGATGAATCTGCCACCTCACTTAAATGGAGCAAAGACAATTCGAAGCTTTATTTTCTTGAAAATGCATTTGGAACCGACCAGCTTTTTGAAATATCAATTCCAACTGACCTATCTACCACAACATCCAAAAATTTCAGGCAAATTACTTCCGGCGACCACGACGTTACATCTATGCTTGGTGAAGCTACGGGCAATATGGTTGTAACCCGCACAGATATGAACCATGCGGCTGAGATTTATAAAGTGAATTTAAAGAATGGAGAATTCACACAAATCACTTTCATTAATAAAGATGCGTATGATACCCTGCACATGGGTAAAATTGAAAAACGCTGGGTCAATACGGTTGACAATAAGAAAGAACTTGTCTGGGTAATTTACCCGCCCGATTTTGATGCAAAGAAAAAGTACCCTACTTTATTATACTGCCAGGGTGGGCCACAATCAACCGTTTCGCAATTCTATTCTTTCCGCTGGAATTTCCAATTGATGGCTGCTAACGGATATGTAATAGTTGCCCCTTGCAGAAGAGGTATGCCGGGTTTCGGCACAGCATGGAATGAAGCCATCAGCCGTGACTGGGGCGGACTTGTAATGCAAGACTACTTATGCGCTATCGACTCAATTTCGAAACTGCCTTTTGTGGACGTAAGCCGAAGAGGAGCCATCGGTGCCAGTTATGGAGGCTATTCCATTTACTTTTTAGCGGGTATACATAATGGCCGCTTTAAAACTTTCATCGCCCACGATGGTGTTTTTGATCTTGAAAGCATGTATGGAACTACGGAAGAAATCTGGTTCAATAACTGGGAGCATGGCGGAGCATACTGGAACTCCCCCGCTCCGGTGGATTACCAAAAATTCAATCCTAAAAATTATGTTGATAAATGGACCACTCCTATTTTAGTAATACATGGCCAGCAAGACTTCCGTGTACCCGTTGAACAAGGTATGGAAGCATACCAGGCTGCCCGTTTAAAAGGCATCAAAGCGCGCTTCTTATACTTTGATGACGAAGGCCACTGGGTGCTGAAGCCCCAGGATGGAATGCTATGGCAGCATGAGTTTTACCGCTGGCTGAAAGAGACGCTGTAAAAGCAACTATGAACGATGAGCTTTGAACTATGAACTTCGTGGCTCTGGCATGCTGATCTTGCATTTTTTTAGTATTTTATTTTTACATTTTTTTGCTATAAAATTAAACGTGAAAAACAACAAGGAAAATAACAAGGAAATAACAGTGGATAACAAGCAAAATAACAGTAAAATAACAGTGAGACTCATTGTTATTTAATTTATATAAACACTGATTTTCTGCACTTTACAATAAATCTCACTGTTACTATCAGAAAAACAACAAGAGTTTTTATAGCAAATATTAAAAAATAAAATTGGCTGCATAGTAAAAAATATTTTGATGTTTTTGAGCATGTTGTTTTGATTTATACAAAGATAAATCACAGAATGTATTTTTTGGAAAAAGTCAATTGCTTTTTTAAAACACAACAAATTTTTGTTATGAACCACGCCACAGATTTCACAAATTATATTAATAATATGGCAGCACAACACGTAGGGGCGGACCCATGTGTCCGCCCAAATAATATGGCAGCACAACATGTAGGCATTGACCCATATGTTCCGCCCACAAAACAAACATCCGTTGCGGATGCGGGAACATCCGTTGCGGAATTAAGGCAGACACATGGGTCTGCCCCTACCTGGATTCCCCAAAGAAATGCACAAAACAAAAAAGGAGGGCTTGCCCTCCTTTTTACGCTATAAATTAAACTACTATTTATTATTAACCGTGCTGCCTGTATTGCTCAAAACTGCTTTATTGTTGTTCGAAGCTTTTACAATAACCTTAGGTGCAGGGCCAGCAGGGAAACGCACATCGGCATTCTTTGCAATTGAACCATCCGAGTTAACTTCATCGGCACGGTTAGCAATTACTTCGTAGGTGAAAGATGCGTTAGATGTACCGCTGTTATTCTCAATTACATCAAAACCTGTAGCAGTACGGTTTGTAACATACACTGTATTAGGGCATGCATCATTCATAGTGATGATAACGCGTAAAGGATGCTTTTGATTAACGGTAACATTTTTTGCATAATTAGGATCCAGATCAATGTGTGTTTTACCACTTACCAATTGTCCTTGTCCATAATCCTGGAACAGAATTTCGGGTGCTTCAGGGCAGAACAGGTTTATGTTTTTGTTGTTTTGGTCTTTTACAATAGTTGCAACGGAACCATTACCATTTATCTTATAGTTTGTAGCAGCCAATGTATATCCAACGTATGCATACGAAGCAGTATTTTGGAAGTAACCACCGGCACAATTTTTAGCAGCACTGTCAGCATAGCCTATAATACCTGTTGTTGTTCCATTCGCCATAACGCCTTCTCCGGCTTCAAAAAAGTTTCCGGTTGCTCCGCTTCCGATACCCATTACGCCTACTCCGATTCCATGTTTGGTAGAAACGTTCTGTCCAATTACACCAAACCCATTTGACTGGCCTGTAATTCCATAAACCCCATTACCACCGCTATTTTTAGTTACTGAATCATTATAGCCTACAACACCGGTTGCTTGTCCGTTAGCAGTAACAAAAAATCCACCATGCCAGTTATTGGAGAGACCCATAACAGCAACATTTGGATTTGTTCCACTGGATGAAGCAACAAAAGGAGCGCAACTTCCAGCAGTACCTGCAAAATAACCTCCTGCTTTGGTGAATGAGAAACCGGCTACTGTTGTTGAACCGGAATATCCTAAATAACCATCAATTCCGAGTGTATCATTACCATGAACTGCAGAAGAACCTGCAACCGTATATGTGGTTGTTGCACTGATTCCACTGTTAGTTGAACCTCCGCTTACTGAAAGCATAGTTCCTGCTAGAGGCGCGTTGTTAACGCCAACATCGGTACCATTATCCTGAATTAGTCCTGTTCCAAGTGTGGTTCCGTTTGGAGTCCAGCGAGCCACGTAATTGTTAATTCCGGAACCCGATAAAGTACTGTTTAAACTTGCCCAAACTGTTCCTGTCCAGTAGTAATAACCGGTACCATTACCACCTGTTGGTGCAGAAGTAGTATATACAATAAGTCCTGTTGCGGGGCTAACCACCGGGGCAGCAACGGTTACATTAGTAAGTGCTACCGCTTGTGGTAAAAAGCCTTTATTTACTCCGGCATTACCACTTTGCAAGTCAAGTATTGCGGAAGGATCGGGATTGGCTGATGTATTATTAATTCCTATTTGTGCACGTAAGCCAGTTCCTATAAGGAATAAAAATCCGGCAGTTAAGGGTAATAGCGTTTTTGTTTTCATGTAATTATTTTTTTGCGTTAACTAATAGGTACAAATGTAAAATTATTTTTCAATCAGTTACGTGATTCTGTCATATTTATAAATTACTGAATTTGGATAATAAAAAAGGAGGGTTTTAAAACCCTCCTTTTTTATCTAAGATTGAAACAGTTAAGTACTACAACCTATTTCTGAATTATCAGTTTTCCGACACTTATTGTGCTTCCATCTGATTTGATCGCTTTGTAAAGATAGATTCCGTTTGCCTGTGCACTCAAATTTATAAGCGTAGATTTTGATTTCAATTGTTGCTGCATAATTACTTGCCCCAATACATCATATATCTCAACCGACAATTGACCTGTAAGCACAGATGATTTAATTACGAATTGCCCATTATTGGGGTTAGGATAGATTGTAATTATTCCGTTCTTTCCCGATATATCATTGATTCCTTCACAGACTGTTACGTAAACACTATCGGCAGCAACGGCGGTACATCCGTTGGTACCTTTAACCGTGTAGTAAAACAGATCGTATTGGTTAACAGGAACCGAATCGGGATAGAAGAACTTACCATATACCCCTTTACCACTAAAGGTTCCACCCGCAGGAGATCCGAACAATAAAATGTTCCCTGAATTATTACACACTGTATCTGCAGACTGTTTGATAAGTGTTGGGTCGGGTATCGGATTTACTTTCATGCATGCCCGGGCCGTAGCAGAACAACCATTTGAATCAACTACCGTAACGGTATAGCAGGTAGATGCTGTTGGTGAGGCAACCGGAGAAGGGCAAGTGGTGCAACTCAAACCATTGGAAGGACTCCAGGTAAAAGTGTAAGGTTGGGTTCCTCCTGAAATAGTGTGTGAAAAACTTGCCGTATCACCTTTACAAACCGAGTCATTTTTATAGCTCATAGAAAGAGCAGGAGGAGCTGTAATTGTAACGATGAACGAACTGATACATCCTTTATTATCGGTAACAATACATGTGTAGGTTCCGGCACTCAGGTTAGATGCTGTTGCATTGGTTCCTCCGGAAGGAGTCCAGCTATAAGTGTAAGGGGCAGTTCCTCCTGTAACATTTGCAATAGCAATTCCGGTATTGTTTCCGCCACATTGAATATTGGTTTGAGTGGATGTTGCAGTAGGCCCTCCAGAACTATTAATGGTAGTGGAGACTGTAGAAATGCACGAGTTGGCATCCGTTATTGTAAGCGTATAATTTCCGGCACTCAATCCGCTTGCATTGGCTGTTGTTCCACCGGAAGGTGACCATGAATAAGTATATGCGCCTGTTCCTCCGGAAACACTTGCTGATGCCGCTCCGGTATTATTTCCACATGCTGTTGATGTTGGTGTTATAGTTGCAGTTATAGCTAACGGCTGAGTGATTGTAACGAGAGTTATTGCCGAACATCCTAATTTATCTGTTACTGTGCAAGTATATGTTCCTGCACTCAGGTTAGAAGCTGTAGCATTTGTTCCACCTGCGGGGCTCCAGCTATAGGTATAGGGTGGATTATTTCCGGTTGGAGTAACGGTTGCAGTGCCTGATAAACTACCAAAACATTTAATGTCGCCCCTAACTGTTGAAAGAACCGGAGGTGTGCATCCCGCCTTGCAAATTGGTGCAGGTGGCTTACATGCAGAAAAATTAATTGACATGGCAAATCCATTACCGCAGGCAATAACCTCTCCGTTATTATTTACGGCTACATCGTACACAGCCGATGGGGTTGTAACTGTTGAAATCTGATTTAGATTGGCATCGTATTCCACAACCTGGTTTGAAGAACCAACATAAACATTACCACAACTATCAATATCAAGACCAGAATTACCCGGGGAGTAAGACCCTAGAAAATTGCTGGAAGTTCCACCCGGAATTGCAACTGTATTTAAAATGTTTCCGGTTGCAATATCACGCTTATCAAGATTTGTACCATTTTGGGTATAGAGATAGTTGGCAGTTGCACGAATATTGTTTTGGCCTAAATTCCCTACTGCTGCATAGCTTGGGCTTCCATACGAAAAATTATAGGAGTTTGGAATTTTATACATTACGGATGTTAACGCTGACTGAGTGCTTCCAATTGAATCCAGAGTCAGGAAGTAATAATTTCCATTTGGAGCAGAGCATATTGAACGAACCTCATTAATGTTTAATAATCCGAAGGTATATCCAACTACAATTTGATTAGCAATACTACCATTTGAAAGATTAATGTTGAAAATGCCACCCTCATATCCTGCAATGTTAAATGGACTTGCCATATATGTACCACCAACAACCAATTGAGTTTGGTCGCAGTTAAATGCCATGTGCCAGTATTCATATAGCGGACCAAACAACCCATTTGGGTTATTGTGCCAAACCAAGGCACCACCCGTAGTTATTTTTGAAATTTCTCCATTTGCACCGGATGTGATATACGAATTCCCAAGCCTGTCGGTAATCAAAGTTCCCAACCAATACGAGCTGGAATCCCAGGAAGTAGTATAGGTCCATTGCAGGGTTCCGCCTGAATTAAACTTTTTCAAAAGCAGAGGCATATCACCGCCATATAAATAAACGTTACCTGCAGCATCGGTCTGGCAATTCCATATTTTGTTGCTATTCGGGAAGGACGGATAAATAGTCCATGGGTCAATTGTTAGTGCTACATCCGGATGATATGAACTTATCCCAAATGAAACGGTATTGTTTGCTGTAAGCCTGAACCAGGAATGTATATTATGATTTTCTGTTCCATTAAAACTTTTACCTGGTTTGTGATCTATAATATCGCCAAATAATGTTGATAAATGAACATTTCCCTCTTTATCAATTACCGGAATTCTGCCTGCATATTTCATTTTAAATGCCAATATATCAGATCCGGGCCGAACACTCAATGAGTATTCCACACCACCTTTAGGATTGAATACATACTCCACATCAATGCCCGGATATAGATTTTTATAAGTGATTTTTTTATATCCGCTAATGTTATTGATATTACCGTAATTGTAATAATCAGGGCTTTTGTCTTCTGCTACAACCTGGCAATTTGCATTGCATCCCTCCCATTCCATCGATACAACATCGCTTTGGCTTGAAACAGCATTTTGTTCCTCCTCTTCTTCTCCAATCGAATTTTCGGTTGCATTGGAAGTTTTTTTAACGGTAACTTTAGTAAAGGAATAGACCAAACCTTTATTGGTGAAGTAAACCTTGGATGTACCTTCATCAACAGCATACAAAATACTCCCCGATTGGCCTGCGGGTAAATTAAACTGCCCCTTATTTTCAATGAATGCTTTTTGCCCGCTGAAAGCAAATGTTGGGGCAACTTGAGCCCGACCAAAAGAAAAACTAAAAAGGAAAAGGGAAATACAAATTGGTAATTTTTTAAATAAAATCATGAAAATTTTAATTAAAGGAGGTTGGTAATTTTGGTATGAAAGACAAAAATAAAAAAAAATTGGTACCAGAGGCTTAATTAATGGTACACCTCGCTTAATTACCCCTAAAGTAAAATAGTATCCAGCTTATATAAATGCTTTTATATTTGTATTTTATCTGAAATTTATCCACCTGAATTCTAAATCAAATGAAGCCATATTTAATACATACTGTAATATTATTAAGTTTTACCACTACAGGTAACAGCCAGTCAAACTACCTTGATTACCCTAAATCAGATTCTGTTTACACCCGGTTTTTTCATGCCTATTCAGTGGATGAAAATTCAGATAAAGCTTTATTGCAATTTCAAAAAAAACCGGATGGTTGGCACGTTGTGGAATTTAAAAACAGTTACGATTCAATTGTAAAAGATGAACTATTCTGGTCAGCAAAAACTGAAAAATTCGTCGCTGTTAATTTTGAAAAACGAGATGATCTTAGCCTTGCAGACCGTGATATTGCCTATTATAAGCACGATTACAAAAACACCTTTTTCAGCTATTTCCCCTATTATAATTATATTGGATTCGACAGGGATGTTGTGAAAGATTATGGTGACAGGAAAAACTTACCCGATTCAATTCTTTACGCTGTAGGGAGGTCTTATTCCTACATAGCAGATAATTTGCTGAATAATAATTCCGGCCTTTCTGATAAAAAATACCGGTTTAAATTAGGAGAGGGCCCGGATGTTCTTTCGCCGGACCAGTTAGCTACCTATTGCAAATACCACGACCTTGCCATAAAAACTTTTGAAGAGTTAAAAAAGCTAAACCCGAACTATGAAACTATGGTTGGGAATATAGGGCTTAAACTGGCCGATGAATACATGGTAGGGTACCTTGATTTAATGATATATCAGAATGAAAAGGAGGCGGACAAAGAGCTTATTCAGGGCTCAAATGCTACAAATGGCATATATGATTATTTTATGTTTTCAATTGCTAAAAACTATTTATCATCATGCGATTCCAATGCTATTCTCATTACCTATGGTGATAATGACACATATCCGTTGCTGTATTTGCAGGCAAAATACAAATACCGTAGTGACGTTTTGATTGTAAACAATGAACTAATAGGGCTTTCAAGGTATATAAACCGGATGACCCGGCCTTTTATTGGTGCCAGGCCACTACCACTTACAATGAGCCCTGAACAGTATACCGATGGAGTTCGCGACTATTTACTTTACTACCAGGGAAACGATTCCTATTTTAACCAAAGTGAGCCTTCTGATTTAAAGAAAGTAATGGACTTTATGTTAAGCAATAATGAATCAAATAAGATTGCTCTTGAAGACGGCTCATTTATAAATTATCTCCCAGTACACAACTTATTTTTTCCCGTCAATAGAGACAATGTCAGAAAAAGTAAAATGCAGCTAAATGTTGGTGATCCTGAAAAAATTGAAAGCGATACCATTGCATGGAGGATGAACAATAGTTATCTTTTAAAAAGTAATTTGATTTTATTAAATACGCTATTGGCCAATAACTGGAAAAGACCCATTTGTTTTACACAGGGTGAAGAAGACCAATACCTGGGACTAGACAAGTTTTTTAAGTTACAGGGATTGGTTTATGAGTTAACCCCCATATATAATTCAGAGTCAAATTCAACTCAAAACCCGATGATCTGCACAAATGAAATGTACGACCTTGTAATGCATACGTATTTATGGGGCGGTATTAGCTCTATAAAGCAAATGGGAGAACAAAATATAGCAATGGCCTCAAATTTGAGGACTAATGTTACGCGACTGGCTATAAAATTACTCGATGAAAATAAAAAGGATTCAGCTTTAAAAGTTTTGAATTTGTGCCGTGATTCCATTCCTGAAAATAAATGCCCATATGATGCATATTCAGTTTTCATAATTGAAAGCTATTATCGGGCAGGAGCAATAGAAACAGCTAACTCTATTTCAAAAAAACTGTTTGAATCGAGTGAAATGAAAATGAAATCATTTCCTAAGAATATAAACTCAAAACGGGAAGATGACAAATATTCGGCAGCATATTCAAACTATTATGAAAATGCTATGATCCTGAATCGCTTATTGAGTTTTTCACAAACCTATAACCAAGCCAATTTGAAAAATGACTTTTTAAAAAGAATTACGGCCTTGCATAACAATGGCTATCTGGATGATGCGAGCTTTAATGAACTACCGAAATAACCATTCTCCATCAAGCATTTGAATAGTTCATATCAACAAACTAACAATAGCTTGTTAGTTGAATTGCAGGCAATTTTTCCGGTGCATATCAGATAATTCATATATTTGCAGAATATGCTTGTAAGAAAGCTGATAGCCAGTTTCAAACCAACTAAAGCTTGAACCTTTCCCAAGGCAAATACTAATTTAAAACACACTTAATAGAGTTAATGAAATTTCTTAAAGTTATTGCCGCTCTTGCTTTGTCAGTTCTTGTTTACAGTTCCTGTAACAACGATTTGAAAATACTTGCTCCTTACAAAGATATTACTGTAGTTTACGGGCTTCTGGATCAAAATGACCCTGTTCACTATTTCCGTATAAATAAAGGATTTTTGGGCAACGGTAATGCCTATACAATGGCTATGCAATACGATTCAATTTACTACCCCGTTGGTAATATTCATGCATATCTTCAGGACTCAAGCACCATTACAAACACTATTGTTGATACTTTTAATCTTGACACAATTACAACTATTCCGCTTAACCCCGGGACCTTTTCATACCCTAAACAATTGTTGTACTATACAACAGCAAAGAACAAAGCCTTAAATCCGAATGATTATTACAATTTGGTGGTAGTTAATACAAAAACAGGTAAAAGAATAACCGGCTCCACAAATATCCTTCCTGATTTAAGTTTTGCTTATCCAACAGCAAATTTTGCCAGTATTTCAACCATCAATATTACTTTCGATAACCAACACCCTACTACCATTGCATGGAACAGCTCCGTAAACGGAAGGATATACCAAATGGATATTAAGTTCAATTTTGATGAAGTTACAACCGCTGGAGATACATCCTACTATTCACTTGACTGGCTTTTCAATCCCTTAACTTGTTCTTCCCTGGCAGGAAATGTAGCAATGCAATATCAATTCACTGCGCAGGGGTTAATGACCCTTATTGCAAATTCACTACAACCCAAACTTGGTGTGGTAAGACATTTTCAATATCTGGATGTAATATTCACTACAGGCTCCGATGATTTGAATACTTACGTTCTATTAAGTCAACCACCTACAGGAATTAACCAGGATGTACCTTCCTTTACCGATTTAAAGAATGGGGTTGGACTCTTTACATCCCGCCACGTAGAAACTTTGAAAAAACAACTTGGTGCCACCGACCTTGACTCCCTTCAGTATGGCTCAATAACAGGCAATCTGGGCTTTCAACCATAACCTATTGTAATTTATTACGTAAGAATAAAAAAACAGAGCGAAATACATGGCTGATTTAAATAAGAAAGAAGTAAGTGCGTTGATCAACCTGCTGGATGATCCGGATGAAAAAATATTCAGTACCATTAAAGGCAGGATACTTGATCTTGGCGAAAAAGCCATACCTGTGCTGGAAGATGCTTGGGAAAGCTCAGTAAATATTCTGTTGCAAACCCGGATTGAAAACATCATCCATCGCATACAATTTGGCAAAACCCTGGAAGCTATTGCCGAATGGAAATATAAAAAGAACCCTGATCTGTTAGAAGGTGCCTTATTAGTAGCCAGATATCAGTATCCTGAACTGGATGAAACAAAAGTAAATGAAGCAATACGCCAATTACACCAGGATGTATGGCTCGAAATGAATGACCAGCTTACCGCGCTTGAAAAGGTGAGGGTTGTCAACCACATTTTTTTCGATGTTCACAGGTTTGTTGGTAACACTGAAAATTATACGGCTCCTGAAAATTCATACCTTAACAAAGTATTAGAATCGAAGAAAGGAAACCCATTATCACTTGCCATTATTTATCTTACACTTTGCAAAAAGTTAAATCTCTCCATATATGGAGTTAATCTTCCTCAGCATTTTGTAATGGTTTATCTTGATGAACAACTTTTCTCAACAGATCAACACGACGATAATGTTCTCTTCTATATCAACCCATTCAGCAAAGGTGCTATTTTCAGCCGCAGGGAAATTGATATTTTCCTTAATCAGCTTGCCATTGACCCTCAAAAGTCATTCTATCTTCCATGCTCCAATGTGGAAATAATTAAAAGGCTTATTCGTAACCTGATTACTTCGTATACCAATCTGGATCAACCGGACAAGGTATCGGATATGAAGGAGATTCTAAAAACGTTGAATTCGTAGATCCTTTTCTTTTTTGTTTAAGAAAGGATTGTCAGCACAAGATTATCCTTTGCAGATAATAATATAAACACGTAATATTCCAATTATTTTCTGGAGAGATGCTTGTTTTAAAAGGAACAATACAATTTATTGATTCTCCCCGTTACCTTTCATGCTAACGGTAATGGCTTCATTATTCGAAGTTGAATAGATAACAGTAACCCTTACAAAACCTACCTGGGCAGCACTTGTTGAGCCCATGTCGGAATTAGCAACTTGTAGCATTATTCCAAAAGCAGGGGAATTTACATCGGAAGCCGATAATTTAAGCCCCCATAAATTAGTTTCTGACCCATAAATGGCCCTGGAAGTTTCAGTGCGCCAGTAATCGTTATAGGCGAAATTATTTCCTACCGGTTGTCCATTCACAACCAGTTTAACTGTTTTATCCGTAAATCCCATGGTTCCTCCTTGCTTTTCCAGGGTTATTTTTAACCCTTTAATAGTAGCCCCTTCAGGTATGGAGAAATTAAAATTGCTTAAAATTATATTATCTGAATTTTGACCCGGTTCAAGCGAACAAGAAGCTGTATTAGTAGTATCGGAATACATACCCTCCGGATGTTCCCAGGGAGAATCAGCTTTTTCACCTACAACAGTTTTGCCGGCAATTTTCGACATTGATATTGTTTGCGCATCCATGTATGATACGGCAAAACTGAACATGCATAATAAAGTAATGCTTCTTAATTTCATAGTTTTAGGGTGTTGGTTATTAACTAAAAAATTGGAGAAAAACTAAACGTGTTCTGTATATAGTCTACGGTATTTAGTCAGTTTTGTTACTGTATTTTATCAGTTTTTGGAAATGGTAATACGAGAGAATAAAAAAATCAATATTGTGGTAATGCAAGGCCACTGATCCATTTTATTATAGTTCCCGGATTGAGGTTATGCACTTTTGCCTACCTTTGCAATTATACCCATGAATATTTGCGTTAGATGAGCGAACCCGGCGGAAAAGCATTCGATTTTAAAGCATTCAGAAGAGTACTTGAATATTTGCAGCCCTACAAAAAAATTGCATGGCTAACATTTATTTTAAGTATCCTGATGGCTGCATTTGCACCATTATCCCCAGTTCTCATACGATACATTCAGGATGCTTTTATGCAACTCGGCAAAACAGAAGGAATGCCATTCCTGCTTAAAACATGCCTTATTCTTTTCCTTGTTCTTAGTGCCAGAAGCTTCATACAATTCGTAAACACATACCTGGCAAGCCTTTTGGGGCAGCATATTATAAAGGATATGCGCATTAAACTTTACAAACATATCCTCGACATGAAGTTGCAATTCTTCGACAGGACACCAGTCGGAACGCTTGTAACCCGTGTTACTTCTGATATTGAAACCATAGCCGAAGTTTTTTCAGATGGTTTGGTTGTCATCATCAACCAATTTCTGGTGGTAATTGTTATTATGGTGGTAATGATTGTTATCAACTGGAAACTTGCCCTACTTAGCCTAAGTGTTTTTCCTGTTTTATTATTTGCCACCTATCTGTTCCAAAGAGCCACCCGCAAATCATTTCAGGAAGTAAGGATACAGGTTGCACGCCTGAATGCTTTTGTACAGGAACATATAACCGGAATGAGCATAGTGCAGGTATTTAACCGCGAAAAAACAGAACTTGATAAGTTCAGGCAAATTAACAATAGCCATAAAGTCGCTAACATCCGTTCCATCTGGTATTATTCAATCTTCTTTCCGCTGGTTGATATCTTGTCATCTATTGCCATTGCAATTATAGTTTGGTGGTGTACACGCGGAATGTTGAAGGGCACCGAAACAGCCGGAACTATTACAGAATATGTGCTTTTTATAAACTTACTTTTCGGACCAATTCGCCAGCTATCAGATAAATTCAATACCCTGCAAATGGGTGTTGTGGCCTCCGACCGGATTTTTAAACTTTTGGATACCTCCGGAAATATACAGGATAGCGGAACCCTTGCTCCGGCAAAACTAAAAGGCAAAATAAAATTTGAAGACGTCTTTTTTGCATACCAGAATGAAGATTGGGTGCTTAAAGGAGTCAACTTTGATATTGAACCCGGAAAAACCCTTGCCATTGTTGGTGCTACAGGTGCAGGGAAATCATCAATGATAAATATACTGGGTCGCTTTTATGAATATCAGAAAGGTTCAATTTTATTGGATGATACTGAAATAAGAAGCTACACCATTGAAACATTACGCAAGAATATTGCAATAGTACTACAGGATGTATTTTTATTTTCTGATACTATTTCCAATAATATTGCTTTATATAATAAAGACATTACCCTTGCACATATTCAGGCTGCCGCCGAGGCTATTGGTGCAGAATCCTTTATCGAAAGCCTTCCAGGAGGATATAATTACAATGTAAGAGAACGGGGCAATATGCTTTCAGCCGGACAAAGGCAGCTTGTTTCCTTTATCAGGGCATACGTTCAGAATCCTGCTATTTTGGTGCTGGATGAGGCCACCTCATCAATTGATACGGAAACAGAAAAACTGATTCAGACGGCAATTGAAAAATTAACCGAACATAGAACTTCAATTATCATAGCACATAGACTGGCTACGATTCAAAGAGCTGATAAAATCCTTGTGCTCGACCATGGGGTTGTTGTTGAATCAGGAACACACAGAGAATTGCTTCAAAAAGACGGATTTTATCGAAAACTTTATGAAATACAGTTTCAGAAAGAAGAAAAACTAAGAGCTTAAGCAATTTTCATAACTGTCTTTAAATCAATCCACATTCAGCATTTGCAATGTTAAGAATGTTTATTTCTTAACAAATTCTTTCTGTTTTAAACACCTATTTGTGGAAAAATATATTATATTTGTATTCATACCCGATAAAAAGTAATATGTCAATACATAAAAGGTGGTCTAATTACACCCGTCAAAACGCATCTTCCGAACCCGACACAAACGGAGTCTATGAAATAGGAGATATTGAAACAGGAGCTATTCTCTATATTGGAGAAGGAAATATCCGTACAGGATTACTTGCACACAGCCCGGATGGAGGAAAGAAAAAACATGTTTCTATCTTTGGAACCTCTATTGTTGGCTTATACGGTTACCGCTTTGAAATTACAACAAGCAAAGATAAAGCCAAACAACGCCAAAAGGAATTACTGAAAGACTTTAAAACAACCTATGGCTCCCTTCCTCGTTTCAACCAGAAACAGGAAAAATCGGCGGCACCGGTATTTATTTAATATTTTACTCTATCCGGATTGATTGCCCCGGCGCGGGCTTCATATACAATTCCACAAATGTACCCTGTGAGTCGAGGTTAATTTTAATATCGATGGCACTATCCATGCCAATGCGGATATGATTCGCATGAAAATCCCAGAAATCAGTATAATTATGGGCACCCGTAAAATACCCGATGCCCTTTCTATAATGCCATTTACCCGACATATTTAATACTTTACCATTTGCGCTGAAAGTGCTATCGCTACGCAAGTCGTACGATTGACCATTATAGGCACATTCCATCTCTTTTACCCTTGCCATAATAACATACCTTAATGAATCGGAATAATCGTTGATGTTTTGTACATAAATGCTTGCTTTTCTTACCACCCATCTATGTGAAAGTTTATCCATATCGGTTTCCTTTTTGAAGAAATTACAGGACACAAATAAGACACCTCCTAATATTCCTGTCAAAAGCAATAATGTGTATTTCATACTGGGCAATTAAAACTCAATAGTCTGTCTTTACTGCCTGGCCCGGTGCAGGTTTCAGATGTAACTGAACATATGAACTATCGCTACCCAGGGTAAGCCGAACAATCAGGATACTATCATGGCCTATTTCAACTTTTTTGCCAATAGACTTCCATTCTGCCTGCTTGCCATCTGAAGTGGTAAACATTACCTCTCCGTCTTTTTCATCCCATTTTCCTGTCAGGTTCTTTAATTTTCCCGCCGTACTAAAGGTGCCATCCTCTTTCAGGTCATATTCCTGACCTTTATAATCATTTTGCATGGAGGTAATAATTTTAGCAAGAGTATCAGTTGCCCAATCTTTAATGTTGCGAACTTCAGGCGAATAAATTTCAGCATATTGAACCACCCATTTGTTGGTGAGTTTTGCTTTGTTGCTGCGGGAGCATGAATATAAAGCAATCACAAATAGTAAGCCTAGAAGGAGTACTGATATTTTTTTCATTAAAAGATTTCTTTGTTAGGCAAAAGTATTATTAAATAGAAATTGGTGCTGGTTATTGACTTAACAATTTCATACTCTTTGATTTATTATCTTTGAAACAAATTAAGCATACAAGTTGAAAAACTGGCTCATATTTCTTTTTCTGCTTTGCTCCATATTTGCTTTTGGGCAGAAGCATTCTCGCTTTTATAATAAAAAAGGGCAACTGATTGCCGATACCAATTACAGGATTAACAAAGAACAGTTAAAGAGATTTATTCTAATTGAGGATTCTCTAAGTGCGTTTATTCAGAATATGATAGGTGCCCCTCAACAAAAAACAGAAGGTAAAATACCTGTAAATATTATAATGTCCTTAACAATTTGCGGGGAAAGCTGCATCAGTGTTGGGCTTGAGAGAGGTGTAAATGACAATTTGGATAATAGATGCCTTAATTTCCTAAAGCAATTATACGGACATCCATTTTTAAATACTGCTTTTTCTAAGGGCTTGACTGAAAAAAAATACTATCTTTCGATTCAGTTTTGGATTGTTGAAGAAAAGCATACTAATTCATCAAATGAAACAGCGAGTAACATTGCACCCCTTACAGTAAACAGGTTTCCACCGCCAAATCCTTTAGATACAAACATTCGCAAACTAATGGACTCCATTGATATGGTGATGAAAGGAAAATGGAACTACTGGCATTATATGAATAAAAATTTTTGGAGTTGGACTTGGTATTATATTCATGGCGATAGACATGACAAAACACGTATTTCGGAATTGGATACTTTATATGTTAATAATGGCTATACGCCAGGAGGTGAATATATCGAAGATGGCTCATACCCATATTCAATTAAATATTACCCCAAATCAAAAAAGCTTGAATGTGGCAGCCATCAAAAGATTTGGCTACTAAAGGGCGATGCGTTTATCAGTGATATTTATTATGAATATTGGAATGGAGGAAATGCAGGATGGAAAGCTTACTTGTATACCCTAACAGATACAATATTCAAAGGAGACAGACCCTGCTTCTTGCGTTCGCCTATTGATTCAACAAATTACTATCTATTTCTGGATAGAAATTATTCGGGATTTAATCAATACACTAACTCCTTTATTATTGGAAAAACAGTAGCAAAATATAGAAAAAGTAGCCTTCATAAGACTAGTGGTTCTTTAATTCAATGTAGATTACTAAATCCAAAGCAAGCTCAGGGCTTCTATAAAATGACTTCTTATTTCTTATATCAAAATGATAATTTGAATACTAATTTTAAGGAAGGTGATACTATATTTTTAAGATATAGTACATGGGGCTATTGTGACACTATTAGTCAGAACTGCGTTTCTTATGGTCAAATTAGTGAATGCTATCCTTTCAAAGAAAGCCAATTGCTGGAGAGTCCAATCTATTTAGTTAATACTAATCTTCCTGTAGCTAATTATAAACTACCATGTTACAGAAGAATTCTCAATTTAATGCCAAGAAGAAAACATTGGAAAGACCCCTCAGCTAAGGATCCAGTTAATAAATACCTGTTTAAAAACGGCTACACTTATACAGAACAGAAATAAAAAACCCAACTCGCAGGACTAAGAATACTAATTATGGATTTTAAAATCTTAGAAGCCTAGGCCTACTTTACCTCATTGGTAAGCCAGAATTCCACCTTTCAGATTATAAAGGTTAGTGTAGCCAAGTTTTTGCTCGAGCGCCTGAATAACCGAGGCCGAACGCATTCCAGATTTGCAGTGAATAACAACTTTCTTATCTTTTGAAATTTCTCCGGCCCGAACAACAGCCATACCCATTGGGATATTTAAGCCACCAATGTTTGTTTCTTCAACTTCCCAGGGTTCGCGAACATCAATAAGCTGGAAGTCCTCTTGGGAATCCTGCATTTTCTTTAGTTCGAGGGCTGTTACTTCTTTCATGAATTAGCTATTGATAGCTTCAGCTCCGGCAACAATTTCCAAAATTTCCTTTGTAATAGCCGCCTGACGCGCTTTATTGTAAGACAATTTGAGGCTCTTGATCAATTCAGACGCATTATCGGTTGCTTTGTGCATGGCAGTCATACGCGCGCCATGTTCAGCAGCATACGAATCAAGTAATGAACGGAAAAACCTAACCTTTAAAGCATACGGAATCAAATCCTGAATGATTTGCTCCTGGTCAGGTTCAAAAATATAATCAGGTTTAATGCCTTTAATAGCTTCCTTTGGGGACTTATTTTTAGAAGACTCAATATTAAATGGAAGAAGCTGGTCAACGGTTAATACTTGAGTAGCTGCATTCTTAAAACGGTTATAAACCACTTCTACCCTATCCACTTTACCTTCTGCATAGAGTTTAAGAATTTCTCCAACAAACTCGGCTGCGTTATCGTATGTTAACTTATCCCAAATTTCGTTGCGTGAAGAAAATATTTTGGCATTGGCTCTTTTGAAGAAGTCAGTACCTTTTTTACCAACACAAGCAAGACTTACATTGCCTTTGGCCATTTGTTCAGGGTATTTTTCCCTGATCAACTGATTAACGCCTTTTATAACAGAGGCATTGAACCCACCACATAACCCACGATTGGAGGTAATAACAGCAATTATTACTCTTTCCGCCGGGCGGGTTTGTGCATAAACGCCAGCACTTGAACCGGCTGAGTCAATAAGGTTATCCAGTATTTCTTTCAGCTTGGCTTCAAATGGACGCATTTGTATAATTGCATCCTGTGCCCTGCGCAACTTAGCTGCCGACACCATTTTCATGGCACTGGTAATTTGTTGCGTAGAAATTACTGATGCTATCCGTATGCGTACCTCTTTTAAGTTTGGCATGTCTTCTTACTTCTTATATTTTTTTGATAGGTCCGAAGCAATTTTTTCAAGTGTAGCAACCACATCATCAGGCAGTTTTCCGGCTTTTAATTCCGATAAAACATTCTTGTGTTGTGCTTCCAAAATGCCTAAATATTCGGTTTCAAATTCTCTTACTTTATCCAATGGAACATCTCTCAACAGACCTTTTGTTCCGCAGTAGATAATTGCAACCTGCTTTTCAACAGCCATAGGAGAATATTGAGCCTGTTTCAGGATTTCCACGTTACGTGAACCTTTTTCCAATACATATTTGGTAGCAGCATCCAAGTCAGAACCGAATTTAGAGAAGGCCTCCAACTCACGGTATTGAGCTTGGTCAAGTTTCAATGTACCTGCAACCTTTTTCATGGATTTGATCTGCGCATTACCACCCACGCGCGATACCGAAATACCAACGTTAATTGCAGGCCTTACACCCGCATTAAAGAGGTTACTTTCTAAGAATATCTGTCCGTCAGTAATAGAGATAACGTTTGTAGGGATATACGCTGATACGTCACCCGCTTGGGTTTCAATAATAGGCAATGCAGTTAATGAACCACCGCCCTTTACCAAATGCTTGATTGATGGCGGTAAATCGTTCATATTGCTTGCAACAGATTGATCGGCATTGATTTTAGCTGCACGTTCAAGTAAACGGGAGTGTAAATAGAACACGTCACCCGGATATGCCTCACGTCCCGGAGGGCGGCGAAGAAGCAATGATACCTCACGGTAAGCAACAGCTTGTTTTGAAAGATCATCATAAATAATCAAAGCAGCTCGGCCTGTGTCGCGGAAAAACTCACCCATAGCAGCACCTGAAAGCGGAGCGAAGAACTGCATAGGAGCAGGATCAGCAGCACTGGCACAAACAATTATGGTATATGGTAAAGCACCTTGTTCATCTAATGTACGTAATACGTTAGCTACAGTTGAACTCTTCTGACCGATAGCTACATAGATACAATAAACAGGTTGCCCTTTTTCGTAAAATTCTTTCTGGTTGATGATGGTATCAATAGCGATAGCAGTTTTACCTGTCTGACGGTCGCCAATGATCAACTCACGTTGTCCACGGCCAATCGGAATCATTGCATCAATTGACTTGATACCTGTTTGGAGTGGTTCATTAACCGGTTGACGATAAATTACACCCGGAGCTTTACGTTCCATAGGCATATCATACAATTCACCGCTAATTGGGCCTTTTCCATCAATTGGGTTACCCATACCATCTACAACACGGCCAAGTAAACCTTCGCCGGCTTTAATGGAAGCAATCTTTCCGGTGCGCTTTACAGTAGCACCTTCTTTAATATCTCCGGAATTACCAAGTAATACCAACCCTACGTTATCTTCTTCCAAATTTAACGCTACTCCTTTCAATCCGTTTTCGAATTCAACAAGCTCTCCGGCTTGTACACTGTCCAATCCGAAAACACGGGCAATACCGTCACCAATTTGCAGGACTGTTCCTACTTCTTCAAGTTCCTTTTCAGACTTAAATCCTGATAATTGTTCGCGTAAAATTGCAGAAACTTCTGCCGGTTTTATTTCAGCCATAACTATTTATAAATTAATTAAGTATATACGATTGATTAAAGTTTTTATTAAGACTCTTAAGTTGTTTTAGAACACTCATATCTGCCTGACGGTTTCCGACAGTCAGAACAAATCCGCCGATAATTTTCGGGTCGATCTTTTCGTGTAATTCTATAGTTGCCTTCAAGTGATTTGTAAGAATCTTTATGAGTTTTTTACGGGTAGGTTCGTCCAGTTGAATAGCCGAAGTAATTACTACCACGCTTATGTTCATCTTGGTCTTGTATTGATCAATGAACTCCTCGGCAATTTTATCTAAATACGATTCGCGTTTATTCTTTGCAAGAAGTACAATGAATTTGTCGGTAACTTCTGATATCTGTCCTTTTAAAATCTCTTTTAACGCAGATATTTTCTTGTCGGTTTTAATAAGCGGACTTTTCAATAATAACCTGAAATCATTTGCATTCTTACAAACATTCGAAAGCTTTATCATGTCTGCATAAACAGCTTCCAGGTTGTTTTGCTCACCTGCAAGCTGAAAGAGTGATTTTGCGTAACGGAATGCAATTGCTGAATTAGCCATCTCTTTTAGTTTAGATTAACTTCGTCTATCATAGTGTTTACAAGCGCTTTCTGCTTTTCATCGGAAGATAGTTCAGTTCTGATTATCTTCTCTGCAATTTCAATTGAAAGCTTTGCAACCTGGTTTTTAATTTCGTCCATTGCAGCCACTTTCTCGCCTTGAATAGCGTCACGGGTGCTCTGCATAATTTTATCAGCTTCGATTTGCGCTTTAGCTTTTGCTTCTCCAATAATACTGTCTTTGGTTTCGCGGGCTTCTTTTAAAAGCTTGTCGCGTTCATTGCGGGCTTCCATCAAAATAGCTTCGTTACTAGCTTGCAAAGCTGCCATTTCTTGTTTTGCCTTTTCAGCAGAATCAAGTGCATTTTGAATGGAAGACTCCCTGTCTTTTAATGATTTAAGGATTGGCTTCCATGCCATTTTCTTTAACAGGAAAAACACCACCAAAAAGGTGATCGTCATCCAAAATATAAGCCCGATTGAAGGTACTATAAGATCCATTTTCTTGAGTTATGAGTTATAAGTTATGAGTTATAATCCTATTGATTCTTAATTCCTAATTCTCAATTCCTAATTAAAAAGAGCCCCGGAGAACAACCAACCGTTGGTCTCCGGAGTTCAAATAGTAATTACTTGATAAGCAATACCAACAATCCGATTACCATACCAAAGAAGGAAGTACCTTCAATAAAGGCGATGGCAAGAATCATGTTTGTACGCAAATCAGCCATAATTTCTGGTTGACGGGCCATGGATTGAAGACCATTGGAACCAATTGATCCGATACCGATACCGGCACCGAGAGCGGCTAAACCTGCTCCAATTGCACCAAGACCATATCCGATACCGATGTTGGCACCATTGTCCGCTGCGTTTAATAAAATAGTTGATAACATAATTAATTATTTAGAGTTAAAGAATCCATTGTTTAGTGATGCTCTGCTTCTTCTGTTGCCATTCCGAAATAGATTGCCGAAAGCAAGGTGAACACATACGCTTGTATGAGTGACACCAAAACGTCGAGCAATAACATACCTGCTGAGAAAGCAACTGAAAAAACAGATGTTAAATATCCTGCAAAGTGGCCCCATAAACCTCCGAAGATGAATATGAGTGCGAAAAATGAAAGGGCTACAATGTGTCCGGCAAGCATATTGGCGAATATCCGGATAAGAAGTGTGAATGGTTTTAAAATGATACCGAGTGTTTCAATCGGACCAAGGATAGAAATTTTAACCCATGCAGGAACACCTGGCATCCATAAGGTGTGTCCCCAATAGGTTTTACCGGAGTTGACCATCATTACAATAAATGTGAATAAGGCCAAGGTGGTTGTAACGGCAATGTTGCCTGTTACGTTTGCTCCTCCAGGAAAGAAAGGAACAAGACCTAATAAATTCACCAATAAAATAAAGAAGAATAAAGTTAGCAAATAAGGCATGAATTTTTCATATTTCTTCTTACCAATACTAGGGATGGCTAAGTCATCGCGAACAAAAACAATAATGGGTTCGAAGAACGATTGAATTCCTTTTGGTGCGCCTGTTCCCCTTTTGCTATATCCTTTTGATACTGCTAACATTATTAGTATTAATAAGATTCCGGATAAAAGAATGCTTGCGGCAGTCTTGGTTATTGACAGATCCCAGATTTTGGCAGTTTCATCCTTATTGATTGCTCCGCTCGCATCAACTGCAACAATATGTTCACCGTTTAATTTGTATCCGTTATAAGCAACACCATTTTCTAACTTAGCAGAAGAAAATACATCAAGTCCGTGGGTAGAAGAGTACAGGATAATAGGAAGCGGAATTGAAACATCACCTGCAACATGCCAGCTATGGGCATCGCTTACGTGCTCCAAAATCATATCACCGGCATTGAAAGGCTTGCCACTTTCACCTTCTGCAAAAACCACTGAAGGAATTGCAAAAAGGAGGGTCGCTATAAAAAACAGTTTCTTAATTTTCGAAATACCTTTAAAATCAGACACTTTTATGTTCATTTTGAGGGCTTTTTAGCCGCTTTTTTTGAAATTCGCTGCAAATATATGCTATTTCCGAAACAACTATTTCGGATTGTGAATAAGTTTTGAAAGAAAAACAGAAATATTATCTCTGCTTAAAACTTGAACTTTAAAATTAGTGCAATATCAATATTTTGTACTTTAGTAAATCGTTTGTGATTTGAATCACACAACATCATTTTAAGAATGAAATCAGGGTTACTGCTAATTACAATAGTATTTGCATCCTTCTACTGTCATGCACAAACATCTGTAGGAGATTCTATTAGTAAGATAAAGAAACTTTTACAAGGAAATTGGGTGGATAGTTCGAGACCTTATTTTTATTCAATAAATGATTCTTCAATTACAATTATTATGAATGAGGATAACCATAGGGCTGATACTATTTTATGGCATTATAGAGTCGATACTATTAGCGATTGGAAATTTAAATCTGGTTGGGTTGGGTATTTTATTACTGCATATGTTGTAAATTGCAAGGATACAAATAAACAGCACTCTCTAGATGAGTCAGAACCCTGTCTGCCGTTCAGAGAAACATTTCAAATGTTAAACAAGAAACAATTATGGCTACTGTCTGATTATGATTTTCCATTATTTCTGAATAAAAAGGAATAACACAAGCTCACTCCAGCTTCCTATACTTAGCCTTATCAGAATCATCTCCAATAATTTTAAACTTCTCATCCGCATAAATGATAAAATCCCAAGGAGTGTTACTGTTTTCGTAACAAGTGGCAGGTGGATTAAGTTTATTCAAATAGCGGCGGATAAATTGTGCGGAGCTCGCTTTATCCTTTTTATGAAGATTGACTTTCTCATCTTTATGCATTATTTTTCTTACCGCATCATTAATTTCAAACTGATACCAGCCTACAGGCCTAACAATGCAAAAATGAGTGTACTTTTTCATTTTGTGCGATAAAAACAAAGGATCTATTTTGTCCGCATTGCTGTCAAGGCTAAAGTAGCGTTCATTACTAATAAACACCACCCCTGCATGGTTGTAATAGCTTTTATCGAAATACTGAGTTAACCAGGCACGAATGCCAATGCCTCTGAACAATATGATATCGCCGTTATTTATCTTTTCCCGTAATTCCGGATACGCAGAAGTTAAAGCCATGATTTATATTTCTATCGAAATTTTTCTCCAAAAGTAATTATCAATCCTTATAGTTCAGTTTTGTTTATAAACATTCCTTTTAAAATTGAAATATCTACCTTTGTCTACTGACATACATTTAAAATTAAAATGCGCCCTACCCATATCCCTAGAGCTCTTCTTGCTTTATTTCTTGTTTTATTTATTAATCTCAGGGTTCAATCGCAACTTGTTTTGCATACCTCCGGGAATAAAATTATGGACTCAACCGGGAAACAAGTTATTCTTCGCGGTGTAAATTTAGGAGGCTGGCTGGTTACTGAGAACTGGATGTGCGGAATAACAGATACTACAGATGCAGAAGGGCGTGCTTCAATACAATCACTTGAAAAACGGTTCACCCAACCCCAGGTAAAGCAATTGGTAAAAACATGGGAAGATAATTGGATTACTGCGGCTGATTTGGACACAATCCAATCATTGGGATTTAATTTTGTGAGAGTCCCATTTGGATGGAGAAACCTTCAGGACCAAAAACAACAATGGTATCTTGATTCACTCGGACATATTGATTTTTCAAGATTTGACTGGATAGTCAAGCAGGCGGCTATTCGCCATATCTACGTTCTATTCGATTATCATATTTGGCTTAACCAAAACCAGGATTACAGCGGTATATCCCATGTAGATAGTGTTATTCTTAATGCCTGTAAAATCTGGCGCGTTGTTGCCAAACATTTCAATGGAAATACCAGAGTAGCCGGATATGATTTGCTGAACGAACCCACGGCCAGCTATAGAGATACCGTAATGCATTTAATTTATGATACGGTTCGCTCCGTTGATCCTTCTCACATGATATCTATTGAATGGACTGCAATTGATACCGGCCGCTGGCACAATGTATTATATCAAGATCACTGGTATGGCTTAACATCTGGTTCAAAGCCACGAAATGTTACGTATTTTGATAGTGCCTATTTACCAGTCTTAAACAATGCCGACAGTAAAGGAGTACCTTATTATATTGGAGAAACACATGTTGCTGATGACTCTTCAATGGCTTGGTCGCTTTATCAATATTGTTTGCATAATACCAGTTGGTCACCTTGGACCTACAAAACCATAAATCAATGGGGTTGGGGGCTTATTTCGCTTTTCCCTAACAAAGTAAGTGCGAATATTGTTAAAGATCCTTATGATACGATACTAGCCAGGTGGTCTGGTGTATCTAAAGCAACTAATAGTTACGAATTGCAAGATGTTAAAACTATATGGAATACAGGAGCGAAAGATGTGTGTTTGCCGAACGGAATACAAAATATTCATGGACAAGATTTGATTGTAACCTTATATCCGAACCCGGCCAATAATTACGTTTTTGTGGAAACGGATGAAAATGCACTGGGTGGAATCATTCTATTATCAGATATAACAGGTAGAGAAATAATGCGGTCTGAAATAAAGGCCCCTGAAACAAGAATACCTGTTTCAGGTTGTTCTAATGGAATATATGTTGTAAAAGTTAGTAGCCCAAATGGGCAAAGCACTACTAGGAAGTTGCTAGTTGTGCGCTATTAACCCACTCACGATATTTTTTCACATTTAACCAACCTTGGTTTTACACATAAAGTTTTCTCAGTCCTTTGGCTGAAAAAAATTACCTTTACAGTTCAAACCAAAACACACCGTATAAATGAAACCATTATTTTTACTCCCTATTGCATTACTTGCAACAATTGTAGCATGCAACCAATCAAAAGATACCAATACTGCTACTTCAGCAAACACCACAACCACTGCTCCCGCCACTACCCCGGCAGCGAAAACTAACCCCAACGAGCCTAAGGATAGCGGTGTTTATTTTGTAAACCTGAAAAACTGGGATACGGTGAAATCACCATTCGTTGTGCAAATGGGTGTAAAAGGAAAGACCGTTGCGCCTATGGGTACCATGGATACTAAAACAGGCCACCACCATTTAATTATTGATGGAAATTATGTTGTAAAAGGCCTTGTAATTCCGAAAGACGAAACCCACCTTCACTTTGGTAAAGGACAAACCGTTGATACACTTTCATTGAGTCCGGGCTCCCACACGCTTACTTTGCAGTTTGCCGATGGTGCTCATATGTCATATGGCGATGATTGGCATGCTATGATTACTATCGTTGTAAAATAGTTGAGGACGAATCTTTTTTGTTTTGACTTTTAGGGGAAGGAAGATTTATCTTCTTTCCCTATCTTCGCGGCATGTTAAAAAATCAGGCTCAAGCCAAACTACTGTTACTCTTAGCTCTTAGTTCTTCACTCTTAGCTTTCCCCTCTTGTTCCCCAAAAATAAAAATGGGCATCTGGGCAAAAAGACACCAGGATGCTGCAACTGCGCTTGGTAATTGGGCCGCAAGCAATCCTGGGGATGCTACGGCTTTATTAAATAGTGACTGTTCGGATCGAAAACAGTTTAAGAAAAAAATAAATGATGCCCTTGCAGGTTCAACCCAACCAGAACAACCTGCACAGCAAAGTGGTTATGATGTAAAGCAGCATAATTACCATTATGGCAACGCCCCTTCCAGAGGTAATTCCCGTGATGGATTTGCAGATTGGTGCAAAAAACATCCAAAGGCCGCTAAAAGACTTAGAGGCCATGCTAAAGCCCTTTGCAAGGTTGGCCTAGGGATATTAAGTGGGGCTATTAAATAAATCAGACCTCACCCTACCTTCTCCAAAAGGAGAGGGAAAGTCACTCTACTTTCCATTTATTATAATGAAGCGGGAGTCCCTAAAATAAATTAGTCCCGAGGGCTATCGGGACTAATCATTAAAAGTTAATAATTCTGAGAATTAATGAAACCTCTTCTTGCTTTTGCCGGCTCTTGATTTACCCGGGAAATGTTTCCTTAAATGGGAGTGTAAGGTAACATACTGTAATTTGGATAAATAATTCTTTTGCAGCCAACGGTGCAAGTCAGACAATTTTTCGTTCGGTTTTACCTGAAGACGCTTTTTAATTGCGTTATGCGTTTCTTCATTAATAATCGTACGGAAAGGGCCTGCCTGACTTTGGCGAACTCTTGCCAAACCACCTTTTTTGTAAAGTTCAAGGCAGTTCATAATACGCATGAAAGAACTTCCTGTTTCGCGGGTAATGTCTCCAATACCGTTGATCTTGCGTTCTTTCACCATGATCAAAATCTTGATCCTTGGTTTAATGCGTGGCAAAGCAAGCTTGTATGCTTCTTTAAGATCGGCAAGCGATTCCTTGATCTGAGGTAGTTGGTTTAATCTCAGTTCGCGGATCTCTTCGCCGAAATCTTTACGGGCATACTTGTAAAGTGTGGGCAAACTCACTTTCAAGCCATGCTTCTTCTGCAACCACTTGTGCAGTTCTTTATAGCTGGTAGGGTCACCACTTTTTAATCTTGTTTCAAGATCGTGGCGAACTTTGTCCGGCCATAAAAACCTTCTGTGGCCTTTGTCCTGAAGTTGCATGAGGGCTTTAAGTCCTCCCTTGTCATACAATTCGCTCCATTTAAGAATAGAACTGTAGCTGGCTCCGGATGCTTTGGCTATATTAATTCTCGTGGCCCTGCGCTCTTTTTTGAGTGCTAATAACATTCTTATCCTGGGCTTCAGATAAGGCTTCACGTCCTTAAGTAAAGACTTAAGTTGAGGAAGCTGTTCGGTTACTTTGGTTTCTATTAGTTTTGTCATGATGCAATATTAGTACTTATTAATTTAATATTAGTATACTTACATCACATTTTTAACATGGCTTAACAAAAAAAAATAATTCATCTTTGTCATTTATTGCTCATATCCAATTCAAAACACATTATATCAGAAAAAAATATTTTTTTAATTTTTTTTATCTTTGCGCAAACAATAAAATGAAACATCTTTTTCTTTATTTATTCACTGTTTTAGCCATTTTCAAAGCCGAACCCGTTTATTCGCAAGACGTAAGCAGGTTTTCTTCCGATAAAAATAAATTTTCGGTTGGATTTGAACTTAGCGGATCATTTCCTGCGGGAAGTTTTACAAATGTAACTATCAAATTACCTTGTAATTCATCTGTTAATGTTGCATCCGCTTTTGAGCTAACCTTAGGGTATAAAATAAATTCAAAATTCGGTGGAGTGATTGTACTTTCTGAAGGTTTTTTTCCTATGGATCCTTCAAGTTCAGGTGTTTCCCAGCTACTAAATGACCATCCCGGTGTGTATCAAAGTGCCGCAGTTTTTAAGAGTGGTCAATTGATTTCTCAGGCAATTATGGTGGGTGGATATTATAATTACCCTTTAAGCAAAAATGGTAAAATCTATTCAAAAACACGTTTGATGGCAGGCCTTATTGCATGCAGTATTCCCGAAATTGAAGTTGTTGGACAGCGTGCCCAGGGCCCTGTTGATATAAATGGCAACAGCATTGATACTACAGAGTCTTGGGATTCTCCAAAAATATATGCCTACGCTCCATCTATTAGGGTTGATGAAGGTGTTTATTATGTTCTTAATAAAAGTCTTGAGTTTTTCATCAATCTGCATTTTCAGGTTAGCAGCCTTACATATTCCAACGTAACAGTTAATTCAAATCTTTTAGTTACAAGCACTAATAGCTCAACAGGCAACTCAACAACCCTGGCAAATGACAATCACCTTTCAGTTGTAAACCCTACTATAATTTATCAGGCAATAAGTCTCGGGCTAGGTTGCGAGTTCAGGTTTTAATTAAACGATTACTCTAAAATTATTTTTCCACTTTTAATCGCAGTATTCTTGCCAATTATTTTATAAAAATACATACCCCTCGATAAATCAGAAGTATTAATAGTAACTTGGTATGGGAATAATTGAAAATTTCTAACTTCCTGACCCAATTCATTATACAATACAACGTGATAATCCTTCATGCTTTCACTAGATGTAGTTTTAAATACGACCTCATCCTTTGCCGGATTAGGATACACCACAATTGATAGTCCTTGGTTGGATACCTCATCTATCGCATTTGGAACTTTATAGCAAATATCTAATTTGGGGCGTATGGTAGAGTCTGCATTTAAAGAAGAACCAAAAACCAGGCTTTGATAATATACTGTTTCATTTTGTTGCAATAATTCAAACCCATAATTATTTCCGCTGGTCATTATATCCTTTATTAATTGAGTAACATTTAAAACATAGTTTTCTGAAGTGCTTGTGCTTTGAGCTAATACAACTTGATTAGTTGTTGTAGTTGTAGGTTGGGTATTCCAGGAAATAGTATTATATGTCCATGGGGTCGTTATTCGCTGTAACCACCCTGCATTATTTGTGCCATAAGTTGGCTGACCTGAAATACCAATGGTTGCATTATTATCAGCATAAAGTGACAATGTAGCATTTGTAATTGTTGCATTACTAGGAATTGAAGATATATCAAATTTAATAAACCCCCTATCCAAGCAAAGAGGGCCTGAACAAGTCCAGGTCGCACTGTAAAATAAATTTACAGCCGACCCCATAATTGTTGGATTTTGAGTTCCAAGTACTGTTCCATTCGTATCATATGGTCTAAGACTAATACAATTTGAATCACCAGGTGTAACATCAACAACATAGCAAATTTGAATTTTGGGATGAATATTCGTGTCCGAATTATTGCAAGACCCAAAAATCAAACTTTGGTAAGCGGTTGATTCATTTTGTTGTAAAATCTCAAAACCATAGTTATTTCCACTGGTTAAAATGTCCTTTGTAAGTTGAGTAATATCCAACGTATAATCTTCTGTAGTATTTATGCTTTGCGGCAAAGAAACCTGATTAGCAGTTGTTGTTGAGGGTTGGGTAGCCCAGGTAACAGAATTTACAGACCAATTAGAAGTTACGCGTTGCAGCCAGCCAGCATTGTTTGTTCCATAAGTTGGCTGTCCGGTAATCCCTTCAGACGCATTGTTATCAGTATAAAGATATAAGTTTGCACTTAAAATGGTGGCAGATAATGGAATAGAAGATAAATCAAAACGAATAAGTCCTCTGTCAAGACATGGATTACCACATGTCCATGTTGCGCTATAATAATCTACCGATGTCCCAAAATTAGCAGTTGTATTCTGACTACTGATTTCTGCATCAATATCATTACCTAATGCAGCAGATGGGCGCATAGTTATACAAATAGTATCTTTTTTTGCTTTAACCTCTCCACATAAAAATGTTGCTATAATGCAAAATATGCCAAGTAATCTGTTTTTCATAATATTATTTTTTATTTTGAATGCCAAATTAAAATAAAACAATATACCAATAACTATAAACTTAGCGGTTGGTAGCTTTTATTTATTAATTGGTAAGTTTTAACGGGTAAATGGTAAATTTTTTAATTGCTTTATAGCCTTAAAAACTATGAAAGGGAGTGATCTTATAACCCCATCTTCTTTCTCAACTCAGCAGGTATTGCATTTTTATTAACCATAATTGCGGTGGTTTTGTATCTGAAATACGAAGCTGAACAATAAAAATATCCCTTACAATAGTTTGAAGTTCCCCATGAATTTTTCACAATATAATATGGAGTTCCAAGCTGGTCTTTAGCCATGCCGGTTATTTGCATGCCATGATCATCGGTGGTGCTTAGGTTATCAAAAGCTTTTTGGCGAAGTGTATCGGTAATTTCTTTTTGTGGCACCGGATTTGTAAATATTGAATCCCTTGCCTTTGCTGTCATAGCTATTGTTTCCGACTGAGGCATAATTGCAATACTATAGTTTTTAACTCCGAATCCGGGCTCACTTACATCAGCACCCCATTCTACCGTATATCCATTTTGAATTGCATTGTCGGTAATTTGTTGAAGTTCATTAAGCGGCACGTTATAAACCTGGGAGCCCGACCAATTATCTGGAACTTCTAAAGCAAACTTTGAATAGTATGGATGGTGTGTAAAAGAAGTTACTTCAACATAATCATCAGGATTTATTCCCAACGATTTGGCAAACGATTGCGGAGTGTAGGTTTTCCCCTTATATTCAAATTGGGTTGGCGTTGCACCCATGTATCCATCAAGTGCTCCTTGATATGCTTTAAACCAGTTAGGGCTCAGCTTTCCATCATGAAGTTTATTAACTTCATCAAGCATTGCTTTTAAAACATTATCCATTTCTCCCATCACCGGTAGGGAATCGCCTTTTGGCAAGCCGGAATATGCCTCGGCGGGAACAATACCAAAATCGCGTACAGCATTTATCACATCATGCGGCTCTCCACCCTCGCCAAACTGCGCATGACCCTGATAGCGGACATAGTTTCTCGCTTTTTCCAGGTACATGTTATGGACTACATACATTTCTGAAAGTTGAATGGCACCTTTCCCCATGCGCATTAACTCCGACTCTAAAAAAGATTGGGTGGAAAAACACCAGCAGGTTCCTGATCTGTTTTGGTTCTTCACACTTAAAGCCCCATTGTCTTTTATAATGGTGAACTGGTATTTACTGCCTTCTTTATTAGTAAGAGGAATATCAGGCGTGTTTTGAGTTGTGTTATTTAACGGTGCTGCTTTGTCTTGTGCTATTAAGGCATTACAAGTTGCCAAGCCAAATACAAAAAGTATAGCGTGTCTTTTTAAAATCATGATAAATAATTTTTATAATAATTATAGTGTAATAAATAAAGCTTTATGTCCTTTCTTCTTTTTGTCTATGAAGTTTCTGGCGGCCGTAAGTATATCATCGGTGCTATACCCGCATTCTTTATATAGTTCCTGTTGGGTTCCATGTTCTATTACTTTGTCAGGTATTCCAAGCCTTATAACTGTGGCATTGTAATTATTATCGGCCATAAACTCCAGGATTGCACTACCCATACCACCCATCAGGCAGCCATCTTCGACTGTAATTACTTTATTGAAATTTTTAAATACTTCATGCAGCATTTCTTCGTCAATCGGTTTCACAAAACGCATATCATAATGTGCTGCGCTTATGCCTTCATTCTCCAACGTTTTGCATGCATCAAGGGCAAAATTGCCAGGGTGTCCGATTGTTAAAATAGCGAGATCGGATCCATCTTTTATTTTCCTTCCTTTTCCAATTTGTATTTCAGTGAAAGGTTGTTTCCAGTCAATAATGGCACCATTTCCACGTGGATAACGAATTGAAAATGGATTTGTAATTTTATCGAGTTGGGCTGTATACATCAGGTTCCTCAGTTCAATTTCATTCATAGGAGCTGAAACAATCATATTCGGGATACATCTGAAATATGCTAAATCAAAATTACCGTGGTGTGTTGGCCCATCTGAACCGGCAACCCCTCCTCTATCCAGGCAAAAAACAACTTTCAGGTTTTGAATAGCCACGTCATGTATCACCTGATCATAGGCCCGCTGCATGAATGAAGAATAGATATTACAAAAAGGAATTAGTCCTCTAGTAGCAAGTCCCGCAGAGAAAGTAACTGCATGTTGTTCTGCAATGCCTACATCGAATGCCCTATCAGGCATGGCTTTCATCATAATATTCAATGATGAGCCCGACGCCATTGCTGGCGTAATACCCATTATCTTGTCATTTTTCTCAGCCAATTCAACCAGAGTAATTCCAAACACATCCTGGTACTTGGGTGGTTGCGGTTTAGTGGATGAAGATTTAACAAGTTCTCCCGTATCCTTATTAAATGTACCTGGCGAGTGCCAGAGCGTCTGATCGCCTTCTTCCGAAAATTTATATCCTTTACCTTTTAATGTGAGAACGTGCAATATTTTAGGTCCGGGGATTTTTTTGAGATCATTTAAAACCTTTGCGAGATGAACCACATCATGCCCGTCAACCGGCCCGAAATAGCGGAAATGCAACGACTCGAAAACATTACTCTGATTGAGCAACGATGTTTTAACCGCATTTTCAATCTTGGCAACTATGTCCTGGGCATTTGGTCCGAATTTGCTGACTTTACCCAACAAGCGCCACACCTCATCCTTAACTTTATTGTAAGTGGGTGATGTAGTCATGTTGGTTAGATACTCACGCAATGCGCCTACGTTCGGGTCAATTGACATACAGTTGTCATTCAACACTACTAAAATGTCAGCTTTAGATGTTCCGGCATTATTCAATCCTTCAAAAGCAAGTCCGGCGGTCATGGCACCATCTCCAATAACTGCTATATGTTTGCGGTCAAATTCTTTTTTGTATTTGGAGGCGACAGCCATTCCAAGTCCCGCTGAAATAGATGTTGAAGTATGCCCTACTCCAAATGAATCATATTCACTTTCGTGGCGATTAGGAAACCCACTAATGCCTTTATAGAGGCGGTTTGTATGAAATGCTTTTCTTCTTCCGGTAAGTATTTTATGCCCGTAAGCCTGATGACCTGTGTCCCACACCAATTGGTCATAAGGAGTATTGAAAATATAATGCAATGCTACAGTAAGTTCTACTACCCCCAGGCTACCGCCGAAGTGTCCGCCTTTTTCCGATACAAGGTCAATGATAAACTGGCGCAATTCTGCACATACAGTAGGTAAATCCTCGTACTTCAGTTTTCTGAGGTCGGCAGGATATTCTATTTGATTGAGGAATTTATTCTCTCCCATTTAAGGTAGTTGCGAGCTTTGGTTATCTGCGCAAATATAGAACAAATAACCCCATTTTTGGGTGGAAATTGTTTACACATTATTAACCAGTCTGTTTAACTGCCGAATTCGGGCTATGGTAAAGGAAATGAGATGGATGTTAAAGTGTGTTAATCACTATTTCCCCTTCCCCACTTCCCCCATTGCCGGTCCACGCACCATCAAGGATAGTATTATATAACAGACTCTTTTCTCTTATTCGCCTTTTTAGCGTCCTTTTCGAGCAAAAACAAATGTTCCCCCAAAAAATCCATTTCGTCATCACCCCAAATTAATAATCCGTTTTCGGCTCTCACTTTTTTAAACAAACTCAAGTTTTTGAATTTGGTAAACATTGGATTAGTTTCCTCAAAAAGAAAGTCTTTGAAATTAAAATCTTTTATCAGCCCGTTTTTAAAAGCGACTTGGAGGATGTAGTTTCTTATATATTTGACACCTATTATATACATATCAAACTATTTTAGTAATTATCTTTTTGTTTTTACTCATTTTTCTATGCACAACATCAATAAAATCGTTCGCCATCTCATCTTTATAACGTTCCACCAGTTTCTTTAAATCCTTTACTAGTGCTGGACCAAAAGGTTTAAACCCTTTGAGTTTTTTGTATTCTACTTTAACAACTTTACCTTCCATCATTGTAAAAACAATACGCACTCCAAAATCACTTCCTGAGAATGCATGAACATGCACCGGTTCGTGATCTTTAGGGAAAACCCTTATCTTAATACTCTTATAACTGAATATTGTTGGTGCCATAAACGCAAATTTACGAAATTGTTTGTCAATTCTACTTCAATAAAAACCTTAATTCAAAATCAACATCCAACATTATTTCTTCCCCACCTCTCCCATCGCTTGTCCCATGCATCCATCGGGATTTGGAATATGCAACAGCCACGAAACTGTTGGGGCTATATTGGTAATAGCTTCCTCCTTTGGAGTAGAACCATGTTTTATTTCCCCGCCCCAGAAAAGCAGTGGCACATGCGCATCATAATCATAGGGAGCCCCGTGGGTGGTGCCAGTTTTGGCATAACTGAGCCAGTTTGGAAGCAGGTTAATAATTACATCGCCGGAGCGGTCTGCTTTATACCCGTTTAATATTTTAGTATTAATAAAATCCCTATTTATTGAACCTAATTTGTAAGCAGGAATTGCACGCTCTACTCCCGGCCATTGGCCCGCAATTTTGGCTATTTCCGCTTCTACCGAATCATTATTAATTGGTAAGTGTGTTTGCTCAACAATGGAAGGCATAATAAATTCAATATAAAATTGTTGATTGGTAAATTCAAGAGCTACATCGCCCCCATATTTCGAATTGAGGTATTCATTCTCTTTTGCCAAAAGAGCTTTTTCGTCAAGGTATCCGGCAGGAACGCCTTTATCTACCAGGTATTGCGCATTGATAGCCGCACCATGATCAGCAGTTAAGAATACGAGCACATTGTTTTTACCAATGTATTTATCAATGAATGTCAACAACGTGTCAAGGTCTTTATCCAAACGGATATAGGTATCCTCTAACTCGATAGACTCCGTGCCAAACTGGTGCCCCACATAGTCTGTTGATGAAAAACTTATTGTCAACATATCCGTTTCATCGCCTTTTCCAAGGTTCTCATTTTTGATGGTTTGTATGGCAAAGTCTTTGGTTAAATCATCTCCAAATGGAGTTGCTTTTATTAATCCACATCCTCCGTTCTTCTCCATTAACACAGGTAAGTTATGAGGAAATATCGGCGCACTTTCAGTTTTATACGGCTTTTCATATTTGTTATCATCCTCCATACTCTCTGTATAATCCTTCAATGGCAAGGATGCATACCAGGGAACACTCAAATATTTTTTCGCTCTTCCTTCCTGGTTAAAGGTCACAACCCATTGGGGCAAAAACTTCATATAATAGGTACTGGTAATAAAATTACCTGTGCTGTCGTCCAGCCAATAAGCCGCGTCAGCCCTATGCCCTGCGGGAAGGATAGATGCCCTGTCTTTTTGTGAAATACCAATTACTTTTGATTTGCCACCGTCACTAAGTTTTAAAGCATCACCAATAGTGCTTACCAACTCACGTTTTGGTGACATTTGCCCTGCTTTAGAAAAACTACCTACAGTACTTACCGAATCATCCTGGACACAATAAACCATAGATCCCGATTTCCTGTCATACCAGTCATTGGCTACAATGCCGCTCATGCAAGGCGTTGCACCTGTGTATATGGCTGTATGCCCCGGCCCGGTATAGGTAGGAACGTAATTGTATTGCGCATTATCAAAAGAAAAACCTTCTTTCATTAATCGCTTGAAACCGCCTTTGCCGAATTTACTGGCGTACTTATAAAGGTAATCATAGCGCATCTGGTCAACCACAATACCGATTACTAATTTAGGCCTGTGTTCATTTTTATTCTTGTTTTTATTCTCGCAAGATGAAAGAATAGAAATAAGAACAATTGCGGGTAAGAGTCTTTTTATCATTTTTGTAAACTGATTGCGGTAAAATTAACGGATTTACATTAACAGCGTATTAAGCATGATTCTTATTGCAGATAGCGGCTCATCCAAAACAGGATGGAGGTTAGTTGATAACAAGGGCGGGGTATTTCCCTATCATACCGAAGGTTTGAACCCATACTACAAAACTATTGAGCAGATAAAATCGGTTTTAGTAAATAAGCTGATTGCTGAATTGCCTTGTAAAGCGGAAGAAATTACACAGGTTTATTTTTATGGCGCCGGCTGTTCCGTACCTTCCAAATGCAAAGAAGTTAAGACTGCTCTTTCTGCTTGCTTTACTAAAGCAAAAGTAAGTGTAGAGCATGATATACTAGGGGCTGCACGAGCCTGCTGTGGGCACGATAAAGGCATCGTGTGCATACTTGGCACGGGCTCCAACTCCTGTTACTACAATGGTACAAACACCACAAAAACAATTGGCGGATTAGGCTTCATACTTGGGGATGAGGGCAGCGGCGGACATATTGGCAAAAGCATTGTTGCCGCTTATCTGAACAAAGAAATGCCCGAAGACCTGCGTGATGAATTTTTCAAAACCTACCAGATGGACCGCGCCGCCATTGACAAAAAGGTTTACCTGGAACCCAACTTCAATAAATTTTTAGGGACCTTCAGCATGTTTGCAGCCAACCATATTACCCATCCATTTATTCAAACCCTGCTAAAGGAATGTTTAGATCTTTTTCTGGTTAAACATGTTTGCCGCTACGAAGAATATAGAACCACAACCGTTAGTTTTGTTGGCTCAGTGGCCTACTACTATAAGGATATTCTACAGGAGCTATGCAAAGCAAAAGGCATTAAAACCGGAAAGTTTGTATTGGAACCGGTTGCTGAATTGGTGGGGTTTCACAGCTAAAAAATCAGCAATAGAAAAGCAATGAAATTGCAATAGATTGCAATAAAGCTCTTTTTTCATACTAACTGAAAATGACCGTATTGAAAAATATTTTATTGCTTTTTGCAATGCTAAGCAATAGAGCAATAAAAATAGCACACTTACAAGCTTATGTTTTATTCTAATAACATGTTTCATACTGTAAAGATACTGCATCAAAAAGTGATTCCTTAAAAAGTCAATGACCTCAATTTAAAATGCAAACCACTAAGACACAGAGAGCACTAAAAAGCACTAAGGGTTTTACTTGTTTTTATTTTTAGTATGTTTGTTTTACACTAAATTTTATTCATGACGCCACGCACCATCTTCACTATAGTAGTTAAAATTTTCGGTTTGTCGCTTATCTATGGGTTAATTGAAATCCTGCCAATGTGGATAAAAAATCTTGCATCAGCCAATACTGATTCAAAAGGGTTTATTGCTTATATTATTGGAATAGTGCTTGTAATTTCTATCTATTTATTTATCATGTGGGCATCCTTATTCCGCACCCGCCGGATAATTGACAAACTATCGCTGGCTAAGGATTTCGATCAGGAAGTTATAACCCTTAATGTAACCGGTCCGTTTCTTATTCGATTAGCAATAATTATTCTCAGTTGTATAGTACTTATTACAGGCGTACCAAGCCTTTTTTCTGATTTTCTCTATTTCAACAGACTTAAAAAGGAGTCAGTGGAACCAGCGGGTAGGTACCCAGGATTATCAATGGAAAAAATATGGACCAGCGTAAACATAAGTATGGCTATTTTTAACGGAATAAGAATAATACTTGGTATCTTATTACTAACTTTTAACATGCGTATAATGCATTGGATTACCAGAAAGAATAAATTCAATGACAGCCTAACAGAAGAGTCCCGTAACGAGGAAAACAAGCAAGAATAAGATTTTTATTTCACAGAAATCCCCACCTCAACACTTAATCCCGGGCGGAGAAGTTTGTACGCAGGGTTTTTGGTATCCAACACAACCTTAATTGGAATACGTTGAACAACCTTCACAAAGTTACCTGTAGCGTTATCGGGAGGAAGTAATGAAAACAATGCGCCTGTAGCACCTGCAAAAGAGCTCACGGTTCCCTTAATAATTTGTCCGTTTAATGCATCTATAGTTACTTCGGCTGTTTGTCCGGTTTTTATTTCGCTCAACTGGGTTTCTTTAAAATTAGCTTCCACCCATACACTGTCTTCCACCACTGCAAGCAATGATGAGCCTGCTCCTACCAGCTGCCCCAATTGAATGGAACGTTTCGATGCAATTCCACTGGCCGGTGCTGTAATGGTAGCATACGAGAGCTGCAGTTTCGCGAAGTTCAAATCAGCTTGTTTAACATTTACAGCAGCCTGTGCCGATGCCAGGTCTGCCAATGAAAGTTCATACTGCTTTTGGGCAGATTCATACTTCTTGGTTGCAATTTCAACAAGGTTGGAATCGCTTTGCATAGCGGTTCTATATTGGTCGAATTGCTCCTGCGTAACCGAGCCATCTTTATATAAATTCCGGTAACGTTCAAAATCCCTTGTAGCTTTACCGTAATTTATCTTAGCTGAATTAATTTCACCTTTGCTGGTAGCAAGCATACTTTCCACCGAGGCGGCATTGGCTTTTGAAACTTCTGCTTTAGCCTGTGCATCATTCAAATTAGCTTCAGCCTGTTGCGCTTTAATAACAAGGTCTTTATCATCTAACTGTACCAGCACCTGCCCTTTATTCACATGTTCATTATCTTTAAAATTGATGGAGGTAACATAATCAGATATCCTTGCAACCACAGGGTCAATATTGCTCGACAACTGTGCATCATCCGTGGTTTCAATGTCTTTAAATTTGAAGTACTCCATTAACCCGAAAACAATACCAATAAGGAGTATTGATCCAAGTACAATTGAAGTTATTCTTTTTCGTTTTTTACCGTCTTTTTCAGTGCTCATGGGTGAAATTATTTTGTAGTAAATATTCCTGCTGCTTTCAGCATGGAATAATAGGCAAGCGTAGCATCAGCCTTGGAAGAAATGAGATTTATTTTTGCATTTAACAGAAAATTGTCAGCATCCAGTAAATCAGTTAACAACGCAATATGGTTATCGTATTTCGATTTTACCAGTTTGTAGTTCTCCATAGCCTGTGCCAATGATTTTTGTGATACACTTATCTTTTCAAGCGACTCTTTATATTGGAGATAGTCTTTATTGATATCCATCTTGGCATTATCGGAAAGGTCGTCATATTGGGCTTTTGCTTCGGCAAGCTTTGCCCTGCTTATATCGGCTTTGTTCTTATTGGTATACAATCCTGTTAGGCTGTAAGATATTTTTAATCCAATGTCCCAGGTTGGCTGAAATTGGTCTAACGGTGGAACAACACGCGGATTAGGACGCTGGTAATTGTAATCTGCCCCAATAGTAACTCTTGGATACAGTCCGCTGCGTGTTTCATTAATATTTGATTCTGCAGCCTTTTGTTGCATATCTGCTGCTTTTAAATCATTCCTGTTTTGGGTATAATTCTGTAAATAATAAGGCAATGGTTGCACCGATTTATTATCTAAAATCGAATTGCTGTCAACCCCAATCTGTTTATTCTCGGGCAATCCGAGCATAATATCGAGGTTATAGTTTACAGTAGCAATCTGGTTTTTAATATCCATCTCAGTCAGTTGAGCATTGGATAGTTGCAATTGAGTACGCAACAGATCGTTCTGGGTTGCGATGCCATGACCTACAAAATCACTCACTTCATCAACGTGAGCTTTTATGAGTTTCAGGTTTTCCAATAAAACATCATGAGCGCGTTCAAGCTTGAAAAGATTAACATATTCCATTATTATACCAATGGATACATTACTTTTCTGACTTTCAAGTGAAAACTCAGTGCTTTTTTCAGCAAACTGCATATTCTGCACTGCATATTTCCATTGAAAACCATTAAACACACTTTCATTTAAAGATGCCCCCAATGTATAGTTATTCAAAATAACAGGGAATAAAGTTGTTGATGGGATAGGTTCAGATGAGCCGGGAAAATGAAAATATTGGGTAGGAACATCGCTCAGTCTTGAATACCCTGCAAAAACGTCAAGATCAGGGTAAATACGGCTATTTATATCCTTTAGTGAAGATTTGCTTTCATTCACCCTTGCCGTTGAATATTGCACTTGCCTGCTATGCTGTAAACCCATTGCAATAGCACTGTCGAGTGACAACATTTTATATTTAAGGCTATCGCCTGCTATTAGCTTAACGGGGCTTAAGAATACTGCAAAACCTAAAACTAAAAAGGCACTATTTTTATTTGGTACTATATGTTTCAATGGTATTTTATCCGGGTTCCTGGTGAATAATTTAATGAGCCGCTTCAACTTTCATATTCGCCATAAGACGGCTCAAAATTAGAAAAACTTTAGGTGACGGGGTAAAAATTCAATTATTGAAACCGATAAATTCCCGGAATACATTGACAGTATTAGGGTTCAAACTGGAATAAAAATATTTTTCATCTGCAGATATTTTACCCAAATCCCCAATTCAGCCAAATACATTTATATTTACCGCACAACTCAATTCGCAGGGCAAAAGCATTACAAAAATGAAATTATACGTCATTTCCGATATTACTTTCGACCATATTGCGAAGGAAATTGATTTGATCTCAAATGGAAACATATCCAGAGTATATTCTTTTGAGGAAGATGTGGTTGCTAAAATGCTATCGTTAACTCCGGGCGATTTAAAGGATTTCGACTTGGTATTTATTCACTCCGACCAGGTTTTTCATCGCCGCCCCATTGAATGGCAAAAAATGTTTTGCAAAGCTTTGGTTCAGTTTTCGGTAAAGTTTAAGGATATGCCATTGCTTGTCAGTAATTCATTTTCGAACTCTTTTACCTACTCACCTGCTAAATATTCATTCGGGAAATTATTCGATACGGCTTTTCAGTTTTCCAATGAGTTTCAAAAACTCATTGAACGGCCCAACATTTTTGTTTTCGATTTTCTCGCTATCCTTCAAAACATTGGAGAAAATAGTTTTTACAATTATAACATCGGCCACCTGTATCAAATGCCTTACACCCCAAAGGCTATTAAACAACTTGCAGTAACCTTGCAAGAACAGGCAAACTGGCTTTTCAGAGAAGAAAAAAAAGTAATTATTGTAGATTGTGATAACACCCTATGGAAAGGCGTGATTGGTGAAGATGGAATGAACGGAATTTATTGCGACAAAGATGCGGAAGGGATTATCCATTACCACTTTCAAGAGTTCTTAAAAAACAAAAAGGAAGAAGGATTTCTTTTATGTATTTGTTCAAAAAATAATGAAGACGATGTAAAGGAAGCGTTTGAGAAAAAGAATTTTGTTTTAAAATGGACTGACTTTATTGTACGGAAAATAAACTGGAATGATAAGGTGGCGAATATGAAAGAAATAGCTGCTGAACTTAATATCGGAACTAATTCTTTCATTTTTATTGACGATAATAAATTCGAACTTGATTATGTACATAGCTTATTAAGTGGTGTTACTTGTATTGAATTTACTGAAGAGTATACGGATTTTCTACACCTCACCGAAAGGTTCGAGTTCAAAAAAAGGTTGCGTCTTACTGATGACAAAATAAAAACGGAGCAGTACATGGTCCATCAGCAAAGGGCCGCAGAGGAACAGCAATTTGAAAACCTGGATGACTTTATTACGAGCCTCAATATTAAAATGGATATCCGGTTGAATGACATAACTGACTTTGAAAGATTATCGCAGTTAACAGGAAAAACAAACCAGTTTAACTTTAACAAACAACCTTACACAACCGAACAACTTAATTCAATTATAGACAAAGGTGGAAGAATTTATTCCTTAAAAGTATCGGATAAATTTGGCGATTATGGAACGGTTGGATTAATTATACTCACACCTGAAAACGATAAAAAATTCATTTTGGAAAACTTCCTGATGAGTTGCCGGGCATTAGGAAAAAAGATTGAAGACAGCTTCTACGCTTATGTTTTAGAGGATTTAAAGAAAAACGGGCTTCAAATCACATCCATTAGTTTTAAAGAAACTGAAAAGAATATTCCGGCTCAAAAATTTTATTCTACATTAAAAAAATGAAACCAACCATTTCCGAACTACAACCCCTATTCTATAAAGCCCTTGGCAAAAGGGCTGATATTACTGAAAGCACCGTAAAAAAGGATATGCCTATTTGGGATTCCATTAATCACATTACGTTGATAAATGAAATACAAGATCACTACAACGTTACATTCAAGATAAGCGAAATTCAACGGATTGACTCTGTTAAAACTTTAATGGAGATACTTGAAACTAAGCTGGGATAGTATTTACTACTTCTATTAATTTACAGGTATCTAAAATCAAACATTTTAAACGTCGAATTTTTCCTTTAACCGTATGAATCTCTTTTCAATCAAGATATAGGACAAGTGAGCAACAAGTATGGTAAGTCCTATGGAAATTAAAAACATCACTACATTATTAAAATAAATTGAGGTTATCTTTTTTGACAACATATCCATAACAACTAAAATACTCATGTGGTAAAGGTATAACCCGTAACTTATTTTCCCCATATACCTTACAAAACGTAAATTGAGGAAAAAACCAAAAAAATTCTTAAATCCTAAATAGCAACCTATAACTAATGTTGAAGGAAGAGCTAGCATACAGATATTATAAACTAATCCTGCTTCCCGGAAAACAGCCCAGTATTTAAATGTAATAAGAAGCGTGGTCGTAATAATTATAATAGGCATCCTAAGCGTGTATACTATATTAATAATAAACGTATACTCATACTTTATCATATAGGCAATTAATGCGCCTATACCAAGCATATCAATTTGAGAGATCAATAGACGTGCATACTTCTCGTCCGTAAAAACGAATTTAAATGCTAAACTTCCCAGAACAAGTAAAACCATAAGCCATACTTCCTTTTTCTTAGGTAAAAATAAAATAATACACGGCCAGATAAGATAAAACTGCTCTTCAATGGCTAACGTCCATAATGGCCCGAACTGCATGTTTTGCCACCCTTTATAATAGACCAGCATATTTGAAGTGTAGGTAAAATAATAAATGGCATTGCCTTTATACCAATCTACCCCAGATAAAAGTGAAACTACTAACCAAACTGACAGTAAAATATAATATATCGGAAAAATCCGTAGAGAGCGTTTAATAATGAAATTTTTCACAAGAAATAACCGAGACCTGACGGTGTCCTTTTGCTCCATCAAGATAGCCGTAATCAAGAACCCGGAAATAACAAAAAAAATTTGAACCCCTCTCTCGCCAAAAGGGAATTTACCTAAATCAAACCGGTACAAATAATGAAACATTATTACCATAAAAGCGCATATACACCTTATTCCATCTAGTTGTGGAATACTTTGTAATCGCTTACTCATACCTTACCGGTTACATCGTCTTCAACTCAGCAACCAATTCAGTGACCACCTTCTTGGCGTCACCAAATAACATGCTGGTTTTAGGATTATAGAAGAGTTCGTTGTCGATACCGGCATAACCGGCTGCCATACTACGTTTATTTACAATGATGTTCTTTGCTCTTTCAACCTCCAGAATTGGCATACCGTATATAGGGCTGGCTGGATTGTTCTTCGCAGCAGGGTTTACCACGTCATTCGCACCTACAATAAACACTACATCGGTAGTATCAAATTCCGGGTTGATGTCCTCCATTTCGCAAAGCTTGGAATAGTCTACGTTACTTTCTGCCATTAATACGTTCATGTGGCCGGGCATACGTCCTGCAACAGGATGAATAGCATATTTTACATCAACGCCTCTTTCTTCAAGCAAAGCTTCCAACTCGTGCATTACGTGCTGAGCCTGTGCAACAGCTAAACCATAACCGGGAACAATAACAACCTTCTTGGAGTAATTCATTAATACGGCACAATCGGCAATGGATATATCTTTTACGGTACCGCCTGTAGTACCTCCGGATGCGGCAGCTGCGCTGCCTTCACCAAATGCACCGAATACTACGCTGAACAAAGTACGGTTCATGCCTTTACACATAGCTATAGTAAGAATAGTACCTGCAGATCCTACGAGAATACCACCTGTTAACATAACTTTGTTGTGGTAAAGGAAACCTCCAGAAGCTGCGGCAAGACCAGTGAATGAATTCAACAGGGAAATGACAACCGGCATATCTGCACCGCCGATTGGTAATACAAACATGATACCGTAAATCAATGCTAAACCTAAATCAATACAAGGCCACATAAAATCGGTAATATCTGCAACGGTAATATAAACTCCTACTCCAACCGTAATTAAAAGTATTAACGCATTTATAATATTATAAAAAGGAATACGTGGATTCGAATTCAGATTGCCGTTTAACTTAGCAAATGCAACCATGGAACCGGAGAAGGAAATACTTCCGATAACAAGTCCGGCCATAACCATCATAATGGTCTTAGGGTCTCCTGCGTGAACATGGAACTCCATAATGGAAATTAAAGCTGCGCAAGCTCCACCCATACCATTGAAAAGGGAAACTAACTGAGGCATTGCAGTCATCTTTACTTTCTTGGCAACCATCCAGCCGATGATTCCGCCAATGGCGAAAGCGCCGAAAAGCATACCATAAATAATTGGTGCAATTGGGCCATCATGCAGGAAGATGGTTCCTAAAATGGCCAGGGTCATTCCAAATGCTGCGTAAGTATTACCACGACGGGCAGTGTCAGGTTTGCCCATCATCTTTAAGCCTAAGATGAAAGTAACAGAACCGATTAAGTAAATAATATCTAATAAAATTGTCTGATTCATATTAATTTAAATTGTTAATTGTTAATGCTAATTGAAATTGATTTACAATTCAGCATTACTTTTTAGCAGGTTTCTTTTTAAACATTTCTAACATACGGTCGGTTAC